>NZ_JACBYP010000088.1 GCF_018982965.1 Streptomyces mayonensis | reverse complement strand
CACCCTCCTCACCCTCCCCGAAGTCCCCCTCCCCGACTGGGCGCAGGGCATCCGCCTCGGCGGCCGGGTCACCGCGGAGGGCCTCACCTTCGCGCTGTACGACGCGATGAAGCTGGCCACCCTCCTCATCTGCGTCGGCGCCGCGAACGCCCTGGCCAACCCCGCCCGCCTCCTCAAGTCCCTCCCCGGCGCCCTGTACGAGATGGGCGTCGCCGTGGTCGTCGCCCTCACCTTCGCGCCGAACCTCATCGCCGACGTCCAGCGACTGCGCGCCGCCCGCCGCCTGCGGGGCCGCCCGGACCGGGGCATGCGGGGCCTGCTCCAGGTGGGGCTACCCGTCCTGGAGGGCGCCCTGGAACGTTCCGTCGCCCTCGCCGCCGCGATGGACTCCCGCGGCTACGGCCGTACCGCACAAGTGCCGGCCCCCGTACGCCGTACCACCGCCGCCCTCACCCTCGGCGGCCTGCTCGGCGTCTGCGCGGGAACGTACGGCCTGCTGACCGCGGCGGGCGGCACGTACGGCATCCCCGTCCTCGTCGCCGGTGCCGCCGCCGCCCTCGCGGGCCTGTGGCTGGGCGGCCGGCGCACGGTCCGCACCCGCTACCGCCCCGACCGCTGGGACACCCGGGCCTGGCTGGTCACGGCGTCCGGCGTCGCGGTCGCCGCGCTGCTCTTCCTCGCCAACGCCCGGGACCCGGCCGCCCTGCACCCGGGCGTGGTGCCGTTGACCGCCCCCGCCCTCCCCCTCTGGCCGGCGGCAGCCGTACTCCTCGGCCTGCTCCCGGCGTTCATCACCCCCGCACCGGAGAACTCCACGGGTACGCCCGTGGGTACGCCCATGAAGGAGCCGTCGTGATCCGCTTCGAGGACGTGTCGGTCACCTACGACGGCGCCACCGAACCCACCGTCAGCCACGTGGACTTCGAGGTCCCGGAGGGCGAACTCGTGCTCCTGGCCGGTCCGTCCGGAGTCGGCAAGTCCACGGTCCTCGGCGCGGTCGGCGGCCTCGTTCCGCACTTCACCGGCGGCACGCTGAGCGGCCGGGTCACCGTGGCCGGCCGCGACACCCGCACCCACAAGCCGCGCGAACTGGCCGACGTGGTCGGCACGGTGGGCCAGGACCCGCTCTCCCACTTCGTGACGGACACCGTCGAGGACGAGCTGGCCTACGGCATGGAGTCGCTGGGCCTCGCCCCGGACGTGATGCGCCGGCGCGTCGAGGAGACCCTCGACCTCCTGGGCCTGACCACCCTGCGCTCCCGCCCCATCGCCACGCTCTCCGGCGGCCAGCAGCAGCGGGTCGCGATCGGCTCGGTCCTCACCCCGCACCCGGAGGTCCTGGTCCTGGACGAACCCACCTCGGCCCTGGACCCCGCCGCGGCGGAGGAGGTACTGGCCGTACTCCAGCGCCTGGTCCACGACCTCGGTACGACGGTCCTCATGGCCGAGCACCGCCTCGAACGGGTCATCCAGTACGCCGACCAGGTCGTCCTCCTTCCGGCCCCCGGCACACCCCCGCTCCTCGGCGCCCCGGCGGACGTGATGGCGGTGTCCCCGGTATACCCGCCGGTGGTGGCCCTGGGCAGGCTGGCGGACTGGTCCCCGCTCCCCCTGACGATCCGCGACGCCCGCCGCCAAGCCGCACCGCTGCGGGACCGCCTGGCCGACCGGAACATCCCGGACCACACGCCCCACCAGACCGCCACACTCCCGCAACCCCCTGCCCTCCGCCCGGCCCCCGCCCGCTGGTGGCGCCGCACCAAAACCCCACCGGCTCCCGCGTCCTCCACCACCCCGTACGCCGCCGAAGTCCGCTCCCTCGCCGTGCGCCGGGACCGCGTGCAGGCCCTGCGCCACGTCGACCTGACCGTCTCCCCCGGCGAGACGGTCGCCCTGATGGGCCGCAACGGCGCCGGAAAGTCCACCCTGCTCTCGGCGCTCGTCGGCCTGGTCGAGCCGTCCGCCGGTTCGGTCCGGGCAGGCGACGCCGTACCGCACCGCACGGCACCGCGGGACCTCGTACGCCGGGTCGGCCTGGTCCCGCAGGAGCCGCGCGACCTGCTCTACGCCGACACGGTCGCCGCGGAGTGCGCGGCGGCCGACCGCGACGCGGACGCACCACCCGGCACCTGCCGCACCCTGTTGTCGGAACTGCTCCCCGGCATCACGGACGACACGCACCCCCGGGACCTCTCGGAGGGCCAGCGCCTCACCCTCGCCCTCTCCGTGGTCCTGACGGCCCGCCCGCCCCTTCTCCTCCTGGACGAGCCGACCCGCGGCCTGGACTACGCGGCGAAGTCCCGCCTGACCGGCATCCTGCGCGGCCTGGCCACCGAGGGCCACGCCATAGTCCTGGCCACACACGACGTCGAACTGGCCGCCGAGCTGGCCCACCGCGTCGTCCTCCTGGCCGAGGGCGAGGTCATCGCCGACGGCCCGGCAGCGGACGTCGTGGTGGCCTCCCCGTCCTACGCCCCACAGGTGGCCAAGATCCTTGCCCCCCTCAAGTGGCTCACGGTGACCCAGGTCCGCGAGGCCCTGGCATGACCGACGGCCGTACCACCCCCCACGACCGCCAGGCCCGCGCCGTACGCCTCGGCCCGCGCTCGGTCGCCGCTCTGCTCCTGGTCAGCGCGGTGGGCGTGGCGGGCTTCGGCTGGCCCTTCCTGGCCCCGCCGGACGCCTCGCTCAACGCGCACACGCAGGACGCGCCGTGGCTGTTCGCGGGCGTGCTGGTCCTGATGGTGGCCGTGGTGGCGGCGACGATCTCGGAGTCCGGCCTGGGCCCCAAGGCGGTGGCGATGCTCGGCGTCCTGGCGGCGGCGGGCGCGGCCCTGCGCCCCATCGGCGCGGGAACGGCCGGTCTGGAGCCCATGTTCTTCCTCATGGTCCTCAGCGGCCGGGTCCTGGGCCCCGGCTTCGGCTTCGTCCTGGGCTCGGTCACGATGTTCGCGTCCGCGCTGCTCACGGGCGGCGTGGGTCCGTGGCTGCCCTTCCAGATGCTGTCCATGGGCTGGTTCACCATGGGCGCGGGCCTCCTGCCGGGCCCCGACCGCCTGCGCGGCCGCGCCGAGCTGCTGATGCTGGCGGCGTACGGCTTCCTGGCGGCCTTCGCCTACGGCACGGTGATGAACCTCGCGGGCTGGACGTTCATGAACACCCTCGCCTCGAACATCGCCTTCGACCCGGACGCCTCGATCGCGACCAACCTGGCCCGCTTCCTCGCCTACTGCCTGGCCACGTCTCTGGGCTGGGACGCAGGCCGCGCCGCCATGACGGTCCTCCTCACCCTGACCCTCGGCCCACCCCTCCTCCGAGCCCTCCGCCGAGCCACCCGCCGAGCAGCCTTCGAAGCACCGGCGACGTTCGGGGGGCGGGACGGGGAGAGAGACGCCGACGCACCTGAGTAACAGAGCTGCCCCGCGACGGTGTCAGCAGTTCAGGTCCAACATGGGCACAGCACGGTCCTCATACGTCTTCGAAACCACCGTGGCGACTCATCTGGGCAACTGCGGGCACTGCGGAAGAGTCGAAGCCATCGATATGCACGCCGATGTGGCCTGGTCAAGGCCAATCTTGCAGACCGTTTCGACAAGCAGAACCCACCCGCCCCGGGAGACGACCTGACGGCCGCCGTCCTGGGCGCGGGCAGGGTAGGACCCGACGAAGTGCTTCACCGGGTCAGCGCGAACCCCTCTTCTTCCCCTGGTTCCCCTGGTTCCCCTGGTTCCCCTGGCGGGAAGGGATGCTGATTTCGGGTACCGTCAGGAGGCGTTGTCTCGTCTCACGGGATGGCCAGTTAGCCCCGTTGGCACGGATCTGCGCCTGCGTGCGCAGAATCTGGGCGACACCTGTCCTCTCCGAGCCAGGAGCCGAAGTCGGCCCCTGCCGTGGGGCCACTGGGGCTGGCTGGACTGGTTGAGTTCCTCGTCGGACCGGTTGGGTCGGGTCGTAAGGCGTCGAGATGTCCACAGGTACTGCGCTGAACATCGCCTCTTCCCCGGGCGGCTGCTGCCGCGCCGCATCCCTACTTCGGTCGTACGTCGGGCTCGCCCGGGCGTGAGCCGGGTTTGTTAGGTCGTATGCCGGGTCCACTGGGTGCGCAGGCACCTGAGCGTGACCGGATACGCGCTGCCGCCGTACATCACTGGGCCCGGCGGCCCGCTGCTCCTCCGCCGCCTGCCCGCCGCCAGTACCGTAACTGTTCGTTGTTCCGCTGTCGTGCTTCACAGCCCCAACAACGAGACGCCCTCGCCAACGGTTCATCGAGTCTGGGCCAGATGAACGGCTTGGGGCTTTTGCTTCACTTGTTGGTCCAGCAGCGGATGTGACCGAGCCGGAGCGGCAGCCGCGCATGGAACGGCGCATGGGTCTCGTCCTGGTCGGTCTCTACGAACGGCACGGGATGATCAGTGAGGACGGGCTGCTTCAGCGCACCCGTGTCGTACCGATCCAGTCACCCGGCCGCGGACACCGGCTGGTGTTCGTCACCGCCGCCCCGGAGACAGGTACCGCCTCCCAGCTCTCCGGCCCGGTCACGTACTTGCTGTTCGACGAGCCGGACACGGACGACGAGGCCAGGCCGCCACGCAAACGCCGCTGGTTTCGCCGCGGCAGGTGAATACGCGGGGAGGAGGACGGTGCGCCGTCAAGGAGTCCCGCACTCGAACCACACCGTCTTGCCGCCCTCCACCCCCGGCACGGCACCCCACCTGTCGGCCACCGCGTCCAGCAGCATCAGCCCCCGGCCGCACTCCGAGTCGTCGCCCACCCGCGCCGCCCGCAGGGGGAGCCGGGGGCTGCCGTCCGTCACCTCCACCCGCACCCCCGCCCCGTCCGCCTGCCGCAGCAACAGCAGCGTGCAGCGGCGGTCCGGGACGTGGCGTACGACGTTGGCCAGCAGTTCGGTCACGCCGAGTTCCACCGCGTCGGACAGCTCGTCGAGGCCCCACTCGCCGAGGTGGGCGCGGACGATGCGCCGGACGTGCCGCGCCGAGTGGGCACCGGCCGTGAAGCTCATCCGGTACTGGTCCGGGCAGCGGCTCAGGAGGTTCGGGGGAAAGTATTCGTTCACGGCACGAGCCTGACGTCGGACGACTACCGTGGGCTACCGAACGGATACAACCGGTCCCGTAGTGGACCGAGTTGCGCGAGAGAGGGCTCTCCGCATGACCCACATCAACGTCCTCGACCCCGGCGCCTCACCCCTCGACTACTACGGTTTCGAGCTGCGCCGCCACCGCGAGGCCGCCGGGCTCACCCAGCGGCAACTCGGCGACATCGTCAACTACACCGGCTCACTGGTGGGCCAGATCGAGACCGCGAGGAAGCTGCCCACGCCGGAGTTCAGCGAGCGGATCGACGCCGCGCTGGGCACGGGCGGGCTGCTGTCCCGGCTGGTCCATCTGGTGATGCGCAGCCAGCTTCCGGCCTGGTTCCAGCAGGTGGCGGAGCTGGAGGTACGGGCTGCCGAGATCTGCACCTTCCAGACGCGGATGATCCACGGCCTGCTTCAGACCGAGCCCTACGTACGGGCCGTACTGAGCGCGCTCGACCCGACCGACCTCGACGACCGCACCGCTGTACGTCTCGCCCGCCAGCGCGTCCTAGAGAAACAGGAGCCACCGGTCTTCTGGACGGTGCTCAGCGAGGCAGCGCTGCGTCAGGAGATCGGCGGCCGGAGGGTCATGCGCGGCCAACTGGCCCACCTGTTGTCCTTCGAGGACGACCCCCGGATCAACGTCCAGGTGCTGCCGTTCTCGGTGGGCGCGCACGCGGGACTCCAAGGCTCATTCACCCTCTTCCGCTTCGCGCAGGACCCAGCCATCGTCTACACGGAGGGGTACGACGCCGGGCATCCGGCCGCCAACCCGGAGACCGTCGCGGACTGTTCGCTCCGTTACGATCACCTCCGGGCCGCCGCTCTCTCCCTCAAGGACTCGGCGGCGTTGATCCGCCAGACGATGGAGGAGCGCTATGGAGAGCAAGGCGATACCGACGACGATCCAGTGGCGTAAGTCCAGTTACAGCGGCGACCAGGGCGGCGAGTGCCTGGAGTGCGCGCCGCTCGGCCTGCTGGCCTGGCGCAAGTCGTCGTACAGCAGCGACCAGGGCGGAAACTGCGTCGAGTTCGCCGAGCTGACGCCGCACGCCACCGTCGCCCTGCGCGACTCCAAGACCCCGGCGGGCCCGGTCCTCACGGTCGCGCCCGCTGCCTTCGTCACGTTCGTCGGCTGGGCCGCCATGTCTGAATGATCAGGCCCGGTCCAGGTCAACGTTTCTGTTCGGATTATCGTCTTCGCCTGTGCCCTCGCTGTGCACCCCGATGACGCCGAACGGAAAGCCCGACCGTGGTCCCTGCCGAACTCATACCCACCCGGTCCGAAGGGCGTCAGGACAGACGCGCGGGTGAAGCCCTGCGCGACTTCGGGCGCCGCTACCGAGTGCCGTTGCTCGCCACGCTGCCCACCATCCCGCTGTACGCGGTGTGGTGGGCGTTTCTCGCCACCGGTGGCGGGGACCTCGCGGCGCAGCAGGCGTGGGCCGACTTCGCGTCGCGGCACGGGGGTTCGGCGTACGGGCTGTTCTGGTACGGCGGGATGCACACCGCCAACTACAGCGTCATCTCGCCGTACTTGATGGCCCTGCTCGGCGTGCGGACGGTCACGGTCGTGTCCGGGCTCGCCGCCTCCTGGCTGGCCGCCGTGCTGTTCGTGCGGGCCGGGGTGCGCCGGCCGCTGTGGCCCGCGCTGCTCGCCTCGCTCGCCCTGTGGTGCGACGTCGCCTCGGGCCGGACCACCTTCGCCCTCGGGGTCGCCTTCGCGCTGGCCGCCTGTGTGCCGCTGGTGCGGGAGCGGCGGCTGTACCTCGCCGCCGGGTACGCCGCCCTCGCCACCCTGGCGTCGCCGGTGGCCGGGCTGTTCCTGGCCGTCGTGGGGGCCGCGTTCCTGCTCGTACGGGACTGGCGGCGGGCGCTCGTGCTGCTCATACCCCCGGCGGCCGTGGTCGGGCTGACGACGCTGCTGTTCCCCTTCACCGGGGAGCAGCCGATGCCGGGGGCCCGAATATGGCCGCCGGTCGTGCTCGGTCTCGCCGTCACCGTGCTGGCCCCGCGTACCTGGCGGGTGGCCCGGTGGAGCGGGGCCGTCTACGCGGCCGGGACCGTACTGACGTATCTCGTCGCCTCGCCGGTCGGCACGAACGTGGAGCGGTTCGCGGAGCTGTTCGCGCCCGCCGTGCTGCTGGCGGCGCTGCTCAGTGCACCGCCCGCGCTCACGGCGGCGCGATCCCGGCGGCTGCTGTCGGGGTTGCTGGCCGTCGCCGTCGTCTACTCCGTCGGGTGGGTGGGGAAGAAGACCGTCGACGATCTGCGCGTCTCCACCGTCGTGCCGGCCTGGGCAGCCGAGACCGACGGCGTGGTACGGGCCCTGGACGGGCTCGGCGCCGACCGTGGGCGGGTGGAGGTGGTGCCGGCCCGCAATCACCGCGAGGCCGCCCGGCTCGCCCCGCACGTCAACCTGGCCCGCGGCTGGAACCGGCAGCTCGACGTGGAACGCGCCCGCCTCTTCTACGACGGATCCTTCTCGGCGGCCGCCTACCGGGAGTGGCTGGACCGCTGGGCGGTCGGGTTCGTCGTCCTTCCGCTGGGCAAGCCGGACGGGCCCGCCGAGGCCGAGGCGGCGCTCGTACGGGATCCGAAGCAGCGGCCGGAGTGGCTGGAGCCCGTCTGGCAGGACCCGCACTGGCGGGTCTACCGGGTGCGGGACGCCGTACCGCTCGTCTCCGCACCCGGCACCGTCATGACCGCGACCGGCGCCGACCTGGTGCTGCGGGTGGACCGGCCCGGCGACGTGACCGTGCGGGTCGCCTGGTCGCCGTGGCTGCGCAGCGACGGCGGGTGCCTGGCGCGGGACGGGGAGTTCACGCGGCTGACCGCCCCGGCGCCGGGCGAGTACCGGCTCAGCTCGCGGTACGGTCCTTCGCCGGGGCCGGGGGATCGCTGCTGAGGTCCTGCGGCTGCTCGGACTCTTGAGCGGCGGGCACGGGAGCCGTCGCCGCAGCCGTCGCTGTCCTCGCCCTCGGTCCCTGGAACAGGTACGTCAGGCCGAAGCCCGCCGCGACCACCGCCGCGCCGCCGACCGCGTCCAGGATCCAGTGGTTGCCGGTCGCCACGATCGCCGACACCGTGAAGAGGGGATGGAGCAGGCCCAGGGCCTTCATCCACATCTTCGGCGCGATGATCGCGATCGCCACCCCGCACCACAGGGACCAGCCGAAGTGCAGCGACGGCATCGCCGCGTACTGGTTGGTCAGGTGCGTCAGCGTGCCGTAGTCCGGCTTCGTGAAGTCCTGCACCCCGTGCACCGTGTCGATGATGCCGAGCCCCGGCATCAGCCGCGGCGGCGCCAGCGGGTAGAGCCAGAAGCCGACCAGGGCGAGCAGCGTGGCGAAGCCCAGGGAGGCGCGGGCCCAGCGGTAGTCGACGGGGCGGCGCCAGTACAGGACGCCGAGGACCGCGAGCGGGACGACGAAGTGGAACGACGTGTAGTAGAAGTCGAAGAAGTCCCGCAGCCAGCCGACCTTGACCACCGCGTGGTTGATCGCGTGCTCGATGTCGAGGTGCAGGAAGCGCTCGATGTCGAGGATCTGCCACCCGTGGTCCTCGGCCCGCGCCCGGCCCGCCGAGTTGCTGCCGCCGGTCGCCGCGAGGCGGACCTGGGAGTAGGCGGCGTAGGTGACCCGGATGAGGAGAAGCTCCAGGAGGAGGTTGGGGCGGGTGAGGACCCTGCGCAGGAACGGCAGCAGCGGGACGTGCTTGAAGCGGGTGGGCACCGGCGGCGCGTAGCTCGTAGGCAGCGGGCTGTCGAAGTACGGCGAGGTGCGCGGCAGGAAGGGCACGGCGACGGCGGCGGCGAGGGCCGCGAGCAGGACGACGTTGTCGCGGAGCGGGTACAGCGCGGCCATGTTCGGCAGCATCATCTTGGCGGGCAGCGTCATCACCAGGACGACGGCGACCGGCCACACGTACCGGTCGGAGGCCTTCTTGCCGACCCGGCCGACGACCGCGGGCAGGACCCACAGCAGCTGGTGCTGCCAGGTGGCCGGGGAGACGACGACGGCCGCGCAGCCGGTGACGGCGACGGCGAGCAGCAGCTGGCCGTCGCGGGCGTAGCGCACCGCGCGGCGCAGCGCGAGGACGGCGACGGCCGCGCCGAGGGCGAGGAAGAGGGCGATCTCCAGCGGCCCGGAGAGGCCGAGGCGGAGCAGGGCGCCGTGCAGCGACTGGTTGGCGAGGTCGTCGGCCTCGCCGCCCAGGCCCACGCCGGCCAGGTGGTGCACCCAGTACGTGTACGAGTCCTGCGCCATCGCCACCCAGGCGATGGCGGTGCAGGCGGCGAACGTGACCCCCGTCGACACGGCGGCCCGTCTGCGGTCGGTGAACCACAGCAGCGGCACGAACAGCAGGACGGTCGGCTGGAAGGCGGCGGCGACGCCGATCAGCACGCCGCCGACGCGGTCGCCGTGCGCGCCGCGTACGGCGAAGCAGCCCAGCAGGACGAGGAGGACGGGGATGATGCTGGTCTGGCCGAGCCAGAGGGCGTTGCGCACCGGCAGCGACAGCATCAGCAGGCTGACGGCCACGGGCGCCGCGAGGAGCGCCGTACGGCGTCCGACCGGCTGGGGCAGGGCGCGGGCCGCGACCAGGCCGAGGGCGACGACCAGCAGCAGCGAGCCGAACGTCCAGCCCCAGCCGAGGGCCTGCTCGGCGGCGCGGGTGAAGGGTTTGAGCACGAGCCCGACGAACGGCGTGCCGGTGAACTGCGTCGACTCGTACAGCGACCCCTCGACGTGCAGGACGCCGTGCTCGCCGACCCAGGTCTCCAGGTCCGTCAGGCGTTCCCCGCGCGGGGTGCCGAGGACCGTGGCGAGCTGACGCGCGGTGAGCACCGCCGCGACCAGCCACAGGCCGAGGCGCGCGACGCGCAGCCGTGCTCTGGTCGCGTCGGCGGCCGACGCTCCGAAGGACTCCGCCGGTCGCCCACTGTGCTCCGCATTCGCCACGCCTCGTCGGCCTCCCGCCCCGTTCGTACCGTGCATACCGTACGTGCCGCCCTGTGCACGCAGTGTGTCGCCGTACTGCTCCCGTACCGCTTCCGGTACTGCTCCTGGCGAACCCTATGAGGCTCGCACCACCCCCGGGAGGAGACGCAGGCAACCCCCACTCAACCTGAGTGCCGCCCGCATTTTGTCCGAACGACGATAGTGCGCGGGCGACGCGGCCGCCTCCCGCGGAAGCGAGAAGGATCACAGGTCGTGGAGCGGTGAACACCGTTCGGCGAACGGATGTCCGCTGCGTGCACGGCATTTTGATGCAGTGTGCAACGAGCAGCATACCGGGCGTAAACGGAGCATCAACGCCTATGGTCGCTTTTCTGCCCGTGGCCGAGCACCACGCCGCGCACGCCGTCTCACGTCGCGTCGCGCCGAGTCGCACCGAGCGCACGGGCTCTTTCCGGCCCGGCGACAGCGCCGCCGTGCGGGTCCGGGCGTCCCCGTCCCCGTCGAAAGCAGGCGAGCAGAGTTTTGTCGGCCGCTACCGTCGCCGCCCGTCCCCACCGGTCCGCGAGCCCCACGGTCACCGATCCCGCACTCGTCAGGCGTGCCGTCAAGGCGGCGGCGCTCGGCAACGCGATGGAATGGTTCGACTTCGGCGTCTACAGCTACATCGCGGTGACGCTGGGCAAGGTCTTCTTCCCGTCGGGCAACCCGACGGCACAACTGCTCTCCACCTTCGGCGCCTTCGCGGCGGCGTTCCTGGTCCGGCCGCTGGGCGGCGCGGTCTTCGGGCCGCTGGGCGACCGGGTGGGACGGCAGAAGATCCTCGCCCTCACCATGATCATGATGGCGGCCGGCACCTTCGCCATCGGCCTCATCCCCTCCTACGCGACGATCGGCGTGTGGGCGCCGGTGCTGCTGCTGGTCGCACGGCTGGTGCAGGGCTTCTCGACCGGCGGCGAGTACGCCGGCGCGTCCACCTTCATCGCCGAGTACGCGCCGGACAGGCGGCGCGGGTTCCTCGGCAGCTGGCTGGAGTTCGGCACGCTCGCCGGGTACATCGGCGGGGCGGGGCTCGTGACCCTGATGACGGCGCTGCTGTCGGACGGCGACCTGACGTCCTGGGGCTGGCGCATCCCGTTCCTGATCGCGGGGCCGATGGGCATCATCGGCCTGTACCTGCGGATGCGGCTCGAGGAGACCCCGGCCTTCGCGGCGGAGCTGGAGAAGGCGGAGACGAGCCGGCCGAAGGTGCCGCTGAAGGAGATGGTGACCGGGCAGTGGCGGGCGCTGCTGCTCTGCGTCGGCCTGGTGCTGGTCTTCAACGTCACCGACTACATGCTGCTGTCGTACATGCCGAGCTACCTGACGAGCGAGCTGGAGTACGACGAGACGCACGGGCTGCTCGTGGTGCTGGCCGTGATGGCGCTGATGATGGCCGTCCAACCGTTCGCGGGCGCGCTGACCGACCGGATCGGACGGCGGCCGGTGATCGCGGCGGGCTGCGCGGGCTTCCTGCTGCTGTCCGTCCCGGCCCTGCTGCTGATCCGCGAGGGCAGCCTGTGGGCCGTGGGGCTCGGCCTGGCGGCCCTTGGCCTGCTCCTGGTCTGCTTCACGGCGTCGATGCCGTCCGCGCTGCCGGCCCTGTTCCCGACCCGGGTGCGCTACGGCTCCCTGTCGATCGGCTTCAACGTCTCCGTGTCCCTCTTCGGCGGGACGACGCCGCTGGTGGTGACGGCACTGATCGGGGCGACGGGGAACATGATGATGCCCGCGTACTACATGATGGCCGCGGCGGTGATCGGCGGCGTGGCGGTCTGGTACATGACGGAAAGCGCGGGCCGCCCCCTCCCGGGCTCCCCTCCGTCCCACTAGCCCGGCCGGACCGCGCCCCTCCCCCGCCCGGCACCGGCCCCCGGGGCAACCCGCCGCAACACGTCCGAACGACCCGCGGGAACACGTCCGAACGACCCGCGGGAACACGTCCGAGCAACCCACCGGGAACACGCCCGAGGAAAACCCCGCGACACCCCTCGCCCCGCGGCATATCTTCGTTAGCGCACCTACTTAGAAAGCCTAACGACGACCGATCGCCGGAGGCCCCCGCATGACCGACTCCCGACTCTGGGACGACGTGGACGCCTACTTCATCAGCCACCTCTCCCCCAACGACGCCCCCTTGGACGCCGCCCTCCGCGAGAGCGAGACCGCCGGCCTGCCACCGGTGAACGTCGCCGCCAACCAGGGCAAACTCCTCCAGCTCCTCGCCCAGATCCAGGGCGCCCGCACCATCCTGGAGATCGGCACGCTGGGCGGTTACAGCACCATCTGGCTGGCCCGCGCCCTCCCCGCCGACGGCCGCCTCGTCACGCTGGAGTACAGCGCCCGGCACGCGGAGGTCGCCACCCGCAACGTCGCCCGCGCCGGCCTCGACGCCCTCGTCGACGTACGCGTGGGCCCGGCCCTGGAGTCGCTGCCGAAGCTCGCGGACGAGAACCCGGCGCCCTTCGACCTGGTCTTCATCGACGCCGACAAGGGCAACAACCCGGGCTACCTCGACTGGGCCCTGAAACTCACCAGCACCGGCAGCCTGATCGTCGTCGACAACGTGGTCCGCGGGGGCCGGGTGGCCGACGCGGACGACACCGCCGCCGACGTTCGCGGCACCCGCACGGCCATCGAGCTGATCGGCAGCCACCCCCGGCTCAGCGGCACCGCCGTCCAGACGGTCGGCACCAAGGGCTACGACGGCTTCGCCCTCGCCCGCGTCGTGGCCTGATCCGGAGGCCGGCGGCCCGCGCCTACGCCTCGTGGTAGAAGCCGACGTTGACGCTGCGCGGTTCCACCCGGTCCCGGACCACGACCTCGCCGCTGCCGCCCCTCGGCAGCGTCACGGTGCCGCCGTACGGCAGGGTCTGCATGTGCTCGCCGACGGTCAGCCGCACCTCGGAGGAGGGGTCCGCCTGGGAGCCGCGCAGCCAGCTGAGCCGCCACGTGCCGTCGGGGCCGCAGCGGAACTCCAGGTGGACCCGGGACACGAACAGCCAGTCGTCCGGCGTCGACAGCCGGCACACGGACTTGTCCCGGCCGACCCGCAGCACCGCGTCCGGCTCGCTGGGCGCGTCGGCCATCTGCATGCCGGCCGTGGCGCCCTCGTCCGCCGCGGTGACGGTGGCCATGGTGAGTTCAAGCACGTGCGCTCCTTGTGGGACCTGACGGGGACCCGGCGGGGTCTGGACGGGGTCCGGACGAAACCGCCCGGACGGGGACCTGAGACGTCGACGCCGCATGATAGATCGACCGGTGGCGCGGTGTCCGGCGTGTCCGGCACCATGGGTGCATGACCGAGCGAAAGCCACCCGGCGTCGACTTCGAGTCCTGGGTCGACAGACAGATCCGAAACGCTGACGCGCGCGGCGAGTTCGCCGAGCTGCCCGGTGCGGGCAAGCCGCTGCCCAGCGAGGTGGACAGCACCTACGACGAACTGTGGTGGGTCAGGCGCAAGATGGCCCGCGAGGGGTTCTCGGTACTGCCTCCCACCCTGGCCCTGCGCAAGGAGGCGGAGGACGCCCTGGAGGCGGCCCTCGGAGCACCGTCGGAGCGGGCGGCCCGCCGGATCGTCGAGGAGATCAACGTCAAGATCCGCGAGGTCATGTTCAAGCCGCCGCCCGGCCCCCCGCTCGGCAAGAAGCCCTACGACGTCGAAGAGGTCGTACGGCGGTGGCGGGAGCGCCGGGCGGGGTAGTCGCGCGACCGGCCTCCGGACGGTCCGGTTCGCCGTTCGTGTTGCCCGGCAGCACCCTCAAACGGCCACCGGAGCCCAGCGGTCGGCCCGGGGCGGGAAAACCCGCTTGCGCACCGCACGGGCCGTCTCCCGACAATGCCGGTCATGACCTGGACCGTTGCCCCGGAACCGTACGACTCCCCCATTGCCGCCGCCCTGTGGCGCGCGTACTACACGGAGGTCAGCGACCGCTGGTACCAGCTGCACGAGGGACGGGCCACCGAACCCGGCGAGCTGGAACGGGAGATCGCGGCGCAGACCGGCGCGGAACTCGTACCGCCCCGGGGCGTTCTCCTGGTCGCGCGGTACGCCGGTGAGGCGGTGGGTACCTCGGGCGTACGGCTCCTGGACGGCGGCACCGCCGAGTTGACCCGGGTGTTCCTGCACCGGCGGGTGCGGGGACGGGGCGGTGCGACGCTGCTCGTGCGGGCCGCCGAGGACGCGGCACGGGCACTCGGGGCCGAGCGCATGGTCCTCGACACCCGCGGCGACCTCGTCGAGGCCCGCGCCCTCTACGCACGCCTCGGCTACACCGAGACCGAGGCGTACAAGGAAGACCCGTACTCCGAGCACTGGTTCACGAAGGGGCTCACGACGCCTGTGGCCAACGGAGCGTTCCCAGACCGGATGTGACCCTTCCGACCCTACGGAAGTTCGTATTCCGGGGGCGTGTGCGCGGAAGTATGGAGAAGATCTGCATAATCTTTGAAGCTCGCGAGGGGAGTCGCGAAGGGAGGGACGAACGCGTGGAGCAGCAGAAGGAGCCGGCGGAGCAACGGCGCGCAGGGGCCTCGTGCCCGGAGTGCGGCACGCCCAGAGCGGCGGACCACACGCCGTCCTGCGCCTGCGGACCCCGGGCGGCCGACGCCCTGCGCGACACGCGTACGGCCCAGGCGGCTGCGGCGGAGGACTTCGACCCGCTGCGGATTCGCCCGTACGTCGAACTGGAGGGAACCGAAGGGCCTCCAGGCCCCCCGGCGACCGCGGACGCCGCAGCGACGGACGCACCCACGCCCGACCCCGACGCCACCATGACCCTGCGCACCGTCGACGCCGGCACCGACACCGGACCCGCCGCCGGTACCGCACCCGAGACCGGTACGGGACCCGAAGCCGGTACGGGCCCCGGAGCCGGTACCGGACCGGAACGCCCGCTGCCGACGCCCCTCGCCCCCTCGGCCGGTTCACCCAGCGCGCACGACCTGCGCCTGTTCGAGACCTCCGCCACCGCGCCCCTCGCGCCCGTGACCGCCCGTACGGACGAGACCGCCGGCGTGACTGGCAGCGGGACCGGCGGCGGTGCCGGCCGGGGACGGGCGACGCCGCGCAAGCGACGCAGGGGCGTACTGCTGAGTGCGGCCGGGGCGGTCGTGGTCGTCGTGGGGGCGGCCGGCTTCGCGAGTGGACTGTTCTCGTACGAGACCCCGTCCCGGGACGGAGCGATGCCGGACGAGGTCCGGGCCGGTGTGCCCGACCCGTCCTCCACCGAGACCTCGCC
The DNA here is from genome assembly GCF_018982965.1 of Streptomyces mayonensis. Taxonomy (GTDB): domain Bacteria; phylum Actinomycetota; class Actinomycetes; order Streptomycetales; family Streptomycetaceae; genus Streptomyces; species Streptomyces mayonensis. The sequence continues at coordinate 18,432 of NZ_JACBYP010000088.1, read as the reverse complement.
GAGCGCGGAGCCGACCGCGCCTTCCACCGCCCCGCCGTCCGTCTCCGCGTCCCCGGACGGTTCGGTGTCCGCGTCCGCCAGTACGCGTTCCTCGGTGGCGCCGTCCCCGTCGGTGTCGGCGTCGAGCGCCTCGTCCGCACCGTCCGGGTCGGCCGAGCCGACGCCGACCGCCACGGCCGGGCCGACCGAACAGGCCACACAGGAGTCCGGGGACGACGACCGCGACTTCTACGCCGGTCCGGAACTGCGCCGCGGCGACCAGGGCCCCGAGGTCGTCGAACTCCAGCAGCGGCTGAAGAAGGCGTTCGTCTACACCGGTGACACCGACGGCCACTACGACCGCCGGGTCGAGGAGTCGGTCCGCACCTACCAGTCGTGGCGCGGCATCCACTCCGACGAGAAGGGCGTCTACGGCCCCGACACCCGCCACCGGCTGGAGTCGGAGACGGGAGACCTCTAGGGACCCAGGAGCGTCGCCGAGCAGGACGAAGCCGCTGGTAGACGCCGATACACGGCCCGGGAACGCTACACGGCCGGGAACGCCCGGGACGCCCGCGAACGTCAGCCGTGGATGTGCAGACGCAGCGTGCCGTCCCCGACGGCCTCGACCCTGACCCGCGTCAGGTCCTCGACGACCACGTCCGGCCCGTGCAGGCCGGCCCGCGGCCCCACCCCGACGACCCGCATCCCCGCGGCGCGCGCGGCGCCGATCCCGGCGCCGGAGTCCTCGAAGGCGATGCAGTCGGCGGGGGCGACGCCCAGTTCGGCGGCGCCCTTGAGGAAGCCCTCCGGGTCGGGCTTGCTGGCGCCGACCGACTCGGCGGTGACCCGGACGTCCGGCAGCGCGAGTCCGGCCGCGGTCATCCGCGCGGTGGACAGGGCCACGTCGGCCGAGGTCACCAGGGCGTGCGGCAGGTCCCGCAGCGAGGCGAGGAAGTCGCCCGCGCCGGGGACCTCGACGACGCCCTCGGTGTCGGCGGTCTCGTCGGCGAGCATGCGGGCGTTGTCCGCGTGGTTCTGCTCCACGGGCCGGTCCGGCAGCAGCAGCGCCATGGAGGCGTGGCCCTGCCGTCCGTGGACGACCTTCAGCACCTCGTCGCCGTCCAGCCCGTGCCGGTCGGCCCAGCGCCGCCAGACGCGCTCGACGACGGCGTCCGAGTTGACGAGGGTGCCGTCCATGTCGAGCAGCAGGGCGCGGGCGGGCAGAACGGTGGTGGCGGTGGCCGTCATGGGCAGACTCCAGGGCGCGGGACCTCAGGGCGCGGGAAAACAAGGTGGCCCCGCCCGCCGGTCAGGGAGAACGAGCGGGAGCCACTTTGTTCATCCACGGTACAAAATAGACCGGGCATCGCGCCACCGGCTCGCCGGACATTCACGCACCGTTCAGCTCCTGCCCGCCCCACACCGCGGCGGTCCCGCGACGCATCCGCCCGCCCGGCGGTCAACCGGCGATCGCCTCCCACAGGCTCCACACGCCCAGGCCCAGCATGAGCAGCGCCGCGATCTTCGTGATCAGCCGCAGCGGCACCCGCTTCATCAGCGCCTTTCCGCCGACGATGCCGAGCCCGGCCACCGCCCAGAGCGCGAGCACCGCGCCGAGGCCGACGGAGAGCGGGTCGTCGTAGCGGGCCGCGAGGTTCGCGGTCATGATCTGGGTGAGGTCACCGAACTCGGCGACCAGGATGAGCATGAACCCCGCCCCGGCCACCTTCCAGAAGGACTGGTCCTGCGGCTTGCGGACCTCCTCGTCCTCCTCGTCCTTCTTCATCAGCAGCACGGCGGCGCCACCGAGGAACAGCACCCCGGTCACGGCGTGCACGATCTGCTGCGGCAGCAGCGTCAGGACACTGCCGGCCGCGACCGCGAGCACGACGTGCAGCAGGAAGGCGGCGGCCACGCCCGCGAAGACGTACGAGGCGCGGTAGCGGGTGCCGAGGACGAGGCCGGCGAGCGCGGTCTTGTCGGGAAGTTCGGCGAGGAAGACGACGCCGAAGACGAGCGCCGTCACAGTCAGGCTGATCAAGATTCCTCAATCGGTCGGGGCGGCCCCGCCGAGAGTACTGATCCCGCGGAGTTCACGACCTCCGCGACGCGCGACACCTCGGCAGGGCAGCACACGGATCCACCCCTGCCGTACGGCACGGGCGTGCACTGCTTGCCGAAGGTCTCGCTGGCCGGCCTCGTGACCGAGGCCTGCCTCCGGGCGCCGGCTCAGACGAGCTGAGCAGTATGTCGACGGTCCGGCGAAGAGCTACTCCCCTTCTGCGCCACCCATAGTACGCGAGCCCCGCCCGCGGCCATCGAGGCCCCGAAAGTCCCGGCACGGGCGCAGGAGCAGGCGCCAGCACAGCCGCAAGCGCAGGCACAGGCACTGGAGCAGGCACGGGCGCCCCGCGGCCGGGCCGCCGTCCCGTCGTACCCCTAGACGCGCCATGAACACGTCACTAACTTCTTACCGACCGCACACCCGTGCGCCATGCGGCGTCGCGAGCATTCTCTGCCCGCGCCCCAACACCCCCACACCCCAAGGGAGTTCGCATGTCGAAGTTCTACGCGCGTCGACGGCTCGGTTTCCTCGCCGCGTTCACCGGGCTCATAGCCTCCGCCGGGCTCCTGAACGGCCCGGCCGCCTCCGCCGCCCTGCCCACCCCGGTCAGCGCCGCCACCGCCCGCACCTACCTGGCCTCCCTCACCGTGGCGACCGAGGACCGCACCGGCTACGACCGCGACCTCTTCCCGCACTGGATCACGCAGTCGGGCTCCTGCAACACCCGCGAGACGGTCCTCAAGCGCGACGGCGAGGACGTCGTCACCGACTCCTCCTGCGCCGCCACCAGCGGCAGCTGGTACTCCCCCTACGACGGCGCCACCTGGTCCGCCTCCTCCGACGTCGACATCGACCACGTCGTCCCGCTCGCCGAGGCCTGGGACTCCGGCGCCGACTCCTGGACCACCGCGCGGCGCCAGTCCTTCGCCAACGACCTGACCCGGCCCCAGCTCCTCGCGGTCACCGACAACGTCAACCAGTCCAAGGGCGACCAGGACCCCGCCACCTGGATGCCCTCGCGCAGCGCCTACCGCTGCACCTACGTCCGCGCCTGGGTCCAGGTCAAGCACTACTACGACCTCTCGGTCGACTCCGCCGAGAAGTCCGCCCTCCAGGGCTACCTCGCGAACTGCTGACGCGCCGTCCACCAACTGTTCGACGCGGATCCTCCCCATCGGCCTCCGTCGTTCCGTACCGTACGGGGCGACGGAGGAGAGGATGATCACCATGGCCGGACTGCGCCTGGGGCCGCTGCTGAGGTACACCGACGGCTCGTGCGCGACCGTCTGGGTCGAGACCGACCGGCCCTGCACCGCCGAGGTGCGCTGCGCCGACGGCGCCCGCGGCACGACCCGCACCTTCCAGGTCGCCGGGCACCACTACGCCCTCGTACCGGTGAGCGGTCTGACGTCCGGGACGGCGACGGAGTACGAGGTGTTCCTCGACGACGCCTGCGTATGGCCGCCGCCGGACTCGCGCTTCCCGCCCTCCGTGATCGCCACGCCCACCGACCAGGACGGCCTGCGCGTCGCCTTCGGTTCCTGCCGCTGGGCCGCACCGCCCTCCGGCGGTAAGGACAAGGTGGGCCCGGACGCGCTGGACACCCTCGCCGGACGCGTCGCGGCCGACCCCCGCGGCGCCCGGCCCGACGTACTGCTCCTGCTCGGCGACCAGGTGTACGCGGACGAGACCTCCGACGCCACGCGCCAGTGGCTGGCCGGCCGCCGCGACCTGAGCGAGCCGCCCGGCGACCAGGTCGCGGACTACGAGGAGTACACCCGCCTCTACTACGAGTCCTGGCTCGACCCCGAGGTGCGCTGGCTCCTGTCCACGGTGCCCAGCTGCATGATCTTCGACGACCACGACGTCATCGACGACTGGAACACCTCCGCCGCCTGGCTCGCCGACATGCGGGCCACCGACTGGTGGCAGGAGCGGCTGCTGAGCGGGCTGATGTCCTACTGGGTGTACCAGCAGCTCGGCAACCTCTCCCCGGACGAGCTGGCCGCCGACCCGCTCTACAAGTCGGTGTGCGAATCCCCCGACGGCACCGACGCCCTGCGCGCCTTCGCCGCCCGGGCCGACGCCGACCGGGACTCCGTCCGCTGGAGCTACCGGCGCGACTTCGGCCGGACCAGGCTGCTGATGGTGGACTCCCGCGCGGCCCGCGTCCTGGAGGAGGACCGCCGCGCCATGCTCGACCCGGGCGAGGCCGCCTGGCTGCGCGAACAGATCCTCGACGACCGGGAGTCGTACGACCACCTGCTGATCGGCACCTCCCTGCCCTGGCTGCTGCCCCACCTGGTGCACGACGTCGAGGCGTGGAACGCCGCGATGTGCGGCGGCGTGCGGGGCGCGCGCTGGGCGCGGCTCGGGGAACGGATCCGGCGCGCGGCCGACCTGGAGCACTGGTCCGCCTTCCCGTCGTCCTTCGACGCCCTGTCCGACCTGATCGCGGAGGCGGGCACCGGCCCGGGGGCGCCTGCGACAGTGAGCGTCCTCTCGGGCGACGTGCACCACGCCTACGTGGCCGAGCCGTCCTGGGCGGGCCGCGCGCCCGACGCCAGGGTCGCGCAGCTGACCTGCTCCCCCGTGCACAACTCCGTGCCGCTGTCCATACGCCTGGGGTTCCGCTTCGGCTGGAGCGCACCGGCTCGCGCCCTGGGCCGGCGCATCGCCCGGCACGGACGCTGCGCACCGCCGGCGGTCGGCTGGCGCAGGAGCGGAGGCCCGTGGTTCGGCAACCAGATCATGACGCTGACGCTGCGGGGACGGTCGGCGCGGCTGCGCCTGGAGCAGGCCCGGACCGAGCGCGACGGCACCACCGTGCTGCGGGTCGCCACGGACCGGGAGCTGGCTTAGGGGCGTCGTACGAGTACTGCGAGTGCTTCCAGCACTTCGAGCACTTCCACTCCTTCCACTCCTTCCAGTACTTCCAGTACTTCGAGGGCTGGGAGTACTCGAGTGCTGCGAGTACGGGGGCAGGCGTGTAGTGCCCGGGGGCCGTCCCCGGCTGGAAACAGGCTTACGCGGTGGCCCGGGACGGGTATGAAATGAGTCACTGCAGTAGCTTGCGACGAAGGCGTGGGAGCGCTCCCACCTGCAATGCCCCCAGTACAGCGCGGGTGACCACACGTCAGATCCTGACCAAATGTTGAACTTGCAAGCACTCGTTAGGCACACCTAAATTGGGCAGCCCACTCGGTTCCGTCCCCACCGGCCCCGTTCGGCCGGTCGACCGAAGGAGCACCCCCACATGTCCGGACGCCTCGACAGCGCCCAGCCCTATGCCCTCGGCTTGTTCCGCATAGTCGTCAGCCTGCTCTTCGTCTGCCACGGCGCCGCATCCCTCTTCGGCGTCCTCGGCGGCGCGTCGGGCACCGGCGGCACGATCGACACCGGCACCTGGCCGGGCTGGTACGCGGCCGTGATCCAGTTGGTCGGCGGCGGCCTCGTGCTGCTGGGCCTCGGCACCCGCCCGGTGGCGATCATCTGCTCGGGCTCCATGGCCTTCGCGTACTTCAAGATGCACCAGCCGGAGGCCCTGTGGCCGATGGAGAACGGCGGCGAGCCCGCCGCCATGTTCTGCTGGGCCTTCCTGCTCCTCGCCTTCACCGGCTCCGGCGCCTTCGGTGTGGACCGGTTCCTCGCCCGGCGCACCTCCGAGAGCGAGTCCTCCACCGCGGAGCAGCAGACGCCGGTCGTGGTCTGACCCGGCCATCGGCAGCCGGTGCCGCCCCGGGCGGACGGCACCGGCTGCCGGACCTGCCACCCGTCTCGCCCTTCTCACCCGTCTCAGCCGTCGCCTCCGCATGAGGAACACATAAGCCCCCTGTGAGATCTCCGTGACAGCCCGGGCGTACGCTGTATGGCTGTCATCGGCCGCGCTGCCGTCCCCGCGTTCTCGCGGCATGGTCCGGCCCACGGGGGAAGCAACGGGGAGTCGTGGTGGTGGAGAGTCTGGAAAGTATCGGCGCACTGGTCAGCAGCCCATGGATCTATGCGCTGGTGGCCGTCTCGGTGCTCCTCGACATCTTCCTGCCGGTGCTGCCGAGCGGCGTCCTGGTGATCACCGCCGCCACGGCCGCGGCCGCCGGATCGGGTGCCGCGGCCGCCGGTCGCGTCCCAGAGAACGTGCCGGACATCCTGATCCTGACCCTGTGCGCGACGACCGCCTCCGTCCTCGGTGACCTGGCCGTCTACCGGCTCGCCTGGCGCGGCGGGCCACGCCTGGACCGGGCGATCGCCCGGTCCAGGCGGCTCACCACGGCGCAGGAACGTCTCGGCGGCGCCCTCGCCCGGGGCGGTGGCGCCCTGGTCGTCCTCGCCCGATTCGCCCCGGCGGGCCGCTCGATCGTCTCCCTGGTCGCGGGCGCGGCGCACCGCCGGGTCCGTGACTTCCTCCCCTGGTCGGCCCTGGCCGGACTGGCCTGGGCGGCCTACAGCGTCGCCCTGGGCTACTTCGGCGGCCAGTGGCTCGGCGCCACCTGGCTGGCGGCGGGGGTGTCGCTGCTGGCGCTGTTCGGCGCCGGGGCGGGCGCCGCGTACCTGGTACGCCGTCAGCCCCGGGCGTCGGAGGCCTCGTAGAACGCGCGACACGAGCAGCACACGCAGCACTCATAGCACGCGCGGCATTCGCAGCAGGCACTACCGCGGGCAGCCGCACGTCATCCGCACCTCACCGCAGACCGCCCGCACAGCCCGCACCGCCCGCACCCGCGGCGGCCGGTGCGTCAGGACGCCGCACGGCCCGCGCGGGCGGTGCCTCCCCGTATCTCCAGGCCGGCCAGCAGCTCGGCCGTGGCCCGGGTGACGGCCTCCACGGCCTCTTCGAACACTTCCGCGTTGTGCGCGGCGGGTGCGCGGAACCCGGACACCTTGCGCACGTACTGCAGGGCGGCGGCCCTGATCTCGTCCTCGGTGGCCTCCTCGGCCAGCGCGGGCGGGCGCAGGGTCTTGATGCTGCGGCACATGACGTCTCCCTCTCCCCTCGTCGGCGGCACGGTCGCCGCCAGGCCGGCCCCGTCCCGGCCCCGGTCGTCCACGCCTTCCATCTCCTTCACGGTAGGGCAGGGGACTGACAATGCGGATCTACGCGGCATTCCGGGGGGATCCGGCGGCGTTCGGGGGCCATTCGTTCGCGTGAATCCCCGACGGGAACGCGCGCCTCAAAATCGAACAGGAGTATCATTGAGGGGTGGCAACGACCTATGACTTCCCCAGTGACCTCCTCGCCGGTCAGGAGGAACTGCATCAGGTCCGGGCCGAGCTGTCGGCCCTGTTGAAGAGACTTCCCTGGTCCGTGGAGCCCCTCGACGGATTCAGCGACGACAACGGCTGGCGCAAGGTCGAGCGCCCCGCCTCCCCCGGCTGGTCGGAGGACGAGCAGGCCGAGGTCGAGAAGCTCCGGCAGCGCGAGCGCGAGCTGGCCGTGTTCGTCAGCACTCACCGCTACTGGGCGGAGACGACCGGCTCCGACCAGGTGCGGGCCCGGTCGGCACTGAAACACGCCCACGAGGCGCCGCGCCCGGGAGTTCCGTCCGAGGACGCCTGACGGACCCGGATCTGAACCGCGACCTCTCCCGGACCGCGCCGCCGCCCGCCCGCCGCGCAACGAACCGGCGAGCGCACGGACAGGCGACCGCACGCGAAAAGGCCCCCGGAGTGATTCCGGGGGCCTGTGCACCGACGACGGCGCCGGTCCTGGTGGGCGCGGACGGTTTCGAACCGCCGACATCCTGCTTGTAAGGCAGGCGCTCTACCCCTGAGCTACGCGCCCAGGACGAGTCGACAGCCTACATGGCCCCCGGCCCTGCCCGGCAAGCACGTCGGCGCGGGTGCCGTCGGCCCGGCCGGGGGTTAACCCCACCCCCGATCCGGTAGTGGTCCGGATCCCGCCGCGGCCCCGTGCTCCGTACGGTCGTAGAGCCTCGTCGGCGCGGGCCCGTCCGGCTTTCCGGAAGGCCCTGCGCGGCGCCTCGTCGTCCGTCCCAGGGGGAGACCGTCATGCCCGCCCGAACCGTTCCCGCCCGCGCGCTCGCCGCCGCCGGTGCCGTCGTCGTTCTCGTCGCCGGTCTCAGCGCCTGTGCCTCCGCGTCGGACGACAAGGACCCCGACCACCGGTCGTTCGACCTGAAGGGCAGCACGCTCACCGTGGACTCCGACGACTCCCCGCTGGAGATCGTCGCCTCCGACGACCACGCGGCCGGGAAGGTCGAGGTCACCCGGTGGTTCTCCGGGTCGGTCGCGATCGGCTCGGACCCCGAGGTCAGCTGGAAGATGGACGGCGACCGGCTGGTGCTGCGGATGCGCTGCTCCGGCGTGATCGCCGACTGCGCGGTCAAGCACCGCGTCGAGGTGCCCAGGGGCGTCGCCGTCAAGGTGGAGGACGACGACGGCAGCGTACGGGCGAAGGGGTTCAAGGACGCGTTGAGCATCCGTACCGAAGACGGTTCCGTGCACGTCACCGACTCCTCCGGGCCGCTTGAGCTGCGCACCCGCGACGGTTCGGTGCGCGCCGAGGTCTCCGCGCGCCGGGTGAAGGCGCACACCGACGACGGCTCGGTGCGTCTCAAGCTCGGCGCCGTGCCCGACCTGGTGGAGGCCCGCAGCGCCGACGGTTCCGTGTCCGTCACCGTGCCCCGGGCCACGTACAAGGTGTCGGCCGAGTCGAGGGACGGCGAGGTCGACGTGTCCGTGCCGAAGGACGACGCGAGCGCCCATGTGGTGAACGCCCGGACCGACGACGGGAAAGTCACGGTCCGAACCGCGAACTGACCGGCCCGTGTGTTCGTTCCCAACGGGTGGGAGAATGGACCCGGGCAGGACGGACGACACGGGAGAGGGATGTGACGGCGACACCATCGCAGCCGTACTCGCCGATGGTGCCGCGCGCTCTGCGCCCGCCGCACCCCCGCCACCGCCGCCCGCCCGGCGCGGTCCGTGACACGCTCACCCTGGTGGGCCTGCCGCTGCTCGCCGTGCTCGCCCTGCCCGCGGCCTTCGCCGGGGGCGGCACCCGGCGCTGGTTCGGCGGCCGGGCGGAGAGCCAGCGGGCCGAGGCGCAGACCGCGAAGGACGACGCCGCGGCCGCGTTCTACGAGCTGGACACCGCCCAGCGGGACCTGCGGATCTCCATAGAGACCATCGCGGCGGTGGACTCCTCCCCCGCGGCCCGGCGCGCGGTCACCGACTTCGAGGCGTTCGGCCGGCGCATCGACGAGGTCAGCCACCAGTACATCAGCGCCGTCGACGCCCACGACCTGGACCGCGACGACCTGGAGGCGTCCGCCGCCTCCCGCGCCCGTACGGAACTGACCGCCGCCAAGAAGGAGCTGGGCCGGGTCAAGCAGGACCTCGACCGCTTCGCCGAGGGCCTCGGGCCCCTGCTCGGCAAGGCCGAGACGCAGCTGGCCCGCCTGGCACCCTCCGTCGAACGCGCCCGGCAGGCCCTGCTCGCCGCCACCGGCGCCCTGGACTCGGCGCGCGGATCCGGGCTGACGGCGGACGACCTCGCCACCCGCCTCGCCGCCCTCGGCCCCGAGCTGACCCGGCTGAACGAGGGCGCCGGGCAGCACGGCGTCCCGCAGACCCTGGAGCGGGCCGAACGGATCATCCGCGAGGCCGAGGCGGTCCGCGCCGACGCCGAGCGCCTTCCCGAACGTGCCGCCGAGATCGACCGCCGGCTGACCTCGCTGCGCACCCGGGCCCAGGCCCTGACCACCCGCACCGGCCAGGTCGAGCCGGTACTGAGCGAGCTGCGCCGCCGGTTCACCGCCGCCTGCTGGCAGGACCTCCAGCAGGTGCCGGACCAGGCCGCCGACTCCGTCCGGCAGGCCGAGCGGAAACTGGCCGAGGCCCGGACCGCCCGCGACGAGCAGCGCTGGCCCGACGCCACCGCACTGCTCTCGACGGTGCGCGCGCTGCTGAACTCGACCGACGAGGCCGTCTCGGCGGCCGGCGACCGGCTGCGGCAGCTGAACGCCGTGCAGAAGGACCCGCAGCAGGAGATCGAGCGCACGCGTTTCGCGGTCCGTGACGCCCAGCGCCTGGCCATGGCCGGACGCCACACCCCCGACCCCCGGCACGCGCGCCCGCTCGACGAGGCGGTGGCCCGGCTGGAACGCGCGATCGCCACGCTGGACGGCCGGCACCCCGACTACTGGCACTTCCTGACGGAGACGGAAGCGGTCCGGCAGACGGCGAATCAGGTGGTCTCCCGCATCCGCGAGGAACGCGGCGCGGGCAACTGACCGCGCCCCGCCGCGCTCCTGCCCGCGCGATCCCCTTGTCCACAGGCTGACCACCCGCCGCCCGCGGCCGCTAGCCTGTGCGCATGCCTCGCTACGAGTACCGCTGCCGCAGCTGCGGCGACACCTTCGAACTGAGCCGTCCCATGGCCGAGTCCTCCGCTCCCGCCGCCTGCCCGGCGGGCCACGACGACACGGTGAAGCTGCTGTCGACGGTCGCGGTCGGCGGCTCGGCCTCCTCCTCCGCCCCGGCCCCGTCGCCGGGCGGCGGCGGAGGAGGCGGAGGCGGCTGCTGCGGCGGGGGCTGCTGCGGCTGAGCCGCTCCGCTCCCACCGGTCCCGCCGGTCACTTGGTCTTCCCCGGGCCTTCCGTCGCCTCTGTCGCCTCTGTCTTCCCCGGGCCTTCTGTCGCCTCTGTCTTCCTCAGGCTCCCTTCAGCTGCGCGTGCCTAGCGTGGCCGTCATGACAGCCATCGCAGCGCAGCCGGCCGGGGACAGCGGTGCGGCACCGCAGTGGATCAACGACCTGATGGACGCGCTCGGCGCACCGGGCGCGGGCCTGGCCATCGCGCTGGAGAACCTGTTCCCGCCGCTGCCGAGCGAGGTGATCCTGCCGCTCGCCGGGTTCGCCGCGAGCTCCGGCCGGATGGACCTGATCGCCGTCCTGCTGTGGACCACGGCGGGCTCGGTGATCGGTGCACTGGCGCTGTACGGCATCGGCGCGCTGCTCGGCCGGGACCGCACGGTGGCGATCGCCGCGAGGCTGCCGCTGGTGAAGGTGTCCGACATCGAGAAGACGGAGGCGTGGTTCCTCAGGCACGGGACCAAGGCCGTGTTCTTCGGCCGGATGATCCCGATCTTCCGCAGCCTGATCTCGGTTCCGGCGGGCGTGGAGCGGATGCCGCTGCCCGCCTTCCTCGCCCTGACCACGCTGGGCAGCGCCATCTGGAACACGGTGTTCGTGCTCGCGGGCTACGCGCTGGGCGACAACTGGGCCGAGGTATCCGGCATCGCCTCCACCTACTCGAAGGTGATCCTCGCCGTCGCCGCCCTGGCGCTGCTGGCCTTCGTCGTCCTGCGGCTGCTGCGGCCGGGCACCGGCCGGCGAGGCCAACGCCGGCGTCAGGACGCCTGACCCGCCCCGCCCGCCGCCCGCAGGAACTCCCGCAGGATCCGCTCCCCGGCCAGCACACCGCGCTCGGGCAGAGCGTGGACGGCCGGGGCCGTCCAGCCGGAGTCGGCCAGTTCGCCGTGGCCGGGACGCCAGCCGCGGTCGGCGGCGAGCAGCAGGTCGGCGTCGAGGAGGGAGTCCCCGGCGGCGAGGGTGAGTTCGGCGCCGGTGCGGCGGGCGATCTCGCGCACCGCGGCGCTCTTGGTGAGCGGCCCCGGCACGGCGTAGATCTTGCGGCCCTGGAGGGACACGGTCCAGCCGCGGTCCTCGGCCCACACGGCGAGTTCCTTGACCCAGTCGGCGGGCAGCAGGTCGCGCTCGACGACGAGGTAGGCGAAGAGGTCCTCGGCGACCCGGTGCTTGCGCACCCACAGCGGGTCGGCGGTGGCCGTCAGATGGTCGCGGACCTCGGCGAGCGAGGCGCACTCGTCGGCCAGCCGGGCGGTCACCCGGGCGTGCCAGGCGGGGTCGGAGACGCCGTCCACGAGCAGGTGGCCGCCGTTGGCGCAGATCGCGTACTTCGGCGCGGGGCCGGGGAGGTTGATCCGCTGGTACTGCTTGCGGGTGCGGGTCGTGGTGGGCACGAAGAGCGCCGTGTCGCCGAGTTCGGTCAGCAGCCGGGCGGCCGTCTCGGTCAGGTAGGACAGGGGTCTGCTCTCGTAGACCTCCACGCAGAGCAGGCGGGGTGCCCGCAGGTCGGGCATGGTCAGTCCGAGCGCCGCCGCCGAGTAGATGAGCGTGCGGTCGAGGTCGCTGGCGACGAGTACCGGCATCAGCGGGCCACCGCCTTGCCGTCGGCGCCGGTGGCGCCCCGCGTGTACTGGGGGTGGATCAGGCCGACGCAGGTGTACGGCAGGCCGTCGACCTCCTCCACGGGTACGCCCCGCTGCTCGGCCAGCAGGCGTACGTGGTCCAGGTCGGCGCCCGCGCCGGCCCGGGCGAGCACCTTCCAGGGGACGCGGCGCAGCATCACGCGGGTGGTCTCGCCGACGCCGGGCTTGACGAGGTTCACGTCGTGGATGCCGTACTCCTCGCTGATGCGCTCGACGGCGGCCCAGCCCTCCCAGGTGGGGGTGCGGTCGGCGGACAGGAGTTCCTTGGCCTGGGCGTCGACGGCGTCCGTGACGTCGGGGAAGCGGGCACAGACGGCGTCGAGGAAGGCCGGTGAGAGGTCGGCGCCGGCGAGTTCGCGGTAGAACTTCGCGCCGTGGAAGTCGTGCGGGCCGACCAGGTCGGCGCGGAGCACGGTGCGCGAGATCAGGCCGGAGACGGTGGAGTTGAGGCAGGCGGACGGGATGAGGAAGTCGTCGCGGGTGCCGTAGGTGCGGACGCAGGAGCCGGGGTCGGCCAGTACGGCGATCTCCGGGTCGAAGCCGGTGACGCCGTCGGTGTCCTCGAAGTCGCGCAGGGCGGCGGCGAGTTCGCGGGTGATGGCGCCCTTGCCGGTCCAGCCGTCGACGAAGACGACGTCGGCGGGGTCGTGGTGGGCGGCCAGCCAGCGCAGGGCGTTGGCGTCGATGCCGCGGCCCCGGACGATCGACACGGCGTAGTGCGGCAGGTCGAGGCCGTGCCGGAACTGCGCCCAGCGGCGCATCAGGATGCCGACGGGGGTGCCGGCGCGCGCGAGGGAGACCAGCACGGGGCGCGGCGAGCGCTCGGTGAGCACCACCTCGGTGACGGCGCCGACGGCGCGCGCGAGCCGGGCGGCGGAGGTGTCGAGGGCCGCGTGGAACAGCTGCTGGTACTGCTCGCTGGGCTGGTACTCCACGGGCAGCGACTCCGCGTAGTGCGCGCCGCCGCGCTGGATGGCCTCCTCGCGCTCCTCGGTCGGCGCCTCCAGCGTGACGTCCGAGAGGTCCTGGAGCAGCCAGCCGACCTCGTCGGGCGCGTACGAGGAGAAGGCGGGGCCGCGCAGCGGCTCGGGCAGCATGGAGGGCCTCTCGGGGTTCTGCGGGGCGAGTGGGGCGTGCGGGGCCTGCGGGACGGGCGGGACCGGCAGGACGTACGACGGGACGTACGACGGGACCACCGCGAGCAGGACGTGCGGCACGTGGGCGGCGAGCCGGTCCGGGAGGCCGCCGGTCGCGTGCAGTGCGGGGGTGTCGGCGGCCGAGTCGACGACGGCGACGACGGCGTCGAATCCGGCGCCCGCGACGTTGTAGGCGTAGCGCTCGCCGGGGCCGTCGGCCGGGTCGTCGTGCGCGGGGAAGACCAGGCGGGTGCGTATCGCGTAGCCGGGGTCGTCGACCGCGAGGACGGGCGAGCGGGTCGTGGTGGAGTAGCGCACCTCGGCGCCGGTGGTCTCCTCCAGCGCGAGGGCCAGGCGCAGGGGCGCGTACATCAGCTCCTCGAAGCCGAGGACGAGCACGCGCCGGGCGTCGGCGGGCAGCGCGTCGGCGATACGGGACGCCATGCCGGGGAGGGCGGCCTCCAGCCGCTCCCGGTGGGCGGCGGTGAACCCGTGCCGCCCGCCGTCGGGCACGCCGTCGGGCCAGCGCAGCCCGACCCGCGCCACGGAGCCGGACGGCTCGCCGGACCCGTACGGAAGGGTCGGCTCGGCCGGCTGAGGGGCCGGGGCCTCGTGGCGGGCGACCAGTTCCTGGCCCTTCTCCAGCACCCCCGGCGGCAGCCGCACCGTGCCGGAGGCGGCCGTCACCAGGTCGACGCGGGCGCCGATCTCCCGGGCGAACTCCTCGAGGCGGCCCGCGTCGGCGGGCGAGCGCGTGTCGACCAGGGCGACCACGACGTACCGCTTGCGGGGATAGCGCTCGTGCAGCGCGCGGACGGTGTTGAGCACGGTGTTGCCGGTGGAGAACTCGTCGTCGACGAGGACCAGCGGTCCGTCGCCGGCCAGCAGCCGCGGGTCCTCGGGCAGCAGCAGGTGCGAGGTCGCGTGCGAGTGGGACTCCTCGAAGCCGCCCGCCCGGGCGACCCCGGCGACCGGGCGACGGGTGGAGTGCAGGTAGGCGGCGGGGCGCAGGCCGTCGGCGACGCAGTGGCCGAGTCCGGTGGCGGTCTCCGCGTAGCCGAGGACGACCGCGCGCCCGGCCTCCCCGTCGCCGAGCAGGCCGCGGACGCGGCGGCCGAGGGCGACGCCGTGGCCGTAGACGACGGCGGGCGACTGCGGGACGTGCTTGCCGAGCACGTTGGAGACGAGCAGGTGCGCGCGCTTGGGGTTGCGGCGCAGGGCCAGCCCGAGCAGGCCGGGCAGCGTCTCGTCGCCGGCGAGTTCGACGCCGAGCCGCTCGGCGACCCAGCTGCCGGACCACACGCCGCGGTCCGGTCCCACGCCCCTGTCCGACGACACTCCGCCGTCCGGTCCCACGCCGTGGTCCCGCCCCACGCCCCTGTCCGACCGCACGCTGCTGTCCGACCGCACTCCGGCCTCGGGCTCCGCCCGTTCCCCGGCGTTGCCCTCGGCGTGCGCGCTCCCGGTCATGTACTCGTGCCTCCCGTTGTCCGCCGCCGGCCCGCCGCTCCGTCCGCCGCGGCCCGCGCCCTGTCGTACGTCATTGTCCGCGTTGTCGTGGTCGTTGTGCGTGGTCGTTGTGCTTGGTCGTTGTCCGTGGTCAGTCGGACAGGCCGGCGGTGAGCAGTTCCACGAAGCCGACGTCCTCGTTGGCCACGCCGAACGCCTCGGCGCGCACCAGTGTCCGCTCGGCCCAGGCGCGGTGCGGCTTCACCTCGTTCATCTTGTTGGTGTAGGCCGACCTCAGGACACCGCCGCCGCCCCGTTCGGGCCGCAGGATGTCCTTGGCGTCGCTGAACTCCTCGTGGCTCACCACGGACAGCGCGTGCACGGGCAGCACGTGGGAGGGGTGGATGCAGGTCTTGCCCAGCAGGCCGTTGGCCCGGTCCAGGGAGATCTCGCGCAGCAGGCCGTCCATCGAGTGCTCGATGAGCTTCTGGCGGAGCCCGGCGGCCTGTCCCTCGAGGAAGGGGCTCTGCCGCAGCTGAGGCTTGAACATCCGCTCCGGGACGCGGAAGTACTCCCAGACGGGTCCGGTCACGGTGAATCCGGTGCCGTCGGCGCGGGCGAGCATGTTCACCACGTCGGAGATCACGGAGGCGACGATCTGCACGTCGTACGCCGTCATGTCGGGGCCCCTGCGGAGCCCGTAGGAGGAGCAGAAGTCGGTCACGCCGAGGCGGAGGGCGAGCACGCGGTCGCGGTACTTGTCGACCGCGCGGAAGATCCCCTCGAGGGTGTGCACCCGGGACTCGCGGTACAGCAGGTCGGGGGACTCCAGCACCGGCATGGCGAACAGCCGGCGGCCGCTGCCGGCCTCGGCGGCGGCGAGTGCCTCCAGGAAGGGCATGCCGCGTTCCTCGGTGAACTTCGGCAGCACGAACCCGGACAGCAGCCGCACGGCGGGGCCGAGGCGGTGCACGAGGTCGGGTATCTGCTCGGGGGTGCGGACCCGGACGAAGAGCAGGGGGGCCTCGAAGTCGGAACGTTTCTCCAGTTCCGTGAGCTGGTGTACGAGGTTGGCCTCGCCGACCGGCACGTCGGCGTCGTCGATCGAGTCCTCCAGGCACAGCACCATCGACACGACACCCTGCTCGCGCTGCTTCAGGATGTCGTCGGCGAGCCTCGGCCGGGTGGCGGGACTGTAGAGCGTGGCGCCGAGGGCCGCGGACAGCAGCCGGGGGGCGGAGTCCGCAGTGAAGGGGCAGGGCTCCTGATGGAAGAGACGCTTCCGCACATCAGGGGCTATCTGTCCGAAGTGACGCATTTATACTCCCCCGTGATGTCTGGGCGACCTGCGAACCGTCGAAGGTGGCCGGTAATAGTACGTACGCATCCGTGTCGGTGGTTCCCACCGGGCATGAATTCCAGGTAACCCGGCCATGTCGGCGACGGCGACCCGAAGCGGCGGACACGCGCCCGGTACCCGCCCCCGCGTTGTCGTGACCAGGACCGAGAGGGCAGGATGACGGCATGACGCACGCGATGCTGAAGGGGTCGAACGTCCCGCTGCAAGCCACCACGGTACGCGCCGTGCTGCGCTGGACACCCGGGCAGGGGGTCCCCGACGTCGACGCCTCCGCCCTGCTGCTGGGACCGGACGACCGCGTGCGTTCCGATGAGGACTTCGTCTTCTACAACCAGCCCCGGCACCCCTCCGGCCAGGTCTGGCGGCTCGGCAAGAAACGGGTCACCGAGGGACTGACCGACACGATCCAGACAGATCTCAGCGCCGTCGAGGCGTCGGTGGGCCGGATCCTGCTGGTGGCCTCGGCGGACGGGGTCGCCTTCGAACAGGTCCGGTCCCTGCGCATCCTGATCCACGACGCGGCGGACGGCGACGGGGAACCGCTCGCGTACTTCGACGTCACGCCGGAGACCGGCCAGGAGACGGCGCTGATCTGCGGCGAGCTGTACCGGCGCGGAGACGGCTGGAAGTTCCGGGCGCTCGGCGAGGGCTATTCCAACGGGCTCAAGGGCCTGGCGACCGACTTCGGCATCTCCGTGGACGAGTCGGAGGGCGCGGACGACCCCGTGTCGGCTCCGCGGCGCGAACCCTCCGCACCCGCTCCGGCGCCCGCATCCGCTCCCGTCCCGGCGGCGGTCGGCCCGGAGCACCCGACGACCGTGCAGCCCCGGCCCGAGCCCTCGCTGCCGCTGCCGCCGGAGCAGCCGGCGGGCGCACCGGCCCAGCCGCAGGGGGTGCCCGCGCAGCCCACGTACGGCTATCCGCAGCAGCCGCCGGCGACCCAGCCGGCCTACGGCTACCCTCAGCCCGCTCCCGGCCCCGCGGCGTACGGGTATCCGCAGGCGCCCGCCGCGCCCGAGGTCACCGGCGGGCAGTCCGGCTACGGCTACCCACAGCCGGTCACCGCGGCGCCCGACCCGGACTTCCGGCTCCCTCCGCAGGGACCGCAGTTCGTCGGACGGTAGGACTCCGCCGGACGGCACGGGGACGGGGACGGGGACGGGGACGGCTCAGCGATCCGCTCAGCGATCCGCCTTGCTCTTGTGCCCGCGGCCCCACTGGAGGCCCCACCCGTAGAGCCGGTCCAGTTCACCCTGGAATCCGTACACGAACTTCACCTCGCGGCGGACGAGGATCTCGCCCTTGACGTTCTCGATCATCACCACGGCACAGGACCGGGCCTGCGGATGGCGCTCGTCGAGGCCGATCTCGATGCGGGGGCCGTTGCTCGGGTAGAGCGTGACAACGGCGTGCGTCCGGTCGAAGGCGGGCGTCTGGTCGTAGATGTAGGCGAAGACCAGGAGGCGCTTGATGGCGTCCCGGTGGTCCAGGTTGACGTACATCGTCTCGCCGGAGGCCGAACCGAACCGGTCGTCGCCGCTGAGCTTGACGTAGGGCGGGTCGTTGCTGTCGCCCAGGAAGCCGCCGAGCGGCTGGACCACCCCGCGGCTGCCGTCCGTCAGTTCGTAGAGGCAGCCGAGGTCGAGGTCGACGTTGACCATGCTCTGGCTGTGCGCGACGACCTCGGGGGGTTTGAGGGCCTTGAAGGGGTGCCGCAGCAGACTCTCGCGCTGCATGCCGCCCATGTCCGAGGTGCGCATGCGCCAGCTCAGGTTGACCCGCAGATGGCCCGTGGCCGCGCCCTGCTTGGTCAGGGAGACCTGGCTGTGCCGTTTGGTCAGCTGTATGGAGTTGGTCGCCGCGCTGCCCGAGTCGAACTCGGACTCCCGGCTGCCCCACAGTCCGTCGAAGAAGCCCATTACCGCCCCCACCTTCGCTCGACCGCCTACGGGGCGGCCCCGAGGAGTCGTCCTCGTCGGCCGCCCCGCTCACAGCGTTCCTCGTCCGGGCCGGGTTCACACCAGAGGTACGGGCGCACCGGGGGCGCACCCGACCCGGGGACCAGGGGTTTCACACCCCTGAGGAAACCTCCGCCTTCTCCTGGTCGCCCTCCGGGCCGGCCTCGGCGAGGCGTTTGTTGCGGCGGACGGAGGACCAGAAGGACCAGCCGATGAGGACGACGCCGACGA
>NZ_JACBYP010000087.1 GCF_018982965.1 Streptomyces mayonensis | reverse complement strand
ACATGCGGAGTCGGCTCGTCGACGTGCAACGTACGCGGCATGACACCGTGCCGCATCGCCTGCACCATCTTGATCACGCCGGCGACGCCCGCAGCCGCCTGGCTGTGACCGATGTTCGACTTCAACGAACCCAGATACAGCGGCCGCTCCCGCTCACGCCCCGCACCGTAGGTCGCCTGCAACGCCTGAGCCTCGATCGGATCACCCAGCCGGGTCCCCGTACCGTGCGCCTCCACCACGTCCACGTCACCCGGAGCCAGGCCCGCATCAGCGAGGGCGTCACGGATCACGCGTTCCTGCGACGGTCCGTTCGGCGCCGTCAGGCCGTTGGACGCACCGTCCTGATTGACCGCGGAGCCCCGCAGCACGCCCAGCACCTCGTGCCCCAGCCGACGGGCGTCCGACAGCCGCTCCAGCAGCAGCACCGCCGCTCCCTCGGCGAAGCCCGTGCCGTCCGCGGCCGCCGCGAACGCTTTGCACCGGCCGTCCGGGGCCAGGCCCCGCTGTCGCGAGAACTCCATGAACAGGCCGGGTGTGGCCATGACGGTCGAACCGCCGGCCAACGCCATGCCGGACTCCTGTGTGCGCAGGGAGCGCATCGCCGTGTGCAGTGCCACGAGGGACGAGGAGCAGGCGGTGTCGATGGTGAGGGCGGGCCCGGTCAGTCCGAGGTGGTACGCGATGCGCCCGGAGACGACACTGGTCTGGGTGCCGGTCAGTACGTGCCCCTCGACGTCCTGCGGGGCCTCGTGCGTGCGGGGGCCGTAGTCCGGGGCGAGCGCGCCGATGAACACGCCGGTGCGCGATCCGTGGAGGTCGCGCGGGTCGAGCTTCGCCCGCTCGACGGCCTCCCAGGCGATCTCCAGCAGCAGCCGCTGCTGCGGGTCCATGGCCAGCGCGTCACGGGGCGCGATCCCGAAGAACGCGGCGTCGAAGTCGCCCACGTCGTAGAGGAATCCGCCGTTTCGCGTGTAGCTGCGTCCGGAGCTCTCCGGGTCCGGGTCGTAGACGTCCTCGTCCCAGCCGCGGTCCGTGGGGAAGGAGGAGATGACGTCGCGTCCCTCGGCCACGACCTGCCACAGGCCCTCCGGGGAGTCCACCCCTCCGGGGTACCGGCAGGCCATGCCGATGATGGCGATCGGTTCGTCCTGGCGGACGCGGCGGGGAGCCGGTGCCGCCTCCGCCGGTGCCTGGCTCGGTTTGCGGGTGACCCCGTTGCGCAGGTCCTCCAGGTAGCCCGCCACCGCTTCGGGGGTGGGGTGGTCGTAGAGCAACGTGGCGGGCAGTCGCAGGCCGGTCGCCTCGGCGAGCCGGTTGGTCACGGACATCGCCGCCTGCGAGTCGAAGCCGAGGTCCTTGAACGACACGCTCCGCTCGGCGAGGCCGAGTTCCTCGTGGTCGAGGACGGCCGTGGCGTGGGCGAGTACGAGCCGTACCAGTTCCTTGCCGGTCCGTTGCGCGCCCGCCCCGGCGGCACCGTCCGCGGAGGCGGAGGCGGAGGCGGCGGGCGCCGCGTCCGGGCTCGCCGGGGCGGCGTCCGGGCGCGGCTTCCGGGCCCCGGGCTCCGTCCGCGGGAAGGCATAGGAAGGCAGGTCCACCCGGTGCGCGTCGCTGCCCTCGAAGGAGTACCGCCAGTCGACGGCCACGCCCTTCACGAACGCCTCTGCCAGTGCGGCCGTCAGTCGGCGCCAGGCGGGCTCGGTGTCGCGCAGGGAGCCGATGACGGCGCAGGACCGGTCCATGTCCGCGGCGGTCCGCATGAGTTCGCCGGCCAGCACGGGGTGGGGCGACATCTCCACGAAGACGGTGACGCCGTCGTCCAGTACGGCACGGACGGCTTCCTGGAGGCTGTCCCCGGCCGCCGGGTGGCAGGGTACGGAGCCCTCCCCCGGCGACAGGTGCACCGGCTGCCGGGGCTCGGACACGACGGAGCGTACGGCGTCGCGCAGCGGGAGTGCTCCCGCGACGCAGGCGGCGGCCTCGGCCCCGCCGGTCTCCGCCACGATCCGGTGCGGCACCACACCGTAGGAGCGCCACACCTCGGCGAGCGCCACCGTGTGCGCGAATCGCAGGGCCCGCGCGATCTCGGGCGAGTCGGCCGGCGAGGGGCCCTGGGTGCCCCGGACCACCTCGGTGAGCCGCCAGTCCGCGAACTCGGCCATGGCCTCGGCGCATTCGGCCATGCGGGCGCCGAAGACCGGTGAGGCCTCCCAGAGTTCGGCCGCCGACTCGACGAGGCGGGCGGGGTCGGTGCTCTCCGCGGTGTCGGGGAAGACGAAGGCGGTACGGCTGCCGTCCGGCCCGGCGAGGGGTCCGCCGAACGTGTGTCCGTCGGCCACCTCCCGCAGTGCGGCCAGCAGTTCCTCCCGGCTGCCGCCGAGCGCGACGGCCCGGTGGGCGAAGGCGGTGCGTCCGGTCGCCAGGGACCAGCCGATGTCCTGGGGGCGCACGGCAGGGTCGCCCTCGACCCGGGCGAGCAGGGCGGCCGCCTGACGGCGCAGTGCCGAGGCGGTGTGTCCCGACAGCGGCCAGGGGACCACGGACGGCACGCCGCCGTCGACAGTCCCGGCCCGGTCGACGGCGACCTGCTCACGGGGCGGGGCCGCCTCGACGATGTGGTGGGGCGCCTGCTCCCGGTCACCGGGGCCCAGCAGTGCCGTGAGGACACGGGTGACTTCTGCCGCGGGGTCGTCGTCCTCCCAGGTGGTGCCGCCCGCGATGACTCCGTGGACGCGGTCGCCGTCCGCCAGGGCACGGCTCAAGGGCTTGAGTACGACGACGGCGGCGCCGTCACCGCCGAGGGTGTCGGAGTCGGGGGCGCCCTCGCCGGGGCTGGGCGCGTCGCCCGGAGCCGGTGTCACGAGCGGGCCCGCGACGAGCGCGGTGGTGCTCTCGCCGCTGCGCAGGCTCTCGCAGGCCCGGCCGAGAGCGGCGGACGAAGGGGAGGAGTCCGGGTCCAGGGTGAGGCTCGGGCCGCCGAGCCCGAAGCTGCCGGAGATCGCGTCCGCGTCGTCGCCGGACGCGGAGACGAACACTGCGGCCGGAGTCCCGCGCAGCGCGGCGGGGACGATGGCGGCGTCCTCCAGTGCCTCCCAGGCCAGTTCGAGCAGCAGTCGTCCGCGCGGGCCGAGGGCGTCGGCCTCGCTCGCGGTGAGCCCGAAGAACTCCGCGTCGAACGGGACGGCTCCGCCGGTGCCGCCGCCCGCGCCCCGCTCGGCGCCGGCCCGGGGGGCGTCAGCGCTCAGCAGGCGCCGGAAAGCCGTGAGGCCGGTCGCGTTCGGCGCCCAGCACGACACACCGACGACCGCGATGCTGTCCACCTGAAGTTCGCCGCCGGACGGTTCTTTAGACACTGAGTTCTCCCACCGGAACGATGCTCTCCGAGTACTTCTCCACACCGGTGAAAACCCTAGGCAGACGCAACCATGCGCCGGTAACGATGCGTTCTGCCGGGCGCGGGGAGAGGCCCGTTACCCGTCCCTTCCCGGACTTCCCAAGAGATCGCCCGGACCGGTCGTGCCCGGGACGACGGCTGAGAAAAGGGGCCCGCGAACCGGACTTCCGGTACCGGGCCCCTCGGGCGTCCTGCGGATCGTGCCCCGTGCGGCAGCGGCCTCCGTGCCCCGCCGGCTGCGGCGGCCGGGCGCGGGACCGTCTACGGATTGTCCCAGGAGGGGGTCCGCCGGATCTCGACCACGGCGCACGACCAGGTGAACCCGGCCCCGATGCCGGCGACGAGGCAGCGCTGCCCCGGCTTGGCGCTGCCCGACTCGGCGAGGTAGGCGAGGCCCGCGAACTGGTCGCCGGCGCCGAGGTGTCCGACGGTCCTGCCCCAGGACCAGGTGGTCGCGGCGGGGTCGACGCCCCACGGCCGCAGGAATGTCTGCGTGAGGCGGCGGCGCCCGAAGTGCGGCAACACGAACCAGTCGATGTC
Source organism: Streptomyces mayonensis (assembly GCF_018982965.1). Lineage (GTDB taxonomy): Bacteria > Actinomycetota > Actinomycetes > Streptomycetales > Streptomycetaceae > Streptomyces > Streptomyces mayonensis. The sequence continues at coordinate 30,041 of NZ_JACBYP010000087.1, read as the reverse complement.
GGACAGTTCGCATCCGGCGTCGTTGAGTGCCCGCTTGAGCGCCTCCGACTGGCCCGCCTGCACCCGCGCCACGCTGTAGGAGACACCCACCTCGTCGATGAAGGCCTGCTTGGTGGCCTCCATGTCCATGGGCTGGCGGACTTCGAACGGCTCCGCCCCGAACGGGTCGTCGCCCCTGTGCATCCCCTCCAGTTCCGGCTCGGAGACGGTGCACAGGCTGCGCAGCCGGGCGAAGCCGGGGCGGCGGGACAGGACGAGCGCGGTGCCTGCGTCGCCGAACACGGTGCCGGGGTCGCTGTGCCAGCGGTCGAGGCCCGGCTCGCAGAACCGGTCACCCGTGGTGAGCAGGGCCGAGCTGGTGGGCAGGCCTCCGTTGAGGACGCCGGCGGCCAGTTCCATGGCCGCCATGCCGCCGTTGGAGAGCTGCCGCACCTCGATGGCGGGGCAGCGGTTGCCCACCGCCTGACGCTGGATGTAGGAGGCGGGGGCCCACAGGTCGTGCCCCTGGTAGTAGACGTCGGCGTGCAGGATCAGATCGACGTCCAGAGAGACGGTCCCGGAGCGCCGCAGTGCCGTGCGGGCGGCCTCGGCCGCCATCTCCGGCCCCGACACACCGTCCGAGACGGCGACGGAGGCCAGGTCCGTCTGCCGTGCGAGCCGCTCGTCGAAGTCGCCGCGCTCCACGGCGTCCGCGGCCTTCACCCGCCCGGGTATGTGGACGCCGACGCCGGTGATGTACAGGTCTTCGAACCTCATCAGGCCGTGTCTCCTCTCTGCTCCCGAAACTGGAATCAGGATGCAGGAAGAATGGAGAAGAGCCCTCTCCGGCCGGTAATAGTGCGGTAATGGGCGCCGGTTGCGCAGAGGTGCCCGCACGATGGACGGGCGCCATTAGCCTCAATGGAATGGAACCTCAAAACCTGGAGATTTTGCGACAGTTTGTCAAGAGTGAACTCGGGGACACCGAAAAGCTCGACTCCCTGTCGGAGAAACCCCTGCCACTGTACGAGGCCTTCGCCGAGACGGGGCTCGCCAACTGGTGGCTGTCCGAGGACGTCGGGGGCCGCGGGTTCTCCCTCGAGGAGGGCGTCGAGATCGTCAACGAGCTCTCGTACGGGGACGCCGGCGTGGCCTTCGCCCTGCTCGTGTCGATTTTGGGCAGCAGCATGGTCCAGTTGCACGGCTCGGACGACCTGAAGGCCCGCTTCCTCGCGCCCATGGCGGCCGGCGGCACCTTCTGCGCCGCGCTGGGCAGCGAACGCGAGGCCGGAAGCGAGCTGAACAGGATCGGGACGGTCGCCGCGCGGTCCGGGAACGACCTGGTCCTCACCGGCGAGAAGTTCTTCGCCACCAACGCGGAATTCGCCGACTTCCTGCTCGTCCTCGCCCGGGCCGCCGACGACCCCGACGAGTACCTCGCGGTCGTGGTCCCGAGGGACAACCCGGGGATAGAGATCGTCAAGCGCTGGGACGTGATCGGCCTGCGCGCCTCGCACACCTACGGCGTGAAGCTGGACAACTGCCGGGTGCCCGCCGCCAACTGCCTGCCCGGTTCCGGGCTGCGGCTCCTGGAGACGGGACTCAACGCCAGCCGCACCCTCATCGCGGCGACCGCGATCGGGGTCGCCAGGCGGATACGCGACCTGTGCATGACGTATGCCAAGGAGAAGCCGTTCCGCGGGGGTTCTCTGCTCGAGAGCCCGGTGCTGGCGCAGAAGATCGGGCAGATGGAGATGCAGATCGACGTCATGAAGAGCCAGTGCCACAAGGCCGCGCGCGAGTACGACGAGATCATGGCGGGGCCGGACGCCGCCAAGGTGTTCTCCAGGAAGGGGACGCTGAAGTCGGCGCTGACCGCGAAGCTCTACTGCGGCCAGGCGGGCTGGAACATCGCGAGTGCCGGGTCGGAGATGTTCGGCGGCCTCGGGTACACGGAAGAGCTGCCGATCGGGAAGCTGGTCAGGGACATGCGGTACGTCTCGATCGTCGAGGGCGGCGACGACGTACTGCGCGAACTGCTGTTCAGCCGCTACGTGGTGCCCGTGTCACGCCGATCCTGAGAAGCGGTCGCGGCGTCCTCCTCGCCCCCGGCCGGCAGAGAACCGGTCGGGGCGGCAAAGGACTGGCCCGGCGGGACCGGAAGGTCGCGCCGGGCCTGTGGTGCTCCTGTTCCCGTTCTTCCTGTTCCCGCCGGCCGCACGGGCGGCCGGCGGAGTCACGGGGGCTGTGCTGCCGAGTGCGCTGCGGCCGGTCGGGCCGGGTTCAGAGGACCTTTTCCATACCGCCGTCGATGAGGTAGTCGGCCCCGGTGATGTAGGAGGCGGCCGACGAGCCCAGGAAGGCGATCAGGTTGGCGACCTCCTGCGGCGTTCCCCAGCGTCCGGCCGTGATGTGGGCCATGGCCGGGAACTCCCGCTCGAAGTCCTCGAAGGAGTCGACGCCCCACTCCTTGCTCAGGCGGGGCCCGTACTCGTCCCACAGCGGCGTCCTGATCAGCCCGGGAGAGACGGAGTTGACCCGGATGCCCCGCTCGGCGAGGTCGTCCGCGAGCCCCTTGGACCAGGCCCGCAGGGCGGCCTTCGACGACGCGTAGAAGTACGGGCCCTGGCTCGGCCACCGGCCGACGCTGGAGGCGATGCTCACCACGGCCTCCCTGAGCTGCGGCAGCAGTGCCCGGGTCACCCGGACCGCCGAGTTCAGGTTGAGGTCGAAGCCGCGCTGCCAGACGTCCTCGGTGAGCCCGTCGAGGCCCGTGATCGGCATGCCGGCCAGGCCGCCGACCCCGTTGACCAGGACGTCGACCCCCTCCGGGAACTCCTCGGCGGCCCGCTCGGCCAGGAGCCTGGCCCCCTCCTCGGTCGTCAGGTCCCCTTCGAAGGTGAGGGCACCGCTCTCCTTGAGCTCCGTGGACACCTCCACGTCCGCTCCCAGGACGCGTGCGCCCTCCGCCAGGAGCGTGCGCGTCACCGCGGCTCCGATGCCCCGGCCCGCCGCGGTCACCACGACTGTCTTGCCTGCGTACCCGAGATCCATGTGCTCACATTCCCCTATCGGTGTCTGAATTGCGTACTGCCCCGGGCCCGGTTCAAGCCGGTTGACGAGACAGGGTTTCGTGTACGCGCGCCTGGACCGCGGGGTCCAGGAGCGCCGTCGGCGGATCGAGGAGCCCGAAGACCCGCAGGCAGCTGAGGGCCAGCGACCCGTCGAGGGTGGCCGCGACCTGGGTCCGGCCCACGAGTTCCAGCACCTGAAGCGTCTCCGGCGTCCGTTCGCCCTGGACCCCGGGGAAACTGAGGTCGCTGAGCAGCGTCATGCCCCAGACCGGGTCGACGGCCTGCTCGGCGAGCCGGCGGAAGTACGCGTCCGGCTGCGGCGCCTCCCCTTCCTCGCGCAGGTGGTCGTGGAGCGCCAGGGCCTGCATCGCGGAGAACGCCATCCCCTGCCCGTAGCGGGGGTTGAGGCTGCACACGGCGTCGCCGAGCACCAGGAGCCCGCGGGGGAAGGAACCCATCCGTTCGTAGTGCCGCCGCAGGCTGGCCGGGAAGCGGTAGCGCCGTGCCTCGGAAAGGGGCTCGGCGACCTCCAGGATCCGGTAGATGTCGGGGGCCGCCAGGGACTTGGCGAAGCTGTTGAAGCCCTCGGCGTCGGTGGGCGGGTGGTCCCCGAGCACGCCGTAGAGCGTCACCACGACGCGGTCGTCCTCGACCCGCTGGCACGCTCCCCCGCGCGGGGAGTCGGGCGAGGCGACGACGTTGATGCCGACGTCCCCTGCGAAGGCGTCGGCGGGCGCCCGTACGATGCGGGTGGCGTACCCCACGTCGACCTTGAGCTTCTCCTCCTCGACCCGCCCGTGGCCGTGCTCCTCCAGCCATACGGGGGTGCGCGAGCCCCGGCCCGAGGCGTCCACCACGAGGTCGGCCGACAGCTTCCTGCCTCCGTCGCTCCCCAGCAGCACGCCGTCGACGACGCTGCCGTCCTCGGAGAAGGAGAGCCCGGCGACGTCCTGTCCGCCGACCACGGTCACCTGCGGCAGCGCCTCGACGCGTGCCCGCAGATGACGCTCACGGAAGCCGCGGGAGCTGACCACGGTGGAGAGCCCGGACTCACCCTTGACCAGGGGACGTCCGGCGATCACCCAGCGGAGGTCCCGGCCGATGTCCCCGGCGTGGGCGCCGCCGGCCACCATCTCCTCGCCGATGCCGGGAAACCACTGCTCCGCGATCTGGTGGCCCCGGATCAGGAAGTCGTGCGCGTGTCCGCTCTGCGGAACCCCGCGCCGGTGCCCGTCGGCCGGATCGTCCCGCTCCACGACGGTCACCCGCCCGAAGGCGTCGGCCAGGGCCCGGGCCGCGAAGAGGCCCGCCGGGCCGGCTCCCACGACGACCGCGTGGCCTTCAGCGCGAAATTTCATGGCGAGCGGCTCCTCGTAGTCGATGCGGGACCTTCCGGACTTCTTTCGCGGCAGTTCGCGGCCGTCGGAAGAACGCAGCCAAACTAGGCCCACGGCGCTCACAGGACGCCCATCGCACGAGCACGGTCCGGCGCGTGCACGGGATTACCGAGGCATTACCGCCCGCTGTTTCCCCGCCGTTGGACATTCCCTAGGCTCACGCGAACGTGGTGGCACATGCGGGGGACGGGCGGGAAACCGCATCCCCCACGGCGGAGGAGAGACGATGGAATCGGCAGCACCGGAACCCCAGCTCACCGAACCGTATTTGACCAACGTGCTGTCGAATTCGGGCCTCGGTGTCGAGTATGTGAGAGGCGAAGGAAACACGGTTTTCCATCTCGGTGCCGACGGCACGGAGATTCCCGTCACCGACTACTGCGGCGGATACGCGTCGTTGATCCTGGGCCACAACAACGCGGAACTCACGGCGCACGCGAAGGCCGTTCTGGACTCCGGGGCGCCGGTGTACGCGCAGTTCTCACGGCACCCGGCGGCCAACCGGCTCGCGGTGAAGCTCAACGAGATCGTCTCCCGCGAGACCGGGGTCACCGGGCCCTACTTCGCGCACTTCGCCAGCACGGGTGCCGAGGCGATCGAAACGGCCGTCAAGCAGGCGGAGTTCGACCGCGTGCTCAAGGTGGCGGCGCTCATGGGCGAGATCGAGGGGCATGTCGAGGAGGCGCGGGCGGCTGCGCGGGAGGGCCGCCTGACAGTCGCGGACTCCGCCTACGGCAAGGCGTCCGTGCCGGCGGCGCCCGCAACCGGCGACGGCTCTGCCCGGGAGGCCCTCGAACACCTCGTGGGCGCCGTGGCCCGCCACAACGGCGAGGTCGCGGGCCGTCCACCGGTGCTGCTCGCCCTGGAGGGATCGTTCCACGGGAAGCTGATGGGCAGCGTCCAGCTGACCCACAACAGCGGTTTCCGCTCGGCCTTCGGCGGCCTCGGCGCGCAGGCGCACTTCGTCCCGCCGAACCAGCCCGACGTCCTCACCAAGACCGTGGACGGCCTGCGGGCCCAGGCGCGGGTCCTGGACGTGGTGGTCGCCGACGGCGTCGCCGACGTCGTGGAGCGTGACTTCCCCGCCTTCTGTGCCTTCCTGCTGGAGCCGATCCAGGGCGAGGGCGGCATCCGGGCGCTCGACCGCGCGTCGGCGGAGCACATCCAGCGCGTGTCCGCCGAGGCGGACTGCCCGCTGCTGATCGACGAGATCCAGACGGGCCTCGGCCGTACCGGCGCCTTCCTCGCCTCCTCCCATGTGGGACTGCGCGGCGACTACTACGTGCTCTCCAAGAGCCTGGGCGGCGGCATCGCCAAGAGCTCGGTGGTGCTGGTGCACCAGAAGCGCTACCGCGGCGAGTTCGAGCTGGTGCACAGCTCGACGTTCGCCAAGGACGGTTTCTCCACCGCGATCGCCCTCAAGGTCCTGGAACTGCTGGAGGCGGACGACGGTGCGGCGTACCGGCAGGTCGAGGAGCGCGGCGGGATGCTGCGCGCGGCCCTCGACCGGGTACGGGCCGACTTCCCGGAGGTCGTCAAGGACACGCGCGGCAAGGGCCTGCTCCAGGGCCTGGAGTTCCACGACCAGTCCGGCTCCGCCTCCCCGACGATCAGCTCCGCCGCCCAGGGCGGGATCCTGGGCTATGTCGCCGCCGGGTACCTGCTGGGCGCGCACCGCGTCCGGGTCCTGCCGACGGCCAGCGCCCCGAACACCCTGCGGTTCGCCCCGTCCCTGCACCTGACGCAGGAGGAGACCGACCACCTGGAAACGGCGCTGCGCGACCTGTGCACCCTGTTCCGCGACGAGGACGAGCAGCGCCTGTCGGGCTGACCGCGCTCTGGTCGAGCGACCGCGGCACGCCGCCCGGGCCCCTCCCCGGACGGCGTGCCGTCCTGCCCGACGCGGCACACGCTGGTGCGCTTCAGGCTGCTTGCGGCCGCAGGCGGGCGGCGCTTCGCCCCAGGCGCACGGCCACGACCAGCGGGAACACGGTGCCGATCAGGAAGGCACCGAGGAGTTCGGGGGCCCCGAGGCGGCCGGAGGAGCCGAGCAGTGCCGCGGCCGCGGGTGTCACCAGGAGCGGCGAGAAAGCACCGGCGATGCCCAGGCGCTTGTCCCGGTCCGTCCAGGACGGCGAGCGCCAGATCCGTACGGCGGCGACGACGGCCAGTACGAGGCCGACGCCGGCTCCCCAGAAGAACAGGGCGGCCAGCACGACCATGCCCAGGGTCACAGCGGTGCGCACACCGCTCTCCGGCCGCAGCGGCTGGACACCGGGCTCCTCCGCGATCGCCGCGGCGGCGATCTCCCGGGGGCTGCCGAGCCGGTCCAGGGTTTCCCGGACCTCGGCGTCGTCGAAGCCCTGGGGCAGCACGGACTCGATGTGCTCGCGCAGATCCGCCACCAGGTCGCGGCGCCGGTCGTCGGACAGCACCGCCGCCTCCGCCTCGACCGAGGCCAGGTAGGCGTGCACCATCGGGTGGGAGAGGGCGTTGCTCATGATTCAGCTCCAGTGACGAGGAAACGGTCAACAGCGTCGCGGAAACCGGGCCACTGCCCGGCGAACTCCTCAAGGGCCTGCCGCCCCTGGTCGGTCAGCCTGTAGTACCTGCGGGACGGCCCGCTGTCCGACTCCACCAGGAACGTGTCCGCCAGACCGGATCTGCGCAGCCGGGACAACAGCGGGTACAGCGTCCCCTGGCTGGTCGCCATGACCGGCGAGTCGCCGAGGACCTCCAGCAGTTCCACCCCGTAGCGGGGCCGCTCGCGCAGCAGCGCCAGAACGCAGTACTCCAGAACACCCTTGCGCAGCTGGCTCACGCTGCGGGCTTCCGCCTGATCGTTGCTTGCTTTGCCAGCTACCATGCAATGCATGGTACATGGCGACCGCCGCCACTGTGCCGGAGCTGTTCGGCACAGCGGCGGCCGCCCGGTCAGAGCACTGAGAGCATGCCGCCGTCCACGTACAGCACCTGGCCGCTGACGAAGTCGGAGGCGGGTGAGGCGAGGAAGAGGAGCGCGCCGACGAGGTCCTCGACCTCTCCCCAGCGGCCGGCCGGTGTGCGCCCGCGCACCCAGGCGCTGAAGTCGTCGTCGGCCACCAGGGCGGCATTGAGGTCGGTGGCGAAGTACCCCGGACCGATGCCGTTCACCTGGATGCCGTGGGGCCCGAGGTCGGCACACATGCCCTTGGTGAGCATCTTCAGTGCACCCTTGGTCGCGGAGTACGGGGCGATGCCCGGCCGGACCGTCTCGCTCTGCAGCGAGCAGATGTTGACGATCTTGCCGCGGCCCCGCGGTGTCATGCGGCGCGCGACCGCGCGGCCCACCAGGAAGGCGCCGGTGAGGTTGGTGTCGAGCAGCCGGTGCCACTGTTCGTCGGTGAACTCGGTGAAGGGCGCGCGCTGTTGGACGCCGGTGTTGTTGACCAGGATGTCGAGGGGACCGACCTGCTCCTCGACGGCGGCGACACAGGTCTCCACGGCGGCGGAGTTCGTCACGTCGAAGGCGGCCCTGTGGACCCGCCCGGAGAATTCCCCGTCGAGTTCCTCCCCTGCCGCCTCCAGGGCGACGGTGTCGCGGCCGTTGAGCACGACCGTGCAGCCGGCCTCCAGGAGACCGCGGGCGAGTGCCTTGCCGATGCCACGGCTCGACCCGGTGATCAGGGCGGTCCGGCCGGTGATGTCGAAGACGGGGTGGCTCATGCGGACGCTCCGTCGGTGGGGGTGGGACCGCCGGGCACGGCGGAGGTGCCCGGCACGGCGGTACGGGCCGGCAGGCCCGCGAGGACGTCGAGGATGTTGTCCACCGCGAGGTCGACCATGGCGGCGCGGGTGGCATGAGTGGCCGATCCGATGTGCGGCAGCGTGACGATGTCCTCCTCGGCGGCCGGCGCGGAGGGTTCGGCACCCATGGGCTCGCGCTCGTGGACGTCGAGTCCGGCGGAGTGCAGCCGCCCCTCCCGTACGGCGCGCACCAGGGCGTCCTCGTCGACGACGCCGCCCCGGGCGGTGCTGATCAGGGTGGCGGTGGGTTTCATGAGGCCGAGCTCCCGGGTGGAGACGAGGTGGCGGGTGGCGTCGGTGAGCGGGACGTGCAGCGACACGATGTCGGCGCACGCCAGCAGGGTGTCGAGGTCCGTCGCGGTCGACACGGCGTCGTCGGACGTGCTGAACGGGTCGTGGTGGAGGACGCGCATGCCGAAACCCTGGGCGCGCCGGGCCACCGCGCGGCCGATCTGCCCGTAGCCGATCAGACCGAGTGTCGCGCCGTGCACGTCAAGGCCGAGGTAGTCGTGCATCCGGAACACGTCCCAGCCTCCCGCGGCGAGGTCGGCGGCGGCAGCGCCCAGACGGCGCCTGGCCGCGAGGATCAGGGCGAAGGCCAGGTCGGCTGTGGTCTCGGCGAGCACTCCCGGGGTGTGGGTCAGCACGACGCCCCGCTCTGCCGCGGCGGCCCGGTCGGCGTTGTCGTACCCCATGCTGGCCAGGGCCACCACCTTGAGGGACGGGCCGGCCGCGTCCAGGAGGGCGGCGTCCACGGTGTCGTTGCCCAGCGCCAGGACGGCGTCGGTGCCCCCGGCGAGTGCAGCGAGCTCCCCCGGCCCCGGTGAGCCGTCGCCCCGCCACAGCACCGGCTCCGCCACCGCGCCGAGCCGCTCCACCCCACTCCCGGGAAGTTCGTCCCGAGTGACCAGAACACGCATACTCATATTCAACTCCCAGCCACACACCGTCGATGCACCGTCGATGCGCACGCTATCCGTACAGCAGAACTCAAAAAGGACGCATCAGGAATCCTTCTGACGCCATGTGGAATTCTGCTGGCCACCCATTACCCGGCTGTCACACATTGCCGTGGCCGCGATCGCACCCTTATGTTCCTCGTGGTGATTCCGAGATCGAGGGGACCGTCTTCATGCCTTTCTCCGACTACCGGACCGCCCTGGTCACGGGTGCCTCGACCGGCATCGGGGCCGTCGTCGTCGAACGCCTCGCCGCTCGGGGCCTCGAAGTGCACGCGGTCGCCCGTGACACCGCTCGGCTGGCCGGGCTGGCCGAACGGACCGGGTGCGTGCCGCACGCCGTGGACATCACCGACACCGGTGCGCTGACCGGGGCGGTGGGCGGCCTGGAGGTCGACGTCCTCGTGAACAACGCCGGAGTCTCCCGCCCGGGCAACATCCTCACGGCCGACGAACCGGCCGTGGACGAACAGGTGGCCGTCAACATCCAGGCGGTCCTCCACCTCGTACGGCTCCTCATGCCGGGCATGGTGGAACGCGACCTCGGTCACATCGTCAACATCAGTTCGATCGCCGGTGTCTACAACTTCGGCGGAAACACGATTTACCACGCCACGAAGTCGGCGGTCCACACCCTTTCCCGGCAGCTCCGCGTGGACGGTTTCGGCCGTCGCGTACGGGTCACGGAAATCTGCCCCGGGCGGGTGGAGACGGAGATATTCGGCCGGCTTCTCGGGGACATGGAAGAGGCGAAGCGACGCTATTTCGACGGCTACGAGTCGCTCAGGCCCGAGGACATCGCCGACGCCATCGAGTTCGCCGTCGGTTCGCCCCGGCACGTCAACATCGGGCACATCGAGATCCTGCCGGCCTTCCAGGTGCCGGGGGGTCTGGAGTTCGAACGGCGCGCGGGCTGACACCGTACGCTCACACGGATCCGCGCACCGGGACCGCCGGGTCGAGCAGGAGGGTGCGCAGCAGGTCCGCCACGAGCGCCGCGGCGTGCGAGAGCGGCTGCACCTCCGGGGTGCACAGCGACATCGCGGTGCGCAGGCGGGCGTCGGCGAAACGGTGGACGCGGACCTCGTCGGCGGCGAAGTGCGCCCTGACGGCCGCGAGCGGCAGCACGGTGGCGCCGAGCCCGCTCACCACGGCCTCCCGCAGCACCGTGTCCGGCTCGACCTCGGCCACGACGGAGCAGTGCAGCCCCGCGGCGTGGAAGGCGGTGTCGGTGACGCGCCGGACGGTGTGCAGTTCGTTGGGCATGACGAAGTCGAGGCGGCTGGCTTCCTTGAGGGTGACGGCGTCCCCGCGGACGGCGGGGCGTACCGCCCGGGCGCTGGTGACCAGGTGGAACTCCTCCTCCAGGACGTGGTCGAAGACGACGCCCTTGACGTAGCCGGGGTCGTAGATGAGCGCCATGTCGACCTGGCCGAGGAGCACCGCCTGGCTCATCACCACCGTCAGGTTCTGGATGAGCTGCAGATGGATGTTGGGGTACCGCTCCCGGACCGCCCGCAGCAGCGGTACGGCCACTCCCGGCGCCATGCTGTACGAGGCGAGGCCGACGGTCACCAGCCCCGCCGGGGTCTCGTCGCCGGCCCGCAGGTCGATCCGCGCCGCCTTCTCCAGGCGCAGGATGCCCTGGGCGTAGCGGTACAGGGAGCGGCCGGACGCCGTGACCTGGACGCCGCGGCCGGTGCGTTCCAGCAGACGGGTCTTGAGGTCGCTCTCCAGTGCGGAGATGTGCTGGCTGAGCGCCGACTGGGTGATGTGCAGCGAGTCCGCGGCCCGGGTGATGTTGCCGACGTCGGCCACTCTGACGAAGTATCCGAGCCTGCGGGTGTCCATCGCGCTCCTCCCGATCGTTGCAGGTGAACGTAACCCGAGGAGGCCCGGCGGCGGAACAGCCGGGCCCGCCTCACCGGTCTCCTTCCTCGCCGTCGTGCTCGCCGGCGTCCTGGCCGTCGTCCTCGCCGTGGGCCGTGACGATCTCGTACACCGCCGCGTGGTCCGCGGCGCCCAGGCCCCGGCGCAGCACCTCCTCGAAGAGCGCGCGGGTGCGCCGGGTCTGCGGCAGGCGGGCGCCGAGCGCGTCGGCGAGCGCGGTGGCGTGGCGGAGGTCCTTGAGCTGGTTGGCCGCACTGCCGCCGGGGCGGTAGTCACGGTCGAGGATCTTCCCGGCCTTGGCGTCGAGGACGGCACCTGCGGCCAGGCCTCCTCGGAGCACGCGGACCAGCCGCTCGCCGGACAGATTCGCCCGGCGGCCCAGATCGAGGGCTTCGGCGACGGCGACCAGGGTGCCCGCGACGATCACCTGGTTGCAGAGCTTGGCGGCGCTGCCCGCGCCCGGCGGGCCCATGTGCTCGACGGTGGCGGCGAAGGACCTCAGTACCGGTTCCACCGTGCGGTACGCCTCGGGGTCGGCGCCCACCATCAGGCTCAGCGTGCCGGCGCGGGCGCCGGTGTCGCCGCCGCTCATCGGCGCGTCCAGCACCGCCAGGCCGTGCTGGCCGAGCCGCTCGGCGAGCCCGCGCACCCTTTCGGGCGAGGTGGTGCTGAGCACCGCAACGTGCGTGGTACCGCCCGCGGCCCAGCGGCGTACGACGGGCTCGGGCGCGACCTCGTCGAACTGGTCGGTGTCCGGCAGCACCGACAACACGATGCGCGCACGCAGTTCTCCGGGCCGGGCAACGCTCCGGTGGCCCGAGGCGTCGGCCGTGGCCCGGGTCCGGTTCCACACCTGGAGCGGGAAGCCGGCGCGGGCGATGTGCCCGGCCACCGGGGCGCCCATCGGGCCGAGTCCGAGCACGGCGACGCCGGGCGGGTTCAGGGGGCGGCTCACTCCTCGACGACCAGGCCCTTGGCCTTGAGCTTCTCGGTGAGCCCGTGGACCTCGATCAGGCTGCGGTCGCCCCGGCGGTGCTGTGCGCGGATCTCCGCCTCGTGGTCCTCGCGCTCCTGGCAGAGCCGGGCGACCTCCTCCCCCTCAGCCGGGTCGACCACGACGATGCCGTCGGCGTCCCCGCGCAGGATGTCCCCCGGCCGGACGATCCGACCGCCCACGGCTATCGGGCGGTTGACCTGGCCGAGGGTCTCCTTGACGGTTCCCTCGATGCAGACGGATCCGGAGAAGACCGGGAAGCCGAGCTCGCGCAGGTCGGCGCTGTCGCGCACACCCGAGTCGGTGACGAAGGCGGCCAGTCCCTTGCTCCGGCAGGCGGTGGCCAGGACGTCGCCGAAGGAACCCGCCTGTTCGAACTCCGACCCCGCGACGATGACGACGTCGCCGGGCCGGGCGTACGAGATGGCGACCTGCACCATGATGTTGTCGCCGGCCTGCGCGTCGACCGTGAAGGCCGGTCCGCAGAAGGACATGGCGGGGTCCACGGGCTTCAGCCGGTGCGCCAGCGCTCCCTTGCGGCCCTGCGCCTCGTGGATGGTCGCGGCGGAGAACCGGCCGAGCGCGGCCACCACGTCGGCGGACGGCCGGTCGATGCGGGTACGTACATGGATCATGAAGGCGCTCCCTCGGGTTGCGGGTCGGTCAGGTGGTCGGTGATTGGGGTACTCCGTGAGCCGGGCGGCGCGTCACCCGCGCGGTCCGTGACTCGGGCGGCCGCCGCCCGGGTCCGCCGCTCCGGCGTCCGGGTCCGCGGAGATGCGGAGCACCGTCTTGGCGGACCGGGAGGGGTCGGCCGCGCAGCGGAACGCCTCTCCGGCCTCCTCGACGGCGAACGCGTGGCTCAGGACGGCGTCGAGGGACGGGTCGGCGGCCAGGAGGTCGATCGCCGCGTCCAGTTCGGTGTCGAAGCGCTGGGAGCCGTACAGCGTCAGCTCCTTGGCGATCAGGGTCGACATGGCCACCGGCACCGCCTCCCGCGGCAGCATGCCGAGTTGGAGCACGGCGCCGCCGGGGCGCACCGCGTCCAGCACGGTGGCGAGCGAGGAGACGGCGCCCGCGGCCTCGACCGTGACGTCGAACGCCGCCCGGTCCACCGTGGCGCCGTCGGCGAGGTTCACGGTTCTGGTGGCGCCGACGGCGGCCGCGGTGCGCAGCGGGACCTGCTGGAGGTCGGCAGCGGTGATCTCGGCGGCGCCGGAGTGCCGGAGTGCCGCGACGGCCAGCGCGCCGATCGGTCCCGCGCCGCTGACCAGCGCCCTCGCTCCCCTCACCCGCTCGCCGAGGCGGGCGGTGCCGTGCAGGACGACGGCGAGCGGCTCGGCCAGCACGGCCCTGCGCAGGGGCAGTCGGGCGGGCAGCGGGCGGAGTTGGGAGGGCTGCGTCTCCAGCAGTTCCACGAAGCCGCCCTGAGTGTGCGGCCGGGTGGAGGCGCTGCCGAGGTAGGTGCCGTCCGGGTCGAGGTGCAGTCCGGTGGGGGCGGACACCCCGGGCGGTGCGCAGGGGGTCGCCGGGTGGACGGCGACCCGGGTGCCGACGGCCGGCGCGGCGGTCGCGTCCCGGCCCGCCGCGGCGACCACGCCGACGACCTCGTGCCCCAGGGTCAGTGGTTCGGTGACGGTGTAGGGGCCGTTGCGGCCGTCCGCGGCGTAGTGCAGGTCGGAGCCGCAGATGCCCCCGTAGACGATGCGGACCAGGACCCGGTCCCGGGCCGGTTCCGGGTCGGGCAGCGCGTCCACGCGCAGGTCGCCCGGCCCATGGACGACGACGGCTTTCATCACGGTGATCTCCTTGCGGTCAGCGGGCGAGGTAGCCGCCGTCGACGGGCAGCACGGTTCCGTGCATGAAGCGGGCAGCGTCAGACACGAGGAAGAGCGCGGCGCCCGCGATGTCCTGCGCGGTGCCCCAGCGCCCCGCCGGGATGCGTTCGAGGATCTGGCGGTTGCGGGTCTCGTCGGCGACGAGAGCCTCGTTCATCTCGGTGTCGACGAAGCCCGGCGCGACGGCGTTGACCCGGACGCCCCGGGGCGCCCACTCGTTCGCCACCGACTTGGTGAACTGTCCTACGGCGCCCTTGGACGCGGCGTACGCGGAGGCGGTGAAGCCGCCGGTGAAGGAGAGCATCGAGGCCAGGTTGACGATCGCGCCGGAACCCCGTTCGAGCATGGGGCGGCCGAAGAGCTGGGTCAGTTCGACGACGGTGCGTACGTTGAGCTGCTGCACGCGATCCCAGTCCGCGACGGGGAACTCCTCGAACGGGTGCCGCAGGTTGAGGCCCGCGTTGTTGACCAGGATGTCGACCCGGTGCTCCGCCAGGATCCGGGTGGCGGCCTCCCGCGCCTGCTCCGGGTCGCCGAGGTCGGCGCTCACCGGAACGTAGGCCCCGGTGAGCGCGGCCTTCTCGCGGCGGTGGATGCCTATGACGGTCGCGCCGTTGCGGAGGTAGAGGTCGGCGACGGCATGGCCGATGCCGGTGCTGGCGCCGGTGACCACGGCTGTCTTCCCGGTCAGGTCGGCGGTGAACGGAACGTCCACGGTGGTGTCGTCCTTCGTGTGGGTGGTTCGTGCGGGTGGACCGGTGCGGGCGGGTCATGCGATGTGCGATCCGCCGTTGACGTCGTAGGTGACACCGGTGAGGTAGCCGGCGTCCTCGCTCAGCAGGAAGGCGACGACCGCGGCCACGTCGTCCACGGTGCCGACGCGTCCGACGGGCAGGTCCCGCAGCAGGACGGCCTTGCGTTCGTCGGTGAGCCGGCCGCCCATGATGTCGGTGTCGATGGAGCCCGGTGCCACGGAGTTGGCGGTGATGCCGTAGCCGCCGAGTTCCCTGGCGAGGGTCCGGGAGAGGCCGAGCAGGGCGGCCTTCGAGGCCGAGTAGGCGGCGCGTCCGTAGACACCGCCGCCGCGTTCGGCGGAGGTGGAGGAGATGTTGACGATACGGCCGAGCCGGCGCTCGGCCATGATCCGGGCCGCCGCGTGGGTGACGTGGAAGGTGCCGTGCAGGTTGACGTCGATCACGCGGTGCCACTCGGCGTCGGTGACGTCGAGGAACGGCACGGGCGAGCTGACCCCGGCATTGTTCACGAGCCCGACGAGCTGCGGCAGTCCGGCCTCGACACGGTGCACGGCGGCGTCCACGGCCTCGCGGTCGCGGATGTCCACGCCGATGCCGAGGCAGGGCACGCCGTACTCGTCGCCCAGGCGGTCCGCCACGTCCCGGCAGGCGGACTCGTCCAGGTCGAGCACGGCGAGGGACCAGCCGTCGGCGGCCAGCCGGGCGGCGGTGGCCCGGCCGATGCCGCGCGGGGAGGCGGCTCCGGTGACGATCGCGGTGCGGGCCGCGGGGAACGGCGCGGCGGGTGGGGGCGGAAGTGTCACGGCGGCTCTCCAGTTCGTACGGTCGGTCGGCCAGGTACGGTCGGTCGGCTCCGTACCGTCGGTACGGTCACCCGGCGCGGGGCAGGAGGCGCCTGAGGTAGGCGGCGTTGGTGGCGCCCACGCCCAGGCCGTCGCCGCCGTAGTGCTCGACCACGAAGGTGCCGCGGAAACCGTGGGCGACCGCGTAGCGCACGGCGGCGCGGTAGTCGATCACCCCGAGTTCCAGGGAGGTGGGATGGGTGAGGACGGTGCCGGTGGCCGGGTCCTCCAGGCGGGTGTAGTTCTTGACGTGCCAGTAGTTGGCGCGGGGCGCGGTGACCGACACCAGGTACTCCCAGGTGTCCACCGGTCCCTGGACGCGGAGCAGGTTGCCGAGGTCGGGGTTGAGTCCGACCGCTTCGTGTCCGATGTCGTCGAGGAGGCGGACCGCCTCGTCGCCGCTGCCCAGGAAGGTGTTCTCGTACAGCTCCAGGGAGAGTTCCACGCCCACCTCGGCCGCGTGCCGGGCGAGTTCGCGGAGGCGTCGGACGGCGAGGGAGCGCACCTCGGGATCGGTGCGGGGCGGGACGTCGTCGCCGGGGACCGTCCAGAACCACAGGGCCCGCTGCTGCCGCGGGCTGAGCGCGTCGTGGAGTCCGAGGCAGACGACGTCCGCGCCCAGGGCTGCGGCCGCGTCGAGGGTCCGGTGCGAGAAGGCGAGGTTCTCCTCGCCGCGTTTGGGGTGGACGACACTGCGGCGGACGACGCCCACTCCGGGCACGGCGAGCCGGGCGTCGGCCAGGACCTCGCGCAGCGCCGTGCGGCGGGCGGGGTCCAGGTCGCCCAGCGGCAGCCAGGAGGTGGCCAGTTCGAGGTGGGTGAAGCCCTCGTCCACGACGGGCTGCAGGAGGCGGCGCCACTCGTCGGGGCCGAGTTCGTGCACCGGCGTGCCGTCTGCCGCGCGCGGCGGGAACTGGAGCATGGCGGCGGCGATGGGCCAGTCGCCCGGGGCGTGCGGCACCGGGAGGCGGGAGGGTGCGGCCAGACTGGGCCGTTCGGTGTGCGGGGGCGCGGGAGGCGCCGGGCTGTCAGCCAATGCGGAGCCCTCCGTTGATGTTGTAGGTGGCGCCGGTGATGTATCCGGCGTCGTCGCCGAGGAGGAACTCCACGAGAGCGGCGACGTCGCGGGTGGTGCCGAGCCGGCCCACGGGGAGCTGGGAGAGGAAGGCGGGCTTGCGGTCGTCGGTGATCCGGCCGCCCATGATGTCGGTGTCGATGGTGGCGGGCGCGACCACGTTGACCGTCACGCCGCTCGGGGCCACCTCCAGGGCCAGGCTGCGGCTGAAGGCCTCGACGGCGCCCTTGGACGCGGCGTAGGCGGACTTGCTGTACGTGCCGCCGCCGTTCTGCATCGCCGTCGAACCTATGCTCACCACCCGGCCGTGGCCGCGTTCGGCCATGCCGGGCACGATGCGCCTGCTCACCACGAAGGTGCCGGTGGCGTTGACCCGCATGACACGTTCCCAGGTGGCCAGGTCCATGTCGCAGAAGGGCACCGGGGAGCTGACGCCCGCGCTGTTGACCAGCCCGGTGACCGGCGGCAGCCGTTCCTCGAAGGCGGTGACCGCCGCGTCCACGGAGGCCGGGTCGGCGATGTCCGCGACGGCGCCGACCACTTCGGTTCCGTGTGCGGCGCCGATTTCGGCGGCCGCCTTCTCGACCTCCGGATCGATGTCGAGCAGCCCCAGGTGCCAGCCGGCCCCGGCCAGTCGTGCGGCGAGCGCGCGGCCGATGCCCCGCTCGGACGCCGCTCCGGTGACGACCGCGATACGGCGGCCCGTGCTGTGCTCCGTCATGTCCTGTCCCTCTTGTTGGAGTTGTGCGTGCCGAAGGGGCCGTTGACCGTCTCCGGGGGCTGTTCGCCGCGGCTCACGGCGACGATCGACGCCATCACGCTCGCCGAGACGGCGTCGGTGTACCGGTCGGTCCAGCACAGGGAGTGCGGAGCGAGGACGACGTTGTCGAGCGAGGTCAGCGGGCTGTCCGGGTGCAGCGGCTCCTCGGTGAACACGTCCAGCCCGGCGCCGGCCAGCCGTCCGTCCGACAGGCGTGCGACGAGCGCGTCCTCGTCGACGACCACGCCGCGCGAGACGTTGATCAGCCGGGCGGTGGGCCGCATGAGTGCCAGCTCCCGTTCCCCGATGAGGTGCCGGGTGCCGGGGTTGGCGGCGACCGCGACGACCACGTAGTCGCTGTTTCTCAGCACGTCGTCCAGCGGGGCGGTCTCGAAGCCCGCCTCGGCCGCCTCCCGGGTGCGGTCACTGCGGTTGTGGCCGAGGACGCGCAGCCCCTGTGCGCGAACCCGCCGTGCCGTCTCGAGGCCGATGCCGCCGAGCCCGACGATGCCCACGGTGGCGCCGGTCAGTCCGGGGCCGCGCCAGTCACCGCGTTCGGCCCAGCGTCCCTCCCGTACCAGCCGGTCCTTGACGACCAGGTGGTGGGCGAGCGCGTACAGCAGGGCGATCACGGAGTCGGCGACCGGCCGCCGTACGGCGTCGGGGGCGTTGGTGACCAGTACTCCGTGCCGGGTGCACGCCTCGGTGTCGACGGCGTCGTGGCCGGCACCGAACCGTGCGACGTGCCGGAGCCGTCCGGAGGCGGGTATCGACTTCTCCGTGACCCGCTCGTGCCCGAGGACCAGGACCGCGTCGGCGTCCTCGAGCTGATCGGGCCGCAGCTCGGCGACCTCCTCGTCCAGCACACGCCACGCCAGTCCGGCGTCGGCGAGCCGGGAGAGACCGATGTCGCCGAACACGGTGCTTCCGTCCGGCTCCGCGTAACCTCGGGTGACGACTACCTGATAAACCACGGCGGCCCTTCTCGGAAAGATCGGGAACTTGGGTGAGAGCGTAGTTCCGTGGCTTCCGGCGAAATAGGCGAAGCGGCTATCCGTATGGCGGCATAAAGAATTCTGATGTGCGAGGCAACAGGCATGCGAATACCACGGTCGTCCGTCGTCGCACGGCCGTGGTATTCGCTGCCTTCGTTACGGGCGCCGGTCCGCCCGTGTCACGGTGGAGAGGCCGTCGATCGCCTCGACGTCCGCCGGGGAGAGGGTGAGGCCGGCGGCGGACAGATTCCGTTCCATGCGGTCGCGGTGCGCGGATTTCACGGTGACCGCGACGCGGTGGTGCAGGTTCCACGCCAGGACGACGTCGCGCGGTGAACGGCCGTGCCGGCGGGCCACGTCGAGCAGCACGGGGTGGTCGAGGTCGGTGCTGCGCAGCGGGCTGTGGGCGCTGAGCACAACTCCACGCTCGCGCATCGCCTCGGCGAAGTGCGGGTCGTGGTCGCCGGGCCCCCACTGCACCTGGTTGACGGCCGGGTAGACGCCGGTCTCGCGGTGCAGGGCGTCGATGAGGGCGACGGAGTAGTTGCTGACGCCGACGGCCCTCACCAGGCCCTCGTCGCGGGCGCGTACGAACTCGCGCCAGCTCGTGACGCCCGGGTGACCGCCCGGGGGCCAGTGGATCAGCCACAGGTCGATGTGGTCGCAGCCCAGGGCGGTGAGGCTCTGCTCCAGGGTGAGCCGCTCCCGGCCGACCTGGTCGGGGGGCATCTTGGTGGTCACGAACAGGTCGGAGCGGGGCACGTCGGTGGCGGCGAGTGCGGCGCCGACGGCAGTCTCGTTGCGGTAGCGGGTGGCGGTGTCGACGAGCCGGTAGCCGGCCGAGAAGGCGGTGAGCACGGCCTCGGTGGCCTGCTCGCCGCGCATCGGGTGCGTGCCGAAGCCGACCAGCGGCATGGTGACCCCTGCCGCGTCGGCGGTGGGGACCCGGTCCGCTGCGGTCGGTCGGGTGGTGCCCATGGCGGTTCTCCTCTTGCGTGGCGTCCCCGCTCTCGCGGGGCCTCGGGCGTGGCGGGTCGGCGGCCTGGTCAGTACAGCTCCACGAGTCGCAGGGGCGTGCCCGCCCTGGGCTCGGCGCCGCCCGCGGTCAGCTCGACGGTCTCCGCGAGCTCGACCGCGCCGCGGCCGGGCGCGAGGACCTCGGTCCGTACGCCGAGCACCATGCCGGGCTCGGCGACCAGGGCGCTGTCCGGCCGCAGCGGCAGCGACGCCCCGCCGCCGCGCAGCCCGACCAGCCGGCAGGTGGCCGCGTGCCCGGCTGCCGCCCGGGCGAACGCCGCGTACCCGTCGGTGAGCCGGGCGCCGGGGCGCAGGGCCGCCAGCAGCGCGGCCGTCGCGGCGGCACAGACGTCACCGGCGGTGCGCAGGGTGCCGTCGGCCTTGCTGAGCACGGCGGTGGCCGCGGCGTATCCGGCGGTCCCGTCGAGCAGCGGGTGCAGGACGTAGCGGACCGGGGAGGCCTCGGTCAGCCGGGCGGTCGAGGGGTCGTGGCCCCGGACGGTCACGAGGTCGGAACCGGCGGCGCCGCCCGCGCCGTACGGGTCGTACCAGCCGAGCAGTCCCCCGGCCCGGCGGACGGACCGGTCGACGTTGCCGGACAGCTCCCGTACGTCCATGCCGATGCGCAGGTGGTCCATGACGGCCGTGTAGCCGACGGCGGCGAGGCCGGCGGCCGCGGCGAACGCGGGTGGTTCCGTGGGCTCGCAGCAGGCGAGTTCGGCGAAGACCAGGTCGGGCGCCGGGCGCAGTCGGACGTCTGCCGGACCGTGCTGTCCGAGGAGGTCGCAGGGCAGCTCGTCCTCGGTGGCGACCGCGCCGTCCGTGACGCCGGCCGCCCGCAGTGCGGCGGCTGCCGCGGCGCCGGGGTGTCCGGCCGCGCCCGCCACGGTGCCGTCGGCCGTGACCAGGACGGCGGTCGCGTCGGTCGCCGGGCCGAGCGCGTGGCGGCGGCCGGTGGGCGAGGTGAGCAGCAGGGCGCCGAAGCCCGCCTTGTCCAGTTGGCCGCGGAGCCTGTCGAGAGCGGCTGGGGCGTGGTGCGTGGCCGCTGTCGTCACGGGTCCACCGTCCTTTCGCGTGGTTGTGTGCAGGGGTGGTGCGCCGGCCGGGTGGGCGTCAGCGTTTGAGCGGTTCGAAGGCCGTCTCCTTGATGCGCAGCGCGGTGAACCCGGCGACGACGGAGGTGAGGACGAGGTAGATCGCCGGGATCCAGGTGCTGCCGGTCGCCGCGATGAGGGCGGTGATCAGCAGCGGGGCGGCGCCGCCGAAGATGGCGGTGCCCAGGTTGTAGCCGAAGCCGTACGCCACGGTGCGTACCCGGGTGGGGAAGAGTTCCGCGAGCGTCACCTGCATCACGCCGTTGGTGCCGGCGAAGCAGACGGCCATCAGCACGGCGCCGGCCACCGCTGTGGCGAAGGAGCCGCGGGTCAGCAGCCAGTAGCAGGGGAAGCCGATGACGACCATGCCGAACGCCGAGCCGCTGAGGAGCTTCTTGCGGCCGACCCGGTCGGAGAGGCGGCCGGCGTACAGCACCGCGAAGGTGCCGACGGCCAGCATGACGGCGGTGACGAGGAGTCCTTCCAGGGCGGAGAAGTGCATCTCGTCCTTCATGAAGGACGGCATGTAGATGAAGAGGACGAAGTAGCCGGAGCTGTTGAGCAGCGGCAGCACGATGGTCAGGCCCATGGCGCGGCGGATCTCGGGGGATCCGAACGCCTCCTTCAGCGGGCTGCCGGTCACCTCGCCCTGCTGCTCGGCGGCGGTGAACTCGGGGGACTCCTCGGAGAGCCGGCGGACGACCAGGCCCACGATGCCGAGCGGCAGGGCGAGCAGGAACGGGAGCCGCCAGCCCCACGCCTCCATCTGCCCGGTGCTGAGCACCGCGGTGAGCAGGGCGGCGAAGAGGGTGCCGAGCAGCATGGCGACGAACGTGGCGGCGTTGGCGTAGCTGACCACTTGTCCGCGACGTCCGTCGCCGGCGTGTTCGGCGAGGAAGGAGTTGCCGTTGCCGGGCTCGCCGCCCATGGCGAAGCCCTGGACGAAGCGCAGCAGTACCAGGCCGATCGGCGCCCAGATGCCCGCCGTCGCGTAGCTCGGCAGGGCGCCGACCAGCGCGGTGGACAGGCTCATCATGGTGATGAGGATCAGGAGGACTCGTTTGCGGCCCATCCGGTCGCCCCACGAGCCGGCGACGGCGGCGCCCACCGGGCGGAAGAAGAACGGGATCGCGAAGGCCGTGAAGGTCAGCAGGACGCTGGTGGTGGGAGCGTCGCTGGGGAAGAACACGACCGCGAGGGTTCCGGCCACGAAGCCGTACACGGCGTTGTCGTACAGCTCGATGAAGACACCGATGAGTCCCCCGACGATGGAGACCTTCTTCGACCGCGTGGTGGTCGCGGGCGGCTGCGCGTGCGGCGGAGCCACGGGTACCTTGCTGTTCACGGGCACAACCTTTCACAAAGTGACGTCGTCGTCAGAACTTTGGCCCGTCATTATTTCCTCGGTATTGCCGGTGGGTATACCCGGTGGCACCTGGAATTCTGCTCGTTATACCGGCATTAGAGATAGTGATTTCTGACGGTTCACCTGTTCCGCACGGCACCCCACGGCGTATCAGCGGCGCAGCGACTCGACCGAGTGCGCGAGTCCGGCGACGGCTTCGCGGATGATTTCCGAGGAGAGTGCGAAACTGGCGCGGAAATGTCCCGGAGTGCCGTACGAATCGCCGGTGATGACCACGACGCCGCTGGTGTCCAGGAAATGTTCGGCGAGTTCCGCGTCGGTCGCCACCCGCCGGCCCGAGGGGGTCGTGGAGCCCAGCAGGGCACAGGCGTCGACCCAGACGTAGAAGCCGCCCTCGGGCACCGCCGGGCGCAGGCCGTCGATCGCGGCGAGGCCGGAGACGAGCAGGTCCCGCCGCTCGGTGTAGACGGCCACGGTGCGGTCGATGAACTCCCGGCCGCCGTCGAGCGCGGCGACCGCCGCGGCCTGGCTGACCGAGGAGGGGCAGGACGAACTCTGCGACTGGAGCGTGCCGATGGCGGCGCACAGCCCGGCGGGTCCCGCGCCGTAACCGATCCGCCAGCCGGTCATGGCGTAGGCCTTCGAGACGCCGTTGACGAGGAGGATGCGGTCCTTGAGGTCGGGGGCGACGGACACGGCGCTGGGTACCGGCCCCGCACCGTAGTTGATCTCGTCGTAGATCTCGTCGCAGAGGAGACAGGCCTGCGGGTGGTCACGGAGGACGTCGGTCAGTCCGCGCAGCTCCGCCTCGCTGTAGACGGCGCCCGTCGGGTTGTTGGGGGTGTTCAGGACGACCCATTTGGTCCGGTGGGTGAGGGCCTCGCGGAGCCGGTCCGGGGTGAGCTTGTAGCCCTCTGCCGCGGTGGCGGGGACGACGACGGGTACGCCGCCGTTGACGGTGACCATGTCGGGATAGGACACCCAGTACGGGGCCGGGACGACGACCTCGTCACCCTCGTCCAGGGTGGCCATGAAGGCCAGGAAGATGAGCTGCTTGGCGCCGCCGCCCACGCAGATCTCGCCGGGGCCGTAGGACTGCCCGGTCTTGCGCAGCAGCCGGGCGGTGACGGCCCGCCGCAGCGCGGGCGTCCCGTTCGCCGAGGTGTACTTCGTCTCGCCGGCGCGGATCGCCGCGACCGCGGCCTCCTTCACGTGGTCGGGGGTGTCGAAGTCGGGTTCGCCGATCGTCAGCGGCAGCACCTTGCGGCCCGCCGCCCGGAAGTCCCGCACCCGGTCCGCGACGCGGGAACTCGGTGACTCCTTGACACGTGACATGCGCTCGGCCGGAACGGGTGCCGGGACCGTCTCGGGATTCGCCATGGCGTATCTCCTTAGGTACGAGAGGGACGAGAGGGGTGAGGTCGCGCGAGTGCGGCGAAGGCCGTACGGGCGCGCAGGGCGACGCGGTCCAGCAGGTGCCGCCGCTCCAGGTGGGCGGCGGTGGCGGCGGTCGCGGTCGTGCGCCGGAAGCGGACGGTCTGCCCGGGGCGCAGCTGTGCGGCGTGGTCCAGGGCGCGCGAGGTGACCACCGCGAGGACCGGGTATCCGGCGGTGATGCCCCGGCCGCGCATCAGGACCAGCAGTTCGTCCCCGGTCGGGGCCTCGATCGCGCCGACCGGCACACCGCGTGAGAGCACCTCGCCGGTGACCGATCGGCGGGGCACGGGGCCGGCGACGCGCATCCCGACGTGATTGATGCGCGGGGTGACCGTGTACGGGGAGTCGTACAGACGCTGGAGCCCCGGTCCGAACTCGGCGGCGTCGGGGCCGTCGATCACGTCCAGGGCCGAGGAGACCCTGCCGACGTCACGGGGGAGCCCGAAGTCGAACACGGTGGCGCCGAAGCGGCCGTTGACCAGCGGTGGATGGGGGCGGCGCAGGGCCAGTGCGCTGCCCGCCTCGACCCGGGTGCCGAAACCGATCATCGAGTCGGGGGCACAACTGCCCATCAACCGGGGTACGTCGAAGGAGCCGTGCACGGCGACGTAGGCGCGCAGTCCGGCGTCGGAGACGCCGACCCGTACCGTCTCACCGGCACGTACCGACAGTGGGGCCCAGGCGGGGTACGCACGGCCGTCGACGGCGGGTTCGGCCGGCGCTCCGGTGACGGAGAGCAGGACGTCGTCGCTGGGCCGCAGGGTGATCCCGGATCCGGTGGTCTCGATGAGCGGGTCCGTGGGCGCGTTGCCCACCAGGGCGTTGGCGGCGCGGGCGGCGAACTGGTCGAGGGCACCGTTGACGGCGAGGCCGCGGGCCGGTCCCGCGACCCGTCCGAGGTCGGTGACGACGCACAGGGTGGCGGAGTCGATGTGCAGGGCGGGGCGGTCAGTCATCGTGCCGGTACCTCATCGGCGTGCCGAGCAGCTCCGCGTAGGTGCTCTCGTCGACGGGCAGGAACCGCATCCGGTCGCCGGGCCGGTAGGGAACCACCGTCTCGGTGTCGGTGCGCAGGATCTCCAGGGGGGTCCGGCCGATCTGCCGCCAGCCGCTGGGCGCGGCGACGGGTCCGACGACCGTCTGCCGGCCGGCGACGGACACCGCGCCCGGCGGCACCCGCAGCCGGGGGGTGGCCAGCCGCGGTATCGGCAGGCCGAAGTCGGGCCCGTCCAGCATGGCGGAGGCCGCCGGGCCGCCCAGGCAGCGGATGAGGGGTTCTCCGGCGCAGACCAGGTCGACGACCTTGGGCACCGGGTGGCCGGTCACCTCGGCGACCCACTCCAGGTCGGGACCCGCCTCGCCGCCGAACAGCACCGGCACGTCGACGACGCGGCCGCCGGCCGCGCCCTGCGTCCCGGCCGTGGCCCCCCAGGCGCGGAGGTGCGACGCGATCTCCTCGCCCGTGGTGTAGTACGGGTCGAACTCCACGAGGACCGCGTCATAGGTGGGGACGGCCGTGACCGTGGGGTGGATCCCGCCGTGGTTGAGCCATCCGGCGAGCCGGTGCACGACCGTCCAGACCTGGTCGGTGTCCTCGCCCTCGACGGCGACGCGCACCGCGGCGTCGCCGCACGGCGAGACGGCCGTCGTCGTCGCTGCGCGCCGGTCCGTCATGCGGCCCGCGCGCCCAGCACCTCGTCCAGCGGTGCCGGACGGACTCCGGCGGCCTGGAGTTCCTCGCGGATGCGGGACGCGAGTTCCAGGGCCGCCGGTCCGTCGCCGTGGAGCTGCACGCAGTCCGTGCGCACCGGTATGTCCGTGCCGTCGCGGCTGGTGATCAGGCCCTCGGTGACCATCCGGACGGTACGGCGGGTGACCTCGTCCGGGTCGTGCAGGACGGCCCCGGGCTCCGAGCGTGACACGAGGGTGCCGTCGGACTCGTAGGCGCGGTCGGCGATGCCCACCATGGCCATGCGCAGGCCGCGTTCGCGGGCCACGGCGGCCATCTCGCCCTCCTGCATCAGGATGACCAGCGTGGGATCGAAGGCCTCCACGGCGTCGGCGACGGCTTCGGCGTAGTCCCGCCGGGTGACGACGAGGTTGCCCAGGCGTCCGTGCGGAGCAAGGTGTTCGATGCGGGTGCCGTGGGCGCGGGTGAACGCGGACAGCGCTCCGATCTGGTACAGCACGTCGGTGCGTACCTCGTCGGGGGTCAGGTCCATCGCCCGGCGCCCGAAGCCGACCAGGTCGGGGAAGCTCGGGTGGGCGCCGATCCGCACGCCGCGCTCTACGCAGGTCCGTACGGTGGCGTCCATCACCCTCGGGTCCCCGGCGTGGAATCCGCAGGCGACGTTGGCGGACGTCAGCAGTTTCAGCAGTTCGGCGTCGTTGCCCATGGTGTAGGCGCCGAAGCTCTCTCCGAGGTCGGCGACCAGATCGACAGCAGGCACAGTGCTGCTCCCTCCCTTTGGCGTACGTGGAAGACCACGGGACCGTGTCTGGCCCAGACGCTAGGGCGGGCGGGACGGAAGAAGAAGCGCACATCAGGAAGGCGGATGCCCGTATCGCGGTTCGCGATGGGCGGCAGCCCGGGGCGGACGCAGGCCGACCGGATCGCGGCGCCCCGCGGCGATGCGGACGCGAACCGGCTGGGCTTGTTCCACGGCAACCCGGCTGCCGGGGCCGAGCCGCCGCAGGACGAGGCGTCCGGGAGGGGACACGGGTGGGTGACACCCCGCCGTTCTCCCCACGCCGTACACCGGTGTCGGCGTTTCGGCCATGTCCTGGCCGCGGCGGCTCCAAGCCACACCGGGGGCCGGGGCCCGCAGGGTCCGCGGACGCAGGGAACCGCGGGCTTCCCAGCACGACCGAATGACGTGTGTTCGATATCGCAGCCGTGTCGTTGGACCTCACGACTCAGCCTCAGCGACCGTCCCAGGGGGAGCGATGACCTCGGCCACTGCACAGAACCAACCGCCACAACCACCCAGGGGGACCGCGCCGGACGACGAACCGCAGGCTGCCGGTGTTCGAGAGGAGGAATACCTCTACCGTGACGAGTCGAGGCTGCGGGCCGGCTCCCTGCTGACCTCGCGCACCATGGCACGGCGGCTGCCGTCGCTCGTGCGTCGCTCGGTGCGGACGGCCTGGCGCGTGGACCGCGGCGCGACCGCCGGCCTGCTGGTCTGCCAGGTCGGCACCGGCGTCCTCGCGGCCCTCGGCCTCCTGGCCGTCACGGGCACGATCACCGCGCTGGTGTCCTCGGGCGACATCACCGAGCGGCTGTGGGACGCCGCCCCGCAGTTGGCCGTGATCGCCGCCGCCACCGGCCTGCGGGCCCTGCTGGGCATCGCCGTCGTCTGGCTGACCGGCCGGCTGCGCCCGGTGCTCGGCCGGGCGGCGGAGCTGACGATGATCGAGGCCGCGCTCGGCGCGGAACTGGCCGCCAACAACAAGCCCGGCTACAACGACGCCTACGACATCGCCGACCGCGGCGCCCAGGTCACCCCCGACCTCGTCGAGGAGGCACAGGACGTCCTCGCGGCCACCGCCACGCTCGCGGCCGGCGCCACCGTCCTGACGGTCCTGCACCCCCTGCTCCTCCCCCTTCTCTTCCTCGCCTGCCTGCCGCAGGCCGCCGCGTACGTCCGCTCCGCCCGCGTGCTCTACCTCGCCGGGCTGGAGACCTCCGGGCGGCGCCGGATGCTGGGCAAGCTGCGCTGGCACATGGCCTACCAGGAGTCCAGTGAGGAGATGCGCGCCTGCCTGGCCGGCCCCTTCCTGATCGGGCGGTACCGGCGGCTGGCCGCCTCGGTCAACGCCGCCGAGCGCAAGGCCGCGAACACCGGTGCCCGGATGGGGCTGGCCGGCGCAGTGGCCGGCGGGGTCGCCTCGACCGCCGTCTGGGCGGCACTGCTGTGGCTGCTGGCCTCCGGGCGGATGAGCCTGGCGGCCGGCGGCGGCGCCGTCTTCGCCCTGCAGACCGCCACCACCTCGGTACGCGGCATCATCAACGGCGGAGCCCGCCTCGTACGCACCGGCTGGTACGTACAGGACTGGCAGAACTTCCTCGACAACGCCCACGGCCAGGCCATGACCGACTCACGCGGCACCGCACCCGTGACCGCGGCTCCGGAGCGCTTCGAGGTCCGCGACGTCACCTACCGCTACGACGGCGCCCCCGAGGACAGCCTGAGCAACGTCTCCCTGCACGTGCGGCGCGGAGAGATCGTGGCGCTGGTCGGGGAGAACGGCTCCGGCAAGACGACCCTGTCGCGCCTGCTGTGCGGACTGCTCCTGCCCACCGAAGGCACCGTGGCCTGGGACCACGCCTCCACCGCGGACCTGGACCCGTGGAGGTCGTGGGAGCACGTCGCCCTGGTACCGCAGAAGTTCACCTACCTGCCGCTGACGATGCGCGACAACATCACCTTCGGGCAGGGCGACACCGGCGACGCGGCCCTGCTCGCCGCCTGCGAGGCGTCCGGCGCCGCAGAGATGCTGCCGGGCCTGCGCTCCGGCCTCAACACCCTGCTGACCAGCGAGTGGTTCGGAGGACAGCAGCTCTCCGGCGGACAGTGGCAGCGCCTGGTCCTCACCCGTGCGTTCCACCGGCGGGCGGCGCTGCTGGTGATGGACGAGCCGACGGCCGCCCTCGACGCCCGCGCCGAGCACCGGATCTTCGCCGGCCTGCGCGAACTGGCCAAGGACCGCGCCGTCCTGCTGATCACCCACCGCCTCACCAACGTGGCCGTCGCCGACCGGATCGTGGTCCTGGACCAAGGGCGAATCGTCCAGGAGGGCACCTACGCCCAGCTCACGCAGCAGCCGGGGTTGTTCCGGATCCTGTGGGAGCTCCAACGCCGGATGAGCGGCGACGCCCCTGGTCGTCTTTAACGGTCCCGCGCGGCCCACTCGTCCGTACGCCCTCCCGGAACGGGCGGGTGCGCGACCTCTCCCGTGCGTCGGAGACAGCAGCCCATGACCCACCTGCGGGTGGCGGGACGGTGCCCTCCCGTCGGTCGGGAGAGGGCACCGTCGCCCATGCCTGCGAGGGTCAGCACTCGACGTCGAACGGGGACTTGTACTGGACGATGAACGTCTTCCATCCCCCGTCGGGCTCGATGTACCCGTCCTCGATCAGATGTGCCGGAGCGTCGATCCCAGCGCCGAAGTCGAGCTGCGCCGCTGCCGGGGCGAGGAATTCAGGATTCGACGTGACATGCGACTGGGATTTCACCCGGAACTTGTAGAGGTGGCCGGGGGTGGTGTCGATGTTCGCGAAGAACGGGTCGTCCCGCGGGCCGCTTTCGAACCCCTTGGTCTCGTCCAGGCCGTTTTCCCGGGAGAACTTCATGTCGTACATGCTCTGCCAGTACTCGTCTCCGTCGCGCTCCATCCCGATGTTCAGGTATTGTTGACCATTGGCGGTCGAGGTTCCCGCGGTGAATCTGCGCGACGCGGCCCGGATCGCTCCCTTGACTTTCGGGTTCGCGTATCCCGTGATCTGCGAGGGCTGCGCCCAGTCGTCCGGGATGACGATCGGCACGTCGTAGTCGATGCGGGTCGAGGTCGTACGAGGCTCCGAGTCCGTGCCGCCCTGCGAGTCGTGCGCCAGACTCCAGCCCCGCAGCCCCGGGCCCTGCTTGGACACCCCGAACTTCTCCCGGTCATCGAACGGGGGTTCCGGGGTCGGGGTGACGATCGGTGCGTACAGGCACGTCGTCAGCTTCAGGTCCTCCGCGGCGGCCCTGACCGCAGTCGGGTCCACGCCCTCGGGAACGATCTGCTGCGGAGTGGCCGCCTCGCCGGGGGCGAGCTTGACCACATTCCGCTCCGTGGTTTTCTGCTTGCGCGGATCGGAGACGTGTGCGGTACCGAAAGTCGCGTCTCCCTTCCTCACCTGTCCGGTGAAGGACGGAGAGACCGTCTCCGTCTTCACCGCGTCCGTCTTGGTTTGGGGCGCCGGCGCTTGAGAAGCGCCGCCCTGGTCGCCTGCGGAGGCGGGCACGATCAGCGCGAGCGAGGTCAGCGCGACGACCGAAAACGTGATGGTACGGGTCCTGCGACTCAACGTGGGTTCCCCCTTTTCCCCATGTTTCAGCGTGGTCGAGGCACGCCCCTTGTCGGAGCTGCCTCAACGAGAGTCACAGCCTTTCCCGCCGTATACGAGGCGAACGGCGAGAAGTCGCATGACCCGCCCAATCGGACGATCGGCTTCCCGGCCCTCTTTCAGCGCTGCGCAATGCGCGTGCGATGCACACCGGATCCGATTCAGCGCTGGATTTCGCGCCGGATTTCGCGCCGGTTCGTAGATCTCCGCCGAGCTGTACAGCGACAGCGCGAAGACGGTCTCCGACGGCACCGACCGGATCGCCGACGTCATGACCGGCCGGCCGGCGGCCGTCACCGGCCCGACAGCCGCTGCCGCGGGTCAGCGGATCCTTCCCCGCGGCTTCAGCGGCAGCGCCGGCAGTTCCGGTGCGGGCAGCGGGCCCCCGTCGTACCCCTTGACCTCGCCGAACCGTGTCCCTTCCATCCAGTCCTGGCGGGCCTGCTCGATCTCCTGCTGGGTACGGCCGATCCAGTTCCAGAACATAGCTAATCCTGCACACCTTTGCGCAGGTCAGCGGCGTTCCGGATCGCCGACGGTGAGCAAACTGTCGTCATCGGTCCTGGAGGGTCAGCAACCGTGAGTGCCACTGGCTTGGTTCGTGGGATGGGTTCGTTTTTCAAGGAGTGTGAGCATCCGCGGTCGCGGTGGTCGAAGTGTCCGCACGCGTA
>NZ_JACBYP010000086.1 GCF_018982965.1 Streptomyces mayonensis | reverse complement strand
GGACGGGAGTTACCGGTGCGGGTCGTGGTGGCGGGGGCCGGCGTGGTGTACTGCTCCCCCGCCGCGCCCGGTTCGAACCGTGCGGCGTGCCGGTTCGCAGCCGTCGTGCCGGCCGGGGTTCACGAGGGGGCGTCTTCGCGGTGGACGCGGGGCCCGTGCGGGTCGTCCTGGTCCTGGCCCGCCGGCAGCACCTGGCCGGGCGTGACGACCTCCGTGATGCCGCGGGCCGCCAGGTGGCCGGGGTCGGCGGCGTGCGTGTCGAGGACGGTGGTGGGGCGGGCGCCGTCGGCGACGAGCCGGAAGAAGGCGTCGAAGACGGCGCCACCGGGGGCGCAGGCCGAGCGTGCGGCGGGGTCGGCCGGGACGGCCAGGGCGGTGGTGCGCGGAGCGGGGACGGGGCGGGTTCCCTCGCGGGCCGCGAGGGCGGCGTCGGCCAGGACGCGGGCGGTGTCCTTGGGGCGGCGGTCGTTGGTGAGGAGCCCGAGGCCGTACTCCAGCTCGGGGAAGTCGGCCAGCTCCCGGGACACGTCGTGCGAGCACCACCAGGTGACGCCCCACAGGCCGGGGCAGTCCAGGGCGTTCGCGATCGTCGCCTCGGTGAAGGCGGCGGCGTGCTCGGCGGGGACGAGGGGCGCGGGGGCGCCGACCTCCTGGAGCCACACCGGCCGGTGCGGGTCGGCGGCCCAGGCCTTGCTCAGCTCGACCAGGTAGGCGGCGTGGTGCTCGCTGGGCACGGAGGTACGGCCGTGGCGCTGGGCGGTGCCGTTGAAGACCCACGAGTGCACGGCCGTGACGGCGCCGCGGCGGGCCGCCTGGGCCGGGGTGAAGGGCTGGTCGTCCTGGTACCAGGTGGCGTCGTACTCGGCGTGCAGGTGCATGCGGCCCGGGGCGCCCTCCTCGCAGGCGGCCAGCATCCGTTCCAGCCAGGCGTCGATCTGCTCGCTGGTCGCGCGGTCCGGGTCGGGGTGGGGCCCGGCGGAGAACTGGTTGACCTCGTTGCCCAGCGTCATGCCGAGGAAGTTGGGCCGGTCCGCGAGGGCCGCGGCGAGGGTGCGCAGGTAGGCGGCCTGCCCCTCGATCACGTGGGGATCGGTGAACAGGTTGCGGCGGTGCCAGGTGCGGGTCCAGGCCGGCACGAAGTCGAAGCTGCTCAGGTGGCCCTGGAGGCCGTCCACGTTGACGTCGAGGCCGCGTTCACCGGCCGCGTCGACCAGGGTGACCAGGTGCTCGACGGCGCTCTGGCGGATCAGGGCGCGGTTGGGCTGGAAGTAGGGCCAGAGCGGGAAGACCCGGACGTGGTCCACGCCCAGCGCGGCGATCGAGTCGAGGTCGGCACGCACGGAGTCGGGGTCGAAGTCGAGCCAGTGGTGGAACCACCCTTCGCTGGGGGTGTAGTTGACGCCGAAGCGCACGGCAGAAGGCATGCGGTGTCCTTGTTGTGGGGACGTGGGGGAAGCAGGGAGCCGCTGGGGATGCCGGCGGGATCCCGCCGGGGCCGCGGGCGTCAGCCCTTGACGGCGCCCTCGCCGACCCCGCGGAAGAAGTACCGCTGGAGGCAGGCGAAGAGGGCGATCAGCGGCGCGACGGCGATGATCGTGCCGGCGGCGACGAGGCGTTCGTCGTTGGCGAAGGTGCCGTGCAGGTAGTTGAGCCCGATGGTCAGGGTGAACTTCGAGGGGTCGCTCAGCACGATCAGCGGCCACAGGAAGTCGTCCCACGCGCCCATGAAGGCGAAGATCGCGACGACGGCGAGGGTGCCCTTCACTGCGGGCAGCGCGATCCGGTAGAAGCGCTGCCAGACGTTGGCGCCGTCGACGAAGGCGGCCTCCTCGATCTCGTAGGGGAGGTTGAGGAAGGCGTTGCGCATGAGGAGCACGTTGAGGGCGCTGACGCAGCCGGGCAGTACCACGCCGACCAGGGTGTTGTTGAGGCCCAGTTCCCGCATGGTGGTGAACTGGGCGATGATGATGCCCTCCACCGGTACGA
Organism: Streptomyces mayonensis; assembly: GCF_018982965.1. GTDB lineage: Bacteria > Actinomycetota > Actinomycetes > Streptomycetales > Streptomycetaceae > Streptomyces > Streptomyces mayonensis. Next base: position 32,790 of record NZ_JACBYP010000086.1, on the reverse strand, counting down.
GCATGGCCAGGATGAAGACCAGGGTGGCCACGCGCCGGCCGCGGTAGCGCAGCCGGGCCAGGGCGTAGCCGGCGAGGGCTGCGCCGACGCAGTTGGTGACGACGTTGGCGGCGGCGACCTTCAGCGAGTTGAAGGCGTAGTCCCACACGGGGATGGTCTCGGCGACCCGCTCGTAGTTGTGCAGGGTGGGGTCGGAGGGCAGGAACTTCGGCGGCGAGCTGAAGATGTCCTCCGTCGGGCCCTTCAGCGAGGTCGACAGCTGCCACAGGAACGGGCCGACGGTCAGCGCGAGGACGCCGAGCAGCAGCAGGTAGCGCAGGGCCAGTTCCCAGGCGCGTACGCGGCGGCCGTGCTCGTCGGTGACACGGGGTTCGCGGGCCGGCGCGAGAGGCGGTTCCTGCTCGGCGGTCCGGGGCTTGTCGACAACGCTCACGACTCCTCCTTCCGGTCGGCGCGCAGCACGAGCAGCATCAGGGCGACGGTGACGACGAAGACGACGACCGAGATGGCCGAGGCGTAGCCGACCCGGCCGGTCAGGCCGGTGCCGGTGCGCTGGACGAGCATGACGAGGGTGGTGTCCTCGCCGGCCGGTCCGCCGGCGGGTCCGGCCATCAGGTAGACCTCGGAGAAGACCTTGAAGGCGGCGACCGAGGAGAGGGCCGCGACCAGGACCATGGTGGAGCGGACCGCGGGCACCGTGACGCTGAGGAAGCGGCGGACCGCGCCCGCGCCGTCGACGGCGGCGGCCTCGTGCAGTTCGCGGGGCACGTTGGCGAGCGCCGCCAAGTAAATGATCATGTAGTAGCCGAGGCCCTTCCAGACCGTGACGGCCATCGCGCTGAGCAGGATCAGCCACTGGTCGCTGAGGAAGCCGACCGGGCCGGCACCGAGCATCTCCAGCACGGAGTTGACCAGTCCGCGCTCGTCCAGGAGCCAGACCCAGATCAGTCCGACGACGACGATCGAGGCGACGACCGGGGTGTAGAAGGCCGAGCGGAAGAAGGTGATGCCGGGGATGTTCTTCTGCACCAGCAGCGCGAGCAGCAGGGGCAGCAGGACCAGCGCGGGGACGACCCCGAGGACGTACAGGGAGCTGTTGCGCAGGCCGGTCCAGAACATGTCGTCGTGGAGCAGCTCGCGGAAGTTGTCGAGGCCCACGAACTCGCCCGGGACCAGCGTGCGGCGGTCGGTGAAGGAGTTGACGAGCGTGGAGACGAACGGGTACAGGATGAAGGCGCCGGTGACCAGCAGACCGGGGGCGGCGAACAACCAGGGGCTGGAGGGAAGTTGGCGCCGCACGCGCCGGGTGGCGCTCTTGCGGGTGCTCCCGGTGTTCCGGGGGCCGGTGAGGGTGGGACTTGCCATGATGTCTCAGCCCTGCTGCTGGAGGAGCCGGTCGCACGCCTTGACGGCGTTGTCGAGGGCTTCCTTGGGGCTCTGCTTGCCCTGGAGGGCCTTGGCGACCTCGTTGCGCAGCTCGGTCTTCATCTGCTCGCTGAACAGGACCGGCGTGTAGTTGACGGCGTCCTTCAGGGACTTGGCGGAGGCCACCCGGACCCGGGTCTCGTCGGTCCCGTCCTCCTTCGTGAAGTACGGGTCGTCCAGCGAACCGGCGGTGCTCGGGAAGACGGCGACCTGCTTGGCGAACGACATCTGGTGCGCCGCGTCGGTGACGTAGTGCGCGAAGGCGACCGCGGCGGGCTTGCGCTGGCTCTGGGAGTTCACCATCAGCCCCATCACGTACATGTTGACGTGGCCGGTGCTGGTGATCTGGTCGGTGATGCCGATGTTCTTGTAGAGGCTCGGGGCCTGCTTCTTGAAGTTGGCGAGGTCGAGCGCGCTGCCCGGGTTCATGGCGACGGCGCCGGTGAGGAACTTCTTGCCGGTGGACTCGGGGGTCGCCGTCAGCGCCTGCGGGTCGAGGGCCTTGGCGTCGTACAGCTCCTTGTAGCGGCTGAGGAGTTCCACGCCCTTGGCGTCGTTGAACGCGAAGGCGGTGCCCTCCTCGTCCATGAGCGGTACGCCGTAGCGTCCGAAGTCCTCGATGGTGGGCACGTTGGCGAGCGTGGCGACCTCGCCGTCGGTCTTGTCGGCGATCTTCAGGGCGGCGTCGAAGACCTCGTCGTACGTCTTCGGCGGCTGCTCGGGGTCGAGTCCGCCCTTCTCGAAGAGCGACTTGTTGTAGAACAGCGGGCCGGTGTTGAGGTACCAGGGGAAGGCGTACGTGCCGTCCATGCCCGGTATCCGGTGGCTGGCCCAGGCTTCCTGAAGGTACTCCTTCTCGTACTGTCCGGCGGCCTTGTCCAGGTCGAGGGCGAGTCCGGCCTTGGCGAGCGGGGCGACGAGGTCCGGGGAGACGTTGACGACGTCGGGCAGGGTGCCGCCGGCCGCGTCGGCGCTGATCTTGTCGGCGTAGCCCTCGCCGGGCTGGTCGACCCACTTGACGTGGGTGCCGGGGTGCTTCTTCTCGAAGTCGGCGATCAGGCCCTCGAAGTAGTCCTTGAAGTTGGCCCGCAGGTTCCAGGTCTGGAAGGTGATGTCGCCCTCGACCTTGCCCGAGGCGTCGGTCGAGCCGCCGTCGTCCCCCGAGGAGCCGCACGCGCTGAGCGGCAGGAGGAGCGCGGCGACGGCTGCGGCGGCGAAGGTTCTGCGCGAAGTGGGCACGGTGGCACGTCTCCCTGGAGGACATCGGCGGTGGGATGGCAGCGACCATGCACGGCGATCTCGCGGAAAGTCAATGCATTCGCGCCAACTAAAGAAGTCCGGACGGCATTAGACCAGTTCACAGCCGAACCTGTCGACACTTGCGGTCGCCCACTAATGCGCTTTAGGATCAATCAACTCAAGCGCTTTAGCTCACGGTCACCGAGGCCTGCGGGCACCGAGGAAAGGAGCGTGCATGCCGGCCAAGCGGCCCGCCGCGCGTCGGCCGACGATGAAGGACATCGCCCGGCGGGCCGGGGTCTCGGAGAGCGCGGTCTCGTTCGCGCTGAACGACCGGCCGGGGGTCTCCGAGATCACCCGGGACCGCGTGCGCCGGGTCGCGGAGCAGCTCGGCTGGCGGCCCAGTACGGCGGCGCGCGCACTGTCCGGCGAGGGGGCTGCCACGGTCGGCTTCGTGCTGGCGCGGCCCGCGCACACCCTCGGCGTGGACTCCTTCTTCCTCCAACTGGTCTCCGGCATCCAGGAGGTGCTGGCGCGGCGCCACCTGGGGCTGCTCTTCCAGGTCGCGCAGGACCTCGACGACGAGTGCGCGGTCTACCGGCGCTGGTGGGCCGAGCACCGGGTGGACGGCGTCCTGGTCGTCGATCCGCGCACCGACGACCCGCGCCAGGACCTGCTCGACGAACTGGGCCTGCCCGCCGTGGTGATCGGGGGCGCGCCGGACGAGCGTCATCCGGCGCTGTCGACGGTGTGGGCGGACGACGCGGGCGCGATGGCCTCGCTGGTGGACGCGCTGCACGCGCTCGGCCACCGGCGGATCGTGCACATCGCCGGTCTGCCCGGCCTCGCGCACACCGAGCGCCGCATCCGCGCGCTGCGGGCCGAGGCGGAGCGGCGGGGCCTCACCGAGGTCCAGTCGGTGACCACCGACTACTCCGACGCGGAGGGCGCCGCCGTCACCCGCCGGGTCCTGGAGGCGCCCGCGCCGCCGACCGCCCTGATCTACGACAACGACGTGATGGCCGTCGCCGGGGTCGCCGCGGCGGCCGAACTCGGTTTCTCGGTCCCGGCGGACGTGTCCGTGGTGGCCTGGGAGGACTCGGCGCTGTGCCGCATGGTCAAGCCGTGGCTGTCGGCCCTGTCCCGCGACAGCGTGGCGTTCGGCCGCACCGCGGCGACGGAGCTGACCGCCCTGCTGGACGGCGGTCCGGCCCGCAGGGTCCGGGTGCCGGTGCCCCGGCTGATCGAGCGGGACAGCACGGGGGCGGCCCGGACGGCCTGAACGGCTCCACCAGGGACTACGGCTCCACCAGGGACTGGGGAGCCCGTCGGGTCCGTGCTCTCGACACGGGCGCCCCGGGCGGGCAGAGTGCCTGTTCTGTTCCATGTACTCGCCAGTAGTCCCGAACCCGTCACCGCACCCCTGGGAGCCCTCCGTGACCGACTGGGCCGGCCGGACCGCCACCGAGATCGCCGCCGCCGTGCAGGACAGGCGGGCCGCGCCGCGCGAGGTGGTCCGGGCACACCTCGACCGGATCGCCCGGCTCGACGGCCGCTTCGGCGCCTTCCGCAGGGTGCGGGCCGAAGCGGCGCTCGCGGAGGCCGACGAGGTGGGCGGGCGGAGCGATGTGGCCCGGCTGCCGCTGGCCGGAGTGCCGGTGGCGGTGAAGGACAACCTCGCGGTGCGCGGCGAGTCCGTGCGGGTCGGGTCCGCCGCCACGCCGGACACGCCGGCCGGGGCCGACCACGTCACCGTGGCGCGGCTGCGGGCGGCCGGCGCGGTGGTGGTGGGGCTGACGAACGTTCCCGAGCTGTGTGTGTTCGGCACCACGGAGGGAGTGCACGGCACGACCCGCAACCCGTGGGACCCGGCCCGCTCGGCGGGCGGCTCGTCGGGCGGCGGCGCGGCCGCGGTCGCCGCCGGGCTGGTGCCGCTCGCGCTCGGCAACGACGGCATGGGCTCGCTGCGCATACCGGCGGCCAACTGCGGCCTCGTCGGGGTCAAACCGGGCCACGGCGTGGTGCCGGCCGGAATCGGCGAGGGCGACTGGTTCGGCATGTCGGAGAACGGTCCGCTGGCCACGACGGTGGCGGACGCCCGCCTGATGCTCACGGTCCTCGCGGACGGCCCGCTGCCGCGCCGCGAGGACTCGGGCACCCTCCGGATAGCCGCCTCCCTGCGCAGTCCGCTGCCCGGTGTCCCCGTCTCCCGCCCGTACGCGGACGCCGTACGGGAGACGGCCGGAGTACTGATGCGCGGCGGCCACCAGGTGCGCCGGGCCGATCCGCCCTACCCGGCGTCGCTGGGCACGGCCGCCCTGACCCATTGGACGGCCGGCACCTCGGTGGACGCACGGGGCCTGGACCGGCGGCTGCTCGCCCGGCGCACCCGGGTGCACGCGGCCGTCGGGCGGCCCTTCGTGTCCCGCGCGGAGACCGGTGCGGCGCGGCGGCGGCTGCGCGGGCGGCTGGAGCCGTTCTTCGACGCGTACGACGTGCTGCTCACCCCGGCGCTGGCCCGCCGCTCCCCCGTGGCGGGCCCCTGGCACGAACGCGGCTGGCTGCGCAACGTGGCCGTCAACTCGGCCTACTCGCCCTTCACTCCGCCGTGGAACCTGACGGGCTGGCCCGCGCTGGTGGTGCCCTCCGGCACCCTGCCCTCGGGCGCCCCCTGCGCCGTTCAGCTGGCGGGACCGCCGGGTTCGGAGGCGACGCTCCTCGAACTGGCGGGGCGGGTCGAGGAGCTGAGGCCCTGGCGCCGTACCGCGCCGTCGGCCTGAGGGGGCGTCAGAGCGCGCGGTGCATGATGTGCAGGCCGACCCGTCCGTGCCGCGGATGGTCGAAGGCGTCCGGCACCGTGCCCAGGACCGTGAAGCCGAGGGAGGTCCACAGCCGTACGGCCGGGTTGGTCTCGACCACGGCGTTGAAGACCATGGCCCGGTACCCGTCGGCCCTCGCGGCGTCCAGGACGTACTCGGCGAGGGCCCGGCCGGTCCCGCGTCCGGCCCGGTCGGGGTCGACCATGAACCCCGCGTTGGCGATGCGGGCGGCGCCGCCGCCGTAGTTGGGCGTGAGGTACGCGGACGCGACGACGGTGCTGCCGGTGCCGGTGCCGTCCTCGGCGACGTAGACGCGCTTGGCGGGGTTCATCCACAGGGACCGGGCGTCGGCCTCCGGGGTGTCCGGGTCCCATGCGTAGGTCTCGCCGGCCGCGACGATGCGGTGCCAGAAGGGCCAGATGTGCGGCCAGTCGGCGGCCGTGGCTTCCCTGATCAGCATGGGCGTGAGTGTGGCACGCCCATGCGCTCCGCGGCCTTCGCGGGGGTCAGTCCACGCTGGGCAGGATGTGCGGCTCGGCCAGGTCCTCCTCGTAGCCCGCGAGGCGGATCGGTGCGGATCGCGCCCACACGTCGAGGATGCCGATCTCTCCGGGCCTGCGGCGCGCACGCCCGGTGCGTTCCTCGGTCCGTTGTTCTGGGTTCGTCGTCGTCTCCGGTGTCACCGCGCACTCCTTCTGTGTCGGGTCACCCTCGGGCCTCCGTCGGCCATTCTGCTGGCCGGCACTCGGCGCCCGCTGGGGTGTGAGTCGAATGCAGTTCGGACGCGGTGGCGCCGGCAACTCTTCTGGGCAGACCGTGGTGAACCGGCCTGTCCCGTGACGGACCTCGGCTGTGGGTGGTGCCCTGCGCTGCCGTCCATCCGCTCCAGACTAACCAAATGAGCGGGGGTGCGCTCTATGGGGCTCAAAACATGGCAGAACCATTGCCCTCCGAACCGCGCGGAGTTGACCCCAGTGTGCTCCGTTTCCTCCCCTTCCGCACGGCACACAAGTCACCCGTTCGGCCCACACCGCCGCTCCCTCCTCGAACGCCGACGGCGACGGGTCGCGCAGTTAAGTCGCCGTTGGTCGCCGCGCAAGCTGGGCATGGTCTGCTGCCGGTCGGCAACGGCTGTCTCGCGGGAGGACCGGGACATGGAACTGCGCAGCGTCGAGGAGCTGATGGACCTGCTGTACGCCTGCCGGGGCGAACGGCCGGGCCAGGAGTACGGCGGCGGGGGCCCCGCGGGCCCGGATCTGCACGGACACGCGCTGCGGACGGCCGCGCTGCTGCGCCGGCGCCGCCCCGCGGACAAGGAGCTCCAGGTGGCGGGGCTGGTGTCACCCGTGGGCCGGCTGCCGTGGCCGGGCAACCCGGCCGTCCGGACCGCCGACGCGGTACGGCCGCTGCTCGGCGCGCGCGTCGCCCGCCTGCTGCGTCGGCACGCCCGTGCGGAGGCCTGGGCCCACGACGACGACGTGGTCAGCCTGCGCCAGGCGGACGAGGAGGCCCGCACCGCCGTCTTCGACGCCGGGGTCCTGGAGGACTGGCGCTCGGTGCTGGAGATGACGGCGGCACGCAACGCGCGGCTGGGCGCGGTGGACTGACACGCCGTCGGCACGGGTCCCGGCGGCCCGGGAATCGGCGGCACCGGGAATCGGCGGCACGGGCGCGGTGGTCCGGGGCACGGCGGCCCCGGACACTCGGTGGGCCCGTCACCACCTGCCGGGCGCGTAGTCCTTGAGGAAGACGCCGTACAGGTCCTCGCCCGCCTCGCCGCGGACGATCGGGTCGTAGACGCGGGCGGCACCGTCGATCAGGTCGAGCGGGGCGTGGAAGCCGGCGTCGGCGAGGCGGAGCTTGTCGTAGTGGGGACGCTCGTCGGTGATCCAGCCGGTGTCGACCGACGTCATCAGGATGCGGTCGGTGTCGAACATCTCCTGGCCGCTGGTCCGGGTCACCATGTTCATGGCGGCCTTCGCGGCGTTGGTGTTCGGGTGGCCCGCGCCCTTGTAGCCGCGGGCGAACACGCCCTCCATCGCCGAGACGTTGACGACGTAGGCCCGCCCGGCGGACGCCCGCCGCGCCGCCTCCGCCATCGCGGGCCGGAGCTTGCTGATGAGGATGAACGGCGAGGTGTAGTTGCACAGCTGGGTCTCGAGCAGTTCCACCGGCGAGATCTGCTCGATGGTCTGGACCCAGGTGTTGGAGTCGACGACGTCGGGCACCAGGCCGCCCGCGTCGATCGCGGTGCCCTCCCGGTGCCGGACCACGCTGGCGTTCCCGGCGACCAGCGCCAGGTCGGCCACCTGCTGCGCGTCGAGCCCCGAGGTGCCCAGCGGCAGCGCGGCCAGCCCGTCCACCGCGCCGGAGCCGAAGGCGCCGATGACCTGGTGGGCGGGCAGTTCCCCGGCGGGCAGCGGGGCGCCCTCGCCCTCGACGAGCGCGGCGTACGCGGAGGGCAGGCGGCGCACGGTCTGCGTGGCGTTGTTGATCAGAATGTCGAGCGGCCCCTGCTCGGCGACGCGGTCGGCCAGTTCCACGGCCTGGGCGGGGTCGCGCAGGTCGATGCCGACGACCTCCAGCCGGTGCAGCCAGTCCGCGGAGTCGTCCATGGCCTTGAAGCGGCGGATGGCGTCCTTGGGGAAGCGGGTGGTGACCGTGGTGTGGGCGCCGTCGCGCAGCAGCCGCAGCGCGATGTACATGCCGATCTTGGCGCGGCCGCCGGTGAGGAGCGCGCGCTTGCCGGTGAGGTCGGCGCGGGCGTCGCGGCGGGCCCGGTTCTCGGCGGCGCAGTCCTGGCAGAGCTGGTGGTAGAAGTAGTCGACCTCGACGTAGCGCTGCTTGCAGATGTAGCAGGAGCGGGGGCGCTGGAGTATCCCCGCGATCGAGCCCTCCTCGGTGCGGGAGGAGGGGAGCAGGCCCTCGGTCTCGTCGTCGATGCGCTCGGCGGAACCGGTGGCGGTGGCCTCGGTGACCGCCTTGTCGTGGGCGGTCTTGGCGGCCCGGCGCTCCTGGCGGCGGCGCTGCTTGACCATGCGGTAGATGTGCGAGGTGGCCCGGCGGACGCGGATCGCGTCGGGGTGGTCGACGTCGAGCCGGTCCAGTTCCTCCAGCACGCTCAGGCAGACGGCGAGCCGCTCCGGGTCGATGCCGGGCCCGTGGGCGGCGGCCGCCTCGCCCACCGACGCCTCGTCCACCGGCACCTCGTCCACCGGCGCCGCGCCCACCGGCGTCTCTTCCGCGGACGCCACGCCCGGGAGCGCGTCGTCCACGAGCGCGCCGTCCGTGGTCGCCGAGCCGTCCTGTGTCACCGTCATCGCGCTGCCGTTCCCTGGTCGCCGTTGCGGCGCTGTGGGAGGCGACCGCTGTCGAACAGCGGATTTTATTCAGCGCGGCACGCGGATCCAAACCCGTCCGCGTCAGGGACGGCAGGCCGTGAGCAAGGTCTCCACCTCGTCGGCCAGGGCCGCGGCGAGCCGGTCGAGGTCGGGCACCGCCCTCGCGTCGGCGACGAGACCGTAGTGGACCTGTCCCCGGTACGTCGAGACGGCGACCGCGAGCGAGTGGCCGCGGGCCAGCGGTGCCAGCGGATAGACCTCGGTGAGGGGGTGTCCGCCGAGCCGCAGTCCGAGGCTCGGCAGGGGCACGCTGGTGACGAGGACGTCGAACCAGAGCCGGGCCGCGCCCGACACCAGCGGGCCGCCGAGCCGGTGGCCGAGCGCCGGCACGTGGTCGGCGAGCAGGGCGACGGCCCCGGCGCCGCGGCCCGGCCCGGCGTCCTTGTTGCGGTCCATGGCCGCGCGCACCGTGCCGAGGCGGGAGAGCGGGTCGGGATCGCCGACGGGGAGCCGCATCAGGTACCCGGAGAGCCGGTTGCCCTGCGGGTGGGCGGTGCGCGGACGGCGTTTGGAGACGGGGATCAGCGCGCGTGGCGCGACGCCCTCGCTGCCGTCGCCGCGTTCGTCCAGCCAGCGGCGCAGGGCGCCGGCGACGACGGCGATCAGTACGTCGTTGACGGTGCCGCCCGTGGTCTTGCGGACGTGGTGCACGTCGTCGAGGTCGATGGCCGCGCCCGCGATCCGGCGGGTGCCGGAGGACTCGGCCGTCAGCGCGGCCGAGGAGCGCACGTCGAGGGTGGACAGGGCCGCGGCGGCGCCGATGTCCAGGGCGCGGCCCACGTCCGACAGCGCGTCGCGCAGTCTGCCGGGCAGCGTGCGCACGTCGGGCAGGAGAGCGCGCGGCGGCCGGTCGGGGCGGGGCCGGGGTGCGGGGAGGTCCAGCGGGTCGAGGATTCCCGCGGCGAGGGTCAGCGCGCGCAGGCCGTCGGCCAGGGCGTGGTGGAACTTGAACAGCACGGCGAAACGGCCGCCGCCAGCGCCGGGCAGCACGTGCGCCTCCCACGGCGGACGGCCGCGCTCCAGGGGCCGTTCCATGAGGCGGCCGGCCCGGGCGTGGAAGTCCGTGGTGGGCGCGTGCAGCCGGACGTGGTCGAGCGGGTCGAAGCGGGGGTCGGGCTCCCGGGTGGCGCCGCCGAACGCGAGGGGCCCTCGCAGGGCCGGCTGGGGCTGCCAGGTGTCCCGGATGCGCATCCGCAGTCCGGGCACGGCGGGGGCGCGGGCCGCGAGCAGGTCCGCCGCGTGGGCGCCGGCGTCGGGCGAGGCGGCCTCGAAGACACCGAGAGCGCCGAGGTGCATGGGGTGCTCGGGGGACTCGATGTTCCAGAACGCCAGGTCGAGGGGGGCGAGCGGATCGGGAGGAGTCACGGGGCTGCCTCGCATGGACGACGAAGGGACCAGCAGTCAAACGCCCTTCGACGATTACGGTCAAGTACGATCACGTTACGCACCGTAAACAACGTTCAAAGTCCCGCCCCTGCGGACAGGGGCGGGACTGCTGCGCCTCATGGGACGCCTGTGTTCACATCGGCTCAGGTCAGCGGAGGCGGCACCGCCGCTGCCGAGGTTCCCCACCCGGACGGCTGCGGGCCGACCGTGAAGGCGAGCGAGCGCACGGAGCGCAGCGCGTCCGTCGTCAGCCAGGTCCTGGCGTAGGCGGAGCCGTCGGTGCGGGCCGACTGGACGTACCGGTCGGTGTCCGAGGTGCCGGGCGCGGTGATCGTGAGGGCGCCGCGCGGGTAGTAGCGGCGGTCCAGAGTCAGGTCGACGCGGTCGAAGACCGGGGTGGACAGGCCCCACGTGTCGTAGCCGGGCTGGATCGGGAAGATCCCGATCGAGGACAGTACGTTCCAGGCGGACATGGTGCCGAGGTCGTCGTTTCCGGTCATGCCGGTCGGTGTGTCCGTGAACAGGGTGAGCGCGGCGTGGACCACGTCGGTCGTCTTCCAGGGCTGCCCGGTCGACAGGTAGGTGTACGGGGCGATGAGGTCGGGCTCGTTCTGCGGGTTGTACTTGTCGGCGTTGTAGTAGTCGTACGGCCCGTTCACCCACACCTCGCGGGCGGTCTTCTCGGGGTCGGCGAGAAGCTGGTCGTAGGCGAAGAAGGAGTCGAGCCGCTCGTTCGCGGCGTCGGTGCCGCCGATGAGGTCGATCATGCCGGGCAGGTCCTGCGGCACGAGCCACTGGTACTGCCAGGAGGTGCCCTCGTGGAAGCCCTCGCTCTGCGCCGGGTCGGCCGGTCCGGTGAAGGCGCCCTCGGCGTCGCGGGCCCGGAAGAAGCCGGTCGAGGGGTCGAAGACGTTGCGGTAGCTCTGGGCGCGCTCGGCGTACCGCTTCGCGTCCCGGCCGTGGCCGAGATCGCGGGCCATGCGGGAGAGCATGGCGTCGGACAGGGCGTACTCCAGCGTGGCGGAGGCGCCGTGGTCGTAGTCGGAGTCGCCGGGCTTGGCGTGCGGGCGGCCCTTGACGTACGGCGCGAAGCCGTCGGCGAGGTACTCCTTGTTGGCCTCCCGGCCCACGGCCGGCGAGTCGGTGGGCGGGACGCCGTCGGCGTTCTTCTTCAGCGCCCGGTAGGCCCGCTCCTCCCAGCCGTGCAGCAGGCCCTGCTGGTAGGCGTTGGTGAGGAAGGGGGTCACCGGGTCGCCGGTCATGATGTTGGTCTCGACGGTGCCGTAGCCCCACTTGGGCAGCCAGCCGCTCTCCTCGTCGATCTTGATGACGGAGATGGCCATGTCGCGGGCCTCGCGGGGCGCGAGGAGGGCGAGCAGCTGGGACTGGGTGCGGTAGGTGTCCCACAGGGACCAGTTCTGGTAGTACGTGAAGCCCTTGGCGCGGTGGACCTTCTGGTCCCAGCCGGTGTATCGGCCGTCGACGTCGCTGCCGACGTTGGGCGCGAGGAAGGACCGGTACAGGGACGAGTAGAAGGTGCGGCGCAGGGTGTCGTCGCCGCCCCGGACGTTGACGTCGTCCAGCCGCTTCTCCCAGGTGCGGTCGGCACCGCGGCGCACGGAGTCGAAGGAGTGCCCGCCCTCCGCGCGCAGGTTGCGGGCGGCGCCGCGCGCGTCCACGTAGGACAGCGCGGTGGTGGCCTCGACGGTCCGGTCCTTCGTGGTGTCGAAGCGGACGTAGGCGCCGTCCCCGCCGCTCTTCGCGCCCGCGGTCACCTTGCCGTCGTCCCAGGTGCCGTAGGAGGCGAAGGGGCGGTCGAAGCGGGTGATGGTGTAGACGGTGTAGGGCTTCGTGTCCTGGCAGAAGCCGCTGCCGGTGATCGCCGTGCGCACCGTGCGGCTGTCCAGCACCTCCACCTTCGTCGAGACGTTCTTGTGCAGCGACTGGCCGGCGTTGAGCAGGACGTTGGCCTTGTCGGTGGACGGGAAGGTGTAGCGCTGCACGCCGGTGCGCTCGGTTGCGGTCAGTTCCGCGTCGACGCCGGAGTCGAGACCGACGCGGTAGTAGCCGGGGCTCGCCTCCTCGTCGTCGTGGCTGAAGGAGGCGGCGTACTTCGTGTAGTCCGTCTCGGTGACGTCGCCGGTGGTCGGCAGTACCGGCAGGTCTCCGCCGAGTCCGCAGCCGACGCCGGAGAGGTGGACCAGGGAGAAGCCCCGGACATGGGTGTCGGAGTGGTCGTAGCCGGTGCTGTGACCGGTGTCCGGCGAGAACTGCACCATCCCGAAGGGCACGGCGGCGCCGGGGTAGGTGTTGCCTTCGTTCTCCGTCCCGATGAAGGGGTTGACGAGGTCGGTCAGACGCTGGTCGGTCGTCGGGGCGGCCTGCGCCACCGGGGCGGTGAGCAGCGCGGACGCTGCCACCACCCCGGCCACGCACAGCCGCAGACGCCGGGTGGCTCTCATGTGCGGTGACCTCCGGAAGGTCTGCTGGGTCGGTTGGGGTTGCGTGGGAGCAGGCGGAGCGTGTGCGGACCGGGTGTGGCGGGCGCGCCGCAGGGCGGAGGCCGCCGCACTCGTCGGCAACAGGGGTCCTGACAACGTTGTCTGGTATATCGACGGAACGACGGAACGGCCGAGGTGCAGAGGCATGACAGCACGGATTCCGCGTGACGTCCAGGGACATGACAACAACCACGGACGTCACGCGTCTGCGGCGACCCGCGCTCCCTCCGCTACGGCACCCGCTGCCCCTTGCCCAGCGCGATCACGCCGCCCTTGGAGACGGTGTACAACTCGGCGTCCCGCTCCGGGTTGACGCCGATCGTCGCGCCCGGCGGCACCTCCACGTTCTTGTCCAGCACCGCCCCGCGTACCACCGCACCCCGGCCGACGTGCACGTTGTCGTGCAGCACCGAACCCTGCACGACCGCGCCCGGGTCGATCCGCACGCCCGGCGAGAGCACGGACCGGGTGACCTGACCCCGGATCAGGCACCCCGCGCTGACGATGGACTCGCTGGCGATGCCGCCCGCGTTGAACCGGGCCGGCGACAGCTGGGTCGAGTGGGTGTAGACCGGCCAGTCGCGGTTGTAGAGGTTGAAGGCGGGCCGCTCGGCGATCAGGTCCATGTGTGCGTCGTAGTAGGCGTCGAGTGTGCCCACGTCCCGCCAGTATCCCTGGTCCCGCGACGTCTCCCCCGGCACGTGGTTGGCGCTGAAGTCGTACAGCGCGGCCTCGCCCCGCTCGGTGAGCCGGGGCAGGATCGAACCGCCCATGTCGTGCACGGAGTCCTCGTCCTCGGCGTCCCGTTGCAGGGCCTCGACGAGGGCCTTGGTGGTGAAGACGTAGTTGCCCATCGAGGCGAAGACGCACTCGGGGTCGTCGGGGAGGCCGGGCGGGTCGGCGGGCTTCTCCAGGAAGCGCCTGACGCTCTGCCCGTCGGAGCCCGGGGTGATCACGCCGAAGGACGGCGACTCGGCGCGCGGGACGCGTATCCCGGCGACCGTGACGCCCGCGCCGGACTCGATGTGCTGGGTGAGCATCTGCCGCGGGTCCATCCGGTAGACGTGGTCGGCGCCGAAGACCGCGACGTACTCGGGCTGTTCGTCGTGGACGAGGTTCAGGGACTGCAGGATCGCGTCGGCGCTGCCCAGGAACCAGCGGGGGCCGAGGCGCTGTTGGGCGGGGACCGGGGTGACGTAGTTGCCGAGGAGACTGGACATCCGCCACGTGGTCGTGATGTGCCGGTCCAGGGAGTGCGACTTGTACTGGGTCAGTACGCAGATCCGCAGGATGTCGCCGTTGACCAGGTTGGACAGGACGAAGTCGACGAGCCGGTAGGTGCCGCCGAAGGTGACCGCGGGTTTGGCGCGGTCCGTGGTCAGGGGCATCAGGCGCTTGCCCTCTCCGCCCGCCAGCACGATGCCGAGCACCGAAGGACCTCCACGACGCATGGCCGCTCCCCTCACCCTCGTTCACCCTCGGCTGCCCCGGAGCGGGGCCGCCTACGCCTGCTTGAGGATCTCCTCGTAGAGCCGGACCGTGCGGCGGGCGACCGCTTCCCAGCCGAACTCGTCCACCGCGCGCACGCGCCCCGCCTCACCCATCCGCCGGGCGGCCCCCGGGTCGCCGAGGACGGCGTCCAGGGCGCACGTCAGACCCGCCTCGAACTCCTCGTCCCGGGTGGTGTCTTCGGACCAGTCCGTCCGGTGGGTCCTGTCGGGCTCATGGGTCCTGTCGGACTCGTGGGTCCTGTCGGACTCGTGGGTCCCGTCCGTTCCGTGGGTCCCGTCCGACCCGTGGGTTCCGTCCGTCGGGTGGGTCCCGTGGGTCCTACCGGTCCCGTCGGTCCTGGGGACGAGCAGCCCTGTCTCACCGTCGGCCACCACTTCGGGGATGCCGCCGACCCGGGAGGCCACGACCGGGGTGCCGCAGGCCATCGCCTCCAGGTTGACGATGCCGAGGGGCTCGTACACGGAGGGGCAGACGAACACCGCGGCGTGGGTGAGCAGTTGGATCACCTCGGTGCGCGGGAGCATCCGGGGGACCCAGTGCACGCCTTCGCGGGCCCGGCTCAGCTCGGCGTAGAGCCCGCGGAACTCCTGGTCGACCGCCGGGGTGTCCGGGGCCCCCGCGCAGAGCACGACCTGCGCGGCCGGGTCGATCCCACGCACCGCGCGCAGCAGGTGGGGCACGCCCTTCTGCCGGGTGATGCGCCCGACGAACAGCACGTAGGGGCGGGAGCGGTCCAGGCCGATCCGGTCCAGTGCGTCGGTCGCGGGGTCAGGCCGGTAGAGGGTCGTGTCGATGCCGTTGTGCACGACGTGCACCCTGGCGGGGTCGAGGGCCGGGTAGCAGCCGAGGACGTCCTCGCGCATGGCGCCCGACACCGCGATCACCGCGTCGGCGGACTCGGCGGCGGTGCGCTCGGCCCAGCCGGACAGCGCGTAGCCGCCGCCCAGTTGCTCGGCCTTCCAGGGGCGCAGGGGCTCCAGGGAGTGAGCGGTCATGACGTGCGGGACGCCGTACAGGAGTTTGGCGAGGTGGCCGCCGAGGTTGGCGTACCAGGTGTGGGAGTGGACCAGCTCGCGGCCTTCGAGGGCGGCGGTCATGGCGAGGTCCACGGAGAGGGTGCGCAGCGCGTCGTTGGCGCCGTCCAGCGCGGACCAGGGGCGGTGGCGCAGCACGCCGTCGGTGCGGCCCTCGCCCCAGGAGTGCACGTCCAGGTCGACGAGGCGGGCGAGTTCGCGGGCGAGGAACTCGACGTGGACCCCGGCTCCGCCGTACACGTCGGGCGGGTACTCCCGGGTCAGCAGCCCCACACGCACCCGGAACCTCCCGTCTTCGCGGCCGGTCCCCTCATGGTCACCCACACGGGGCGCCTGGGGAAGAGCGCGGCGGGAGCGGAGGCCCGGGGGGAGCGGGGAGAGCGGCCGGATCAGGCCTGTCCCGGCGGGCGTGGGAAGCAGCAGTCGCCGCAGACGCCGCCGCCCGGCACCCGGTAGTACAGGCAGCAGCTGCGGCGCCGGAAGGACGTGCCGGTGAGGGTGCCGGTTCCGGCGAGCAGGGGGTGGGCGAGCAGGTCGGCGGTGAGCGACCGGGCACGGCCGGCGGTCCCGGTACGGCCGTGCCGGCGGGCCCAGCGGTCCAGTTCCCGGCCGGCCCCGGCCAGGGCGGAGGCGGCGTTGCCGAGCAGCAGCCCGTTCGCCACGCCGTAGCGGGCGTGCACGGCCTCGGCGAGGGGGACGAGGTGGGTGGTGAGCACGGCGTCCGCGACGGTGGCGGTGTCCGACGGCAGGGCACGGACCTCGGTGAGCCACAGGTCGTCCGGGGCACTCGCGTCGGGATCCCAGTGCAGCCGGTGCGGGTCGAGGTCGGGGACGTGCCCGTAGAGCGCGGCGCAGCCCAGGGTCACGGACCACAGCCGGGCCGCGAGTCCCTGCTGGGCCACGGAGGCGGCGACCCGCGTCTCGGGGGCGTGGAGCGCGGCGGCGACCTTGCGGACGCGGAAGCCCAGCGGGTCGGGGTGCGGGGCGGGGTTCGGGAGTCGGAGGGGCTCGGGCCGTCCGGTGGAACCGGCGGGCTCGGGGTGCCGGCCCGGAGGGTGAACGTCCGGTGCCGCGTCCGCGCCCACGGGGTGGACCGGAGCGTAGGCGTGTGCCAGGGGGACCGCTGCCGGTGCGGGCCGTGAGACGTGCAGGACGGAGAAGGCGCCGAGCGGGCGGAGGGCGGCGAGGGCGGGGTCGAGGTCCACGGGGAGCAGTAGTATCAAGGGCCGCGGAGGGTCCGGGCGAGGGGTCTTGGCCGGAAGTAGCCCACCCTGGGGAGGACGGCGACGCCGTCGTACTCCATCGGTAGTAGGACCCAATGAATGCTCAGGGACGACGACGGGAAGACCCTGACACGGCATCGTGTTGTCCATGGATGACGACCCTTCGCCGCGCCGGGCCCAGCGCCCCCGCCTCACGCAGAGGAGCAGCCGATGAGCGCCCTCGCGTTGTCCGTGCTGCTGTCGCTCGTCTCCGCCGTGGCGTACGCGGGCGGAGCGATCGTTCAGGAGCAGGTCGCGGTGTCGTCCCCG
The DNA here is from genome assembly GCF_018982965.1 of Streptomyces mayonensis. Taxonomy (GTDB): domain Bacteria; phylum Actinomycetota; class Actinomycetes; order Streptomycetales; family Streptomycetaceae; genus Streptomyces; species Streptomyces mayonensis. Next base: position 15,941 of record NZ_JACBYP010000086.1, on the reverse strand, counting down.
GGCGTGCAGTACGCCCCGCTGCGCCGGCCCGCCTGGTGGGCGGCGGTCGCGCTCAACGGCCTCGGCGGCCTGCTGCACGTCGTCGCCCTCGCTCTCGGTCCGCTCAGCCTGGTGCAGCCGCTGGGAGCGCTCACCATCGTCTTCGCGCTGCCCATGGCGGCGCTGTTCGTGGGCCGCAGGGCGGGTGCGACGGCCTGGCGGGGCGCGCTGATGGCGACGGTCGGCCTCGCGGGGCTGCTGGCCCTGGTCGGCGCGTCCGACGCGCAGTCCCTGAACACGGCGCAGCGGGTCGGGGCCGCGGTCGTCACCGGTGGCGTGGTCGTCGCGCTGATGGTCGCGGGCCGGGCGGTGCACCGGCACCCGGCGGTCCGCAGCATCCTGCTGGCGACCGCGTCCGGCATCGCCTTCGGCATGTCCTCCGTCTTCACCAAGACGGTCGCGGTCGACTGGACGGGCGGGGTGTCGGCCGGCGACCTGCCGTCCCTGGCCGTGATCGGCGTACTCGCCACGGCCGGCATGGTGCTGTCGCAGGCCTCCTACCGGGGCGCCGGTCTCGCGGCACCGCTGGCCACGCTGACGGTCGTGAACCCGGTGGTGGCCGCGGTGGTCGGCATCACGATGTTCGGCGAGACCTTCCGCTACGGCACGACCGGCACGGCGCTCGCGCTGAGCTGCGGTGTGGTGGCGGCGGGCGGCCTGATCCTGCTGACGACGGAGCGGATCGCCCGGGAGTCGGCGGCCGGGGCGGCATCCGGCGCCACACCGGTCGACGACGCCACACCGGCCGACGCGGCGTCGTCGGCCCCGGCCTCCGTGGGCGGCGTACCGGTCGCCGTGGAGACGCCCGTGGCCCCCGTGGCCCCCGTGGCCCCCACCGAGGATGCTGTGCTCGTTTCGGCGGCGGCCGGGCCCGGGACGGTCCCGACACCTGTTTCGCAGCCGCGGTCCCGAAAGCGGGCCGCGGACGACGAGCGTGAGCGGCGCGTCGTGCGGTCGGCGCGGCTGTCCAGGACGGTCCTCCTGCCCTCCCGCACCTCGGACACACCCGTCGCGGAGGAGACGTACGACGCCCTGGTGCCCTCAGCGCCCCCGGTGCCGGCGGAGAGCGACACCCTGCCGCCGGCGTTCGCGCCCTTGTACAGCGGCCCGTTCGTGCCGCCTCCGATGTTCGGCCGTCGCAGGGTCCGGATCAGATCCTGACGCCGCCCGCCCGCAGGTATGCCAGCGGGTCGACGTCGGAACCGAAGCCGGGCCCCGTCCGCACCTCGAAGTGCAGATGCGGGCCCGTGACGTTGCCGGTGGAGCCGGAACGGCCGATGCGCTGGCCGGTGCCGACGGACTGACCGTCCTTGACGGAGATCGCCGAGAGGTGCGCGTACTGCGAGTAGCGGCCGTCGCCGTGCCGGACCACCACCTGGTACCCGTACGAACCACCCCAGCCCGCACTCACGACGCGGCCGGCGGCGACGGACTTCACCGAGGTGCCGGTGGGCACGGGGAAGTCGACGCCGGTGTGGTAGCCCTTCGACCAGGAGGAGCCCGACTGGTGGTAGGGCGTACCGATGGAGCCGTTGACGGGGGCGACGACGGCGTGACCGGAGGCGGCCTTCTCCGCCTTGGCACTGGCGCCGTCGGAGGAGGCCTTCTTGGACTCCTGCTCCTTCTTCTCTTGCTGCTTTTCCCGTTTCTTTTCCTGCTTCTTTTCCTGTTTCTGGGGCTTGGTCTGCGGCCCGGCGCCGGAGGTTTTCGTCTTCCCCTCGCCGCGCAGCGCCAGTCGCTGCCCCGGCAGGATCACGTCCGGGTCGGCGCCGATCGCGCCGCGGTTAGCCTCGTACAGGTGCCGCCAGCCACCGCGGACCTGGTGGGTGTCGGCGATGCCGGAGAGGGTGTCGCCGGTGACCACCGTGTACATCCGCGCCTTGCCGGCCCGGGACTGCGGCGTCGTCTGGGGCTGGACGTCCTTCACGGACTCCGGCTTCGCTACGGGCTTCTTCGCGGGCGCGCTCTCGGGCTGCGCGGACTTCTGGGGCCCCGCTCCCCCGGCCGGCCGGATGTCGGGCGTGTCGCCGCCCCGGGTCAGCCCGGCCCGCTGCGAGCAGGTGGGCCAGGCGCCCGGACCCTGCCCGTCGAGCACCTTCTCGGCGACGGCGATCTGCTGGTCCTTGGTGGCGAGGTCGGCGCGCGGGGCGTACCGGGTGCCGCCGAACGCCTCCCAGGTGGACTGGGTGAACTGCAACCCGCCGTAGTAGCCGTTGCCGGTGTTGACGTCCCAGTCGTTGGTGGACTCGCAGGCAGCGACCTTGTCCCAGGTCTCCACGTCGGCCGCGTGGGCCGTGCCGGTGCCGACAAGTGGGAGGGCCAGTCCGGCGCCACCGGCCGTGACGGTCAGTGAGGCGCGGTTGATCCTGTTCGGCTGATACCGGCGGTGCCGACCGCGTACGGCCATGGAGATCCCCCTCGACATAGCGTCAGGAGCAGCAAAAGTAAGCGCCGCGAACCGGCCATGACAAGACGGCAATCGGCCGGTTGGTCACGCCAAGTGGCCAACACGCGGCAACCGTTGGCCGAATACGGCATCGAACACTGAGGTACCGGCCGCTTCCCTGCGTACTCCCTACGTGCCACGCGGACGGGAAAGAACTCCGATCGATCCGATCGGTCCGATCAAGAAGTGCGACCGGCGTACCGGCACGTCAGGATGGTCACGGGGCGGAACCGGCGATACTGGCGGGAAAGACCGGCACCACCGACACCAGAATCAATAGATCACAAGGTCACTAGGTCACTAGGAGCCAACCCAATGAGCACTACAGCGCAGATCGGCGTCACGGGTCTCGCGGTCATGGGCCGCAACCTCGCCCGCAACTTCGCCCGCAACGGCTACACGGTCGCGGTGCACAACCGGACGGCGTCGCGTACGCACGCGCTGGTGGAGGAGTTCGGCGGCGAGGGCGACTTCGTCGCCACCGAGACCGCCAAGGAGTTCGTGGCGGCGCTGGAGCGGCCGCGACGCCTGGTGATCATGGTGAAGGCCGGTGATCCGACCGATGCGGTGATCCAGGAGTTCGCCCCGCTCCTGGAGCCCGGCGACATGATCATCGACGGCGGCAACGCGCACTTCGCGGACACCCGGCGCCGGGAGCGCGAACTGCGCGAGCAGGGCATCCATTTCGTGGGCACCGGCATCTCGGGCGGCGAGGAGGGCGCGCTGCACGGCCCGAGCATCATGCCGGGCGGGTCCAAGGAGTCGTACGCGTCGCTCGGCCCGATGCTGGAGAAGATCTCCGCGAAGGCGGCGGACGAGGCACCCTGCGTGACACACGTGGGCGCCGACGGCGCCGGACACTTCGTGAAGATGGTGCACAACGGCATCGAGTACGCCGACATGCAGCTGATCGGCGAGGCATACCAGCTGCTGCGCGACGTCGCCGGGTACACGCCCGCGCAGATCGCGGACATCTTCCGCACGTGGAACACCGGCCGCCTGGACTCGTACCTGATCGAGATCACGGCAGAGGTGCTGTCCCACGTCGACGCGGAGACGGGGAAGCCGTTCGTCGACGTGGTGGTCGACCAGGCGGAGCAGAAGGGCACCGGTCGCTGGACGGTGCAGATCGCGCTGGACCTGGGCGTGCCGGTGTCGGGCATCGCGGAGGCCGTCTTCGCGCGCTCCCTGTCCGGTCACGCGGCGCTGCGTGACGCCTCGCGCGGTCTGGTGGGCCCGAAGGCGTCCCCGCTCAGCGAGTCGGAGGCGGCCGCCTTCGCCGACCGCGTCGAGCAGGCGCTGTACGCGTCGAAGATCGTGTCGTACACGCAGGGCTTCCACGAGGTGGCGGCGGGCAGCGAGGAGTACGGCTGGAACATCGACCTCGGCGCGGTCGCGGCCATCTGGCGCGGCGGCTGCATCATCCGCGCGGCCTTCCTGGACCGCATCCGCGCCGCGTACGACGCGCGTCCGGACCTGCCGAGTCTGCTGTCGGACGAGACGTTCGCCCAGGAGATCGCCGCCGCGCAGGACGACTGGCGCGAGGTCCTGATCGCCGCGACCCGGCAGGGCGTGCCGACACCGGGCTTCGCCGCCGCCCTGGCCTACTACGACGCCCTGCGCGCCGAGCGGCTCCCGGCCGCGCTGACGCAGGGGCAGCGGGACTACTTCGGCGCGCACACGTACCGCAGGACGGACCGGGACGGCACGTTCCACACGCTGTGGGGCGGCGACCGGTCCGAGGTCACCGCGTAACGGAAAGGGTGCGGCCGGCGGGCGCGGCTGAGGCCCGCCGACCGCACCCACGCCCCCGGTGCCGGTCAGGTGAGGGGTGGCCCCGGCTCCGGGTCGGGCACGGGCTCCGGTCCCGGCGGAATCGGCGACGGGGAGGGTTCGGGCGGCCCGGGAGGCGGCGGCGTGGGCTGCGGGCCGGGGCCCGGGGGCTGCGGCGGAGGTGTCGGCTCCGGCCCGGGGACCGGGGGCGTAGCCGGATCCGGGTGCGGCTGCGGAGGCTCCGGGTCCGGTCCTGGCGCCGGTCCCGGGGTGGGCCCCGGTGGGACGGGATCAGGCTGCGGATTCGTCATGGCGCTGTCCTCCGGCCAGTCGGTCGACGTCGGCTCTGGACCTGTCCCCCGCCTACCCGTCACCCGCATCCCCAGTCACTCCCCGCGTGCCCCTCCTCTCTCAGAACCGCCCGGGGTGCGCCACGAGCCACTCCTTCGCGGCGCGCAGCAGCTCGGGCCCGGCCGCGGGCGCCTCGTCCGGGTGCCGCTCGGCCCACTTCGCGACGTAGGGGCACAGCGGGGCGACGGCAGCGTCCTCCCGCAGGGCGATGCCGTACAGCTCACGCGCCAGCGAACCGGCGATGCCCTGGCCCTCGTGGGCGGGCTCGACGACGGTGTGCACGGGGACGACGGCGCGCTCGGGTGCCTCCAGCACGAAGTACTCGATGCGCCCGACGACCTCGCCGCCGGCCACCGCCTGGAGCAGGCCCGCCGCCCGGTCGTCACGGATCTCGATGTCGGTCACAGCCACACTCCTCGTCCCCGAAAACGTCAGACAGCCACGGCCTGAGGGCTCCGCTCCTGGTCCGACCCCGGTACCGGCTCGGACGCGTCGGCCCCGAGAGCGACGATACGGTTGTCGCCGTCCACGTGCACGACCCGCGGCTTCAGCGACCGCGCCTCGGCGTCCGTCACCTGGGCATAACTGATGAGGATCACGAGATCACCGGGGTGCACGAGGTGCGCCGCGGCCCCGTTGATCCCGATGACCCCGGACCCCCGCTCCCCCTCGATGACGTACGTCTCCAGCCGGGCCCCGTTGGTGATGTCCACGATGTGCACCAGCTCACCGGGCAACAGATCGGCGGCGTCGAGCAGCTCGGCGTCAATGGTCACCGAACCGACGTAGTGCAGGTCGGCCTGGGTGACGGTGGCGCGGTGGATCTTGGACTTGAACATGGTGCGCAGCATGGCGAGACTCCCGTTTGTCTGCTCCCTGCCTGCTCTTGCAGGTCAAGGGCGTCATCCGCAGCGTACAACGAGGGCGGACCACGACGCTCCGGACGGCCGGGGCACGTCCTGGCGGCTTACCGACGGGCGCACTGCGCCCACACCGTCTTGCCTCCCGGCGGGTACGACTCGCACCCCCACGCATCCGCGAGCGAAGCGACGAGGAGCAGGCCCCGCCCGGACTCGCCGTCCCCCTCGGTCTCGGCGTCCGAGGGCGTCGCGGTGGACACGTTGCTGGAGTGCGGGGGCCTGATGGCCTCGGCGGCGGAGGACGTGGAACGGGCGAAGACCCGGCGGAGGGTGCGGCATCCGGAGTGGTTCAGGGACTACGCGCGGTTGGAGCAGGAGGCGGTTGAGTTGCAGGACTACAGCTCGCTTGTCCTTCCGGGACTTCTTCAGACGGAAGCTCACGCGAACGTGGTGTTCCGAACGCGTCAGCCCTTTCTGGCCGACCGTCACCGTCCCGCACCGCTCGACGGCGGATCCCGAAAACACGGCATCCGCGTCAAGTAGCTGGAGCGGCAAAGCCGCGCGTCCCAGACCCGGACTGGGGCTGCCTCGCTCCACGCCTGGCCTGGCCTGGGCAGTTACGGTGACATCCCCCTCTGTTGCCAACTTGTCGGCACGACCACAGTCGGTCACCAGTGCAACTGCAGTAGAGGGAATGGACGCGATGACCGATCTCAGGCGTTCTCGTCATGGATCCGCGCGCCCAGATCCTCCGCCCACTCCAGCGCCCACGCCTTGAGTTCTTCGATCTGCCGGGAGGTGAGCCCGTACGCGGTGTAGTCCTCATCCTCGTACCAGTCCGCGCCGATCAGCCGGTCCCGGAGGTCTTCGAGACTGAACTCGTCGTGGGCGCGACGGCGGCCCAGGGATTCGAGGTCGGCGGTGGAGCGGTGGCGGGAGGCAGCCTGGACGTCGATGAGGTCGCGGACGGTACCGCGGTCGGCGAGGGCACGGACCTTGGTGCCGATCACGTCGTCGAGGGAAAGAACGGGGCCGTAGGGGGTCTGGGCAGGCGGAGCCCAGAACGCCTCCTTGAGGACATCGACTTCACAGTCCTCGCCGGTGTCCGGATCGGTGACGAGGAACCGGCCGCTGAGCGGATCTGTCTGGACGTGCGTGGTCCGCCATCCGCGCGCGCTGAGGCCTCCTGTGAGTGAGGCGACGATCTCCTGCATGGGAGCAGGGTTCTCGGTGGCGACGTCGAGGTCACGGCTGAAGCGTTCGACCAGGCCGTGGGCCTGCACGGCGTATCCGCCGGTGAGGACCAGAGGGTAGGGGGAGCCGAGGTCGAGGATGTCGGCGAGGAGACGCTCGTGGAGCGGAGTGAGCTTCACGCGGCGGTCGTGTCGGCCGGAGCGGTGCGGAGCAGCTCGGGGAAAGCGTCCTCCCAGACCTCGCGGATGTAAGGGCTGATCAAGCGCCGCAGCACGGGCCACTGCTCGGTGAGTAGCCGGTGGTGCAGGAGGGCCACCAGGTCCTCACTCAGTCCTTCGGCGAGGACGGTCCGGTAGAGCGTCATGCGGGACTTCGGGCGGTCCAGGCTGTAGCTGGTCCGCCCGGACCAAACGATGTGGAGCGGCAGGTCCACGCTGCCCTCGACAGGGCCCGCCAGCTCCTGCAAGCGCTCGGGCAGTCGGCTGCGGTAGCGGTCTCGCAGCACCTCGGCGCGAGGGGCGGTGGTCGTCACATCCATGTATCCAGTATCGCTGCTGGGAGGCGGCGACATGGTGAATACGGACCCTCCGCCGTACGTGCAGACGCCTGACCTGCTCAAACACCCGCACACTCGATCTTTGACTTGAACATGGCGCGCAGCATGGCGAGACTCCCGTTTGTCTGCTCCGTGCCTGCTCTTGCAGGTCAAGGGCGTCATCCGCAGCGTACAACGAGGGCGGACCACGACGCTCCGGACGGCCGGGGCACGTCCTGGCGGCTTACCGACGGGCGCACTGCGCCCACACCGTCTTGCCTCCCGGCGGGTACGACTCGCACCCCCACGCATCCGCGAGCGAAGCGACGAGGAGCAGGCCCCGCCCGGACTCGCCGTCCCCCTCGGTCTCGGCGTCCGAGGGCGTCGCGGGCAGACGTTCACCCCTCGCGTCGGTGACCTCGATCCGCAGGGTCTCGGCGGTCAGGGTCAGGGCGAGGCGTGCGTTCCTGCCCTGCACCCGGCCGTGCAGGGCGGCGTTCGCCGTCAGCTCCGCGATGAGGAGGGAGGCCGTGGCCATGCCGTCGTCGTCGTCGACGGAGGTAACAGCGACGGTGGCGAGCCAGGCTTCGGCGGCGTGGCGTGCGGTGTGGGCGCCCCTCGCCGTGGTGGGGAACATCGTGCGGAAGTGGCCTGTGCCGACGGTCGGTTCACCTGGAGCGGTGACAGTTTCCTGATTCACATCACCGAGGGTGACCGAGCGGTCCTACCGTGTGGAGCATTCCGGGCGGTACGCGAGGTGACTGTCCCGGTGCGAACGGTGCGAAGTACGGGCGTACGGCCATGACCTGACCGTGCTGTCGCCGGTTCGTCCTCAGCACAAGGAACAGGGTGGTGGTACGGCATGACGGCACAGCCGGGTGCGGGGATTCCCACGAGCGGTGAGACGGACGGCACGGACGAGGTCGCCGACCTGTTCCGGGCCCTCGGCCGCCAGATCAAGGTCGCGCGTGAACGCGCCGGGCTGAGTCAGAAGGAGCTGGGCGACCGGCTCGGGTACGGGGAGGAGACGATCTCCTCGGTCGAGCGGGCGCGACGGACGCCTCAGCCCGAACTGCTCGTCGCGGTGGACACGTTGCTGGAGTGCGGGGGCCTGCTGGCCTCGGCGGCGGAGGACGTGGAACGGGCGAAGACCCGGCGGAGGGTGCGGCATCCGGAATGGTTCAAGGACTACGCGCGGCTGGAGCAGGAGGCGGTTGAGCTGCACGACTACAGCTCGCTTGTCCTTCCGGGACTCCTGCAGACGGAAGCTCACGCAAACGTGGTGTTCCGAACGCGTCAGCCCTTTCTGGATGCGGCAACCATCGAGCAGCGCGTGGCCGCACGACTGGACCGCCAGCAGATCTTCAACCGCTGGCCTCCGCCGTTCACGACCTTCACCATCGAGGAGTCCATCTTGCGTCGCCCGCTCGGCGGGTGGAACGTTCATCGTGAGCAACTGGAGGCCTTGCTGAGGTTCGGCGCACTGCGCGGTGTGGAGCTCCAGGTGCTGCCGATGGAGCGTAAGGAACACCCCAGCCTGGGCGGGCCGTTCATCATGCTCACCCCGAAGGGCAAGTCGCAGGTGGCGTACCTGGAGGTCCAGCACATCAGCCGTCTGATCACCGATCCGGACGAGGTACGTATCCTTGCCGCACGCTACGGCAGTATCAGGGCGCAGGCGCTCACACCGGAAGAGTCACTGACCTTGATCAAGAAGATGCTGGGAGACCGATGAACACTGAACAGCCCGCACGGCTGGACTGGTTCAAGAGCAGCTACAGCAGCGGTGAAGGAGGGGCGTGCGTCGAAGTCGCCTCCCATACAACCGCCATACACGTACGAGACTCCAAGGAACGCGGCGGGCCCCAGCTCGCGTTTCCGCGGAGTGCGTGGTCCGGGTTCCTCGCGGATCTCGGACGTGGCCGAATCTGACGCTTTCGCGGCCCTCTCCGTACCCCCGAGAGGGCCGCGATCCCGCGTTCGCGCCGATCAAGTGCGACGGCGGCCCGCCAGAGGGTGACGGGCGCGAACGGCTCGTTGTCACACCTGTCCCCTAGTCTTCCGGCGTGACACAGCCCTACACCTACTTGCAGGCGTCTGCCGTGCGGGATTCGCCGACCGGGCGCCGCCTCGCGCTGGAGACTTCCGGCGGGGCGACACCTGCCGGCGAGGCGGACCGTCCGCGGTTCTTCGACGGGTTCCTGACCTCGCCCGCCGCCGCGGCCACGGCGCTGCTGGCCGTCGCCGACGTGGCGGCCACCCACCACTACCGGCCGCGGTCGTCCACCTTCCCGGACCCGGTGGTGACGGCCGGCGGCGACCGGCTGCGGATGGAGTCCTTCTCCGGCTGCTGCGGCGTCCACGCCAGGCTCGACGTGCTCGCCCCCGGCCTCGACGGCGGCGACATCGGCCACGGCACCACCAACGTCGACATCAACATGCCTCTGCGCCAGTCACTCGCGGGACTCGGCTCCTGCTGATCGTCTCGCCCGCCTGCGCCGGTCAGGTATGCCGGGGTGCACCGGGTGGAAGTGCGGACCCCGTCGCTCCACAAGCACGTCGGCAACCGTGCTGCCCTGCTGACCGCCGTGGCCGAGGCCGGCCGCCCCCGGGGATCCTCGCCCGCCTGGCCGGCCCGGTGGTGCGCGTCGCCCAGGGGCTCGTGGGCGAGCAGGAGGCACTCGAACCACCGCGCGCGTGCCGACGGCCTGGGCCACCCTTCCGTCGGCCGGCGAGGGCGACCCGGTGGCCCGGTGGATTCGGATGCACCGTGGCGACATGTCGATGTCCCGGGCCGCCGCCCCCACAGCGGCGACCCGGGAACCCCGGCCGGTGACCGGAGACTCAGGTGAGGGTCCAGCGCTGGTTGCTTCCGTTGGTGCAGGAGTAGAGCTGGATCTGGGTGCCGTTGGCGGTGCCGGCTCCTACGGCGTCGAGGCAGAGCCCGGACTGGACGCCGACGACGGATCCGTCGGAGCCGACGCGCCACTTCTGGTTGTCGCCGCCGTGGCAGCCGTAGATCTGGACCCTGCTGCCGTTGCCGGTGCCTGCCGCGTCCAGGCACTTGTCGCCGTAGACCCGGAGTTCACCGGCGTCGGTCTGTTCCCACTGCTGGTTGGTGCCGCCGTGGCAGTCCCACAGCTGGAGTTGGGTGCCGTCGGCGGTGCTGGTGTCGGGGACGTCCAGGCAGCGGCCCGATCCGACGCCCTTGATGGTCCCGCCTTCCACGGGAGGCTCGGAGGAGTCGCCGCCGTTGAGGGCGTCGAGGACGGCGGAGTAGGCGGGCTTCTTGCTGCCGTCGTTGTTGAACAGCAGCGGCGTCTGCTCCGACCGCCAGGAGTCGCTGTCGCGCACGCCCCAGACGGTGACGCCGAGGCAGCGGTCGACGGCCAGGCAGTCGTTGACCACGGCGGCGTAGGTCGAGGCGGAGGCGCCCTGGATGTCGAGTTCGGTGACGGCCACGTCGACGCCGAGGGCGGCGAAGTTCTGCAGGGTGGTGCGGAAGTTGCTGTCGTAGGGGCTGCCGCTGTTGAAGTGCGACTGGAAGCCGACGCAGTCGATCGGCACACCGCGCTGCTTGAAGTCCCGGACCATGGAGTACATGGCCTGCGTCTTGGCCCAGGTCCAGTTCTCGACGTTGTAGTCGTTGTAGCAGAGCTTGGCCGACGGGTCGGCGGCGCGCGCGGTGCGGAAGGCGACCTCGATCCAGTCGTTGCCGGTGCGTTGCAGGTTGGAGTCCCGCCGGGCTCCCGAACTGCCGTCGGCGAAGGCCTCGTTCACGACGTCCCACTGAGCGATCTTGCCCTTGTAGTGGGCCATCACCCCGTTGATGTGGTCGATCATCGCCTGGCGCAGGGTGCTGCCGCTGAGGCTCTGCATCCAGCCGGGCTGCTGGGAGTGCCAGGCGAGGGTGTGGCCGCGTACCTCCTTGCCGTTCTGCACGGCCCAGTTGTAGACGCGGTCGGCGGACGAGAAGTTGAACTGGCCCCGTTGCGGTTCGGTGGCGTCGATCTTCATCTCGTTCTCGGCCGTCACCGAGTTGAACTCGCGGTTCGCGATGCTCGTGTACGTCGAGTCGCCCAGCTTGCCCGAGGCGATGGCGGTGCCGAAGTAGCGGCCGCTCTGCGCCGCCGCCGCGCCGAGCGTGCTCTCGGCGGCGTGGGCGGGCGGCGGCGCCGCCACGGCGGCCGTACCCAGGGCGCCGACGACCAGCGCCAGCAGCAGGCCGCGCGCCTTACGGCGTAGATCAGCTCGTAGACCAGGTCGTAGATCAGGTCTGGGAAGGGCGTAGGAGCCCATGACTGTGCCTCCGCGGTAGTGGGTGTGACGGAAGGACTGGAGCGCAGGGCTGTGCGTGGATGTACCGTGCGAACACGAAAGCTCGGGACGCCCTGGCCGACACATTCGGTCGACCAATCGAACCGTGGGTCGTTCCTTGGCTACGGATGATCGAGGCATGGACGATGGATCGTCAAGTCACCTTACAAAATAAGTTTCGCTTTCATGTCCGAAACTTTCGACACGGGCTGCTCACGTCCGCTGCCGGTTCGCGGCCGCTTGCGAGGGGCCGGGCGGCGTAGGTGACGCGGATGACGCCGTCCGCGTGGCGTCCGGTGGTGGCGTGGACGCCGAAGACGTCGGCGAGGAGGTCCGGGGTGAGGACGTCCAGGACCGGTCCGGCCGCCGCCACGGCTCCGTCGCTCAGGACCACCAGGTGGTCGCAGAGGCGGGCGGCGAGGTCGAGGTCGTGCAGGACGGCGAGGGTGGTGACACCGGTCGCGACGATCAGGTCAAGGAGTTCGAAGCGGGCCCTGATGTCGAGGTGGTTGGTGAGCTCGTCCAGCACCAGGAGTCGGGGCTCCTGGGCCAGGGCCCGGGCCAGCAGGACGCGTTGGCGTTCACCGCCGGACAGCGAGGCGTAGTCGCGCTCCGCGAAGGGGCGTACGCCGCAGCGGTCGATGGCGTCGGAGACGGCGCCGTGGTCGCCGGGTCCGTCGCGCCCGAGCAGCCCGTGGTGCGGGGCGCGGCCGAGGGCGACGATCTCGGTGACGGTCAGGCCGGTGGTGTTGCCGCCGGTGTCCTGGAGGACGGCGGCGGTGCGGCGGGCCGCGGCGCGCGGGGTCAGTTCCCACACGTCGTCCTCGCCCACCCGCACCACCCCGTCGGCCGGGCGCAGGGAGCGGTAGACGGTGCGCAGCAGGGTGGACTTGCCGCTGCCGTTGGGGCCGACGAGGCCGACGATGTCGCCCTTGCGGGCCCGGAGGCTGACGTCGCGCAGGATCGGGTTGTGGTCCAGGGTGACGTGGAGACGGTCCACGGTGAGTTTCATGCTCGGTCCAGGTCCTTCATGCTCGGTCCAGACCCTCCGTGCTCAGTCCAGGCCCTTGTTGCGGCGCAGCAGCCACAGGAAGAAGGGGGCGCCGAGCAGGGCGGTGAGGATGCCCAGCGGCAGTTCGTTGGGGCGGTTGAGGGTGCGGGAGAGCAGGTCGACGAGGACCAGGTAGACGGCACCGAGGAGGGCGGTCAGGGGCAGCAGCCGGCGGTGGTCGGCGCCCGTGGTGAGGCGTACCAGGTGGGGGATCATGAGGCCGACGAAGCCGATGCCGCCGGCGACGGCGATGACCGTGCCGGTGAGCAGGGCGCTGAGGACCAGCAGGACGGCGCGCAGCCTGTTGACGTCGACGCCGAGGGCGGTGGCGGACTCGTCGCCCGCGAGCAGGACGTTGAGCCGCCGGCCGAACAGGGCGAGGAGTGCGGTGGTGACGAGTACGACCGCGGTGACCGTCGGGATCTGCTCCCACTTGGCGCCGGCCACGCTGCCCAGCATCCAGAACATGACCGTGCGCAGTTCCGTCGGCGTCGCCCGGAGCTGGACGTAGCTGGTCGCGGAGAGGAAGACGTAGCCGATGGCGACGCCCGCCAGCACCAGCCGGACCGGCGCCAGCCGTCCCCGCCGCTGTCCGAGGGCGAAGACCAGCGCTCCCGCGGCGATGGCGCCGAGGAACGCGGCCGCGGAGACTCCGAGGCCGGCGAGCGCGGCGCCGCCGCCCAGGGTGATGACGAGGACCGCGCCGAGCGTGGCGCCGTAGGAGAAGCCCAGTACGACCGGGTCGGCGAGCGGGTTGGCCACCACGGTCTGCAGGACGGCACCGGTCACGGCCAGGCCCGCGCCGACCACGGCCGCCAGGACCACCCGCGGTGTGCGGAAGTTCCAGACGATCTGGTCGAGCGCGGGGTCATCGGGCGCCGTGCCCGCACCGGTGACGTGGTGCAGGACGATGCCCCACACGTCGCCGACCGGGACGGTGACCGCTCCGACGCTGATCGCCACGATCATGGTGGCGGCCAGGGCGACGGGCAGCAGGGTGAAGGCCAGGGGGACGGTGACCCGGTTCAGAAGGCGTCGGGGTGCAGCATCTTCGCGATCCTTTCCACGGCCAGGTCGTTGCTGGGGCCGAGGTACATCGAGTCGGACAGCGTCACGTACGTGTTGTTCCTGGCGGCCGGCCACTGGGGGAACTCCTTGAGCAGTTTCTGGGCGTAGGCCGCCGGGTTCGGGTCGTTGTAGCCGATGACGACGAGGGCGTCGACGTCGGTGGACGCCACCTTCTCCTTGCTCAGGTCGGCGAAGGAGGTCGGGGAGGCGTTCTCGAAGGCGTTGGTGCCACCGGCCTTGGCGAGGATGTCGTTGTAGATGCCCTTCGCGACGACGGAACTGAAGTCGTTGCCGCCCATGGACATGTTGGAGAACAGCACCATCACCTCGGGCCGGTCCTCGCCCCGCACCTTGTCCGACACCTCAGCGATCTTCGCCTTGGAGGCGGCGATCAACTCCTCCGCCTTGCCGCTCACGTTGAAGATCTTCCCCATGTCGCGCAGCAGCTGGTGGCTGTCGGCGAGGGTCATCTTCGAAGTGTCCTGGTCGCAGCCCTGCGGGGAGACGTAGCTGTTCGCACCGACGTCCTTGAGCTGCTCGCGGGTGGCGAAGCCGTTCTTCTCGTCGAAGCCGTACGCGGTGGTGGACAGCACCAGGTCCGGGCGCAGGCCGATCATGGTTTCGCGCGGGACGTCGAAGGCGTCGTTCTGCTCGACGTCCCCGTCGGGGAGCTTCTTGATGGCCTCGGCGCGGCCCGGGACCTCCGAGTTGCCGTAGGTCTGCTGGTTGGCGACGATCCTGTCGTCCAGACCGAGGGCGAGCAGGGTGGAGACCTCGGCGACGGAGGCGCCGTTCATGACGACGACCCGGCTGGGGGCCTTCTCGAAGGTCTGCCTCTGACCGCAGTTGTCCAGGGTGACCGGGTAGCCGGCCCTGGCCGCCGCCGCTGCGTCGGACTTCGCGCCCGTGTCGTCGTCCGAGGTGGAGCTGCCGCAGGCAGCCGTCAGCAGACAGAGGGCTGCGGCCAGGGCGGCGGCCGGCCGGTTCATCGACATGCGGGCTCCTTGCACGGGAGGGGTGGAGGGGTATGAGGGACAAGGGACGAGGGGTGAGACGGATGAGGGGCAGGCGGGCAGCCCGGCGGGTCGTGTTGCAGTAGTCGTGGCGAAGTGGCCGCGGGTTCCCGCAGGTTGGGGCAGGCTGAACGGTCTTTGATGGGTCTCACGCACCAGTCGGCCGGTGGGCGGCGGGGCGGTCCGGCGGTGCGGGAAGCACGCCGGCGGACACACAGTGGTCCAGGTAGCGGAAGAACAGGTCGCGGTCGAGGGAGGGGCAGACGATGCCCGTGCCTTCGAGGCCGGTTCTCACGTGGTCGGCGCGGACGTGGCCGAGACGCAGTCCGGTCGTGCCCGCCTGCTCTGCGGCGTCGAAGAAGGCGAGCACCGCGGTGGCGGCGTCGCCCGTAGGGGACAGTTGCTCACGCCAGCGCGCCAGGGGCAGTTGGCGTACCGGATAGCCGTACTCGCGTACCCAGTCGTAGACGTCCCGCAGGCGAACGCGGGGCGGGGTGGCGTGGTGGAAGACCGGGCCGGCCGCGGTCGCCGCCGGTCTCAGGCACAGGTGCACGAGGGACCGTGCGACGAAGTCCACCGGTGTCCAGACCTCGTCCTCGAACAGCTCCGGGACGACACCGGCCGGGATGCCCGCCCGCAGCACGCTCCACAGGAAGTCGCGCTCGTTGACGTATCCCGTGTCCGCCGGTCCGACGACCCGGCCCAGGCGGTGGACGGTGACGGGCAGGCCGCGTTCGGCGGCTTGCTCCAGCAGCCTCTCGGAAGCCCACTTGGTCTGCTGGTAGCCGTGGCGCAGCCCTTCGTGCGGGGGCAGGAAGGCCTCCGGCACCTCGGGGATGTGGCGCGCCGGGGGTGCCACGGACAGCGTGGAGACGTAGTGCAGGGGGATCGGACGTACGGCGGTCAGGCGCAGCAGCTGCCGGGTGGACTCGGTGTTGGCGGCGCGCAGTGTCGTGTAGTCGCGCATGATGCTGACGGTCGCGGCGTTGTGGAAGACGGCGTCGCAGGTCGCGGTGAGGTCGGAGAGGGTTTCTCGGGAGAGCCCGAGCCCCGGGCGGCCGAGGTCCGCGGGCAGGGCCGACAGGCGGGCCGACGCCTCGGCGTCGGGCGTGATGCCGTGTCGCGCGAGCGCCGCGTGGACACGGGCGGTGGCCTGGGGCAGGCCGTCCGCCCGTACCGTGCAGACGATTTCGGCCCGGGTCTCGGACAGCAGGCGGGACAGGAGGTGTGCGCCGACGAATCCGGTGGCCCCGGTGAGCAGGATGCGGCGGGGGTTGCCGGGTGAGGGGCGGGC
>NZ_JACBYP010000085.1 GCF_018982965.1 Streptomyces mayonensis | reverse complement strand
CCCCACCCCGGAGGCCCCGCTGTGACCGTCCTGACCTCCGCCCTCGACCCCGCCGCCCCCGACCACCGGGCCAACCGCGACGCGATGCTCGCCAAACTCGCCGACCTGGACGCCGAGCACGCCAAGGCCCTCGCGGGCGGCGGCGAGAAGTACGTCGCCCGGCACCGCAAGCGCGGCAAGCTCCTCGCCCGCGAGCGCATCGAACTGCTCCTCGACCCCGACACGCCGTTCCTGGAGCTGTCCCCGCTGGCCGCCTGGGGGAGCGAGGCCCCCGAGTACACGGTCGGCGCCTCCCTCGTCACCGGCATCGGAGTCGTCGAGGGCGTCGAGTGCCTGATCACTGCCAACGACCCGACCGTACGCGGCGGCGCCAGCAACCCCTGGTCGCTGAAGAAGGCCCTGCGCGCCAACGACATCGCACTCGCCAACCGGCTGCCCTGCATCAGCCTCGTCGAGTCCGGCGGCGCCGACCTGCCCTCCCAGAAGGAGATCTTCATCCCCGGCGGCGCGATCTTCCGGGACCTGACCCGGCTGTCGGCGGCCGGTATCCCCACCGTCGCCGTCGTCTTCGGCAACTCCACCGCCGGGGGCGCCTACATCCCCGGCATGTCCGACCACGTGATCATGGTCAAGGAGCGCGCCAAGGTGTTCCTCGGCGGGCCGCCCCTGGTCAAGATGGCCACCGGTGAGGAGAGCGACGACGAGTCGCTGGGCGGCGCCGAGATGCACGCGCGCACCTCCGGCCTCGCCGACCACTTCGCCCTCGACGAGCCCGACGCCCTGCGCCAGGCCCGTCGGGTCGTCGCGCGCCTCAACCACCGCAAGGCGTACGCCGATCCGCCCTTCGCCGAGCCGCCCAAGTACGACCCCGAGGAACTTCTCGGCATCGTCCCCGGCGACCTGCGTACCCCCTTCGACCCGCGCGAGGTGATCGCCCGGATTGTCGACGCCTCCGACTTCGACGAGTTCAAACCGCTGTACGGGACGAGCCTGACCACCGGCTGGGCGGCCCTGCACGGCTACCCGGTCGGCATTCTCGCCAACGCCCGGGGCGTCCTGTTCAGCGAGGAGTCGCAGAAGGCCGCCCAGTTCATCCAGCTCGCCAACCAGCGCGACATTCCGCTCCTCTTCCTGCACAACACCACGGGCTACATGGTCGGCAGGGAGTACGAGCAGGGCGGCATCATCAAGCACGGCGCCATGATGATCAACGCCGTCTCCAACTCCCGCGTCCCCCACCTGTCCGTCCTCATGGGGGCGTCGTACGGCGCCGGGCACTACGGCATGTGCGGCCGCGCCTACGACCCCCGCTTCCTCTTCGCCTGGCCCAGCGCCAAGTCCGCCGTCATGGGGCCGCAGCAGCTCGCCGGCGTCCTGTCCATCGTCGCCCGCCAGTCCGCCGCCGCGAAGGGGCAGCCGTACGACGACGAGGGCGACGCGGCGCTGCGCGCCATGGTGGAGCAGCAGATCGAGTCCGAGTCGCTGCCCATGTTCCTGTCCGGGCGGCTCTACGACGACGGCGTCATCGACCCGCGCGACACCCGTACCGTCCTCGGCCTGTGCCTGTCCGCCGTCCACAACGCGCCCTACGAGGGCGCGCGCGGCGGCTTCGGCGTCTTCCGGATGTGAGGAACCACGTGATTGCTTCCGTACTGGTCGCCAACCGGGGCGAGATCGCCTGCCGGATCTTCCGCACCTGCCGCGAGGCGGGCATCCGCACCGTCGCCGTGCACTCCGACGCCGACGAGAACGCCCTCCACGCGCGCGTGGCCGACGCCGCCGTACGCCTGCCGGGCGCGTCGCCCGCCGACACCTACCTGCGCGGCGACCTGATCGTGAAGGCCGCGATCGCCGCCGGAGCCGACGCCGTCCACCCCGGCTACGGCTTCCTCTCCGAGAACGCCGGCTTCGCACGCGCCGTACGCGACGCCGGGCTGGTGTGGATCGGGCCGCCGCCCGAGGCCATCGAGGCGATGGCGTCCAAGACCCGCGCCAAGGAGCTGATGGGCGTCGCGCCCCTCACCGGCGAAACCGACGTCACCGAGGCCGACCTGCCGGTGCTGGTGAAGGCGGCGGCGGGCGGCGGCGGACGCGGCATGCGCGTCGTACGGGACCTCGCCGACCTGGACGCCGAACTGACCGCCGCCCGCGCGGAGGCCGCGAGCGCCTTCGGCGACGGCGAGGTGTTCGTCGAGCCGTACCTGGAGAACGGCCGCCACGTCGAGGTGCAGATTCTCGCCGACACCCACGGCACGGTCTGGGCGCTCGGCACCCGCGACTGCTCCCTCCAGCGCCGCCACCAGAAGGTGATCGAGGAGGCCCCGGCACCCGGCCTGGCGCCCGAACTCGCCTCCACGCTGCACGAGCTGGCCGTACGCGCCGCCCGCGCCGTCGACTACGCCGGCGCCGGGACCGTCGAGTTCCTCGTCGCCGACGGCCGGGCGCACTTCCTGGAGATGAACACCCGGCTCCAGGTCGAACACCCCGTCACGGAAGCCGTCTTCGGCATCGATCTCGTCGCCCTCCAGCTCCGCATCGCCGAAGGCCACGCCCTCGAGAACGATCCCCCGCGCGCGCGGGGGCACGCCGTCGAGGCCCGCCTGTACGCCGAGGACCCGGCCCACGGCTGGGCCCCGCAGACCGGCCGCCTGCACCGCCTCGCCGTCCCGGACGGCATCCGCCTGGACACCGGCTACACCGACGGCGACGACATCGGCGTCCACTACGACCCGATGCTCGCCAAAGTGGTCGCCCACGCGCCCACGCGCGCGGAGGCCGTCCGCCGTCTCGCCGGAGCACTGGAACGGGCCGCCGTCCACGGCCCCGTCACCAACCGCGACCTGCTCGTCCGCTCGCTGCGGCACGAGGAGTTCACGTCCGGCCGCATGGACACCGGCTTCTACGACCGTCACCTGGCCGACCTGACCCACCCCGGGACGGGCGGCCCGCTCGCCTCCCTGGTCCCGCTCGCCGCCGCCCTCGCCGACGCGAGCAGCCGCGCGGGCCGCTTCGGCGGCTGGCGCAACCTGCCCTCACAGGCGCAGGTCAAGCGGTACGCCGTGGCGGGCGAGGAGCACGAGGTCCGCTACCACCACACCCGCACCGGCCTCGCCGCCGACGGCGTACGCGTCGTCCACGCCGACGCCGGGCGCGTCGTCCTCGAAGCGGACGGCGTACGGCACCGCTTCGACGTCGCCCGCTACGGCGACGACCGCGTCCACGTCAACACCACCACCCTCACCGCCCTGCCCCGCTTCCCCGACCCCGCCGCCCAGCACGCCCCGGGCTCCCTCCTCGCGCCCATGCCGGGCACGGTCGTCCGCGTCGCGGAGGGCCTGACGGAGGGGGCGAGGGTGGAGGCGGGCCGGCCCCTGCTGTGGCTGGAGGCCATGAAGATGGAACACCGCATCACGGCCCCGGTGACGGGGAAGCTGACCGCGCTCCCGGTGGCCCCTGGACGGCAAGTGGAGGTCGGCACCCTCCTGGCCGTCGTCGAGGGAGACGCCGACCAGGGCCCGGGGCTGCATTGAACATGCGGCTCCGCCGCGTGGGCGCGACCAGCCACGACGAACCCGCACCCGAAGGAGCACAGAGTTGACCACCCTCCTGGAATCCGAAGAGCACAAGTCCCTCCGCGCAGCGGTCTCGGCCTTCGCCAAGACCCACCCCACCGCCCTCGAGGCCGAAGACAACACCCGCCTCTGGCAAGAAGCCGCCAAGCTCGGCTACATAGGCGTCAACCTGCCGGAGGCATACGGCGGGGGCGGTGCCGGCATCACCGAACTCGCCCTCGTCCTCGAAGAGCTGGGCGCCGCCGGAAACCCCCTGCTCATGATGATCGTCTCCCCGGCGATCTGCGGCACGGTGATCGCCCGCTTCGGCACCGAGGAGCAGAAACGCGAGTGGCTCCCGCGGCTCGCCGACGGCACCCGCCTCATGGCCTTCGGCATCACCGAGCCCGACGCCGGTTCCAACAGCCACCGCATCACCACCACCGCCCGCCGCGACGGCACCGACTGGATCCTCAGCGGCCGCAAGGTCTTCGTCTCCGGCGTCGACATCGCCGACGCCACCCTGATCGTCGGCCGCACGGACGACGCCCGCACCGGCAGGCTCAAGCCCTGCCTCTTCATCGTCCCGCGCGACACCCCCGGCTTCGAGCGCCGCGCCATCGACATGGAACTCAGCGCCGTCGAGCGGCAGTTCGAGCTGGTCCTCGACGACGTACGGCTGCCCGCCGACGCCCTGGTAGGTGATGAGGACGCCGGGCTGCTCCAGCTGTTCGCCGGGCTCAACCCCGAGCGCGTCATGACGGCCGCGTTCGGCATCGGCATGGGCCGCTTCGCTCTGGGCAAGGCCCTCGAATACGCCCGCGAGCGCACCGTCTGGAAGACGCCCATCGGCGCCCACCAGGCCATCGCCCACCCCCTCGCACAGGCGCACATCGACCTGGAACTCGCCCGCCTGATGATGCAGAAGGCGGCCCACCTCTACGACGCCGGTGACGACGCGGGCGCGGGCGAGGCCGCCAACATGGCCAAGTACGCGGCCGGGGAGGCCTGTGTGCGGGCCGTCGACCAGGCCGTGCACACCCTCGGCGGCAACGGCCTCACCCGCGAGTACGGGCTCGGCCGGCTGATAGCGGCGTCGCGCGTCGCCCGTATCGCGCCGGTGAGCCGCGAGATGATCCTCAACTACGTCTCCCACCAGACCCTGGGCCTGCCCAAGTCGTACTAGCCGCACCAGCCGCACCAGCCGCACCAGCCCCGTACCAGTCCGTGTCCGAGCGGCGTTGGAGGAACCGTGTTCCGGAGCGAGTACGCAGACGTCCCGCCCGTCGACCTGCCCATCCACGACGCGGTGCTCGGCGGGGCCGCCGCGTTCGGCGCCACCCCGGCGCTGATCGACGGCACCGACGGCACCACCCTCACGTACGAACAGGTGGACCGCTTCCACCGGCGCGTCGCCGCCGCCCTCGCCGAGACCGGCGTGCGCAAGGGCGACGTCCTCGCCCTGCACAGCCCCAACACCGTCGCCTTCCCGCTGGCCTTCTACGCCGCCACCCGCGCGGGCGCCTCCGTCACCACGGTGCATCCGCTGGCCACGGCGGAGGAGTTCGCCAAGCAGCTGGGCGACGCGCACGCCCGCTGGATCGTCACCGTCTCACCGCTGCTCGACACCGCCCGCCGGGCCGCCGAACTCGCGGGCGGCATCCAGGAGATCCTGGTCTGCGACAGCGCGCCCGGCCACCGCTCGCTCATCGACCTGCTGGCCTCGACCGCCCCCGAACCCGAGGTCGCCGTCGACCCCGCCGAGGACGTCGCCGCCCTGCCGTACTCCTCGGGCACCACCGGCACACCCAAGGGCGTCATGCTCACCCACCGGCAGATCGCCACCAACCTCGCCCAGCTCCAGCCGTCGATGCCGTCCGCACCCGGCGACCGCGTCCTCGCCGTGCTGCCGTTCTTCCACATCTACGGCCTCACGGCCCTGATGAACGCCCCGCTGCGGCTCGGCGCCACCGTCGTCGTCCTGCCCCGCTTCGACCTGGAGCAGTTCCTCGCCGCCATCCAGAACCACCGCATCACGAGCCTCTACGTCGCCCCGCCCATCGTCCTGGCCCTGGCCAAGCACCCCCTGGTCGCCGAGTACGACCTCTCCTCGCTGAAGTACGTCGTCAGCGCCGCCGCCCCGCTGGACGCCCGCCTCGCCGCCGCCTGCTCCCGGCGGCTCGGCCTGCCGCCCGTCGGCCAGGCGTACGGCATGACGGAACTGTCCCCCGGCACCCACGTCGTCCCCCTGGACGCCATGTCCGACGCGCCGCCCGGCACCGTCGGCAAGCTCATCGCCGGCACCGAGATGCGCATCGTCTCCCTCACCGAGCCCGGCGCGGACCTCGGTACCGGCGAGGCCGGGGAGATCCTCATCCGCGGGCCTCAGATCATGAAGGGCTACCTGGGCCGCCCCGACGCCACGGCCGCCATGATCGACGCGGACGGCTGGCTGCACACGGGGGACGTCGGACACGTGGACGCGGACGGCTGGCTGTTCGTCGTCGACCGTGTCAAGGAACTGATCAAGTACAAGGGCTTCCAGGTCGCCCCCGCCGAACTGGAGGCCCTCCTGCTCGCCCACCCCGGCGTCGCCGACGCGGCCGTGGTCGGCGAGTACAACGAGGACGGCAACGAGGTCCCGCACGCCTTCGTCGTACGCGCTCCGGCCCCGCCCGGTCCCTCCGAGAGCGAGATCATGATGTACGTCGCCGAACGCGTCGCCCCCTACAAACGCGTCCGCAAGGTCACCTTCACCGACGCCGTGCCCCGGGCCGCGTCCGGCAAGATCCTGCGCCGGCAGCTGAGGGAGCACCACCAGTGACCACGGTCGCCCGCACCCGCGCGCGGGGCGTCGAGACCCTCACCCTCGACTCCCCGCACCACCGCAACGCCCTGTCCGCCGCCCTCGTCGGCGACCTCTCCGCCGCCCTCGCGGACGCGGGCGCCGACCCCGAGGTCCGCGCCGTCGTCCTCACCCACACCGGCACCACCTTCAGCGCGGGCGCCGACCTGCGCGACCCGCCCGACCCGGACGCCCTCACCGGCCTGTTCCGGCAGGTCGCCGAGGTGCCCAAACCGGTGATCGCCCGGGTCGCCGGGCACGTCCGCGCGGGCGGCCTCGGCCTGGTCGGCGCCTGTGACATCGCGGTCGCCTCGGCCGCGTCCACCTTCGCCCTCACCGAGGTCCGCATCGGCGTGGCGCCCGCCGTCGTCTCGCTGACCCTGCTGCCGCGCACCGACCCCCGCGCCCTCGCCCGGTACTGCCTCACCGGCGAACGCTTCGACGCCGCCGAGGCCGCCCGCATCGGCCTGCTCACGGCGGCGGGCGACGACGTGGACGCCGTACTCGAACCCGTCCTCGACGGTGTGCGCCGCGCCTCACCACAAGGTCTGGCCGAGACGAAACGGCTGCTCACGGCTAGGGTGCTGGAGGCCTTCGACCGGGATGCGGCCGACCTCACCGCGCTCTCGGCCCGGCTGTTCGCCTCCGCGCAGGCCCGCGAGGGGATGACGGCCTTCCTCGAACGACGGGATCCCGCATGGGTGGTGTGAACGACGCCGCGAACACGGCGGAGCGCGCCGAACGCGTCCCCAAGCAGGACCGCAGCCGGGCCACCCGACAACGGCTCCTGGAGGCCGCCGTGGCCTGCCTCGCGGAGCGCGGCTGGGCCGGGTCCACGGTCACCGTCGTCGCCGAACACGCCGGCGTCTCGCGCGGGGCCGCCCAGCACCACTTCCCGACCCGCGAGGACCTCTTCACGGCGGCCGTGGAGTACGTCGCCGAGGAACGCTCCACCGCGCTGCGCGCCCTGTTCCCCGAGGGCGCGGCACCCGGTGACCGCCGGGCCGTCGTCGCCGCCCTCGTCGACCTCTACACCGGCCCCCTCTTCCGCGCCGCCCTGCACCTGTGGGTGGCCGCCTGTGACGAGGAGCAGCTGCGCGCCCGGGTCACCGAGCTGGAGGCCCGCGTCGGCCGCGAGACCCACCGCATCGCCGTCGACCTCCTCGGCGCCGACGAGTCCCGCCCCGGCACCCGCGAAACCGTCCAGGGCCTCCTGGACATGGCCCGCGGCCTGGGCCTCGCCAACCTCCTCACCGACGACGGGGCACGGCGGGGGCGGGTGGTGGCGCAGTGGGCGAGGCTGCTGGACGAGGCGCTGGGGACCGACAGGACGGACCAGCCCAAGCTGCCCGCACGCAAGGGGAAAAGGACGATCGCGGGGGAGCCGAAGCCACGGCGGCGGTCATGACGAGGCCCGCCCCTTGAACCATCAGGCTGCAGGCCTCGTCCCGTAGGTCAGCCGGCAAGAGGGGAACCGGGATCCTTCACTGCTGCGAGGAGCGCCTGGAAGCCCACGGAGGGGAAGTTGAGCACGGCGCCCCGCTTGTTCTTGGAGTCCCGTACCCGTATGCCGCCGGCGAGCGGCGCCACTTCCAGGCATTCTGAACCGCTGCCGCTGCCGGAGTAGGACGACTTGAAGAAATCTCCCTCGGAGACGATCTGGCTCGCGAGGGCGGACTGGTCAGACACGGGACAGCTCTTTCCTGATCGATCGAACAATATCCAGCGACTCCGCAGGGGTCATGGACAGCGCCCGCATGGCGTCGAGGTAGTAGCGCGCCTCCCGAACGTCCCGAGAGGCATTCCGGAGCAGCATTCCCGTCATCGTGTCGTACACGGCGATGGGGTCCTCGCCCTCCCCGTCGAACTCCAGGAGATTCAAGGGGTACACGAGGGTCGCCGGGGCTGAATCTGCGATGACCCGGAACGTAACCCTGTGCTTCGCGGCGTCGTCCAGCAGTGAGCCGAGCTGTTCGTACATGACCCTCTTTCCGCCCACTTCCTGCTTCAACACAGCCTCGCTGACGATGACTTCGAGGGAGGCCGGGCGCGGCCTCTCGAAGACGTTTCGTCGGCTGCGGCGCAGCGTGACGGATCGCTCCAACCGGTCCGGGGTCAGGACCGAGCTGGCCACCGCTTCGGTCCAGGCGCGGGCGTAGTCGGCCGTTTGCAGCAGAGCCGGAATCGCCCCGACCGCCGAAGTGATGATGCGTGCGGCGGCGTCCTCGAAGGCGATGAACTCGATGAGGCTCTCGGGGAAGTCCTCCTGATAGTCGGTCCACCATGCGCCGGCGATGGCCTTGCCTTCGCTGATCATCGTGGACAACTTGGCCCGCGTGACCGGGTCCATTTTGAGGAACTTGCAGATCGTGGCCCACTCGTCGTCCTTGGGCCATGACTTGCCGGTCTCGATCTGCGAGTAGCGGTGGTAGGTGGCGCGCCCGATCGCCTTGGCGACGTCGATCTGCTGGACGCGTTTGCCGTCGCGGAGCGTGTTCTTGCGCACGCGCGCCAGCTCTTCGCCGAACCGCTTGCGTGCCCGCAGGGCTGCGGTGTTGACCGCCAAGATCACCCCTCCCTTCTGTCGGCGGGTTTCCGCCCGCAGGGTAGCGCGAAGCCACCCGATCGTGGCACGTCCGGGGGCAATTCGAGCTTTGGGGTTGCGTACGCAGTTACGTACGCAGCACACTCGGTGGCGACGCGCCGGGCAGGGCTCGTAGCGGTGCGTGTTCGTCTTGCGCGGCTGGCCGACAGTCGCGTGCTGGAGGCTGCCATGCGCACAGATCAGCACCAACAGGAAATCGCGTTCGTGGATAGAAGCTCGTTTCCGCGACTGCCGGCTGCGGTCGGCGCGGCGCGGGACTGGGTGACGAGCGCCTTCGCACGGGCTGGCGGCACCGAAGAGCAGGCGTTCACCTGCGCGCTGCTCGTCGGCGAACTCGCCACGAACGCGGTCCAACACGCTTCCGGAGAGCGTTTCGAGGTCACGGTGTGGTCCTCGGGCGCGGTTGACGTGAAGGACGGATCGTTCACCAAGCCGGAGCCAAGATCCTCCGGTGAGGAAGATGAGAACGGTCGGGGGTTGCAGCTCGTTGTCGGTTTATCCCGGCGCGTCGAGCTGATCCCGCTCTCCGATGGGAAAATCGTCAGGTTCTGGTTGTGAGGGTGACAGGTGTGGCCACTGCCGAGCGGGGATTGGACCCTGGCGCTCCTGTCCGAGGCGGGACTGGCGTGCGACCTGAGCCCGACTGCCCCCAGCGGCTGACTGTGCTGGGATGCCGGGAGGGCGAGGCCGGTGGTGAGGACGCGGTCAACGAGATGCGCACGGCCAGGGGGCACGGCCCGGTTCCGACCTCTGGAGTAGCGCATGGAGGGTCGGTCCATGTATCTCAACTCGGCTCGATTGAGACGCCTTTGGGATGCACAAGCGGTGATGGGGGGTGTTCGGAATGGCCCTCCCGTCACCTGAAGCGGGCTTGGCCGGCGCGCGCCCCTTCCGAGTTGGCCGTCGACCAGGCCCTATTGAGGAGAACGGCAGTGACTAGCAGGGTAACCAGCAGTGCAGAGGCGTGTGCACTCATCGGCGTCTTCGGCATCGCGGTCTGGGCGGGCACTGTCGCCGTGATCGTGCGTGCCGCCAGCCGTAGTCCATGCCGCCCTCCGTGGTGTACCGGGTGCGTCGAGGGCGACTTCACGGAATCCGCCGAGGATGGCGAGATTCTTCCATCCTGGCGGTTTTCAGCTCCGATTCAGAGAGAGGGTGACTGATCGAGCGAAAATCTCCTTGAGTCATACCTTCGAAACCTGGGCCGATCCATTCACGAGGTCTCCTCGACCTAATGGCCCAGGTATTCAATGCTGCCCGCGCCACGGAAGGGTATTTTATGCACCGCGATTTGCTGTGCCTCGACACTGCTTCTTTTGTTCTCGCATATGCCACTTTCGTCTGTTGCTTATTTTCTACTTCCTCGAACCGCCAAGACGCTCTATGTTTTTCTTTCCGTACGAAGTAGCCGAGCATTCGGGCCGCCTTGAACCTGGCCGACGGCAGCGCCCGAACGCACCAAAAGACGGGAGTTTCCGCGTGTTCATCGACATCCCGGGTGAACTTGAAGCTGCGTTGACCGACCTCTTACTCCCCACCTGGGAGCTGGACGGTCCCTCCCTCGCGCAGTCCACCATGAAGCAGTACCGGAACGAGCTGACGGCCACCCCACGGTTCGAGCAGACCGTCGCGACGCTGCGCCGCGCGCTGACCGGGGAGGGCGGCGGATATGCCGTCCTGCGCCTGGGGGGCCTTGCCAAGGCGCTGGGGACCGACGATGACCGGTTCCTTCGACTGGCTACTACCTTCGCCGCCGAGGTGGCCATCCCCTTCTCGCCCTTCCCGCGGTGGCCCCTGTGGAAGGACATCGGGGTCAAGATCAACAAAGATCCCGGCAAATCCAGCGGAATCGGGTACAACGCCTTCCATATGGACCTGGTGAACGCGACCCTGCCCCCGGACTACACCACGCTCTTGTGTGTTCGCCCCGACCCGCTCGGCGGCGGTCCGAGCATTCTCTCCGACGCCCACGCGGCGGCGGCACGTCTGACGGAGGACTGCCGCACCCTGCTGGCGGAGTCGGCCTACCGCTACGGGACCTTCTTCGACCTGTTCGGCGTGGGCGAGGAGTACAAGCCGTTCCCGATTCTGGACGGCTCCGACCCGGGCAAGGGGTTCGTCCGGTTCACCGGCAAGATGCTGGCGAGGTCCGTCCTCGGCGAGGCGCACGCCGACGCCGCCAGGGAACTCGCCGAAGAACTCGTCCGGGGCCAGGTCTCCTTCATGCTCCAGCCGGGGGACTACCTCATCGTGAACCAGCGCCGCTTCCTGCACGGCCGGGAGGCACTCGGCCGAGGCCAGGAGACCGTCCCTGCCGCTGACCGGCGGCTGCTCCTCCAGTTGTTCCTGCGTACGAGCGCCTGCGACGGCTCGGCCGCGTGACCGGCCGACGACTCTGGTCCCCAGGAACTAGATGCGCGAGTTGCGCAGCGACTGCCACGCAGCGCCGGCCAGCGCCCGCATCGCCCGCGGGACCGGTAGATGCTCGTGCTCGCGATACAGGGTCCAGTTGTACTGCACGAGCGACAGCTTGTTGGAGGACAGCGACCCCGCCCGGTTGGCCCGGTACACAGCAAGCGGCTCGGCCAGGCCCCGGGCGTCAGCGCCATCCCGCATGATCGACAGCCAGAGGGCGTAGTCCTGGCGCTTGCGCATCTCCGGCATCAGCCTCGTGCCCAGGACACCGCGGTCGTACATGGCGGTGAGGGCACCAATGTGGTCTCGGACCAGCATCGCGCGGTAGTCCACGTGCTCCTGCGCACGGATCACCCGACCGTTCGGAACCCAGTCGGTGCTCTCGCCGCCGTAGTCGGCATCCATCTTGAAGTACGAGGTGAACGTCAACGGCGCATCACCTTTCGTGGCGAAGGCGAGCTGCTTCTCAGTCTTCTCCGGAAGCCACATGTCGTCGCTGTCGAGGAAAGCTACGAAGTCGCCCCTGGCTCGCTCGATGGCCAGGTTGCGGGCTCGGCCGGCCCCGCCGCGTTCAGGCGCTCGCTTCGGCCGGACCCGCTCATCCTGCCGGGCGAACTCCATGAGGAGGTCCATGGAGTCATCGGACGACTGGTCGTCGGTGACCAGCAGCTCCAGGTCGCTGTGTGTCTGCGTGAGTACCGACCGGACCGCCGCGCTCAACGTCGCTGCCGAGTTGTACACGGGCATCACGACCGACACCAAGGGCACAGCGCTTCTCCTCGCCAGATCAGGAACGACGGTCCATTCAAACACCGCAATCGAGTAGGAGTTGTCATGCAGGTAGTTGTCGCTGGTCAGGGCTACGTGGGGCTTCCTCTGGCCGTACGTGCCGCCGAGGTGGGGCATCGTGTCGTCGGCTACGACGTGGACCCGCACCGCGTCCAGCAGCTCACTGCCGGCCGGTCCCATGTGAGGGACGTGGAATCCTCGCGGCTGCGCGCACTGCTGAACTCCGGAGCCTACGCCGCGACCGTCGACGCTGCCGACCTGGCCGGCTTCGACATCGCGGTGGTCACCGTGCCGACTCCGCTGCGGGACGGCGTGCCCGACCTGACCCACATCGAGTCCTGCACTCGGACGCTGGGCGAGCACCTTCGCCCCGGCGCGACGGTGGTCCTGGAGTCCACGTCCTACCCCGGCACCACCGAGGAGCTGCTGGTGCCGGTTCTGGAAGAAGTGTCGGGCCTCGAAGGCGGAGTGGACTTCCAGGCCGGCTTCAGTCCCGAGCGGATCGGAAACAAGCGATGGTCGTTCGACGGGACACCGAAGGTGGTGTCCGGAACTGACGCCAGATCACTCGATGTGATCAAGGGGTTCTACGACGGCATCTTCCAGACCACGGTGCCGGTGTCCGGGACGAAGGTCGCCGAACTGGCCAAGCTGATCGAGAACACCTTCCGGTTCGTCAACATCTCGATGGTCAACGAGATGGCGATGCTGGCCGCCTCCCTCGACGTGAACATCTGGGAGGCGATCGACGCCGCCGCGACCAAGCCGTTCGGCTTCACACGGTTCACCCCGGGGCCGGGGGTCGGCGGCCACTGCCTGCCCGTTGACCCGATGTTCCTCTCGTGGAAGGCCCAGCAGGAGCTTGGAGTTCCTTTCCGGTTTGCGGAACTCGCCGACGACGTGAACCGGCGCATGCCCGACTATGTGGTCCAGCGTCTCGTGGAGGCACTCGACAAGCGCGGCATGCCCGTAAGGGGGTCTCGGGTGCTGCTGCTCGGCCTGACCTACAAGTACAACGCCACCGACCTCCGCAATTCCCCTTCAACACGCATCGCCGAACTCCTCATCGATCTCGGCGCCGACGTCTACGGCGCCGAACCCAACATCCCGGACAGCGACGAGGCCAAGCTGAACGTGCCCCGGGTCGACGCGACCCCGGAGGAGGTATCAGCCGCTGATGCAGTGGTTCTTCTCATGGATCACCCGCGATTCGACCTCCCAATGATCGAGGAATTCGCGACCTATGTTCTCGACTGCCGAAACCGTCTTTCCGGAGGGAACATCGAGACTCTGTAGCTTGTCGAAATACCCGCCCACCTGACGCTGATCCTCCATCTCCGGGAGCTGTCTTGCGCGACGAATGGGAGCACGCACACACGGACTACACCATGCCCGTGCAGCGTCGTAATCCTGCCTCGCTGACCGAAAGCGAGAGCGACTGGCGTGAATATCTGGAACGTTCAACCCCCAATGGCTGGCTGATACAGAACAACGCAATGACCGAAGCGCTCGTCAGCGGCCAGCCGATGTACCTGCTGCACGTCACCAGGAACATCGACGCCATCCGCACGAGCCGGGAGTTGCACGTATCCACCGGTTGCCTGGTCGGGGCCCTCTACTGCTCGCCGCTCGTCAGTCAGCGCGGGGGACTGCGCCCACATAACCTCGGCGCCTACCTGATGCAGACGAAGCCTTCCACGACGCCCATGGTTTTCGAGGTCATCCCGGATGCACCGATCCGGCCCAAGGGTGTCGACTACCTGCATCTCGGTCCCATCCACCTGCGTACCCACCGGCGCTACCAGAGCTTCCTCACGCCGACCGAGAGCGACCAGCTCGACCGCGCCGTGCTGGCCAGGCTGGGCACCGCGGCCGGATTCCTCGACGTCGTCCTGCGCAACGCCGCCGGCCACGCCACCCCGGCAACCGAGTTCATCGACAAGCTGTCGGACGCCGTGGCTCACGTGCCATTCCTCGGCTACTTATATTTTGAGGTTCTGTCCGAGTACCTGATGCTCCACTCCGCTGCTCCGGAGACGAAGAGGTGCGCCCAGGCAGGAGAACTGAACAACTGGCTCTACAAGCGCCTCGTCTTCACCGCAGTGGACAGCATGGGCCAGCTGTTCGACCTGGCCCGTTTCGCCCCGCACCATCACCGGCTCGTCCAGCTCATCGAGGGCATTGAGCCCGCTCTTGGGCCGGGAGTCGCTGAGTACGTCAGGCGAAGGCTGTCCCACCTTTTCGCCTGCACTGCGCTGCATCCGTCCCAAGATGCGGCATCGGTCACCTTCCAGGGCGCTGACCTCAGTTCGCTTCGCAAAGTTGCGCCCGGATTGATCGGCCAGATGGTCTTCCGTGAGATCCGGTACATGCCCCGCTACCGACAGTTGTACCACTGCTTTGAGAAGGCCAAAGCTCTTGAGGCTTGGGATTACTGGAACGTTGAAGGGATCCCCACCCCCTTCAACGGGATCCTCCCCAAGGGAGAAGTTGGCATAAATCCTGTATACCCCCGATCGGCAGTCAGGGCGTGGACGGCAGAACAGGATAGGAAGGGATACTTGCATCCAGTCGAGGAAGTCATGGCCGTGTTCACGCCACACCTGGCGTCGTGGTGGGCACCTCCCCGTGTGCGCGAGACACAGAACTCCGCCGGTGATTCCCGAGCCGAGGCAACTGTGATTCCGGCCTAATGGTCACCCATGAATGGAGTTTCCACGTGACCGTCAAGTCACCGCACGTCCTGACCGGTATTAACCGTATTTCCGCGCCTTCTTCCGGGAGTATGATTTTCGTCAACGACCTCTACGGTGCGATGCCTGAAATCCGCACGACCTTCCTGGGCAGGGAACCGGTAGATCAAGGTTGGAAAGATGCGTTTGATCAACTGATAGCCCTCTCCACCGCGAAGCGTCCTCACGGACCGGACTTCGACTCGTACGTTACGGAGCTGACGCGTGAGATCGGTGCGCTCGTCAAGAAGTTCCAGCCGGATGTCATTCACGCCCAGTACCTCGGGTTCGCTCTCAGCCTGGCCTTCGCCCGGACCGCCGGCGACATCCCCGTCATCGCCGTTGCCCACGGCCCCGAAGTGATGGCGGCCGAGCGCAGTGCGCTGGAACGCGACGCCATGAATGAGGTGGCTGCGGCAAGCACAGCGATCGTTGTCCCAACCTCCGCACTCGCCGCGCGCATCGACCGCCTCACCGGACGCCAATTCTCCGACCGGCTCACCGTCATCCCCTGGGGTATCCCCTTGAGCGGTGCCCGGGTGCGCGATGAATCGCCGACCGGAACGGGTCCCCTCTCTCTGGTGCACGCCGGCCGCCTGGACGACAATAAATCCACGATCACCGCAGTGGAAGCTCTCGCGTTAACCGACCAGCCGCACCACTTGACCGTGATCGGTGACGGAACCCTACGGGAGCATCTGGAGCAGCGGACTGTCGAACTCGGGCTGCGAAGCAGGATTCGTTTTGAACCATTTCTACCCCGCAGAGTACTGTGGAGTCGCCTGCCGGATTACGACGCTTTCGTTTTCACGACGAGGGGGCTGGAGGCTTTCGGGCTCGTCCTCATTGAGGCCCAGGCGCACGGACTTCCGGTTGTCTACTCCAATCTTCCCGGTGTGAGGGAGATCCTCGGGGGCACCGGCGTCCCCTACACCCCGGGTGATCCGCGCTCGCTGGCCATGGTCCTGGACGAAATGGGAGGGGACTCTGATCGGCGCAGAGTCCTGCCCAGGGCGGCTCGCAACAACGCGCGCAGATACGACATCACCGTCACCTGTTGCCGGCTTCGCGAACTGACGCGCCGCGCATAGCTCTCTTGCCGTGGGCGCGACTGCTGGACGAGACGCTGGGCTGAGGCCTTGTCAGCGGCGGGGCCTACGGTCTCCGCATGGGTGATCATTTCCAGACCATCGTCGACCTCGATGCGGGGGCCGACGAGGCGGCACTGCTTGCCGACCGCGTGGTCGGGTGGCTGACGGCCGAGGGCATCGTCCTCGCTGAGCGCACCGGCTGTGTTCTCGGCGAGCCGCTCGGGCATCCGCCCGGCCCGAACTGGCACCGCGCCGTGGCGGAGGAGGACGCCGACTGGCAGCCATCGGACGGACTGGCCGTGGAGGTGGGGCGCACAGTCTTCGACGGCGGCCAGGGCGAACCGGAGGCGGTGACCTGCCCGCACTGCGCCGTCACCACGTCCCTGGTCACCGACGGCTGGGAGCCGATCGACGAGATCTGGCAGCCCTTCGGCGACGCCGTGGACGAGTGGCAGCAGACCGGATCGGCGCGAGTAGCGTGCCCGGCCTGCACCGAGCCCGTCCCGCTCCCCGAGTGGCGCTGGGCCGACGACTATTTCGCCTTCGCCCACCTCGGCTTCCGGTTCTGGAACTGGCCCCAGTTCACACCGGGGTTCCAGTCCCGGTTCTCCCGCGTTCTCGGCGGCCACCGCACCAGGCTGGTGTGGGGCAAGCTGTGAGGCTCCGCCCGGCTGGTTGCCTGCTCGGTCACGGGCTCAGCCGCTCCACCCGCCAGCCCCCGGCGTCCGTCTCCGTGACGTACCGCAGGCGGTCGTGCAGGCGGTTCTCCCGGCCCTGCCAGAACTCCACCGTTTCCGGCACCACCCGGAACCCGCCCCAGTGCGGCGGCACCGGCACCTGCTCGCCGGCCGGGTAGCGCGCCGCCAGTTCGGCGTACGCCGCGTCCAGGGCGCGCCGCCCGGCCACCACCGTCGACTGCGCGCTGGCCCAGGCGCCCAGCTGGGAGCCGTGCGGACGGGTCCGGAAGTACGCGGCGGTCTCGTCCCGGCCGGTGCGTCGCGCGACCCCCGTGACCACGACCTGCCGGGCCATCGGATGCCACGGGAACAGCAGCGAGACGTACGGGTTCTCGTCCAGCTCGCGGCCCTTGCGGGAGTCGTAGTTGGTGTAGAAGACGAACCCCTGCGCGTCGAAGTGCTTCAGCAGCACCGTGCGGGAGCTGGGGCGCCCCCGGGTGTCCGCCGTGGAGACGACCATGGCGTTCGGCTCGAACAGCCCGCCGTCCGTCGCCGCCTGCTTGAACCAGCGTGCGAACTGCTCGACGGGCGTCGCCGCGAGCTCCGTCTCGGACAGCCCCTCGGCCCGGTACTGCTTGCGCATCGAGGCGAGTTCCAAGGAGGCGGCGGACGCGGGGGGCACGGCGGTATCGGCTTCGCGATCGGTCACGCCGCCCATCCTGCCGCATCCGCGCCGCTGCCCCGCGCGGCCCTGGAACCTTCGGCACGGGAACCTTCGTCACGCACTGGCACTGAGTGCCGCGACCACTCCCCAACCCCGGCGCCCGGGGATATGGTGCTTGGTCCCGCTCCGGTTGGATGACCGCCTGCCGTACGGGGCATCACAGGGAGACCGGCAGGACCGCGAGTCGAGGGACGACCGTGGATCCATGGAGGCGACCGCACCGCTTCCGCCCAGGTCGCCGCGCATGTCGCCACAGATCACGATCACGAGGAGCCGCCTGATGTCCGACTTCGTACCCGGGCTCGAGGGAGTCGTCGCGTTCGAGACGGAGATCGCCGAACCCGACAAGGAGGGCGGCGCCCTCCGCTACCGCGGCGTCGACATCGAGGACCTCGTCGGCCACGTCTCCTTCGGGAACGTCTGGGGCCTGCTCGTCGACGGCGCCTTCAACCCCGGCCTGCCGCCCGCCGAGCCGTTCCCCATCCCCGTCCACTCCGGCGACGTCCGCGTCGACGTGCAGTCGGCCCTCGCCATGCTCGCGCCGGTCTGGGGACTCAAGCCCCTCCTGGACATCGACGCCGAGCAGGCCCGCGCCGACCTCGCCCGCGCCGCCGTCATGGCCCTGTCCTACGTCGCCCAGTCCGCGCGCGGCCAGAGCCTGCCCATGGTGCCCCAGCGCGAGATCGACAAGGCCGGGTCCGTCGTCGAGCGCTTCATGATCCGCTGGCGCGGCGAACCCGACCCCAAGCACGTCGCCGCCGTCGACGCCTACTGGACCTCCGCCGCCGAGCACGGCATGAACGCCTCCACCTTCACCGCCCGCGTCATCGCCTCCACCGGCGCCGACGTGTCGGCCGCGCTCTCCGGAGCCGTCGGCGCCATGTCGGGACCGCTGCACGGCGGCGCCCCCTCCCGCGTCCTGCACATGATCGAGGAGATCGAGCGCACCGGCGACGCCGAGGCCTACGTCAAGAAGACGCTCGACGCGGGCGAACGCCTCATGGGCTTCGGCCACCGCGTCTACCGCGCGGAGGACCCCCGCGCCCGCGTCCTGCGCCGCACCGCCCGTGAACTGGGCGCCCCGCGCTACGAGGTCGCCGAGGCCCTGGAGAAGGCCGCCCTCGCCGAGCTCCACGCCCGCCGGCCCGACCGGGTGCTGGCCACCAACGTCGAGTTCTGGGCCGCCATCATGCTGGACTTCGCCGAGGTCCCGGCCCACCTGTTCACCTCGATGTTCACCTGCGCCCGCACCGCCGGCTGGTCCGCGCACATCCTGGAGCAGAAGCGCACCGGCCGCCTGGTCCGCCCCTCCGCCCGCTACACGGGCCCCGGCTCCCGGGACCCGCACGACATCGAGGGCTACGCCGACATCGCGGTCTGAGGAGCATGGGGTGAGGAGCATGGGGTGAGGGGCGCGGGCCGGCAGGCACGGGCCGACGGGCCCCGGAACGCAGGCGACCCGCGAGTCTGGTTCCTCCGTGGAGGAGCCGGCCGGACGTACCGGCGACTCGCGGGTCGGGTGACTGCTTGGGATTGGGCCGGCTGCACGCATCTGTCGCGCACTGGTCCGGCACCGCACTGAGTGTGGTGGCGAGCCGCTAGCCCGCAGTCACCTCACGCGTCCGGTTGTCATACATCTGCCGAACCACCTCCCTTCTTGTGTACCGCCCAGCGTAGGAACCGGTCGGCCGCCGATCAATCAGTTTTTTCGATCCGATCCGCCGTCGATCACCCATGGACGAGTCTTCGCTGGTCACCTACGGTTTCACGCGCGGCGAACGCGCGGGAGCCGCGGTTTCCCGGCGCCGCGCGGTATGCCCCTGCGTGACGGGGGCGTATGCAGGGTTTCCGCAGTACAACGATTTCCGCGAACTTGCGGGAACCCGCTGTGTGCTGCGTCACGTTCGAGTTGAATGAAGGCCAGGTTGAATGAAGGCCAGTGAGTGAACCGGCGTACCGTACGGCGGACGCGGCCTGCAGGGGGTCCGGGTGAGTGCTTCGCGGCGTAGTGGGACCACCGACGAGCTGGGTCCGGACGGACCGGAGCAGCCCGATCGGGACGGTGCGGACCTGTTGGCCGCGCTCCTCGACGGGATGGACGCCGCCCTGTGCGCCTTCGACGCGGACGGGGTGGTCACCCACTGGAACCGCGAGGCGGAGCGGATCCTGGGCTGGAGCGCCGCCGAGGCGGTGGGCCGGCAGGGCTTCGCCGGGTGGGCCGTGCGCAGCGCGGACGCCGGTGAGGTGGAGGACCGGCTGCTGTCCGCGATGCGGGCGCCGGGGCGTCAGGTGCACGAGTTCGCGCTGCTGACCAAGGACGGCGGACGGGTCCTGGTGCGGACGCAGTCCGCGGCCGTACGGGGGCCCGACGGGAAGCCCGCGGGGGTGTACTGCGCGTTCAGCGAGGTGCACGCGCAGATCGACCTGGAGCGGTCCATCGCGCTGAGCGAGGCCCTGCTGGAGGACGCGAGCTGGGGTGTCGTCCTGGTCGACGCGGACCTGCGGCCCGCGGTGGTCAACGCGCACGCCGCACGGGCGCTGGGCGCCGGACGCACCGCCGTGCTGGGCCGCCCGCTCGGCGACCTGCTCACCCAGGGTGTGGAGGAGCTGGAGAACGCGCTGACGCACGTCCTCGCCGAGGGTGCGCCGCCCGCACCGGCCGAGGTGTGGGTGCGGCTGCGCACACCGGAGGGCGAGCGGCGCCGGTGCTGGCGCAGCGGGTTCGTGCGGCTGGCCTCGCCGCTGGCGGAGGAGCCGGTGCCGCTGGGGGTCGGCTGGCTGTTCCAGGACATCACCGAGTCCAAGCAGGCCGAGCAGGAGGCGGCGCTGCTGCGGTTCAGGACCAACCAGCTGCACCGGGCGGCACGTGCCGCCGCCGAGTGCGAGGACCCGGCGGAGGCCGCGGTCGTCCACCTGGACTTCGCGCTGGCCGGGTTCGCCGACCACGCGCTGATCGACCGGGTCGTGGGCGGTGCGGCGGTGGACACCGACGCGGCGGAACCGGTGCGGCTGGTCCGGGTCGCGGCGACACCGTCCGGCGCGCCGGGGCCGAGCGTGCCCACCGGCACGAGCGGGATGCCGGTGCGGTACGGCGAGGGGCATCCGGCGGTGCAGTGCGTGGAGCGGGCGGGGTCGGTGCGGGCCAGTGCCGGTGCGCGCGCGGTGGCCGCCGAGCAGGTACGGCAGTGGGCCACGGCCCGGCAGTGGCCGGCGGACACGGCGCACGGCCTGTGCGCGGTACTGCGCAGCCGGGGCCGCACGCTGGGCGTCGTGACGTTTCTGCGGGGCACCGGGCGGAGCGCGTTCGAGCGGTCCGACGCGATGTACGCCGAGGACGTGGCGGTCCGCATCGCGACGGCCCTGGACCTGGGCGGGGCGCTGGGGGAGCGGTAGTGCGGGTGCGGTGGCGCGGTGCGGTGATGGAGCGGGGTGGTGATGGAGCGGTGCGGTGGTGCGGGCTGTGGCGCGGGGTGGCGGGGCGGTGGCGTCCTGGTGGTGTCGCGGTGGTGACGTGAGCGTGCGGTGGCGGTGTCGCGGTCGTGCGGTGGTGGGACGTCGGTGCGGGCGTCGCGGCGGTCCGCCCCCGCCGGCCTGCGCGCTCGTCCGCCCCTGCGGCCCGCGTCCTCGTCCGTCGCGGCGGCCGCGCGCCGTGCCCGTCGCGGCCGGTCCGCGCCGCGGTCAGCGGCGGTAGAAGATGCGGTCGGCGTACTGCTCCAGTACGCGTCGGTTCCAGTCGTGGCCGCCGTCCACGTTGCCCGAGCGCAGCAGCGGGGGCTCGACGCCGCGGTCGGCGAGGGTGGCGGCCGCCGTGGCCAGGGTGGCCTGCATGAGGGCGCTGGTGACGACCGTCGAGGCGGGGGCGAAGGGGGCCGGGACGGTGTCGAGGGTGAGCTCCGCGTCACCGACGGCGATGCGCGAGTCCAGCACGATGTCGCAGTGGTCCTTGAGGAACGTGCCGGAGGAGTGCCGCGACGTGGTCTCCGAGGCGTACGCCACCGAGGTCACGCCGACGACCCGGACGCCGAGGGCGCGGGCGTGCACGGCCATCTCGACGGGCAGGGCGTTGCGCCCGGAGAGGGAGATGATGACGAGGGCGTCGCCCGCCCGCAGCGGCGACGAGTCCAGTACGGCGCTCGCCAGGCCGTCGACCCGCTCCAGGGCGGAGCCCAGCGTGGCCGGCATGACGTCGACGCCGACGACACCGGGCACCGTCAGCAGGTTCATCAGGGCCAGCCCGCCGGCGCGGTACACCACGTCCTGGGCGGGGAGGGACGAGTGACCGGCGCCGAAGGCGAAGAGCCGGCCGCCGTTCTGCACCGTGTCGGCGAGCAGCGTGCCGGCCGCCTCGATGCTGTCGGCCTCCTCGTCGCGGACCTGCCGCAGGAGGTCGATCGCCGCGTCGAGGAACTGGCCGGCCGGCTTGCGGTCGCTCATGCGGGACCCCTCCGGTGTGGTCGGTGTGGCTGTGTCGCGGATCACGGTGCGGTCTGGACCAGCGCGGTGTCAATACGGCGTCGGCGCCTCGCGGAGGGCCCGCGTGGACCCGGCTTCCCGCGGCAGGGCACGGTTGTCGGTGGTATGCGTCAGAATTGACTGCAGGGCCAGCGCACGCGCCGGTGGGCCTGAACCCCCGGCAATCTCATCGAGGGGCATGTATGTCCGGACTGATCGACACCACGGAGATGTATCTCCGCACCATCCTGGAGCTGGAGGAGGAAGGTGTGGTCCCCATGCGCGCCCGGATCGCCGAGCGGCTCGATCAGAGCGGCCCGACGGTCAGCCAGACCGTGGCGCGCATGGAGCGCGACGCCCTGGTGTCCGTGGCGGCCGACCGGCATCTGGAGCTGACCGAGGAGGGGCGGCGGCTGGCGACGCGCGTGATGCGCAAGCACCGGCTCGCGGAGTGCCTGCTCGTCGACGTGATCGGCCTGGAGTGGGAGCAGGTGCACGCCGAGGCGTGCCGCTGGGAGCACGTGATGAGCGAGGCCGTCGAGCGCCGCGTCCTCGAGCTGCTGCGCCACCCGACCGAGTCGCCGTACGGGAACCCGATCCCGGGCCTGGAGGAGCTGGGCGAGACGGACACCGCCGACCCGTTCCTCGACGAGGGCATGGTCTCGCTCGCCGACCTCGACCCGGGCATGGAGGGCAAGACGGTCGTCGTGCGGCGGATCGGCGAGCCCATCCAGACGGACGCGCAGCTGATGTACACGCTGCGCCGGGCCGGTGTGCAGCCGGGCTCGGTGGTGAGCGTGACCGAGTCGGCCGGCGGTGTGCTGGTGGGCAGCGGGGGCGAGGCGGCCGAGCTGGAGTCGGACACCGCCTCCCACGTGTTCGTCGCCAAGCGCTGAGCGATCGCCCCGTCGGCCCGTCGGCCCGTCGCCCGTCAGCCCGTCGGCCCGCTCCGACGGGCCGGGGTCGGCGATCCGTCGGCGTACGCCCCGTCGAAAGGGTGTGCGCCGGCGCGTGATTCTGGCCGATTCGCGGCACTGTGCGCCGAACCGCAGCGTCCGGACGCCGCGCGTGCAAGGCTGTGCGGTGAGGCATATGACGAACGTGCTCCGGGCCGTGGGGGCGACAGCGATGTCGTCGGCCGGAGAGGGGGAGGGACGTGCCGGTAAGACGCAGAGGGCCCCGGCGCCGTGTGGCGCCGGGGCCTGTCCTCCCCTGTACCGACCCGGAGCCCCGAGCTCCCAGGGTCGGCTCCCGCGGCCCGTTTTCCCCGAGCGGTCCGCCTCCCGTTGAAGATCTCCCCTGGGCGGCGGCGATCAATCCCTGAGGGGTGTCACTCGAATGAGGGGTGTTGCTCCCCGGGGCCGGTATTTCGAATGGGCATTCGATAGTCTGCGGACGTCTGGCGACCCCGGCGCGACGGCGGGAGTGGGCGGGGACAGCGGGCAGGAGGCGGGGGAAGAGCACGGCAGGACGGGAAAGTACGGCAGGAAAGGCACGACAGGCAGGACACGGTTCACAGGACCGGCCGGGCCCGGAGGGGTGTCGGGATGGTCCGAGCGGAGCTTGGGGGTGCCAGGGAGCCATGGCGCGGCGTATCGATGTGACCGGCGCGGGCGGCGTACGTCTCGCGGCCTGGGAGTTCGGCGACCCTCCCAAGTCCGATCCGCAGATCGATCCACGGTCCGATCCGCAGACCGATCCCCAGCCCAATGCTGAGGCCGGTCCGGAGACCGCCCCTGAGGCCGGTCCGGAGACCGATTCCGAGGCCGTGCCCGGGACCGGGCCGGCGCGCGACCGTGCCGCCCGGGGGAGCGCTCCCGCGGGAGACGGGGCGGGGCACGGGCCGGGCGTGCTGTTGTTGCACGGGCTGATGGGCCGTGCCTCCCACTGGGCGCCGACAGCCCGCTGGCTGTCGGGCCGCCACCGGGCCGTCGCCCTCGACCAGCGCGGTCACGGCCGCAGCGACAAGCCCCCGCGGGGCTCCTACACCCGGGAGGCCTACGTCGAGGACGTCGAGGCCGCGTTGGAGCAGCTCGGTCTCGGCCCAGCCGTCCTGATCGGCCACGCCATGGGCGCGCTGACCGCCTGGCAGCTCGCCGCCAAACGCCCGGACCTGGTGCGCGGCCTGATCATCTGCGACATGCGGGCCTCCGCCCTCGGCGCCGCCTCGCAGCACACCTGGACCGAGTGGTTCCGTGCGTGGCCGGTCCCCTTCGCCACCCTCGCCGACGTACGCAAGTGGTTCGGTGAGGACGACCCGTGGGTGGAGCGGCCGAACGCGTCCCGGGGCGATTTCTACGCCGAGGTGATGGCCGAGTCCCCGGACGGCTGGCGGCCCGTCTTCGAGCCGGACCAGATGCTGCGTTCCCGCGAGACCTGGGTCTACGACGCCCACTGGGAGGAACTGGCCCAGGTCCGCTGCCCCACCCTGGTCGTCCGCGGCCTCGACGGCGAGCTGGGGCGCGCCGAGGCCCAGGAGATGGTCCGGGTGCTGCCCCGCGGCCAGTACGCGGAGGTCGCTGACGCCGGCCACCTCGTCCACTACGACCAGCCGGAGGCGTGGCGAGCGGCGATCGAGCCGTTCCTGGACTCACTCCGGGACGCCTGAGGCGGGGGCCTCGGCTCCGTGACAGACCGAGCCCGGGGCTCTGCGGGGCTGGGCAGAGCCGGGGCCCTCGCTGCCGGACGCCTGAGCCCGGGGCCTCGCTCCGGGACACCGAGCCCGGAGCCCTGCGGGGCCATAGCCGGGGGACAGGTCGCCTGTTCCCGGCCCCTGAGCGCCGGCCCCTGGGCCCCAGCCCGTGCGGAGCCCATGTCCCTGGGCCCCAGCCCCTGCGGGCCCCGGCCCCTGAGCCCTGGGCTGCCGGTCCCCGGCCCCCGCGCGGGCGTCAGCCCTTGCTGACCGCCGTGAGGATCTCCGGCAGTCGGCCCGCCGTGCGCGGCGCGGCCAGCCGCAGGCCGAGCAGCGTCAGCACGGCGCCGTACACCGCGCCCACCGGCAGCAGCAGCCAGGTCAGGCCGTCGCCGCCCGCGCTGACGTTCAGCCAGATCGTCAGCGCGATCACCGGCGCGCACAGCAGGGCGGCGCCCACCATTCCGCCGAAGATCGAGATCCAGGCCAGCCCGACCTGCCCCGGCGCGACGTTCTTGTGCCCGTCCTGCGGGATCGAGTACGGGAACCGCGCCGACGTCCACGCGCCGGTCGCCAGCATCGCGCCGAGCAGGGCGAAGGACAGGCCCAGCGTCTCGGGCAGGGTCCGCCAGTCGTCGAGCATCGCGGTGGTCAGGACGGTGACGAGGGTGGCGTACGGCAGCGTCACCAGCAGCAGCGCCAGGGCGCGGGCGCGCAGCTCGACGTACGCGTCCCGGGGCGAGGAGATCGTCATCGCGACCATCCAGAACGCGGAGGTGTCCTGGCCGAACTGGTTGTACATCTGGATGCCGAGCATCCCGGCGGCGAAGCAGGCGAAGTACACCGACCCGGTGCCCTGCCAGGCGTTGAACACCGGCACGATCAGACCGATGGCCAGCGAGGTCACCCAGGCCGCCTTGGTCTTCGGGTCGCGCCACACGTAGCGCAGGGTGCGCTCCATGGTGGTGCCGGTGCGGCCCGCCGGCAGCCACCGGGCGGGACCGGCCGAGCCCCGCTCGCGCACCTGCCGGGTGTCGCTCTGGATCGTGGAGCCGTCCGGCGAGGTCATCAGCCGCGTCAGATGGCGCGCCCACACCCACAGCAGCAGCACCAGCGCCGCGGCGGTCAGCGCCAGCTGGGCCAGCGCGACGCCGTACGACCCGTCGCTCGCCGCGTCCATCGCGCCGACCGCCGAAGCGGGCGGCACCCAGCGCACCACGTCGGCCACCGGGTCGAGCTGCCCGAGCCCCGACGAACCGAGCCGCTGCGCCCCGAAGTTGACGACCTGCGCGCCCACCGCGACGACCAGCCCGCTCAGCACGGCGAGGTCGCGGCCCTTGCGGCTGGTCAGCAGCCGTACGTTGGCGGCGGCCACGGCCCGTGCGAGGGTCACGCACACCAGCAGCGCCAGGACCGCGCCGACGACACCGACGGCGTACGCCGCCCCGCCGTGCGCGACCGCGACCACGGAACCGGCGAACACGCACAGCGTGAACAGCGGTCCGATGCCCACCAGCGACGCCGTGAGCAGGGCCCGGACCAGCGGGCGTGGCCGCAGCGGCAGCATCACCAGCCGGGTGGGGTCGAGCGTCTCGTCGCCGCCCGGGAAGAACAGCGGCATCACCGCCCAGCCGAGGGCCAGCACCGCCGCCAGCAGGATCACCAGCGAGTCCGCGTGCGCGTACCCGCGCAGCGCGATCAGGCCGAGCAGCTGGAGCGCGGCGAAGAGCAGGACGACGACGGCCGAGGCGATGTAGGCAGCCCGCCGGCCGCCCGACTGCCGCAGGCCGTTGCGGAGCAGGGACAGCTTCAGCCGGACGAAGACCGAGGT
The DNA here is from genome assembly GCF_018982965.1 of Streptomyces mayonensis. Classification (GTDB taxonomy): domain Bacteria; phylum Actinomycetota; class Actinomycetes; order Streptomycetales; family Streptomycetaceae; genus Streptomyces; species Streptomyces mayonensis. The sequence continues at coordinate 8,825 of NZ_JACBYP010000085.1, read as the reverse complement.
GACCGGGGCGGCGCCGGGCGCGGGGCGTGCGCCCGGCGTGCCGGACGTGAGGGACGCGGCCGGCGCGCTCATCGGGCTCCGCCGCCCAGCCAGTCCAGGTCGGAACCGGCGTCCCGGCCGCCGGCGCCGACGAGTTCGAGGAACGCCTCCTGCAGCGAGGCCGCCTCCCCGCGCACCTCGGCGAGCGTGCCGGTGGCGCGGATGCGGCCCGCGGCCATCACCGCCACCCAGTCGCACAGCGACTCCACCAGCTCCATCACGTGGGAGGAGAAGACGACGGTGGCGCCGGAGGCGGTGTAGCGCTCCAGGACGCCCCGGATGGTCTGTGCGGAGACCGGGTCGACGCCCTCGAACGGCTCGTCCAGGAACAGCACTTCCGGGTTGTGCAGCAGCGCGGCGGCCAGGCCGATCTTCTTGCGCATGCCGGTCGAGTAGTCCACGACCAGCTTGTGCTGCGCGCCGGACAGGTCCAGCACGTCGAGCAGCTGCGTGGCCCGCTTGTCGACCTCCGTGCCGGGCAGCCCGCGCAACCGGCCGGTGTAGCCGAGCAGTTCCCGGCCCGACAGCCGCTCGAAGAGCCGCAACCCCTCGGGCAGCACTCCGATCCTGGCCTTCACCTCGGCCGGATCGCGCCACACGTCGTGCCCGACGACCTCGACCGACCCCTGGTCCGGCCGCAGCAGCCCGGTCACCATGGAGAGCGTGGTGGTCTTCCCGGCGCCGTTCGGCCCGACCAGCCCGATGAACTTGCCCGCGGGCAGCTCCAGATCGATCCCGCCCACGGCCACCTGCTGCCCGAACCGCTTCCAGAGCCCTTGAACCCGTACGGCGCTGCCACTCACTGCATCTCCCTCCGTCGGCTTAGAACCCTACGGGGGAACAACGCCGCACCGGGGAGCGGGACCGCGCCGGGCGTCCCCGACGGCCCGACGGCCCGATGGCCCGATGGCCCGACGATCCCTAGCGTTCCCTCGATCCCTGGCGTTCCCTGCCGCACGCGTACGCCAACGCCGGGGTCAGCTCCTCCGCGTCCGGCAGCCACCGGTTCGCCGGCGTCGGCCGGCACGCCCACTGGACGGCACCGTGCGCCCCGAACCGCGTGGGCGGCGCCGCCACGTACGCCCCCTCCCCGAGTACGCGCAGATCGAGCACCAGGGGCGGCCAGCCCAGCCGCCGCACCAGCTCGGGCACCTTCACCGCCGCACCCGGCAGCACGAAGAACCGCATCCGCCGGTCCGGCGCCAGTGTCACCGGTCCCAGCGTCAGCTCCATCCGCTCCATCCGGGCGAGCGCCAGGAACCCCGCCGTCTCCGGCACGTCGAGCGCGTCGAACGTCCGGCCCGTGGGCAGCAGGACCGAGGCCGTCGGCTGCTGCTGCCACATCCGGCGGGCGCCGCTCGCGCTGCCCGTCGCCTGCGCCGCCCAGTCGTCGCGCGCCGGGTGTGCGCCCGGGGCGGCGCACGCCGGGTCGCCGCAGGAGCAGTGCTGCGTCCCGCCGGCGGCCGTCAGCCAGGTGCCGGGAAACACGTCCCAGTGGCGCTCCTCGGCGTAGCGTACGGCGGTCTCCAGCAGCGACGTGCCTCGCTGCTGCGGGATCTGAGCGGCTTCGATGCCCGGGATGGTCTCTTCCACGTGGAACTCAACTCCCGTGCTCACCGGGGGTTACGCGGCCGCGCGCGCGGGAGGAGCGCCGGTGCCGCATTCGGGGCGCATGGGCGCAAATGTGGGGGCGCGCAGGAGGAATCCGCGCGGGAGCTGGGTAGCCACGTCTGGGGCCGACGGGCCGGTGCGCGCCGTCTTCCCGGCAATCCTCGCAAGCTTCGCAAGTCTCGCATTGTCGGCACATCGACGGGGCATTGATCTTCACGGCCGGAACTTCTCGTCCGCCGGGACAGCGCCGGGACAGCATCGAAACCGCATGAGACCGCATGAGACCGCATGGGGGTTACGCCATGGCCGCAAGGCCTCTCGTCGCGCGGCAGCCGAACGAACGACTGCAGGCGCTCATTCAGGAAGCGGGCTGCTCCAACGCGGGCCTCGCCCGCCGGGTCAACGTGTGCGGGGTCGAGCACGGACTCGACCTGAGGTACGACAAGACCTCCGTGGCCCGTTGGCTGCGCGGACAGCAACCGCGGGGCAGGGCACCGGCGATCATCGCCGAGGCGCTCGGCCGCAAGCTCGGCCGCACGGTCACGATCGACGAGATCGGCATGGCCAACGGCAAGAACCTCGCGTCGGGCGTCGGCCTCCAGTTCTCGCCGACGGTACTGGGCGCCATCGAGCAGGTCTGCGAGCTGTGGCGCAGTGACGTGGGGCGCCGGGACTTCCTGTCCGGGTCCTCCGTGGCCGCCTCCGCGCTCGTCGAACCCAGCCGGGACTGGCTGATCTCCGCCCCCGACTCACAGGTGTCGCGTTCGGCGGGGCCGCGGGTGGGCCCGTCCGACGTGGCGGCCGTGAAGGCGATGACGCAGGCCCTGGTGGACCTGGACCACCAGTACGGCAGCGGGCACGTGCGCCCGGTGCTGGTGCACTACCTGAACAGCGTCGTCTCCGGGCTGCTGGCGGGTTCCTACCGGGAGGCGGTCGGGCGGGACCTGTTCGCCACGGTGGCACGACTGACCGAACTGGCCGGGTACATGGCCGTCGACACCGGCCAACCGGGCCTCGCCCAGCGGTACTACATCCAGTCGCTGCGTCTCGCCCAGGCGGCCGGGGACCGCGGCTACGGCGGGTACGTACTGGCCGCGTCCATGAGCCACCTGGCCGCGCAGCTCGGCAACCCGCGCGAGATCGCGCAGTTGGCGCGGGCGGCGCAGGAGGGCGCACGCGGGCGGGTGACTCCGCGCGCGGAGTCGATGTTCCACGCCGCCGAGGCCCGCGGACACGCGCTCCTGGGCGACGTACGGGCGGCCCACGAGGCGGCCGGCCGGGCGGTCGGCGCGATGGAGTCGGCCGATCCCGCCGCCGGGGACGACCCGGTGTGGATCGCGCACTTCGACGACGCCTACCTCGCCGACGAGTTGGCGCACTGCCACCGCGACCTCGGCCAGGCCGACGCGGCGGCGCGGTACGCGCGCCAGTCCCTGGAGGGCCACCCCGAGTCGCGGGCGCGCCGGCGGGCCATCGGGCATGTGCTGTTGGCCACGGCCCAGGTGCAGCAGCGCGAGGTCGAACAGGCCTGCAACACCGCGACGAAGGCGGTGGATTTGCTGGAGGGGCTGCGTTCGAACCGCGGCGCCGAGTACCTGGAGGATTTCCAGGCGCGACTGGAGCCCTACCGGGAGGAGGCGGTGGTCAGGGAGTTCGGGGCGCGGCTGGATTTGCAGCCCGCTGCGTGAACAACGGGGCCGCGGCTGCGTGAACAGGCGTGAAACTTCGGTGCGGTGCGCGCGAAGGTGCATGAACAGCGTGCCGCGGCCCGGTTTTGTTACTGCTGTCACAGGGAATGAGTTGACGCCCCCTGCGGCGTGGCAGTGGGCTCGGGGGACCCGGTAGCGTGAGCCGACGATTCCGAAGGTCCCCCATTCACAGGAGTCCCGGTGACGCAGAGTGGACAGGGCGAGGAGCCCTCGCCGCGACAAGCGCGCGAAGGCATCGTGCTGCCCTCGGACGGCGGCGAACCCTTGCTCCCCGGCCTGGCCGGGCAGCCCGTCGGCCCGCAGGCCGGTGGTCCGGTGCCCGCCTCGGCGCCGCCCGGCGGCCAGGCCTGGGACCGGCCCTGGGGCCCGGAGCAGCAGGGCCCGGACCCCGGCCAGGGCTGGCCGGCCCCGCCCGGTGCCCAGTCCTGGGAGACCCCGCACGGCACTCAGCCGCCCTCCCGGCCGCCGGCCGAGCCCGTCACGCAGAACTGGCCGTCCATGCCGGGGCCCGAGGCGCCCGGCGCCCTGCCGCCGCAGTCCGGCCCGGGCCCGCTGCCCGCGGAGGGCACGCAGTCACCGGCGTACGCGACACCGGCCGGGACGTACGGCGATCAGCCGCCGTACCAGCAGTACCAGCAGGAGCAGCGGCCACAGCAGTACCAGCAGGCGCAGCAGCTGGACCAGGGGCGGCACCAGCTCCCCGAGTACCAGCAGCAGCACCAGTCCCACTCGCAGCACCAGTCCCACTCGCAGCATCAGTCCCCTCAGAACCAGGGGCACCAGGCGCACCAGCAGCATCACCCGCACCACGGTGGTCAGGGCGCCGCGCCGCTGCCGCCCGCCGACGAGGGCGCCACCCAGCTGATACCGCCGGTCGGCATACCCGCCGACGAGGGCGCGACGCAGTACATACCGCCCGTGGGGCCGGGGGCACTGCCTCCGGAGCAGCCCGCGCAGGCGCCGGCCGAGTCGCCCCGGTTCCCCGGCGGAGCCCCCCAGTACCCGGCGCAGCCCCCCGCGCCCGCCGCTCCGCCCCCGGCGGCCAACCCCGACGCCGAGGCCACGCAGTACATCGCGCCCGTGCCCGGCGGCCCCGGCCCGGCCCCGTACGGTGCGGCGCCCGGCGGCGACGAGGGACGGCAGCCGCCCGCCGAGTTCGACAACCTCTTCCGCAGCGCGCCGGGCGCCGACGGACCGGCCTCCGCCACCCAGCAGCTGCCCCAGTTCGACCAGCCGCAGCAGTACCAGCCCTCCGGCCCGGCCGGATACGCCCCGCAGGGTCCCGGCGGCGGGGTCGGCGGCGGTGGCACCGGCGCCGGGAAACGGCGCGGCAACGGCGGCGGCGGTCGTGGCGGGCGCACCGGATCGCGCCTGCCGCTCCTCGCGGCCGTCGGCGTGGGCATCGCCGTCGTCGGTGTCGGCGCGGGAGCGATGATGGCCGGCGGAGGGGACGACGGGGACAAGGGCGAGAACCAGACGGTGTCGGCCACGGCCCCCGCCTCCGAGTCCGCGTCGGCCTCCGCGCCCCCCGACCCGGTCCGGGAGCAGGCCGTCGAGCTGGACAAGCTGCTCGCCGAGAGCGGCACCGGCCGCACGACCGTGATCAACGCGGTGGCCGACGTGAAGTCCTGCGAGAACCTGCCCCAGGCGGCCAAGGACCTGCGCGAGGCCGCCAAGCAGCGCAACGGCCTGGTCGAGAGCCTCTCCGGGCTGTCCGTGGACAAGCTGCCCCAGCACACCGAGCTGACCACCGCGCTCACCAAGGCGTGGAAGGCCTCGGCGTCGGCCGACAACCACTACGCGGCCTGGGCGGACCAGGCAGCCGGCAAGAAGGGCTGCAAGAAGGGCCAGGCGCGCACCACCAAGCAGACGGCGGCCGGCAACCGGGAGAGCGGCACGGCCAGCAAGGAGAAGACCAAGGCGGCGGGCCTGTGGAACGCGATCGCCAAGAAGTACGGCCTGACCGAGCGCCAGCCGACGCAGCTCTGATCGCCCGCGACGCCGGCCCGACGCTGATCCGGCTGATCCAAGCGCCCCGGCCGGTGCCCGCCGTGTCCCGGCCGGCGTTCGCGCCCGGCCGGCGTTCCGGTCGCCCCTGGACCGCGGTCCGGCCGGTGCCCGTTCCGGCCCGTGTCCGGCCGCCCTGGGACCGCTCCGGCCGGTGCCCGTCCTGGCCGGCGTCCGGCCGTCCCGGGACCGCTCCGGCCGTCCCGGTACCGCTCCGGCCGGCTCAGGTCACGTCGGCGTTCCGCAGGATGCGGGTGGTGTCCACCGCTCCCTCGCGGGCCGAGACCAGGCGGCCGTCCCGCACGACCTGCAGCGTGACCTCGGTGTTGACCAGGCGCGGGAAGCCGACCGAGGCCAGTTCGGCCGCGAAGGTCCACCGCAGCGGCGGGGTGAGCCCGCCCGTGTCGATCTCCAGCCCGCCGTCGAGGGCCCGCCGGACGGTGCCGGCGCTCACCTCGCCGTCGCCCAGCGACTCGACGACCGCCTTGAGGACCGTGTAGGCGATCCAGGTGGTCTGCACCCCGGCGTCCGCGGCGTCGACGTCGTTGTCGCCGAACGCCTGCTCCTTGACCAGCTCCTTCAGCCCCGCCCAGGCCGGGTCGCCCGCCGACGGGTACCAGCCGGTGACGTACGCCCCCTCGTAGGGGCCCGACGCCCCGCCGCTCGCGTTCACCGTGCTCTGGTCGACGCTGCCCAGCACGGTCGCGGTCCGCACGCCAGGGTGGTCCTCGCGGGCCCGCCGGAAGGAGTCCATGAAGGTGCTGGTGCGGTCGCCGAGCGCCGGGACCACGCATCCGGGGTCCCCGGAAGCGGTGGCCGACCGGTCGAGGGCCTGCTCGGACTGGCCGGAGTACTCGGTGGCGTCCTCGTCGGCGCGCTGGTCGTGGGCCCGCTCGTGGCCGCCCGAGGTGAGCCCCGCGTCCAGCAGCAGGGGCAGCTGGTCGCCCGCGATGGTGTCGGGGCGGACGAGCGTGACCGGCCCGCAGGAGTCGGCGAGCACGCTGCCGAGGCCCGCGAGGAGCGCGGGCTGACCCCCGTTGACCGGGTACGACAGCGGGCTGGTGAACTCCGTGTTGGTGATCCCGTAGCCCCCGATGTACGGGATCCCCGCGCCCTCCAGGACCGGGAGGAAGGAGTCGGCGTGCTGGCTGTAGGAGCCGACGACGGCGACCGCCTTCTCCTTGACGGCACGCCGCGCGCACTTCGCGGCGGTCACGCCGTCGTCGTGGTCGTTGCAGGTCAGCACCTCGAGCTTGCGGCCGCCGAGGCCTCCCTCGGCGTTGACCGAACGGGCGTAGGCCTGGGCGAGGGCGGGCATGCCCGGCTTGTTGGTCGCGCCGGTGTCCTGCGGCGCCCAGGTCATGACGGTGACCGTGTCGTCCCCCGAGCCCCCCGTGGCACCGGGGACGACACCGCAGCCGACGGCGAGCGACGCGCACGCCGCCAGCGCGCCCGCGGACAGGACGCCGGTGCGGGCGGCCCGGAGGCGGCGTCGGAGACCGCCGGGCGAAGCGCTGCGGTGGGGTCGGCTGCCGGTCATGTATCCGTACGATTCCGTCATGCGGCCAACCTCGGAGTGACCCTTGGTCAACGCACGGTGACACCGGGGTGAACAGCGGGGGCCGGACGGGCGCGGGAGCGGGGAACGTAAGATCGACGACCGTGCAAGGTTCGGAGAACTCTTCCCGTCGCGGCCGTCGCTCCTCCACCATGGGCGGCATGCCACTCAACGACATGCCGTGGTGGCGCTGGCGCAGCCAGGTGCGCTCCGCGCTGCACATGCTCTCCGCCCCCGCCTTCCAGCGGGACGTCTGGCTGGCCGGTGTCGACGGCTACGGCGACGTCACCGACGCGGTCTACCGCCTGGTGGAGGACACCTGGCTGGACCACTGGTCCGCCGAGAAGTACGTGGGCACGGTCTTCCGCGACTCGCAGGAGGCGGCGCTGGTCGACACCGCCGTGCTGCGCGTCCTGAGGATCATGCACCAGGTCGGCCCCGACGCGCCGGTGAACGCCTATCTCGACCACCCGGACTGGCCGGAGGCGGTACGTGCCGCGCGCGACGCACACGTACGGCTGGCCGCCAGTGACGGCGAGGACCCGGACACGGAGCCGCGCACGCTGGAAGTGCTGCAGATCATGACCCGGACCGCCTGACCCCGGACCGCCTGACCCCGGACCGCCTGACCCCGGACCGGCTGATGACGGTCCGGGTGACGGACGGTGTTCGGGGCGCGGTGGGGGGATATGGGACCCTGTGCTGCATGAACGAGCAGTCCTCCGCCGCCGTCCCCACGGCCGGCGCCCCGGCCGGCCAGTACGTCCTCACCCTGTCCTGCCCCGACAAGCAGGGCATCGTGCACGCCGTGTCGAGCTACCTGTTCATGACCGGCTGCAACATCGAGGACAGCCAGCAGTTCGGCGACCACGACACGGGTCTGTTCTTCATGCGCGTCCACTTCTCGGCCGACGAGCAGGTGACCGTGGACAAGCTGCGCGCCAGCTTCACGGCGATCGGCGACGCCTTCCACATGGACTGGCAGATCAACCGGGCCGACGCGAGGACGCGCGTCGTGCTCATGGTGAGCAGGTTCGGGCACTGCCTCAACGACCTGCTGTTCCGGGCGCGGACCGGTGCGCTGCCGGTGGAGATCGCGGCCGTGGTGTCCAACCACACCGACTTCGCGGAACTGGTGGGCTCCTACGGCATCCCCTTCCACCACATCCCCGTGACGAAGGACACCAAGGCGGAGGCCGAGGCGCGGCTCCTGGAGATCGTGCGCGAGGAGAACGTAGAACTCGTCGTGCTGGCCCGCTACATGCAGGTCCTCTCCGACGACCTGTGCAAGCAGCTCAGCGGCCGGATCATCAACATCCACCACTCCTTCCTGCCGAGCTTCAAGGGCGCGAAGCCGTACCACCAGGCGCACGCGCGGGGCGTGAAGCTGATCGGCGCGACCGCGCACTACGTGACGGCCGACCTCGACGAGGGGCCGATCATCGAGCAGGAGGTCGAACGCGTCGGCCACGACGTCACGCCGGACCAGCTGGTGGCGATCGGGCGGGACGTGGAGTGCCAGGCGCTGGCGCGGGCCGTGAAGTGGCACGCGGAACGCCGGATCCTCCTGAACGGCCGCCGGACGGTCGTCTTCGCCTAGCGGCCCAGGGGGACCGTTCCGCGGACTGCTGCGGACTGCTGCGGACTGCTGCGGGTGGCTGCAGGTGCTCAGGGGCGCTGCGGGTGTTGAGAGGCGCGGGGAACTGCGCGAGCAACCGTCCGCGACCCGCAACCGTCCGCGACCCGCAACCGTCCGCGACCCGCAGCCGCCCCCGGCACCGGCGCTCGCCCCGGCACCGGCACTCGCCCCGGAACCGCCGCCCGCCCCCGGCGCGGTGGGTTCCGTCGAGCACGAGGTGGCCCATGTCGCCCTGGACGGCGTGGAGTTCTGCCGACTGGCC
>NZ_JACBYP010000084.1 GCF_018982965.1 Streptomyces mayonensis | reverse complement strand
GCACCCCACCCCCGATCCACCGGAAAACCAGACACCACATCCCCACCCGACACCACCACATCCCACAAACCCTCCGGCGAAACCACCCCACCAGGAAAACGACAAGCCATCCCCACAATCACCACAGGATCACCGGAGGTGGATTCGCGTGACGTCTTCTCGATGGCCCGCTCGGGAGCGCTGTCGCCGGAATCCTCCTGAAGAGCGGCCAGGAAGTCGCTGAGGGCCAGGGGGGTCGGGTGGTCGAATACCGCTGTCGACGGAATGTCAAGGCCGGTCACCTCGGACAGCCGGTCCCGCAGTTCGGCCAGCATCAGTGAATCGAAGCCCGCGTCCCTGAACGCCGATCCGCCGTCGAATGCGCCCCCGCCCAGCACCTCGCGGACCACCGAGAAGACGGTCTCCTCGGCAGAGGCCCCCGAGCGCGGCATGGACCCGGACACGGGACCGTCGGCCGCTTCCGTGCCGGCCTCGGGCCACCAGTACGACTCCCGCTGGAAGGCGTACGAGGGCAGTTCGACGACCGTGGGCCGTGTGCCCGCGAAAGCGGGGCTCCAGTCGACCTGCACGCCCCGCACGTACAACTGCCCGAGGGCCGTGAGGAAGTCCGGCTCGGACGGCGAACCGTTCGGGGCGCTCCAGGCTCCCGTTTCCGGCGTACGCACGCCGAGCCGTCCCGTGGCGTCGAGACACAGGGCGTCGGCGGCGGCAGGCCTGGCGAACTCGTCGTATTCGTGGACGACTTCGCCCGCGGCGACGAGGCGGGCGCCTTCCTCCGGTGTCAGCAGGCCCCGGACGACCGCCGCGGCCACCGTGCCGGGCCCCGCCGGGGCACTCACCGCGTCCGGCCGGACGCCGTACGCACGCCAGACGGCCACGAGCGCGAGCGTGACCGCGAACACGCACGCCGTGGACGCCTCAGGACCTGGCGCGTCGGGCTCGGTGCCGCGCAGTACGCCGGTGGCGGACCGCAGGCCGCAGGGCGCGAACGCCTCGTCGTACGCGGCAAGGGCCGCCGCGAACTCGGCCGAGCGGAGCAGCAGCGCACGCCCGGCGTCAAGGAGCGCGTCGGCCGTACCCGGGAAGACGAAGGTCAGCGGCTCCCCCGACTCCGTGGCGCTGCCGGTGGTGACCGCGTCCGTCGCCGTGCCGAGGGCCACGGCCTCGAGAGCCGCCACGAAATCCTCACGGGCCGCCGCGACGACAACTGCGCGGTGGGTGAAGGCGGTTCGGGTGGTGGCCAGTGAGTAGCCGATGTCCTCGGTCCGGTCGGCGGGGTTCGCCGTCACGTGGTCCCGCAGCTTCCGTGCCTGGTCCCGCAGCGCCTGTGCGCCGCGTCCCGAGAGCACCCACGGCACGGACACCGGGAGCTGCGCGACGGCGTCGTCGGCCGGTCGGTCCGCAGCGGTCGCGGCAGTCGCCGCAGTCGCAACGGTCGCGGCGGCCGCAACGGTCGCGGCGGTAGCGGTGGTCGCAGCGGCGGACGCGGCGGGCGCCGCCGACACGACGACATGGCAGTTGGTGCCTCCCATGCTGAAGGAGGAGACCCCGGCCACCCGCTCCGTGCCCTCGCGCGCAGGCCACCGCTCGGCCCGCGTCTGCACGCACAGGCCGAGCGCGTCGAGATCGATCAGGGGGTTGGCCGACTCGAAGTTGAGGCTCGCGGGGATCACGCCGCGGGACAGGGCCAGGGTGACCTTGAGCAGGCCGGCGATGCCCGCCGCCGCCTCCAGATGGCCGATGTTGGTCTTGACCGAGCCCACCCGGAGCGGATCCCGGCCGCTTCGTCGTGCGCCGAACACCGTGCCGAGGGCGTCCGCCTCGATCGGGTCGCCCACCTTCGTGCCGGTGCCGTGGAGTTCGACGTACTGCACCTCTTCAGGGGCGACCCGGGCCTGTCGGTGGGCCGCGCGCACGGCGTCGGCCTGCGCCCCCGCGCTGGGCACGGTCAGTCCCGCGCCGCTGCCGCCGTGGTTGACGGCGCTGCCCCTGATCGTCGCGTGGACGCGGTCTCCGTCGGCCAGCGCCCGGGACAGCGGCTTGAGCACGACGAGGCCGGCGCCCTCGCCCCGTACGAACCCGTTGGCGCGCGCGTCGAAGGCACGGCTGCTGCCGTCCGGGGACAGCCCGCCGAAGGCCTCCGCCAGTTCGGCGCCGTCCTCGGTGAGGTTCAGCTGCACACCGCCGGCCAGGGCCAGGTACGACTCGCCGCCCCGCAGACTGGCGCAGGCCAGGTGCACGGCCACCAGGGACGAGGCCTGGCCCGCGTCGACGGTGAGGCTCGGACCGTGCAGGTCGAGTGCGTACGAGACGCGGTTGGCGATGACGCTGCGGTGGGTTCCCGCCATGGCGTGGTGCGAGAGCGGTGCCGCTCCTTCGCGTCGGACGACACCGGCGTAGTCGTTGGCCGAGACGCCGAGGAAGATGCCGGTGTCGCCGCCGCGCAGTCCGGCGGGGAGCAGTCCCGCCGACTCGAGGGCCTCCCAGCTCAGTTCCAGCGCCAGCCGCTGCTGCGGGTCCATGGCATTCGCCTCACGCGGCGATATGCCGAAGAAGGCGGCGTCGAACCGGTCCCGGTCGGGCAGCGTCCCCTCGTACCTGCCGGTCTCGGACGAGCGTCTGACGGCCGAGCGGCCGTCGTGCAGCAGGTGCCAGTAGTCGCCCGGCGCGGGGGCCTCGGGGAAGCGGCATGCCATGCCGATGATCGCGATCGGCTCGTCCTGCGCCGGCTCCGGCTCCGCCATGCCGTCCGCCACGTGTGCAGCCACTGTCGGTCCCCCGCCCCTTCTGATCCCTCTGATCCCTCTGATCCCGCTGGTCCCACTGATCGCGCTGGTCCCACTGATCGCGCTGGTTCTGCCGGTTCTGCTGGATCTGCCGCCGCTTCTGCTTCTGTCGGTCTTCACGGCTCCGTGTCCCGCAGGTGCCGGCGACGGCTCACCACGTCACCCGCAACGAGCTGAGGCCCCGGGTGATCAGTCCGTCCTTCCACACGACGGCGGGCGCCGCGGGCCCGTCCTCGGCCAGCCGCAGCGCGGGGAAGAACTCGAACAGTTCGAGGAGCGCCGTCCGCACCTGGAGCCGTGCCAGGGGCGCTCCGAGACAGCGGTGTATTCCGTGTCCGAAGGTGAGATGGGCCGGTGTCCTGTCGTCCCGCAGTATTTCCGGTTCGGTGAATACCTTGTCGTCGCGATTTCCGTGCAGCAGGGAGACGACCACCGCTTCACCCGCCCGTACCCGGACATCACCGAGTTCGATGTCCTCGAGAGCGACTCGCGGGAAACTGATCGCCGTCGACGGGGTGACCCGGAGCAATTCCTCGACCAACGCGTCCGCCCACGCATCGTCCTTGACGAAATCCCGGGGAATCCCCTCCTGGAGCACGACGAGTGCGGCGAGGCCGATCTGCCCGACCGTCGTCTCATAGCCGGCGGTGAGCAGCGCGAGGCCGAGGCTGACGAGTTCGGCCTGCGAGAGGACGTCGCCGTCGTGGGCCCGGATGAGGTCGGTGAGGAGGTCGTCGTCGTCCCGCAGCCGCTTGCGGTCGATCAGGGTGGACATGTAGTCGACCAGCTGGAGCCGCTGCCGGCTCTTCTCCAGATCGCTGCTGGCGGTGATGTCGAAGAGCACCTCCACCCAGGAGCCGAAGATCTCCCGGTCCTCGACGGGCACCCCGAGCAGGGCGCCCAGCACGGCCACCGGCAGTGGTGCGGCGAAGGAGGACACCAGGTCGGCGGGGCTGTCCAGGCGGCTCATGCCGGCCAGCAGATCGACTGCCGTCCGCCGCACCAGCGGGGCCATGCCGGTCATCTTGCCGGTGGTGAAGGCGGCCGCGACGATCCTGCGCAGCCGGGCGTGGTCGGTGCCGTCCAGGCTCATCACCGACGTGGGGGACGGTGCCGCAGAGTTCAGCCGTGGGGCGCCCGGTGCCACCGCGGCGGCCCTGCTGAAGCACCGGTCGGACAGCACTCGGCGGCCCAGGGCGTAGTCGCTCACCAACCACATCTCGTCACCGAGCGGCGTTCGTATTCGCTTGACCGGAACGGCGTCGGCGCCGGTCAAGAATTCCGGTAAAGGACCCAGGTGTTGTGGACGCAGTACGGCGGACAATCTGACACCTCGCCTCTTCTCGTGAAACCGACCCTCCGACCGACTCGCCCGTGCCGTGCGATATTTGGTGGCCCCGGTCCGGACGTCAGCGTAGCCGCGCACCCGAGATGTGACCACGAACGCTCGCAAAGCCTGATCGAGTACGACGAGTACGAGAGGTGACCCCGTGGATATCGCAGCCAAGCAGGGCACATTCAGCACCGGCCTGCCCCATCTCGCCTTCGGTTCCGGAAAGCCGCTGGTGTGCCTGTCCGGATTCACGATGACGCATACGGTGCCGCCCCCCGGTGCGCAGCGGCGCCGGGCGGCCCGGCTGGTGGCGCCGTTCGTCGCCGCCGGGTACGAGGTCTTCTGGACCAACCGTCGCCCCGGCATGCCGGTCGGCACGACGATCGGTGAGCTGGCCGCCGACCACGCCGAGGCACTGCGCGCGCGGTTCCCCGGTCCCGTGCCCGTACTCGGACACGGGACCGGCGGCTCGATCGCCCTGCAACTGGCGGTCGACCACCCCGACGTGGTCGACCGGCTGGTCCTGGCCTGCGCCGCGTACACCCTGGGGCCGGTCGGCAGGCGCTTTCACCGGGATCTGCTCGCGGCGGCCGAGCGGGGCCGCTCCGGCATGCATCGAGCCGCCCCCGCCCTCACCCCCAACCCGGTGCTGCAACGCCTGCTGATGGTGCCGCTGTGGATGGCGGGACGCCTGAATCCGCCGCCGCGCGACCCTTCGGACATGAGGGCGACACTGCTGGCCGAGGACGGCTTCGATGTCCGGGACCGGCTGGCCGAGGTGAGTGCCCCCACCCTTGTGCTGTGCGGTGGCCGCGACCACTTGTGGCCGCAGGAGATGTTCGACGAGACCGCGGCGGGGATACCGGGCGCACGGCTGGTGCGCTACCCCCGCGGTGGTCACAACGTCCTGGGGGCACCGGAGTTCGCCCGCGACGTCCGCGCGTTCCTCGACGCGCCCTGAGCGCGGCGACCGCCTACGAGCCGTACGCACAAGCCGTACGCACAAGCCGCGCGCTCAAGCCGTACGCACAAGCCGTACGCACAACCTGCAGGCACGCCGACGCGCCCGCACCGCGCGGCCTTGTCCGGTACCGCTCCGCGCTCCCTGTCCGCTCCCCGTCCGCTCCCCGTCCGGTTCGCGGCGGGGACTGAGGGGCAGCCGGTTCACCACGCCTCGGTCGAGGTCTCGGCCGTCCGTTCCAGCAGCCGGTCCGCGAGGCACTGCCACGCGGTGGCGCGCTCCCGGGCGAGGCGGGCCACCACCTCCTGGCGGTGGGGCGGCACCGCGTCCACGATGCGCGCCCACCCGTCCGCGTCGACCGAGCAGACCCGCAGCGCGCGCAGCAGGATCTTGCCGGCCATGGTGAGCCGCAAGGAGGGGTCCTTGCTGAGGCTCACCAACAGGACATCACTGGCCGGGCCGTCGGGCCGAAAGGAGCGCCGGGCCATCGCTCCCGAAGGGCTCTCCCGTACCACGGCCTGCCGTTGTTGCGGCGTGACCAGCGGCTCCCCCCGGTTGAGCCGGGCCCGGACATCGCTGGCGGTGGCCGCCGAGATCCCCGCGAGCCTGGCGATCTCGCGCAGGGAGGCCTCCGGGTTGGCTCTCATCAGCTCCCCCGCGCGCAGCCGTCCCTCGGCTCCGTTGCGCGGGCGCACCCGTCCGTCCCGGCCGATGCTGGTGTTCGGCTGCTCATTCTGCGCAGTCGAACGCTGCCGTACGGCCCCCACCGTGTTCGCGGCGAGCCCCACGACCTGGGCGATCCTGCGGTCGGACCACTGGGGGTGCGAGGCGACGATCCGGGCCGCGGCGGCCTTGCGGTCGGAGAGCGAAAGCGGCAGACCGTGCTCGCTGTTGAGCCGGACCGCAAGGACGAAGGCGTCCGACTCCGCGCCGTCGAAGTAGCGGACCATGATGTGGTCGTCGCCGCGCAGGAGTGCGGCACGCAGTCGGTGCGCGCCGTCGATGACACGCATCGTGGGACGATGCACCACGATGGGCGGCAGCGGTGTGTGCAGCGCCGCCAGCAGCCGGACGTGCTCCGCGTCCTCCCCGCCGGTGCGGGGACCGCCCGACGTCCGCAGGGCTTCTACGGGCACGCTCTCGGCGGCCGGTGGCAGTCCGCCCCCGGCGGCCGAGGCCGTGCCCCTCCCGCCGCCCCGCCCCTGGACATCTACACCGGACACCTCCGCCGTCCGAACGGCATGGGCTCCTAACCTACCGATCATTGATCAATCACCTCGGGGTGCGTGGTTGGGGACGGGAAGGCGATCGTGCGTCGGTGGAAATGGGCAGCCTGGCAGGGCCGCTTCTGCTGTGACGGGTGCTTCCGGTGCGGCTCAGCGACGCGTCATGCCGAGCGGGCGGAGGCGATAAGTCGATAGAACGCTCACGGTTCGGCGGCGGGCACGGGCGCCATGAAGGCGCACCGCTTCACTTTCCCTCAAGCCGTTTCGGCGCTGTTGCGCCGCGATGATTCCTCATGCAGGAAGAAGACGAAGGTCATCTCGTGACGGTAGAAATAAATCGCAGTCCGCACAGCCCTCGCATACGAACATCGCCCCCCGTTGCAGAATATTCCCGTCGATCCGATTCCTTGTTCGCCCCTCGGTCAGGGAACACCGTGACGCTGTGCAGATTTGACCGCTTTCGGGCGATGCCTGTCAAGACGAAGAGTCTGTACAGAGGATTCGACAGGCCCCTCGCAGACTGATGGATTGAACCGGCGCGGACGCCTCGGAAGCCTGATACCGCACGGCCGGCACGGTGGCGAGGGGGGCGAACCGGACGCGTCGCCTCGATGGTCCGGGACGGCGAATCATACGGTCATCACGTACGGAAGGTGATATTCCGATCCCGGCGGCGCATCTCGGCGATCAGATCCGGCCAGCTGAATCGGGCGCCGCCGTGGGACCGCTCCAGGCGGCGCAGCAAACGCCGGCGCGCCAGCCGGAATGCAATTGCGTACACCAGCAGCGTAATTCCGGGCACGACGGCCATGAATGAAAGCCCGAAAACGTAACGGGGGTGCGGCCTGTACGCCCCGAGGACAGCGCAGCGGGAAATACCCTCGATCTCGTCGCGGCTGAGGCATTCACAAGATGCTCCTTCACCCATCGATCGAGCATCCCAACCCGCGAGAAATAGAGCAATCAATTGTCCAGGGCCGTTCGACGGGAGGGCGTTCCGCAAGCCACCGAAACCACTGCCGAGACAAATAAACATCCGATTTTTGAACCGAACCCAAGTCGCTTTGTCTACTTTTCTGTCGTATCGCCGCCCCGCACGGTCCACGCTCGGATGTTCCCACCATCGGGATGTTCCGTGTATCTTCGGTCCTGGGCAAGAGACGCTTGACCGGCTGAACCGACGGCACGCACGTCGGCGACGCGGGAACGGAAGACAGCGACGTACGAACGGAAGGGGTCGCGGATGGTCCGGTTGACACGGGCTCAACAGCAGGAACGCACCCGCGGCGCCGTGCTGACCGCGGCCGAGGCCGAGTTCACCGAGCACGGGTACGCCACGGCGAAGGTGGACCGCATCGCCGAACGGGCCGAACTGACGCGTGGCGCGGTGTACTCGAACTTCCCGAGCAAACGCGCCCTCTATCTGGCCGTGCTGATCGACATGGCAGAGCGCGCCGCCGCCGCGGAGCACGGCACCGCCGACGGGATCCGTTCCCCGGCAGCGTCCCGGGCGGGCGGGCGGCCGCACACCCGTACCTCCACCGCCGAGGCCCTGGGGGCCTTCGCCCGCATCCGGCTCGAACGGCTGCCGCTGGCCGGCCAAAGCCCCTCCGCCGACTCGGCCGACTCGGCACACCTGGGCTCAGTGACCGAGGTGCTCGACGACAAACCGATCCGTGCCGCGTTCGACCAAGTGACCCGCCTGGAAGCTCTGTTGCTGGCACTCGCGCTCGAGTCACCGGACTCGCACGCCCGCACCGGCACACCGCCCGCGCGACAGGTACGACGGGCTCAGCTGGTCCTGCGGCTGCTGGACGGTCCGGGCGCCTCGGCGGATCCCGCCCTCGGATTCGGCGATCCCTTCGACATCGCACAGGCCTGCGCGCACCTGGGCGGGCTCGCCCTGGCCGACACCTGGAACCCCCCGCACCTGCCCTACGTCCCGCCCGCGCGAGCCAGCCGGGACCGCTGGGACCCGCCCGGTGAGCTGCGGGACCTGCTCAGCGGGCGCATGGTCGGTTTCACCGAGCCCGGAGTGATCACGGTCCTGGGCACCCACCGCCTCGAAGCCGCGGAAGAGGCCGTCCGCAGCGCGCGGGCCGGTGATCTGGTCACGGTGGCCGTCACCACGGCCGACCACGCCGAGACCGGACGCCTGGTCCGTCTGAGGATCGGTGACTTCGCCCGCTGCCTGGGGCGCGCCTTCGGCCCCGGCAGCCGGCCGCGTCTGCGCCTCGTCCTCGACGAGCGCGGCCTGCTGGCATCGGCCGTCGGCGTACCGGACGCCGACGACACCACCGAGTACGCGGTCCGCGTACGGCACGACACGATCGTCACCCGAGCCCAAGGACCGGGTGCCGCGCATGCCGCGGCCACCCACGACCTCACCACCGCAGACGTTTCCCACACCACACCCGATGGGGCCGCGCCATGACCCAACCCGTTTCGTCCCACGCCACCAGCACCGATCTGCTGGTGCTCCACACCCTTCGCTGCATCGGCTTCTCGGGCCTGTCCGCAGTGGCCGGGGCGACAGGACTGTCCGAGTCCGACGTCGAGTCGGAACTCATCGACCTCGCCGTCGCCGGACTCGTCACGCGCACCGCGGGCGACTTCGGCGGCTGGGGTCTCACGGACGCGGGCCGCGCCACGGACGCCGAGCGGATCGCCGAAGAGGTCGCGACGGCCGGTGTGCGGCCCGTTCTGACCTCGGCCTTCGACCGGTTCCTCGTCCTCAACCCCGAGCTCCTCGACCTCTGCACGGCATGGCAGACCCGCACCGTCAACGGCGCCATGGCGATGAACGACCACAGCGACTCCTCCTACGACGCCCGTGTCCTCGACCGCTTCACGGAGTTCCACCAGCGTGCCGAGCCCCTGTGCACGGAGCTGTCCGCTGCCCTGCTCCGGTTCCATCGCTATCCGGTCCGGCTCGCCGACGCGCTCGCCCGCGCGAGGTCCGGCGCGCTGGAGTACCTGACGGACAGCACCGCCTCGTACCACACCGTCTGGTTCCAGCTGCACGAGGACCTGCTGGCCACGCTCGGCATCCCGCGCCACTGAACCCACTGAATCCACTGAACCCACCGGCCGCCGTCCGTGGCCCCTCTCCCCCGCAGCCGAAGCAGCAGAGGCGACGCAGAGATGACAACGCGATGACCTGGATTCACCCGCTCTCGGCAGAGGTCGAGGAGACCGTGGACGTCCTCGGCGGCAAAGCGCACGGGCTCATCGTGCTCCGACGTCTGGGGCTGCCCGTGCCACCGGGGTTCGTCATCGGTACGGAGGCCTGCCGTGCCTACCTCCGCACCGGGCGGCTGCCTCACGGCCTCACCGCCGAACTCGCGGCCGCCGTGGCCGAGTTGGAGTCCGTCACGGACCGCCAGCTCGGCGGCTCGGAGCGTCCGCTGGCCGTGTCGGTCCGCTCCGGCGGCAAGGTGTCGATGCCCGGCATGATGAGCACCGTCCTCAACCTGGGGCTCACCTCCGGGGCGACGGCCGCACTGGCCGACGAGATGGGCGACCCGCGTTTCGCGCTGGACTCGCGGCTGCGGTTCCTGACCAGCTTCGCGTCCCAGGTCGTCGGGGTGGGCCAGGAGAGCCTGGCGAGCGTGGACCGGGCGATCGCCGGGCGCGACGGCGACCCGGGCGCCTTCGAGACGGCGATCCGCGAGGTCGAGCGGCTCATCCGCGAGCGGAGCGGCGAGCCCGTTCCCGAGGAAGCGGCCCGGCAGTTGGAACTCGCCGTCGAGGCGGTGTTCTCGTCGTGGGACACGCCGCGCGCCAGGACCTACCGCGCCCTGCACGACATCCCCGGCGACCTCGGCACGGCCGTGACCGTCCAGGCGATGGTGTTCGGCAACCGCGACGAGCACAGCGGTACGGGCGTCGCCTTCAGCCGTGATCCCAACACCGGGGAGCACGTCCCGTTCGGCGAGGTCCTGTTCGGCCGCCAGGGCGAGGACGTCGTCTCCGGCACCTCGCTGACCGGACCCCTGCGCGAGCTGGCCGACCGGGAACCCGCCGTATGGGCCCGCCTGCTGACCGCCCTGGACCAGTTGGAGGAGCACTACCGCGACGCGTGTTACGTCGAGTTCACCTTCGAGGCGGGCGAGTTGTTCATCCTCCAGGTGCGTCCCGGGCGATTCGTCGGGCGTGCCGCGGTGCGGGTCGCGGTCGACCTCGCCGAGGCCGGGACGATCGGACGCGACGAGGCGCTGTTGCGCGTCTCACCGCAGCATCTCGCCCAGGTGCGGACGCCGCGGATCACGGCGGTCGACCCCCGGAACGTCTTCACCCGAGGGCTCGGAGCCTCTCCGGGAGTCGCCGTCGGCCGGGTGGCGACCACCGCCGACAGCGCGGCGCGGATGGCGGCGGGCGGACCGGTCGTCCTGCTGCGCCCGGAGACCTCCCCGCTCGACATGCACGGCCTGGCCGCCGCGACCGGGGTGGTCACCGCACGCGGCGGGCCCACCAGTCACGCGGCCGTGGTGGCGCGGGCGATGGGAAAGCCCGCCGTCGTGGGGGCCACGGGCCTCACCGTCGACGCCGCCGACGGCTGTGTCCGGGCGGGAGGGCGCACCCTGCCCGAAGGCACGCTCATCGCTGTCGACGGAACGGGCGGCGAGGTCGTCGTGGGTGAGCCCCACGTCGTCGCGGCCGCGACCGACCCTCACCTGCACCAGCTGCTCGGCTGGGCGGACGACGTCGCGAGCGGCGCGGACGGCGACCGTGACGAGACGGAACGCCTGTCCTCGGCGCAGGCCGTCCTGCGTGGTGCCGGCCAGGGGACGCCCGGCTGACCCCGCGGCCCCCGGCAGGGGCAGTGGCTCCGGGTACGGGGCACTCCGAGTGCGACGGGACACGACAGAACGCCCGACACCCCACAGAAGAACCCCGCGCCTGGTGTCAGGTGCGGGGTTCTTCGTCGGGCCCGGCGCCTTGGAAGGTGCCGGGCCCGTCGCGCGCGTGAGCGCCCCGCCCCCGCGCGCGAGGCGCAGGCGCAGGCGCAGGGCGCTCCTTCACATCAGGTCAGGAAGCGACCAGTTGGCGCATCACGTACTGCAGGATGCCGCCGTTGCGGTAGTAGTCGGCCTCGCCCGGGGTGTCGATGCGGACGACCGCGTCGAACTCGACGCCAGTGTCGGTGGTGACCTTCACCGTGCGCGGGGTGGTGCCGTCGTTCAGCTCGGTCACGCCGGAGACGGAGAAGGTCTCCTCGCCGGTCAGGCCGAGGGACTCGGCGGTGCGTCCCTCCGGGAACTGGAGCGGCAGGACGCCCATGCCGATGAGGTTCGAGCGGTGGATGCGCTCGTAGGACTCGGCGATGACGGCCTTGACGCCGAGGAGCGCGGTGCCCTTGGCGGCCCAGTCGCGGGACGAGCCGGAGCCGTACTCCTTGCCGGCCAGGACGACGAGCGGAATGTCCTGCTCGATGTAGTTGCGGGAGGCGTCGTAGATGAACGACACCGGACCGCCGTCCTTGGTGAAGTCGCGCGTGTAGCCGCCCTCGGTGCCCGGCGCGATCTGGTTGCGCAGGCGGATGTTGGCGAAGGTGCCGCGGATCATGATCTCGTGGTTGCCGCGCCGCGAGCCGTAGCTGTTGAAGTCGCGGCGCTCGACGCCGTGCTCGGTGAGGTACTTGCCGGCCGGGGTGTCGGCCTTGATGGCGCCGGCGGGCGAGATGTGGTCCGTCGTCACCGAGTCACCGAGCTTGGCGAGCACACGGGCGCCGGCGATGTCCTCGACCGGGGCCGGCTCCATGCCCATGCCCTCGAAGTACGGGGGCTTGCGCACGTAGGTGGACTCGGCGTCCCACTCGAAGGTGTCGCCGGTCGGGATGGACAGCGCCTGCCACTGGGCGTCGCCCGCGAAGACGTCGCTGTAGGACTTGGAGAACATGTCCTCGCCGATGGCGTTGGCGACGACGTCGTTGACCTCGGCCTCCGAGGGCCAGATGTCCTTGAGGAAGACCGGGTTGCCGTCCTGGTCGGTGCCCAGGGCGTCCTTGGTGATGTCGACCTTCATGGAGCCGGCGAGGGCGTAGGCGACGACCAGCGGCGGGGACGCCAGGTAGTTCATCTTGACGTCGGGGTTGATCCGGCCCTCGAAGTTGCGGTTGCCGGAGAGCACCGAGGTGACGGCGAGGTCGTGGTCGTTGACGGCCTTGGAGACCTCCTCCGGCAGCGGGCCGGAGTTGCCGATGCAGGTGGTGCAGCCGTAGCCGACGAGGTTGAAGCCGACCTTGTCGAGGTAGGGCGTCAGGCCCGCCTTCTCGAAGTAGTCGGTGACGACCTTGGAGCCCGGGGCGAGGGTGGTCTTGACCCACGGCTTGCGGGTCAGGCCCTTCTCGACCGCCTTCTTGGCGACCAGGGCGGCGGCGACCATGACGTACGGGTTGGAGGTGTTGGTGCAGGAGGTGATGGCCGCGACCGTCACCGCACCGTGGTCCAGCTCGTAGGAGGTGCCGTCGGGGGCGGTCACGCGGACCGGGTTGGACGGGGCGCCGTTCGGGGTGACGGCCGGGGAGTCGGAGGCCGGGAAGGACTCCTTGCCCGCCTCGTCCACCACGTCCACGTAGTTGAGGACGTCGCTCTTGAACTGCTGGGCGGCGCCTGCGAGGACGATGCGGTCCTGCGGGCGCTTCGGGCCGGCGATGGAGGGCACGACCGTGGAGAGGTCCAGCTCCAGCTTCTCGGAGAAGTCCGGCTCGGCCTTCGGGTCCAGCCAGAGGCCCTGCTCCTTGGCGTACGCCTCGACGAGCGCGACCTGCTGCTCGCTGCGGCCGGTCAGGCGCATGTAGTTCAGCGTCTCGCCGTCGATCGGGAAGATCGCGGCGGTGGAGCCGAACTCCGGCGACATGTTGCCGATGGTGGCGCGGTTGGCGAGGCTGGTGGCGGCCACGCCCTCGCCGTAGAACTCGACGAACTTGCCGACGACGCCGTGCTTGCGCAGCATCTCGGTGATGGTCAGCACCAGGTCGGTGGCGGTGGTGCCGGGGGTGAGCTCGCCGGTCAGCTTGAAGCCGACGACGCGCGGGATGAGCATCGACACCGGCTGGCCGAGCATCGCGGCCTCGGCCTCGATGCCGCCGACGCCCCAGCCGAGGACGCCGAGGCCGTTGACCATGGTGGTGTGCGAGTCGGTGCCGACCAGGGTGTCCGGGTAGGCCCTGCCGTCCCGGGTCATGACGACGCGGGCCAGGTGCTCGATGTTCACCTGGTGGACGATGCCGGTGCCCGGCGGCACGACCTTGAAGTCGTCGAAGGCGGTCTGGCCCCAGCGCAGGAACTGGTAGCGCTCCTTGTTGCGGCCGTACTCCAGGTCGACGTTCTGCTTGAACGCGTCGTTGGTGCCGAACTTGTCGGCGATGACGGAGTGGTCGATGACCATCTCGGCCGGGGAGAGCGGGTTGATCTTGTTGGCGTCGCCGCCCAGCTCCTTGACGGCCTCACGCATGGTGGCGAGGTCGACGACACAGGGCACGCCGGTGAAGTCCTGCATGATCACGCGGGCCGGCGTGAACTGGATCTCCTCCGACGGCTGGGCCTGCGAGTCCCAGCCCCCGAGGGCGCGGATGTGGTCGGCGGTGATGTTCGCGCCGTCCTCGGTACGGAGCAGGTTCTCCAGCAGGACCTTCAGGCTGTAGGGAAGGCGCGCGGAGCCCTCGACCTTGTCCAGCCGGAAGATCTCGTACGACTCGTCGCCCACCTGCAGCGTGCTGCGGGCGTCGAAGCTGTTCGCCGACACGACAGTCTCCTTCATTCATGTGCGCGTACCACCGCATCCTGCCGCCACGCCGCCCTGGCAAATCCGCTGAGGCAAGGCTAAGTTAGGTAGCCCTTACCAGGGTGGCGGCCGCGGTGCGCCTCGGCAGATATCTCGATGTCGAGATAACTCTAGTACATAGGGGCGGCCCGGTCATGCCCGGGCGCCATGTGGCGTGCGCCCCGCCACACCCCTCCCGGGTGACCCGTACGCCCGCCGCTACGCCGAATCGTGAGCATCCCCTTCCAAACCGGACTTCCATACCGGACGCCGCGCGGCGGCGAACAGCCGCCGCCGAAGCGCTGACGAGGCGTTTTTGACCCCGCGTCACCCGAATGGACCCCCCGAGAGGCGCGATCTCATATCTGAGATAGCCTCAAGCTCATGGCAGACGACTACCTCGTACGCATCGGCAGGCTCATCCGTGACGCCCGGCAGCACCGCGGCTGGACGCAGTCACAGCTCGCGGAGGCGCTCAACACCAGCCAGAGCGCCGTCAACCGCATCGAGCGCGGCAACCAGAACATCAGCCTTGAGATGATCGCCCGGATCGGCGAAGCGCTGGACAGCGAGATCGTCTCCCTCGGCTACGCGGGTCCGATGCACCTGCGGGTGGTCGGCGGCCGACGCCTCTCGGGCGCCATCGACGTCAAGACCAGCAAGAACGCCTGCGTGGCGCTGCTGTGCGCGTCCCTGCTCAACAAGGGACGCACGGTGCTGCGCCGGGTGGCCCGCATCGAGGAGGTCTACCGCCTCCTGGAGGTGCTGGGCTCCGTCGGCGTGCGCACCCGCTGGATCAACGACGGCGTCGACCTCGAGATCGTACCGCCGGCCGAGCTGGACATGGAGGCCATCGACGCCGAGGCGGCCGTCCGCACCCGCTCCATCATCATGTTCCTCGGCCCGCTGCTGCACCGCATGGACCGCTTCCGGCTGCCCTACGCCGGCGGCTGCGACCTCGGCACCCGCACCATCGAGCCGCACATGATCGCGCTGCGCCGCTTCGGCCTGGACGTCGCCGCGACCGAGGGGCACTACCACGCGGTGGTCGACCGCTCCGTCCGCCCGGACCGCCCGATCGTGCTGACCGAGCGCGGCGACACGGTCACGGAGAACGCCCTCCTGGCCGCCGCCCGCCACGACGGCGTCACGGTCATCCGCAACGCCTCCTCCAACTACATGGTCCAGGACCTCTGCTTCTTCCTGGAGGCCCTCGGCGTCCGCGTCGAAGGCATCGGCACCACCACCCTCACCGTGCACGGCATGCCGGTCATCGACGCCGACGTGGACTACTCCCCCTCCGAGGACCCGGTCGAGGCGATGAGCCTGCTGGCGGCCGCCGTGGTCACGGAGTCCGAGCTGACCGTCCGCCGGGTCCCGATCGAGTTCCTGGAGATCGAGCTGGCGGTCCTGGAGGAAATGGGCCTCGACCACGACCGCACGCCGGAGTACTTCGCGGACAACGGCCGCACCCGCCTGGTGGACCTCACGGTGCGCCCCTCGAAACTCGAGGCGCCCATCGACAAGATCCACCCGATGCCCTTCCCAGGCCTGAACATCGACAACGTCCCCTTCTTCGCGGCCATCGCGGCCTCGGCGCAGGGCCAGACCCTCATCCACGACTGGGTCTACGACAACCGCGCCATCTACCTCACCGACCTCAACCGCCTGGGCGGCCGCCTCCAGCTCCTGGACCCGCACCGCGTCCTGGTCGAGGGCCCCACCCGCTGGCGCGCCGCCGAGATGATGTGCCCGCCGGCCCTGCGCCCGGCGGTGGTCGTCCTCCTGGCGATGATGGCCGCCGAGGGCACCTCGGTCCTGCGCAACGTCTACGTCATCAACCGCGGCTACGAGGACCTCGCGGAGCGGCTGAACTCGATCGGGGCGCAGATCGACATCTTCCGGGACATCTGAAGGGGTTCCGAAAGGACGCCGTCATCCCCTGTCGGACCTGAATGAACGCGAGGCCGCAGCGAGGCCGCAGGGGACGTGGTGGCACCTGTGGGACCTTTCCCGGACGCACCGGGTGCGACGCGGGCGGGGCCGGAGGGGCATGTCGTCCCTCCGGCCCCGCCGTGCTGCCTGGGCCCCGCCGGCCTCCGCGCGGGACCGGTCGTCCCGGGGGCTCAGGCGGTCGGTGGGTCCGCCGGTCAGTAGGCGGAGTCGACGTTGTCCATGGAGCCGTACTTGTCGGCCGCGTAGTTGCAGGCGGCGACGATGTTGGCGACCGGGTCGGTGATGGAGTCCTTCGTGCCCTTGACGTGGTAGGCGTCGAAGGTGGGCTGGATCGTCTGGAGCAGGCCCTTCGAGGGGATGCCGTTCTGGGCGTTGACGTCCCAGTCGTTCTGCGCAGTCGGGTTGCCGGACGACTCGCGCATGATGTTGCGGTGCAGGCCCTCGTAGGTGCCCGGGATCTTCTTGGCGTCCATGACGTCCAGGGCGGTGCGGATCCAGCCGTCGAGGTCGTCGCCGTGCTTCTTCTCGCCGGCCTTGACGATGTCCTTGATCTTGTCGGTCTGGGTCTGGGTCTGGGTCTGCGCGGTGGCGGCCTTGGCCGGCTCGGCGGCGTGCGCCGGGCTCGGGACGAGGCTGAGGGTGACGGCGGCGGCGCCCGCAGCGGCGAGGGAGGCCACGGCGGACTTGCGGAAGACGGGGCGGCGCATGGTGGCGTGCACGGGTGTACCTCTCCATTCGGGAACGTGATGGGGAGGCCGACGGGGGGTCGGCGACGCGGTGTCCGCGTTGGACGCGGCTTCGCGTCATCAGGGCCGGTGTCTGGATCACGGACGGTTCTTCCCGTCCGGTCCCGGCGCTCGGCTCCCCGGTACGCCGAACACCCTGCGGAACGCTCCGGCGCCGCGACAAGTGTGTGACCTACTACGCCGCTTCGCAGACCGGCCGCCCGACCCGTCCGGACGGCCGACGACCATGCGGGCGAGCGGCCGTCGGGCGTCTACTAACCCCGGCCCCATGTGACGTGAGCCCTGTGCGCGCCCTCACAGAGCCGGTCACCTGGCGGCCACCTCTCGTCACCCTGGGGAAGCGAGTGCCTCACTCGCCGAAGCGGCGCAGTCACCTTTCGGAGGCACTGTCGGCCGTCCAGCAGAAGCAGACCGGGTTCACGCTCGGCGCCCGACTCGACACCCATGAGCGTCCTGGCGCGAAAGCGTGAAGCACCGTCGGTCTCGAGCGTCATCGTGACGCCCACAGGACAGTCGAGCGTCACGATCGCGATGAGGTCGCGTCCCTCCGGGACATCTGAGGTGAAGATGCCGCCGCGCCCCGCCCGGCCTGCTGTTCAGCGAGCCGGGGAGGGGTGCGGCGGCGCTTCTGGCATCGGGACGACCCCGCGTACCGGCACATCACCGGGCCGGGGCACCGAATCGGGGCGGTCCTGCCAGGCGCGCGGCGGCGTGCGGCAGCGTTATCAGGACACAGATCATTGAAAGTACAACAAGGTCTTGCTGGAGGAGCGTCCCGCGCGTGACACTCGTGGTGGCCGCCGCCCCAAGTGATGGGAACGGCAGGTGACTTGGCGCTGCATCAGGCCCGCTGCGCCTCATGTCCGTAATGCCTCATGCCGCCTTTGTGCGCTCCCCCCAGGAGGTCTTGATGAAGAAGAGTTGCCGGAAAGCCGGATTACTCGTCGGTCTGGCGTCGGTGATCGCACTGCCGCTGGTCGGTGCGGCGCCGGCCTCCGCCGCGCCGACCGCCGCCGCACCGCCGGATTCCGCCACCACGTCGGCGACGTGGTCACTGCTCCAGGGCCACAACCAGTACTGCGCGAGGCCGAACCGGGTGACCCGCACCTACGCCATCGGGGCCGTGGAGGGCACCTGGTCCTCCCCGATCACGGCCGGACTGCGGAACCTGCCCCCCGGCTCGACCAGCGACGGGGTCGCGACCCTCGCCCCGGGCACGAACGAGCGGGACCCCGATGACGGGGGCCTGGCCATCAACATCTGGCTCCAGCTGTCGATCGCCCCCGCTCCGCCCGGCACGTACAGCGCCGAGGTCTACGCCACCGACGGCAAGGTGACGGACACCGCCCCGGTGACGATCAAGATCAGCGCGGACTGCTGATCCCGACCGAACGTACCGAATGACGTGCCGTGGTACGGCGCGTGCGGTGTACGGCCCCTTCCGTACCCGTCGCCCGGGCCACGGCTTCGTCGTGTCACGTCCCTGAGTCGCACCGTAGTTGCACCGTCCGGCGACCGCTTGCCGCCCTTCTTCCTCCGGGTCCGAAAGTTTCGGCACCCCGTTCCCGTACGACTGGCCTCGGCGAACACGGTCACGCCCTCAAGAGGCCGCCGTTGCCGCGCCGTTCGTGACGGCAACCGTGTCTTCCCCGTGCCTTGACGCGCTGAGCAGGCGGACTTACATTCACCGAGCGGTTCGCATGCGTGTGATGAGTTCACATACATAGACGAGGAGATCGGAAGATGTGGTCGCGCTTCGAAAGGTTTCGGAGCGCTCTCTGATGTGAGAGACGAAGAAGGTCTGCCCATGCACTGGCTCGACTGGGTCGCCGTCGGCGGCTACTTCCTGGTGATGGTCCTGATCGGCCTGTGGTCCCACCGGCGCGTCAGCGACGTGTCCGACTACTTCACCGGCGGCGGGCGGATGCCCTGGTGGCTGACCGGCATCTCGCACCACATGTCCGGTTACAGCGCCGCCGTGTTCGTCGCCTACGCCGCGGTCGCCTACAGCTACGGCATCACGATCTACGTGTGGGCCTTCCTGCCGCTCGCCGTTGGCACCGCGGTCGGCGCCTGGCTCTTCGCGCCCCGGTGGAACCGGCTGCGCCGGCACTTCCGCGTCTCCTCCCCGCTGGAGTACCTGGCCCGCCGCTACAACGTCCCGGCCCAGCAGGCGCTGGCCTGGAGCGGTGCCCTGCTCAAGGTCTTCGACGTCGCCGCGAAGTGGGCCTCGGTCGCCGTGCTCCTCAGGGTCTTCACCGGCATGTCGATGACGGCCGGCATCCTGCTGACCGGTGTCGTCACGCTCCTGTACTGCACCGTCGGCGGGCTCTGGGCGGACGCCCTCACCGAGTTGGGCCAGTTCGTGATCCAGGGCGTGGCCGCGCTCGCGATGATGTGGGTGGTGCTGGACCGGCTGGGCGGTGTGTCCAGCCTGGGCACCCTGTGGCACGACCTCCCGGACGGGCACACCGACCCCCTGGTCGGCCCCTACACGGCCGGGTTCCTCACCGCGTACGTCATCGTGAAGCTCTTCGAGTACAACGGCGGCATGTGGAACCTGGCCCAGCGCTACATGGCCACCGACTCCCCGCGGGCCGCCCGTCGTTCGGCGGGGCTGTCGGCCGTTCTCTACCTCGTGTGGCCCGCCGTACTGCTGCTCCCGGCGGTCGCCGCGCCCGTGCTCATGCCGGACGTCGCCGACCCGGAGCAGACGTACGCGCTGATGGCGCAGGCCTATCTGCCCATGGGGCTGGTGGGCCTGACCCTGTCCGGGATGTTCTCCCACACCATGGCCATGGCGTCCTCCGACGCGAACGCGATCTCCGCCGTCGTCACCCGCGACATCCTCCCGGCGCTCTCGCCCCGCTTCCGCGGCCTGAGCACGCGGTCGGGGCTGCTGGCCGCGCGGGTGGTCACGGTCGTGTTCATCACCCTGTCGATGATCGTGGCCATCGAGGCGGACCACTTCGGCGGTGTCCTGGGCATCATCGTGGGCATGGTCGCGGCCGTCATGGGACCGATCTCCATACCGATGCTGCTGGGCCTGCTGCCCGCCTTCCGCCGGTGCGGCCCCCGGGCGGCACTCGCCTCCTGGGCGCTGGGGCTCGGCGGCTACTTCTTCGTCAAGTACGGCCTGGACGGGGCCTCCCAGACCACGGTCGTGGCCACCCCGCTGATCACCTCGCTCGTGGTGTACACCCTCCTGGGCCTGCTGCTCCCGGAGCCCGACGAGGAGGCCGACGCCGTCGTCGCCGCCGTCTCCGGCAAGCCGCGCCCCGGCTCCGGTGCGGCGGCGGCCACCGCGCCGGAATCGGCGGTGGAACGGACCTGATACCGGTGTGAATTAGGGATTGGAAAAGTATCGCAGAAATCGTTCACTCGACTGCCGCGCATCCGAAGGAGTAGGCAGACGTTACTTCGGATATGACCGCGGAACACGGGGAATTCCCAGCAGCTGCTGAGTACGCCGACCGACCCGGCAGACATCACAGTCCGCCACCGGCCCGTACTCGGACGGAGTGACCCGCGCGTCGTGTACGAAGACCACACTCACCCTTACATGCCGTACGCCGAAGGTTCGTTCCGCACCACGGGCACCGGCCGTCACCGGGCACCCGAGCAGGCCTTCCAGGAGACCCTGGTTCCGCCCGAGCCCGGCTGGGACCCGGCCGAGGAACTCGCGTTCCTGCTCCAGGACGCGGTGGAGCAGCAGCACACCCCCGCCCCCTCCTACTCCTACGCGGCGGAGCAGCAGTACTTCGCCGCGCGTCCGGCGGAGCAGCAGCACACCGTCCCGTACGCCGCCGACGCGTCGTCGGCCGCGCCCGCTCCGGGCACCCCGCTGAGCAATCTGCAGGAGATCACCGCGGAGCTGCCGCCGTTGCGGGAGGCGCCTCCCAGCCATCGCAGGGTCCGGCGGAGGATGAGCCGGCTGCGTGCCGCGAGTCTCTTCGTCGCGGCTCTCGCGGCGGTCATCGCGGCCTCCGTGAGCCTGTTCGGCGGCATGGTCGCCTACGAGCCGCTGCGCCTGGCCGCCGTGAC
This sequence comes from Streptomyces mayonensis, assembly GCF_018982965.1. GTDB lineage: Bacteria > Actinomycetota > Actinomycetes > Streptomycetales > Streptomycetaceae > Streptomyces > Streptomyces mayonensis. Next base: position 15,245 of record NZ_JACBYP010000084.1, on the reverse strand, counting down.
CCGCACCAGCAACGGCGTGGTGTCCTGGTGGCCGTTGCTGGTCTACGGGCCCTGGCTGGTGGCGTCGCTGGCGGTGCTGCGGGCGGCGCTGCACCAGCGCCGGGCGGTCCACTCCTGGGCCGTGGTCCTGCTGTTCTCGGCCATCGCCATGTTCCTGTGCATCGCCCAGGCGCCCCGGACGCTCGACGACGGTGCGGCGGCGGCCCTGCCCGGGCTCGCCTCGCTGATCTGCTTCCAGCAGACAGTCCGCCAGATCACCCTCACCCGCCCGCCACGGCGGACGACGCCGCGCCACCGCCAACCCGCCGCGACTACGCAGGGTGACGAGACGGCGGACGCGGGGACGGCTCGGGAGCCACTGCCCCTTCCGCAACAGCGAAAGAACATCCCCTCTTCACCGCAATCCGGCACAAGGCCTGTGAATCGGGGTTGACGGAGCAGTCCGTGACGGGACAGTTCGCCCCGGCGACACACCGCTCGGGTCGCGTATTCCGCGAAACTAACTGTCCCGTCAACAAGAAGTCAGCCCGCGATCAGTGTCACGTCCTGGGCGTGCCGTGCGTGGAAGCTCGGCAGCGGCACGATGCCCGCTGGGCGCAGTTCCATCAGGGTGGCCTCGACGTGCGCCGCGCCGGGCTTGAGGACGACCGCGTCGGGCGTACCCGTGTTGACCCAGCGGTGCTCCAGGCCGTCGCAGGTGGCGCGGGTGCCGCCGATGCCGGCCCGGACGGACGAGTCGCCCTGGCTCACCGTGGAGCTGACGAAGACGGGGCCGGAGCCGGCGGTGCAGCGGTAGGTGCCGGACAGGGTGACGGCGCCGTCCGCGGTGACTCGGCCGGCCGAGTCGACCGTCACCGACTCCGTGACCAGTCCGGCGTCGGCGGTGGCGGCAGGGGCGGCGGGGGCGGCGAGGAGGAGCAGGGCGGCGCCGGCGGCCGTGGCGAGGGCCGCTGATCGTACGGGCATGGGGGACCTCCCGGTCGGTCGGAATGAGGGGTTCCACTGGTACCGGGCGCGGCGGTCGGCGCGGGTGACCGTCACCCCTTCGGTGGCGAGTCCGCACCGGGCGTCGTGGAACCGTCCCCGGCTTGTCCGGGTGTTGTCACGCCTGCCGCCGGGGACTTGGCGTCACCCGCCCGCCGGGCGCACGGTCGCTACGAGCGACGGTCCCGACGGCGGGACGGTCCCCCGACGTGGAGGTGCGCCATGTGTACCCACCGGTCTTCCTGCCCCGCGACCGACTCCCCCGCGCCCGCGGACGACTCCGCCGCGGCCCGTGTCTCGGCCTCGGGCTTCTCCGCGGCGGGCGCCGTCGCCGTGCACCTCGTCGCCGCCCACCCCGAGCAGGGCTGGAACCTGCTGTGCGACGGCACGATCGTCTTCGACGACACCGGCGAGCTGCGGCCCGACGGCCGCGTGGTCGCCCCGCGCCCGGCGGTCGGCCACCCGTCGGCCGCGTGAACGCCCCGGCGGGCCGATGCGCCTAGGGCAGTACGGCGAACCCGTCGAGTTCCACCAACGCCCGTTCGTCCCACAGGCGTACGACCTCCACGACGGCCATCGCCGGGTAGTCCCGCCCGGCCAGTTCGCGCCAGGTGCGGCCCAGTTCGGTGGCGTGGGTGCGGTAGGCGGCGACGTCCGTGGCGTAGACGGTGACGCGGGCGAGGTCGGCGGGGGTGCCGCCCGCGGCGCGCAGCGCGGTGAGGAGGTTGGTGAGGGCCTTCTCGAACTGCGCGGGGAGGGTGTCGCCGGTGATCCCGCCGTACGGGTCGAGGGCGGTCTGGCCGGCCAGGAACACGACGCGGGCGCCGGTGGCGACGACGGCGTGGGAGAAGCCGGTGGGCGGGGAGAGTTCGGGCGGGTTGACCCGTTCGGCGGTCATGCTCCGGCCTCCTCGGTCGGGCGCGGGGTGCGGTACAGCTCCTTGGCGATGATGCCGCGCTGCACCTCGCTGGCGCCCTCGTAGATGCGCGGGGCGCGCACCTCGCGGTAGAGGTGTTCGAGGAGGTGGCCGCGGGCCAGCGCGCGTGCGCCGTGCAGCTGGACGGCGCGGTCGACGACGTACTGGGCGGTCTCGGTGGCCAGCAGCTTCGCCATCGCGGCGCGCTTCGGGACGTCCGGCGCGCCCGTGTCGTACGCCGTCGCCGCCGCGTACACCATCAGGCGGGCCGCCTCGGTGCGCAGGGCCATCTCGGCGACCTGGTGGGAGACGGCCTGGAGGTCGCGCAGCTTGCCGCCGAAGGCGTCGCGGGTGGCGGTGTGCGCGAGGGTGGCGTCCAGCGCGGCCTGTGCCATGCCGACGGCGAAGGCGCCGACGCTGGGACGGAAGAGGTTGAGGGTGTCCATCGCGACCCGGAAGCCGCGGTCCGGCACGCCGAGCACGTCGTCCGCGGTGACGGGTACGGCGTCGAGGGCGAGGGCGCCGACGGGGTGCGGCGAGAGCATGTCGAGCGGGGTGCCGGTGAGGCCTGGGCGGTCGGCGGGCACGAGGAACGCGGTGACGCCGCGCGCGCCGGCGCCGGGCGTGGTGCGGGCGAAGACGGTGTAGGAGTCGGCCTCGGGGGCGTTGGAGATCCAGCGCTTCTCGCCGGTGAGCCGCCAGGCGGAAGGGCCGTCGGGTACGGCGGTCGGGACGGCCGGGGTGGCTGAGGCGGGTGACGGGGCCGGCGTGGCCGCGCGGGGCGAAGTGGGCGCGGCGGGCGCGGCGGGCGCGGCGGGCGAGGTGGCCAGGACGGCCGGGGCGGTGTCGGAAGCGTGGACGGGTGCGGGGCCCCCGGCGCGCGGCGTCTTCGTCCCGGCGTGGGCGTCGGCTCCCGCGCCCGGGGCCGGCTCCGCTCGCGCCCCGGGACTCGCGTCCGGGTCCGCCCGCAGGCCCAGGGCCGCCGCGTCGGAGCCCGCGTCGGGTTCGGTGAGGGCGAAGGCGGCCACCGCGGTGCCGTCGGCCACCCGCGGGAGCCAGCGGGCGCGTTGCGCCTCGGTGCCGTGGGCGTGCACCGGGTGGGCACCGAGTCCCTGGAGGGCGAGGGCGGTCTCGGCCTCCGTGCAGGAGTGGGCGAGGGACTCCCGCATCAGGCACAGGTCGAGCGCGCCGGAGGTGAACAGGCGGGACAGCAGACCGAGCGCACCGAGTTCGGCGAGGAGGGGACGGTTGACGCGGCCCGGCTCGCCCTTCTCCGCCAGCGGCCGCAGCCTCCCGGCGGCCAGGGTGCGCAGCTCTTCGCACCAGGTGACGTGTCCCGGTTCGAGCGAGAATGCGGTCATCGCCGGTCCCTTCCTGTGCCGTGAGCACTGCCGTAAGCATTGCCGTCAGCCCCCGCCGTGTCCTGCGCGCGCCTGCCAATGCCCTCGACTGCGGCCCTCGTTCCCGTGCACGCCGGTTCACACTCGACGTTATCGCGCCCCGTTGACTGTCGTCACCAACACGATACGCTCGTTGCGCGAGCCCACCACGACAAAGGGGGCGAACCGCCATGGCAGATCCGCGCCACGCGCGGCCGCACCGCTCGGCCCACGTCGACACGTTCGCGCGCGACCACCTGCCGCCCCCGGACCAGTGGCCCGAGCTGCTCCTCGACCTCCCCGAGCTGCGCTACCCGGACCGGCTGAACTGCGCCGCCGAGCTGCTCACCGGCCCGCCCGGCGACCGCCCCGTCTTCCGCACCGCGTCCGGGGCGTCGTGGACCTACGGCGAGCTGCGGGCCCGCGTCGACCGGATCGCGCACGTGCTCACCGGCGACCTGGGCGTCGTCCCCGGCAACCGGGTCCTGCTGCGCGGCCCGACCACGCCGTGGCTGGCCGCCTGCTGGCTCGCGGTGCTGAAGGCGGGCGCGGTGGCGGTCACCGTGCTGGCCCAGCAGCGCCCGCACGAGCTGGGCGCGATCTGCGAGATCGCCCGGGTGCGGCACGCGCTGTGCGACGTCCGGGCCGTCGACGACCTCGCCAAGGCGGAGATCCCGGGGCTGCGGATCACGACGTACGGCGGCGACGCGCCCGACGACCTGCTGAACCGGAGCGGTCCGGACCCGGGGCCCGACCGCCCGGCACCCGGCGCGGAGTCCGGTACCGAGTCCGGCGCCGCGCCCCACGTGCCCTTTCCCGCCGTGGACACCGCGGCCGACGACGTGGCGCTGATCGCCTTCACGTCCGGGACCACCGGGCGCCCCAAGGGCTGCATCCACTTCCACCGCGACGTGCTGGCGATCGCCGACACCTTCTCCCGGCACGTGCTCGAGCCGCGTCCCGACGACCTGTTCGCGGGCAGCCCGCCGCTCGGCTTCACCTTCGGGCTCGGCGGGCTGGTGATCTTCCCGATGCGGGCCGGGGCGAGCGCGCTGCTGCTCGAACAGGCGGGGCCCAGGCAGCTGTTGCCGGCCGTGGCCGAGCACCGGGTGTCGGTGCTGTTCACCGCTCCGACGGCCTACCGCACGATGCTCGGCGAGCTGGACGGCCACGACGTGACGAGCCTGCGGCGGTGCGTCTCGGCCGGCGAGAACCTGCCCGCGGCCACCTGGCGGGCCTGGCACGAGCGGACCGGGCTGCGCATCATCAACGGCATCGGTGCCACCGAACTGCTGCACATCTTCGTCTCCGCGGCGGACGACGCCATCAGGCCCGGTACGACGGGCGTGCCGGTGCCGGGGTGGCAGGCGCGCGTACAGGACGCGTCCGGAGCGCCCGTGCCCGACGGGAGGCCGGGACTCCTTGCCGTACGCGGCCCGGTGGGCTGCCGGTACCTCGCCGACCCACGGCAGCGGGAGTACGTGCGCGACGGCTGGAACGTCACCGGGGACACCTATGTGCGCGAACCCGACGGGTACTTCCGGTACGTGGCACGCGCGGACGACATGATCGTCTCCGCCGGTTACAACATCGCGGGCCCCGAGGTCGAGGACGCGCTGCTGCGGCATCCGGACGTCGTGGAGGCGGCGGTGGTGGGCCGGCCCGACGGGCACCGGGGGCAGGTGGTGGTCGCCCACGCGGTGCTCAGGGAGGGCGCCGAGCGGGACGCCGACGCGCTGCGGGCGTTCCTGCGCTCGGAGCTGGCGCCGTACAAGTGCCCGCGCGAGATCGTCTTCGTGGACGCGTTGCCGCGGACGGCGACCGGCAAGCTCCAGCGCTACCGCCTCCTCGCGCCACCCGAGTCCGCGCCCCGGTCCGCGCCCAGGCCCGGGCCCGAGCCCTCGTCCGAGTCCGTGACCGAGCCCTCGTCCGAGTCCGTGGCCGAGCCCCCGCCCGGATCAGTGCCCGAGCCCCCGGCGAAGCCCTCGCCGGATGCCCGGGGTGACCAGGGCTGATGCCAACGACATAAGATGATCAACGTGTCCGACCAGCACGCACAGCACACCCCCAGGTCCCTGATCGTCACGTTCTACGGCGCCTACGGCCGCTTCGCCCCAGGCCCCGTGCCCGTCGCCGAGCTGATCCGTCTGCTGGCCGCGGTCGGGGTGGACGCGCCCTCGGTGCGCTCGTCGGTCTCCCGGCTGAAACGGCGCGGGCTGCTGCTGCCCGCCCGTACCCCGCGGGGCGCGGCCGGCTACCGGCTCTCCGACGAGGCCCGGCAGTTGCTCGACGACGGCGACCGGCGCATCTACGCCACGGCGCCCCACGACGACGAGGGCTGGGTGCTCGCCGTGTTCTCCGTGCCGGAGTCGGAGCGGCAGAAGCGCCACGTCCTGCGTTCCCGGCTGGCCGGTCTCGGCTTCGGCACCGCGGCCCCCGGCGTGTGGATCGCCCCGGCCCGCCTGTACGAGGAGACCCGGCACGCACTGGGCCGGCTGGGCCTGGACTCCTACGTGGACTTCTTCCGCGGCGAGCACCTGGGCTTCACGCCGACCACCGAGGCGGCGGCGCGCTGGTGGGACCTGGCCGCGGTCGCCAAGGAGCACGAGGCGTTCCTCGACCGCCACGCGCGCGTGCTGCACGACTGGGAGCGCCGCGACGACACCCCGCCCGAGGAGGCCTACCGCGACTACCTCCTAGCCCTGGACTCATGGCGGCACCTGCCCTACGCCGACCCCGGCCTGCCCGCCCGGCTGCTGCCCGGCGACTGGCCCGGCGCGCGTTCGGCGGCCGTCTTCCGCGCCCTGCACGAGCGGTTGCGCGACGCGGGGGCGCTCTTCGCGATTCCTGAAGCAGCCCCACATTCCGGTCAGTGATTCACGTCACATTTTTCTGTGACCAGAGAACCCTCAGCATTCTCAGACCCTCTTCTCAGGTTTCTCACCTACGGTGCGGAAACATGAGCCTCGCACGTAACTTGAACCGGGCCCTCACCGTCACCACCGGCCTCCAGGTGCGCAGAGCGCCGCACGCCGCGAAGGAGAAGAGCCAGAAGCCGGCGGCGCCCACGGTCACGAAGCGGCCCGCGGCCCCGTACCGATGTCCGGCCTCGGAGGAACTCCCGACCGAGCGGCTGCTGCGCGAGCCCGTCTTCATCATCTCGTCCATCCGTTCCGGCTCCACCCTGCTGCGCATGATGATGGGCGCCCACCCCCGGCTGCACGCTCCGCACGAGCTGCACATCGGCCGGCTCGAGGTCGCCTGCAACAACTGGCACTCCGAGCGCGCGATGGGCGAACTCGGCCTGAAGCGCGGCGACCTGGAGCACCTGCTGTGGGACCGCGTCCTGCACCGCGAACTGCTCAGGTCCGGCAAGGACTTCGTCGTCGAGAAGACCCCGGCCAACGCCTACATGTACCAGCGCCTGAAGGACTGCTGGCCCGACGCCCGCTTCGTCTTCCTCCTGCGCCACCCCGACTCGATCGCCCGCTCCTGGCACGAGAGCGACCCGGAGAAGCGGCCCTACGACACGGCCGTCACCGACGTGCTGCGCTACATCAGCGCCGTCGAGGAGGCCCGCACGGCGGACGCCGACGGCTTCACCGTGCGCTACGAGGACATCACCGCCGACCCCGAACGCGAGATGCGCCGCCTGTGCGCGTTCCTCGGTGTCGACTACGCGCCCGCCATGCTGAACTACGGCACGAAGACCAGCAGCGAGCTGGTCCGGGGCCTCGGCGACTGGCGCGACAACATCCGCACCGGCACCGTGCAGCCGGGCCGCGCGCTGCCCGACGCGAACGCCGTCCCCGAGCGCCTGCGCCCTGTCTGCCGGGCCTGGGGCTATACGTCGTGAACGGCTGCCCGCCCTGAACGGCTACCTCTCCTGAACGACTGCCCGTCCCGACCGGCTGCGCATCCCGACCGGCTGCGCATGCTGAACGGCTATGTGTCCTGGCCGGGGCCGTGCAGGGTGAGCCGGGGCCTGGGGGCGTCCGTCCGCCCGGTGCGCGGCGGGCGGCTGCCCGCCCGGTAGGGCGTCGGCCAGACGGCGCCGGGACCGTCGTAGCCCTGCTCGGCCGCCGCGTGCAGGGTCCAGTGCGGGTCGTAGAGGTGGGGGCGGGCGAGGGCGCACAGGTCGGCGCGCCCGGCCAGGATCAGCGAGTTGACGTCGTCCCACGACGAGATGGCCCCGACGGCGATCACCGGGACGCCCGCCTCGTGACGGATCCGGTCGGCGTACGGCGTCTGGTACGACCGCCCGAACTCCGGCCGTTCGTCGGCGACGACCTGCCCCGTGGAGACGTCGACGGCGTCGGCGCCGTGGGCCGCGAAGGCGCGGGCGATCGCCACGGCCTCGTCGGCCCCGGTGCCGCCCTCGGCCCAGTCGGTGGCGGAGACGCGCACCGTCATGGGCCGCTCGGCCGGCCACACCTCGCGCAGGGCGTCGAAGACCTCCAGCGGGAACCGGAGCCGGTTCTGCGGTGAGCCGCCGTAGGCGTCGGTGCGGTGGTTGGTGAGCGGGGAGAGGAAGCCGGAGAGCAGGTAGCCGTGGGCGCAGTGCAGTTCGAGCAGATCGAAACCGGCCCGGCCGGCGCGCACTCCGGCGGCCGTGAACTGCCCCCTGATGTCCGCGAGTTGCGCCCGCGACAGCTCACGCGGAACCTGGCTGCCCGGCTTGTACGGCAGTGGGGAGGGCGCCACCAGCGGCCAGTTGCCCTCGGGCAGCGGTTCGTCCATGCCCTCCCACATCAGCCGGGTGGAGCCCTTGCGCCCGCTGTGGCCCAGCTGCACGCCGATCGCGGTGCCGGGCGCCCCGGCGTGCACGAAGTCCGTGATCCGCCGCCACGCCTCCTCCTGCCGGCCGGTGTAGAGGCCCGCGCAGCCGGGGGTGATGCGGCCCTCGGGGCTGACGCACACCATCTCCGTCATCACCAGCCCGGCGCCGCCGAGGGCACGGGCGCCGAGGTGGACCAGGTGGAAGTCGCCGGGGACGCCGTCGGTGGCCGAGTACATGTCCATCGGGGAGACCACGACCCGGTTGCGCAGGGTGAGGCCGCGCAGCCGCAGCGGCGTGAACATCGGGGGTGTGCCGGGCGGGCAGCCGAACTCGCGCTCCACGGCCCCGGTGAACTGCGCGTCGCGCAGCCGCAGGTTGTCGTGGGTGACGCGGCGGCTGCGGGTGAGGAGGTTGAAGGCGAACCGGCGGGGCGGCTGGTCGAGGTAGCGGGCCAGGTCCTCGAACCACTCCAGGCTGGCCTTGGCCGCGCGCTGGGTGGAGGCGACCACGGGGCGCCGTTCCTCCTCGTAGGCGGCCAGCGCCGCTCGGAGCGTGGGCTGTTCCTCCAGGCAGGCGGCGAGCGCGAGGGCGTCCTCGACGGCGAGCTTGGTGCCGGAGCCGATGGAGAAGTGGGCGGTGTGGGCGGCGTCGCCCAGCAGGACGAGGTTGCCGTGCGACCAGCGTTCGTTGACGACGGTGCGGAAGGTGGTCCAGGCCGACTTGTTGGACCTGAGCGGCCGGCCGCCGAGGGCGTCGGCGAAGATCTTGGCGCAGCGGGCGGTGGACTCGTCCTCGTCGAGCGCGTCGAACCCCGCCGCCCGCCAGACCTCTTCGCGCATCTCGACGATGACGGTGGACGCGTCGGCCCCGTACGGGTAGCCGTGCAGTTGCATCACGCCGTGCTCGGTCTCGGCGATCTCGAAGCGGAAGGCGTCGAAGGCGAAGTCGGCGGCCAGCCAGATGTAGCGGCAGCGGTGGGCGGTGACGTGGGGCCGGAAGACGTCGCGGTACGCCTCGCGGGTGGCGCTGTGGACCCCGTCGGCGGCGACCACCAGGTCATGGGTCTCGGCGAGCCGGTCCGGGGGCGGCGCCTCGGTGCGCAGGCGCAGGTCCACGCCGAGGCCGCGGCAGCGGTCGTGGAGGATCTCCAGGAGGCGGCGGCGGCCGAGGGCGGCGAAGCGGTGTCCGGTGGAGGTGTGGTGGGTGCCCCGGTGGACGATGTCGATGTCGTCCCAGCGGACGAAGTCCTGTTCCAGGGCTTCGTAGACGACCGGGTCGGCGTGTTCGATGCCGCCGAGGGTCTCGTCGGAGAGGACCACGCCGAAGCCGAAGGTGTCGTCGGGGGCGCCTCGTTCGTACACGGTGACCCGGCGGTCGGGGGCGAGGCGTTTGAGGAGGGCGGCGGTGTAGAGGCCGCCGGGGCCGCCGCCGACGACCGCCGTGTGCCGGGGGTGGCCCTTCGTCGCGGGCGGTCGCGGGTCCGCTGTGGTTGCTCGCGCCCCTGAGGGCGTTGCGGTCCCCTCGGGGGAAGGCATCCGCCTACCTCCCCCGCCACTTCGGTGGGCGCTTCTCCGTGAAGGCGGCGTGGAACTCCGCGTAGTCCTCGCCGTTCATCAGCAGGGCCTGGGTCGACGCGTCCAGTTCCACCGCCGCCGCCAGCGGCATGTCCAGCTCGGCGGTGAGGAGGGCCTTGGTCTGGGCGTGGGCGAGGGCCGGGCCGTCGGCGAGGCGGCGGGCCAGGGCGTGGGCGGCCTCGCCTGCGCGGCCCTCGTCGGTGAGTTCGCTGATCAGGCCGATCCGCTCGGCCTCGGGCGCCCGTACCGCGTCGCCGAGCATCAGCAGCCGGGTGGCGTGGCCGAGGCCGACGACGCGGGGCAGCAGGTACGCGGCGCCCATGTCGCCGCCGGAGAGGCCGACGCGGGTGAAGAGGAAGGCGAAGCGGGCGGACGGGTCGGCGACCCGGAAGTCGGCGGCCAGGGCGAGGACCGCGCCCGCGCCGGCGGCGACCCCGTGCAGGGCGGCGACCACCGGGAAGGGGCACTCCCGTACGGCCCGCACCACCTGGCCCGTCATCCGGTTGAAGTCGAGGAGCCGGGCGGTGTCCATGGACAGGGTCGCGCCGATGATCTCGTCGACGTCGCCGCCGGAGCAGAAGCCGCGCCCCTCGCCGGCCAGCACCAGGGCTCGCACCGAGCGCTCCCTGGACAGCTCGGCGAGCAGGTCGCGCAGGTCGGCGTAGGCCTCGAAGGTGAGGGCGTTGAGCTTGTCGGGGCGGGCGAGGGTGACGGTGGCGACGCCGTCGGTGACCTCGACGCGCAGGTGCCGCCACCGGGGGGTGGGAGCGGCGGAGCCGGTGAAGGGACTCATGACGGGCGGCCTCCCTGGGGGCGTCCTCACTGAGCGCGGTGTCTCACGACCCCTCGAAGCTATCACCGTATCACCGTTTCGTGACTGTCGTCATGGGTGCGCGATACGGTGTCGTCGTCGAGGGCCGAAGGTCCCGGAGGGTGCCCGTCGAACGGCTCTGCCGGGCGGCGCCGTACCATTCATACGGTTGAAAGCAGGACAGGACGCCCTGCTCCACGAAACGGACCAGCCGTGCACGATCACCCCACATCCCCCGCCTCCTGGCGCATCGCGCTGCCGCACTCCGCCGCGGCCGTGCCGGTGGCCCGTGCCCTGGTCCGCACGGCACTGGCCGACCTGGAGCACACCGCGGACGGTGACACCGCGGAGCTGCTCACGGCGGAACTGGTCGCCAACGCCGTCGAGCACACCGCCGCCGGCACGCCGATCGAGCTGGTGGTGGAGCTGATGCCGACCGGCTGCCGGGTCGAGGTGCACGACCCCGACCCGGCACCGCCCGCCGGCCTCACCCGCCCCGGGGTGGAGCCGCCCGACCCGTGGCAGGAACACGGGCGCGGTCTGCTCCTGATCCGCGCCCTCAGCGCCTCCTGCGGCCACCGGCCCACGGGGTCCGGAAAGGCGGTCTGGTTCAGGCTGCCCGCGGTGCCCGCGCCGCGCCGCCCCACCGCTTGACGGACCCCGCACCGCGCCACCGGGGCGGATGCAGCACCGCACCACCGCTGGCGGACGCCACGCCGCCCCACCGCGTGACGGATGCCGCGCCGCTCTACCGCACGGCGGGTGCCTCGGTGGCCTGTGCGAGGCGGGAGTGGCGGCGCCCGTAGGCGGTGTACACCAGCAGCCCCACCGCGAGGAACACCGCGAACTGCAGCCAGGTGTTCCCGCCGGTCTCGTACATCAGGTACAGGCAGAAGCCGACGCCGAGCAGCGGTGTCACGGGGTGGAAGGGCACGCGGAAGGTGCGGGCGAGGCCCGGTTCGCGGCGGCGCAGCGTGATCACCGAGACGTTGACGGCGGCCATGGTGGCGAGGGTGCCGATGGTGCACAGGTTGACCACCGCGTCCAGCGGGGCGAAGGCCGCCGGGAGGGCGAAGACCACGCCGACGATCAGGGTGCCGGCGACGGGGGTGGCGGTGCGCGGGGAGACCTTCTCGAAGACCCGCGGGATCAGGCCGTCCCGGGACATCGACATCAGGATGCGGGTCTGGCCGTACATCACGGCGAGCACCACCGAGGCGATGGCGACGACCGCGCCGAAGGCGATCACGCCGCCGCCGATCGCGGAGCCGGTGACCTCGTCGACGACGTAGGAGAGGGCGGCGGGCCGGTCGCCGACCTGGTCGCCGCCGACGGCCCCGATCGCGGCCAGGGCGACCGCGCAGTAGAGCAGGGTGACCAGGCCGATGCAGACCAGGATCGCGACGGGGACGTCCCGGCGCGGGTTCTTCGCCTCCTCACCGGCGGTGGTGATCGCGTCGAAGCCGATGTACGAGAAGAAGGCGGCCGTGGTGCCGGCGCCGATGCCGCCGAGGCCGGCCGGGGAGAAGGGGGTCAGGTTGCCGTCCTGGAAGGCGTAGAAGCCGACGGCGCAGAAGGCGAGCAGGACGGCCAGCTTGAGGACGGCCATCGCGGCAGTGGCGCGGGCGCTCTCGCGCACGCCGCGCACCAGCAGGACGCAGGCCAGCGCGATGACGACCACCGCGGGCAGGTTCACGGCGCCGCCCTCGCCGGGGCCCGCGGAGAGCGCTTCGGGCAGCCGGAGGCCCAGGACGTTGTCGAGCAGCTCGTTGACGTACTGGCTCCAGCCGACCGCGACCGCGGAGACCGACACGCCGTACTCCAGGAGCAGGCACCAGCCGACCAGGAACGCGGTGCGCTCGCCGAGGGCGGCGTAGGCGAAGGAGTACGAGGAGCCGGAGACCGGGATCGCGCCGCCCAGCTCGGCGAAGGCGAACGCGGTGAAGACGCAGGTGATCGCGGCCAGGACGAAGGAGACGACGACGGCAGGTCCGGCCTCGGCGACCGAGTCGGACAGGCCGACGAAGATGCCGGTGCCGACGATGGCGCCGACGCCGAAGCAGACGAGCTGGAACAGCCCCATCGTGCGCTTGAGGCCGTGGCCCTCGCGGTCGGCGCCGGATTCGGCGACCAGGAGGCGGGGGGACTTGACGCGGGTGGCGGGCATGGCGGGTGGTGCTCGTTTCTGGTGGTGCGAAGGGGCGCGACGGTGGTCGCGGCGGCGGCACCGGAAGGGGTGGTTCCGGGACCGCCGGACAGCTTAGGGCCTGGTCGGGCCGTGGGGGACCTGGTCGGGCCGCGGTGGCCCGACCGGGCCGTGGGGGTGCCTGGTCAGGCCGGGGCGGGGCCGGTTCGGGCCAGGGTGGCGACCAGTACGGCCTTGATGGTGTGCAGGCGGTTCTCCGCCTCGTCGAAGACGACCGAGTGCTCCGACTCGAAGACCTCGTCGGTGACCTCCAGGGAGTCGAGCCCGTGGGTCTCGAAGATCTCCTGGCCGACCTTGGTCCCCAGGTCGTGGAAGGCGGGCAGGCAGTGCATGAACCTGACGTCCGGGTTGCCGGTGGCGCGCAGGACGTCCATGGTCACGGCGTACGGCGCGAGCGCCTTGATCCGCTCGTCCCAGACCTCCTTGGCCTCGCCCATGGAGACCCAGACGTCGGTGACGACGAACCCGGCGCCGCGCACGCCCTCGGCCACGTCCTCGGTGAGCGTGATGCGGGCCCCGCTGGACTCGGCGAGCGCGTACGCCCGGTCGACGACCTCCTGGGCGGGCCAGTAGGACTTCGGGGCGACGATGCGCACGTCCATGCCGAGCAGGGCGCCAGTGACCAGGTAGGAGTTGCCCATGTTGAAGCGGGCGTCGCCGAGGTAGGCGAAGGCGGTCTCGGCCAGGGGCCTCTCGCCGTGCTCGGTCATGGTGAGCACGTCGGCCAGCATCTGGGTGGGGTGCCAGTCGTCGGTCAGTCCGTTGTAGACGGGGACGCCCGCGAAGGCCGCCAGCTCCTCGACCTTCTGCTGGCTGTCGCCCCGGTACTGGATCGCGTCGTACATGCGGCCCAGGACGCGGGCGGTGTCCTTCACGGACTCCTTGTGCCCGATCTGCGAGCCCGCCGGGTCCAGGTAGGTCGTCGAGGCGCCCTGGTCGGCGGCGGCGACCTCGAAGGCGCAGCGGGTGCGGGTCGAGGTCTTCTCGAAGATCAGCGCGATGTTCCGGCCACGGAGGTGCTGGGTCTCGGTCCCGGCCCTCTTGGCGGCCTTCAGCTCCGCGGCCAGCTCGACCAGGCCGCGGAACTCGTCCGCGGTGAGGTCCAGCTCCTTGAGGAGGTGGCGGCCGGCGAGGGCGGTCGGGACTGTCGCCATGGGGGCGCTCCAGGGATACGGGCGGGAACGGGAACTTCTGGAACTATATACGATACTCGGAATTTCTATACGGCCGCCCGCTCGACCGGGCAGCTCATGCAGCGCGGCCCGCCCCGGCCCCGGCCCAGTTCGCTGCCCGGGATCTCGATCACCTCGATGCCCCGTTTGCGCAGGTGGGTGTTGGTGGTGGCGTTGCGTTCGTAGGCGACGACCACGCCCGGTTCGACGGCCAGGACGTTGCAGCCGTCGTCCCACTGCTCCCGTTCGGCGGCGTGGACGTCCTGCGTCGCGGTGAGGACCCGGATCTCGCCGAGTCCGAGTGCGGCGGCCATCGCGCGGTGCATGTGCTCCGGCGGGTGGTCGGTGACCTTCAGGTCCTTCTCCCCCGCCCCCGGCTCGATCGTGTAGGAGCGGAGCATGCCGAGCCCGGCGTACTGGGTGAAGGTGTCGCCGTCGACCATCGTCATCACCGTGTCCAGGTGCATGAAGGCACGCCGCTTCGGCATGTCGAGGGCCACGATGGTCCGGGCGGAGCCGGCGGCGAACAGCTTGTGGGCGAGCATCTCGACGGCCTGGGGCGTGGTGCGCTCGCTCATGCCGATCAGCACGGCTCCGTTGCCGATGACGAGGACGTCGCCGCCCTCGATGGTGGACGGGTAGTCCGCCTGCCCCTCGGACCACAGGCGGAACGCCTCGTCGCGGAAGAGCGGGTGGTGCCGGTAGATCGCCTCGAAGTGGACCGTCTCGCGCTGCCGGGCGGGCCAGCGCATCGCGTTGATGGAGACGCCGTCGTAGATCCAGGCGGAGGTGTCCCGGGTGAAGAGGTGGTTGGGCAGCGGTCCGAGCAGGAAGTCGTCCAGTTCCATGGCGTGGAAGCGCACGGAGGTGGGCTCCGGGTGCGCGTCCAGGAACTCCCGTTTGGTCATGCCGCCGACCAGTACCTCGGCCAGTCCGGGCGCGGGCAGGGTCTCGAACGCGGCCCGGAGGTGGTCCGTGGCCAGCACCCCGTACTCCTTCTCGTCGAAGACCCGGTCCAGGACGAGCCGCCGGGCGGCGGGGATGTCGAGGGTCTCGGTGAGCAGGTCGCCGAAGAGGTGCACCGCCACTCCGCGGTCGCGGAGCACGTCGGCGAACCCGTCGTGCTCGGCGCGCGCCCGGCGCACCCACAGCACGTCGTCGAAGAGGAGGGCGTCCTTGTTGCTGGGGGTGAGCCTTTTGAGCTCGAGATCCGGCCGGTGCAGGATGACGCGGGTGAGCCGCCCGGCTTCGGAGTCGACTTGGAATCCCATGTCTCCATCCTGACCACTCGGGCGCTCGTTCACCCCCCGCTTCCGCGGACCCGTGTGCCGGGTCCTGCCGGGCCTGCCGCTCTTACGCGCCGGCCGGGGTGCGCCTCGCGGGCGCGCTGGGGTACACGGAGGCGGGGGCCGGCGCGTAAGAG
>NZ_JACBYP010000083.1 GCF_018982965.1 Streptomyces mayonensis | reverse complement strand
TCAGGCTCGGGCGCGGGCTCAGGCACAGACTCAGGCTCGGGCGCGGGCTCAGGCACAGACTCAGGCTCGGGCGCGGGCTCAGGCACAGACTCAGGCTCGGGCGCGGGGTCGGGCGCAGACTCAGGCTCGGGCGCGGGTGTGGGCGCGGGCTTCGCTTCCTCCGTGACCGTCGTGATCCTCGGCAGCGGCGGAGCCGTGCCGTCCTTGCCCGGCCGGGGCCGCAGAAGCTCGCCGAGGAAGGGGGCGTCCTCCAGGCCGTCAGCCAGCTTGCCGGTGGCCTTGTCCACCGGGAGGATCCCGAAGAGCCCGCCGGGCACCTTGATCCGTATGGTGCCGTGCGGCCCGTTGACGATCTCGGTGACATCGAAGCGGTAGAGCCGGTAGTGCCGCTTGCCCTCCTTGTTGCGCTCGTCGGTCCCGCCGATCTCGGCGCTGCGGCTCTTGCTGTCCAGCCAGTTCTTGACGTCGATCGGAAGGCGCTCGAACATCCGGTGGTCGTCCACATGGCCGCCGGCCTCGGGGCCGAGCGTGAACGCCCAGCCGCTGTCCCTCTCCGCCTCGCTCTTCGGCGCCTCGTCCGACTGCGTGTACGTGCGCTGCTTCATCAGCACGCCCTCGGGGGGACCGAGGATCTCGGCCCCGTCCAGCACCAGGCCCATGCGGGCCGACTCGTTGCCGAGCGGGATCCGGTAGGCGTGCGTGAGCAGGCCCTTGATGCGGGGCCGCATCATGTTGCTTCGCGTGTGGTGGCGGTAGGCCAGGCCGGCCGGGGTGACGACCTCCAGGCCGCCGATCTTCGGAGGGCTGCCCACCTCGGGCGTGGGCGGGGTGCGGTGGCGTACGGCGGTGAGCTGGGCCCAGCGCTCGGCCGAGGCGGCTGCGGGCACGGTCCAGGGGTGAAAGTTGTCCAGGAACGCCTGGGGCAGCACGGGGGCCGGCGGCGGAAGCGGGGTCTGCGGCGTCTGCCAGACGACTTCGGTCTCGGCCGGCAACGTGAGGTCGATGGGCTGCGGCGGCCGGTGGGTGGCGACGGTGAGGTGGCGGGGCACGAGCAGCCGTGTGCTGCCGGTCACCAGCGAGCTGTTCGAACCCTGGCCGTCCCCGGCGTCGTACCAGGTGAAGGCGTACCAGTCGCGGTCGGGTCGGCCGGCCTCGGGCAACAGGCGCACGAGCTTGTTCACCCCTCGCTTGGGCATGTTGACGATCTCGGGCAGCTCGGTGGTCATGCCCGTCTCGATCTGGAACGTGACGCCGTGCTCGAACTCCTCGGAGACGTCCGCGGGGTTGGCGCGGTAGATGGTGACGGTCTTCTGGGTGTCCTCGCGCGTCGTGGCCGAGGAAGAGGTGTACTCGGCCTCGGCCTCGAGACCGCCGTGCGCGTTCTCGTTTCCGGCCCGGGCACGGACTTCGGCGCCGCCGGTGAACTCCCAGCCGGACGTGCTGTCCTGGGACTCTTCGTCCTCGGCCTCGCCGCGCAAGGTGAGTTTGACGTCGTCGCGGGGGCGCTGGCTGTGGACCGGGTCGAGCCGGGTCGCCTTGACGTTCACCCACAGGTACCGCGTGGTGCCCAGGGCGCTGGGCAACGGGAACCAGCGCATGTGGCCCTGCTGGGTGAGGGCGTGCCACTCGCCCTCCAGTGCCTCGGAGGAGAAGGACGCGTCCAGGGACCGCAGCAGCAGGTTGGGGCGCGGCGCCGTGTCCTCGCCGGATTCGGTAGTCAGGACCTTTCTGGCCCGCAGCCGGTCGATGATCGTCGTCATGACGTCGTCGGCCTTCATGACCTCGGGGTGGGCCGTCCCGGGCAGCAGGCCGGTATCGAGGTAGGTCCTGGCCGGCTTCGACGGCGCGCGCGTGAGTGCGTTCCCGCCCGCCGCGCCCTCGTCGACGGGCGACAGGACGTCCTCCAGCCTGCGCTTGGGGACGAGCAGGTCGAGTGCCTCGTCGGCGCGCAGGAACTTGGTCGTCTCGACGAGCTTGCTGCCCCGCCAGCGCAGATGGGTCACCTCGAAGACGGGCGTGGTGCGCAGCGTGTGCACGTCCCCGCCGTAGGTGGACCGCGTGATGTCGATCCGCCCGGTGCCCCGGCCTTCCCCTCCGCCCCAGCTCCTGACGGCCGAACCATGGCCGAGGAGGGTGACCCGGCCGCCGGGGCCGTGGGGGTGTTCCTCGGTGCTCGCATCGGAGCCGAACCGCGCCTGGGGGCCAACGGAGGCACCGACACCCACGCCCCATTCGCCCTCGTTCTCGGAGTCGAGGCTCACATTGCCCTTGATGTAGTGCTCGATCTCGGTCTCCGAGCTGGGTCCGAGGTCCTGCACGAGGTGCGGGTGGATCCGCAGCCGCAGCGCCTGCTTGTGGCCGCCGTCCTTGGGCAGCTCCATCTGGTAGCCACTCTGCCGGACGCCCTCGCCGAAGTGGGAGGCCAGGATGGTCGGGTGGGCGAGATCGCGGATCTCCTTCGGCCAGCCGGCGGGGTCGTCGAGCCAGGCGTCGATCAGCCGCCGCCGCTCGGCCGCGTCGCTCACGGAGGAGTACCGCTGCTCGGCGTGCATCCTGGCCGCGAGCTGAGCCAGCTCGGGCATCAGGTGGAAGGCCGGGTAGATGCCCTGGGCGCCGCCGGTGAAGTCGAGTCTCCGTCCGGCGTCCTGCTTCCGCTCCGTCTTCGGCTCCGTCGCCGGTGCGGTGGCAGGCGCGGGTGCGGTGGCAGGCGCGGGTGCGGTGGCAGGCGCGGGTGCGGCCGGGGGCCGGACGGGCGGGTAGCTGTCGGCAATCTCGGTCCGGCCGGCCTGCCGTACCTGCTCCGGCGTGACGGGTGTCGAGGGGACGTGCTCGTGCGGGACGGCGAAGCGGCCGACGAGGGGGTTGCGCCCGCTGACGTACCGGGGCTTCCCGGCCTCGGGGGTCACCGTCCAGTGGATGGACATCAGATACCGCTGCTCGTCCACCATGCCGGTGGTCTCGGTCCTGCGGTAGCGTCCGACCCGGCCGCTGAGCGTGCCCCCCTTCTTCTTGGACCGGCTGAAGATCAGGCGGATGGCGCCGATCTGCAGGCGGACCGGCGGGAAGGTGATGTGGAGCCTGCCCAGCGACAGCTCTGTCTCGGAGAAGGCCAGCCGGGCACCGCCGCCGAAGGAGAAACGGAACTTCCACCCCGTTCCGCGCTTGCCGGAGACGTGCGCACCGGCCGCGGCGCGGGTGTTGACCTTCATGGGAAAGCCCTCGCCCCTGGGGTTGCGTTCGCTCCGGGGGTCGGCCATCGGACTGGGCCGGTGGATGCGCTCGCCCCAGTTCACCTTCGCGGCGACCTTGTAGCCCAGCCCGCCGACCTCGACGGTGCGGTAGATGCCCAGGAGCCCCTGGGGCAGGTCCCCTTCCAGCGCGGGTCGGCCGTAGAACATCGCCAGATCGCGGTCGGCGTCCGCCCAGTCGCTCTTCTTCGCCTTCTTGGCGCCGACGTCCTTGATGTGCAGCTGCTCGATGGCGTCGCGCAGATCCTGCTGGAGACTCTCGCTGCCCGACAGGGCGGTGGGCACCGTGTAGCCCAAGCCGCGCCGCGCCGCCAGGGCGAGGGGCTCCCGGGGATGCGGCGCGAACAGCCTTCTGGCGTTGTCCACCATACGGAAACGGAACGGCGGCTTGCTGGTCGGCAGCTGCTGGACCTTCCGCGGCTTGGGCAGCGCGAACACCCGGTGGCGCGGGGCTTCGGGGCCGCCGGAGACCGGGCGGAGATCGGAAGTCCAGCCCTCCCCGACGACGCGCTGCACGAAGTGCTCCGCCTCCCGCTGCGGGACGCTGAGCTCGCCCTCCGCGGTGGCCTCGACCGGCGCGATCGTGTGGGTGCTGGATTCCACGGTCACCTTGAGGCTCAGCCCGGCACGGTAGCGGGACTGCTCGGCGAAGTCGTTGAGGACCGTGTGGCTCAGGTGCGAGGTGTCCAGGGAGTGGTCGGCGCTGCGGTCGAGGGTGAGGGAGAGTGCGGCCGCCGGGGTCAGGCCCGTCAATTCGGTGCCGGACGCCTCGTCGGCGTGGGCGGTGTTGGCGTCCCTGCCGGCCGAGGTGTCGTTGCCGACTCCGGCGCTGTTGTAGCCGACGCCCAGTCCGCCCTCCGAGCCGCCCTTCTTGGCGGCGACGCTGTTGCTGCCCGCACCGATGTCGTCCCGCGAGCCGACCTTGGTGTCCCCGAGGTACTGGAGGCTGTCGATCTGCCTGGAGATACGGATGTGGCCGCGGAACTTCTTGAACAGCGCTCCGTCGACCTCGATCCGGTTGGAGGAGTCGCCGCTGGACCACCAGGGATAGCGGTTGCGAGCAGTCGGCTCGCTGAGGAAGCCCTGGGCCTCGTTCATCTTGGCCCGGTCCATGATCTTCTTCACGGCCGGGGCGGGCAGCCCGGCGGCGAGCAGGTTCCGGTGCAGGCCCACTATGGCCGGGGTGACATCGACCGCGTTGAGCATCTCCCGGGCCTGGGAGGGATGGTGGCGGTACGTGACCTTCCGCGGGGGGCGGGCCTCGGGCGCTCCGTACTCGGGCCGGTGCCCGTCCTCCCCCGAGTACGGGACCGGGATGTCGACGTGTATCCGGTCGGGCACGGTGACCTGGTGGTGCCGGGTCGGGGTGGCGTCCTGGCCGTCGACGAACACGCGCATCTTCAGGCCGGCGCGGTAGCGGTTGAGTTCGTTGATGAACGGCTTGCGGCCGCTCAGGACGGTCCGCAGCCAGCTGCGGTCCTTGCCCTTCGAGGAGCCCACCTTGATCTGCGGCGCCGCGACGCCGGCCACCGAGGCGAAGGCGCTCGCCCCCAGGTTCACGATGGTGAACAGAATCGAGTCCACACCCAGGGTGAACTCGCTACCGCTCGTGCCGCCCGTCACCGTGGAACCGAAGCCGACCGGGTACTCCCTGACCTCCTTCTTGGCCTGGGGAACGAGCGTCAGACCATCCATCACCGGACGCAGCCACACCAGGTGGCCGTCCACGACCAGGGTGCGGCCCGCGGCCAGCAGGTCGTCCCACTTCTTGGGCTCGGTGGTGAGCAGCAGATCGCGGATCGCGGCACTGATCCCCTCACGCAGGTCCGTGTACCCGTCGTGCCCCGGCAGGTCGAGGCGCGAGCTGATCTGCTCGGCCCAGAAGTCCGCCTGCTGCCACGGGAAGTCCACCTCCTTGACGGACTCGGGGACGACGGCCTGACCCATCGCGCCATGCGCCAGATACCAGGGGGAGGGGTCGGGCGCGGGATCGGGGTCATGCGCGGGATCGGGATCGGGATCGGGATCGGGCGCGGACGTCTTTCCCTCGGGAAGGGTGCCCGCGGCCGGCGTCTCCTGGTCCGGGGAGTCGACGACATCCGTGTACTCCACGTTGGCAGCCGCGATCTCGTCTTCGGCCGACGCCACCTCGTGGACGCTCTCCGGGGCAAGCTCCGGGTCCAGCCGGGCCGGCCGGCGTTCGTCCAGCTCCTGGTCGATCTGCGCGCCGGGGGCGCGGGGGCGGGGGAAGGGCTGGGTGCCGGGTTCGGGATCGCCCGGCACAAGGCGCCCCGTGCCCTTGGTACCGGCGCTGCCTTCGGCCTCGAGGTCCGACGACGTGGTGGCGATCCGGGGCCGCGGTGTGACGTCGGGCTCGGCCAGGCCCAGGTCTGCACGGACGGTTTCGACAAGCTCGGGGGCCGGGGACACGTCCGGAGCAGAGCCGGGGGTGGAGTCCCTGTCCCGGCGGTGCGCCGGCATCTGGCCGACGACCGGCCGGACCGCATCGCGGAAGGTGTCGCCTCCGTGGCGGGCTACGACGGCTCCCCAGGCGCGGGCGAGGTCCTCGGCCGCGGCGTCCGCCGGGGCCGCGGCGGCGAACTCCGCGTACGCCTCCTGCCAGACCCGCCGGGTCGCGCGGTCCGCGATGGCGTCGAGCTGCTCGCTCCAGGGGCCGGAGCCGGGCCGGGCCATGAGCAACCGCGCCTGGACGAGCGGGGTCAGCCGCGACCCGCAGTCCCGCACGGACAGGGTGCCGTCGCCCACCATCGCCACGAAATCCTGACCGTCGTCCAGCGGGAAGCCGACGGACTCCAGCTCTTCCTTGCTCACCGTGGCGTGCGGGCCGAGCAGCGCGACGTCTTCGCCCTGGTCGTCCGCCGGCAGGTCCTCCGCCGTCAGCCGCTGGGCGATCCAATGGCGTTGGGTGTCGCCCACGGGCTCCGGGGTCTCGGAGCCGTCGACGCTCGAGAAGCTGGACACGGAGCTCGTGTCCGAGAACTCCTCGACGTCGTCGACGCTGCTTCGCGAGGGGACAGAACTCGACTCCGAGAGGTCGTCGACGTGCGGGGACTGCTGTGCGTCCTGCTCTGCCTGCGGCTGCCCTGGAGCGCGGTTGCCCTGCCCACCGGGTTGCTGTCCTGCCGGCTGCTGACCCGCCGGTTGCTGTCCTGCCGGCTGCTGACCCGCCGGCGGCTGTCCGCCGGGCGCACCCGGCGCCTGCGGAGCGGCGGCCTGCGCCGGGGTGGCACCCTGCCCGGTCCCGGACTCCTCGGGGCTGAGTGCCGGGTCCTGGCCGGATGTGAGCGGCTGGTCCTCCGGCCCCGCGCCGCGCCCCTGCGCGGGAAGCGGGGAACCTTGGACGCCTTCCGGCGCCTTGGCTCCGGTGCCCAGAGCCATGAGGTTCTTGTCGCCCTTCAGGTCGGCCGCGTCCGGATTGACGCCGCCGGGAGGGGACAACTGGCCACCGTTGAAGCCCTGGTCGCCCGGCGGGGAGTTGCGGGTTTCACCCTCCGGGTTGAACAGCGCGCCGTTGTCCTGCGTGCTGTTGAGGCCATTGCCCAGGGGCGGACTGAGGTTCGGCACCCGCGGGATCTGGCTCGCAGGGCCCTGACCGCCGAGCCCGAAATTCGTTGCGGGGTTGTTCGTCTGCGCGAGGCCGTCGCCGCCCAGGGGCTGCTCGGCCTGGTACTCGGAGAGCCCGGGGCGTTCGGTGCCTTCCGAGTTCGGGGCGTCGCCCCGCGGCGAGTGCGACGGCGGCGAGTACTGCGGGTACTGCGGCGGGGGAGCCGGCGGGGCGAACGAATGCAGCGGGGGCCTGTTCTCGCTGAGCGCGGTGTTCGGGGACGAGGTCGTGGGCGGCGTGCCGGGCGATACGGGGGGAGGCGTGGGCGAGGAACCGTTGATCCCCGACGCGAGGTTTTCGGCCCCCGTCGTGGAGCCGACGACCCTGTCCACGCCTCCTCCGGTACCGCCCGGCGCGTCCGAACCGTACGAGCCGCCCGGCGCGTCCGAACCGTACGAGCCGCCCGGACCGTTCAGATCGCTTGGCCGGAAGCTGTCGTAGTAGAACTTGGTGAGGGCGTTCCCGTCCGGGAACGCCTTCTGGTGCAGTCCGACAACGCCCTTCCCGAGCCCCGATTCGATGCCGTGATGCACGACGCCGCTGAGTCCGGCGCCCCCGAAGGTCTGCCACTCCCATTCCCGGACGCCGTGTATCCACCACTGAGCGAGGTACTCGGCCACGGACTCGCCGGCCCCCTGGGCCACGAAGATCTGACCGACTTTGTAGATATTTTCCGGGAGCGGATCCGGATTCCTGAGGAGACGGCCGAACTCCGAATTCCCCAGCAACTTCTTGTCGTTGAGGAAATCCTTCCCGAAGGTCTCGAGGAGATCCTTGTCGATCTTGGCGAAGACGTCGACGTCGAAGCCCTTCTTGAAGATCTTCGAAATGCCGTCTTTGATCGTGTCACCAAACCACATGAACCCGTCGGTGAACAGACCCATCAAGGCGCCGGTCGCCGCGCTCTCCCAGACCGAGTTCCAGTTGATTCCGTCCCGCCGCCGATTGGGTTTGGGGACCCACGTCTGGAGATGCTGGACGGAGAATTTCTGGAACCCCTCCTTGATCGCCTGCATTCCGCTCGACACGACCGGCACGTGGTTCAGCAGCCGCTGGAGCACCATGATGATCGCGAGCGCGGAACGCGCCCTGGCCGCCGTCGCGGCCATCATGGACAAGCCGCCGGAGAAGTACATCAGCGCCGCGAGCACCGCCAACTCGATCATCAGGCTGACGACCTCGGCGTACATCTCCCAGTCCGTCTCCTGGATCTGCAGGGACTGGGTCACCTGGTTGTCCGAGAGCCTGGCCAGCTCGTCGAACAAGTCGTCGAAGAGACTCCTTCCGCCACGCCGGCCGGTGAGTGAGCCCATGGCCTCTTCGAAGGCATCGGCCACCTCGTCGGGAAGCTCCTCGGCGATCTGGGCCGTGGCGTCCTGGATCTTCTCCTGAAGCGCGCGGTATCCGTCCCTCGCGTTGTCGTACACGAACTTGGCGTCGTACGCCGCATCCGTCACAGCCTCGAGAGGCATCTCGCCGACCGTGATGAAGAGCGTGTACTTCTCCGCGTCGCTCCAGCGCTGGTTCTTGTACTTGTCCAGCATCTAGCGCCTGCCGCCGCCAGACCCGGATCCGTCGGGGAAGAGGCTGCGCCGCTTCGCGTCGTCGACAAGGTCCCTGGCGTCGTTGTCGGTCCGCTCGATACCTTCGACCGTCTGCATCAGGCTGCTGGTCAGTTTCCCAAACCCCTGGGAGATCTCTTCCCCGATGCCGTCAACGGCTTCGTTCGTCTCGTCCCACTGCAGTCTCATTTTCTGGGCGTATTTGTCGGTAAGACCCATCCATTCATTGACATCCTCTTTTTCCCGGCGGAACCTCGCACGTATCTCTTCCGTGTCGCCCTTCAGGCCGTCGAACTCGTCTTCGACGACCCGCTTCGCCTGGGGGGTGTTGAATTCGAAGGTGCTCATGCCCTGCCTCCCCCAGCCGGGTCCGTGTCGTCCTCGTGGATCTCGTCCCGCAGCCGGTTGCTGTTTCGCCCGCCGGCGCGCTGTCCGCCGGAGAGGGCAGAGCCGAAGATCCGCTCCCAGTCGATCTCCACTCCGGGCCTGCCCGGAACGTGGGGATTGGGCTGCGTCAGCGGCTCGAAGGCGTCCATGACCCGCTCCGCGATCCGCCTGCGGCCCTCGGCGGCGGCCTCCAGCACCGACGCCGCGAGCTGCGGCCCCGCCATGCCGGCGAACTTGTTGTCGGGAAAGGCCAGCCCGGTCAGCTCGCCCTGCGGCCCGACGGTGACCTCGACGACGCGATCCCTGGAACGCACCGTCTCCGAGGTCGCCATCAGGTCCTGCTCGACACGGGCAATGGCAGCTTGGGTCTCCTCCAGGTGGGCCCGCGCCTTGGCCATGCGGTCCTGCATCGGTTCCTCGGTCTGCCCCGCCATCACGGCCTCCGTTCTCGCGTCTCGCTCGTCCCGCTCGCCGTCCGGTCGTCGTTCATCGCCCGATGACCGCCGGTGAGCCGCCCTCGTCGGAGCCCCACACGTCCTCCTCCTCCGGCGCCCACACATCGCGCGTGCGGTCGCTGCTCTGCGTCTGCTGTCCCTGGTCCCCCTGTCCGGCGCCCGCGCCGATCGGCGGGACGAAGGGGGAGCCGCTGCTCGTGTTGATCGCGGGCTCGCGGTGGTCGTAGCGCCTGTTCGCCGCCCGGCCGTTCCTGGCCGCCTGCCGGCGCTGCCTGAAGATCTCCGCGGCTGCGACGAAGTTCCGGGTGCGCTCCGAGGAGCCGCCTTCGCCACCGCGGCCGCCCATCCCGCCCATCCCGCCCATCATTCCC
Source organism: Streptomyces mayonensis (assembly GCF_018982965.1). Classification (GTDB taxonomy): domain Bacteria; phylum Actinomycetota; class Actinomycetes; order Streptomycetales; family Streptomycetaceae; genus Streptomyces; species Streptomyces mayonensis. The sequence goes on along the minus strand of NZ_JACBYP010000083.1, from coordinate 27,570 downwards.
GGACTCATCGGCATACCGCCCGGCATGCCCCCGCCGTCCTGGCCTCCGCCGCCCTGGCCCGTGTTGCCGATGCCTCCGAGGTTGCTCTGCCCGTCTCCGCCCTCGGACTGCGGGTCGTACTGCTCCTGGTCCTGGGCCTGCTGGCTGTTGAACTCGCCGGGTATGCCCGCATCTTCCCCGGTGACCTGCGAAGGCCCGTTCTCCTGGCCGCCGTTGAGGTGTCCCGTGGTCGTGGTGCCGTCCGGGCCGGTCAGCGTGGTGGCGCCGGTCTTCGGGTCCACCGTGGTCGTGCTTCCGTCCGGGTACTCGGTCACCACCTGGCCCTGTGCATCGAGGTGGGAGACGCTGCCGTCGGGGTTGGTGAACACATCGCCCGCGTTCAGCGGTCCGGAGGAGGTCGAGCCGTCGGGCTCGGTGGCGGTCACGGTCTGGGTCTGCGGGTCGACTGTGCTCCGGCTGCCGTCCGGGTACTCGGTGACGACACGGTCGTACTCGTCCACGTACGAGTTGCTGCCGTCGGGGTTCCTCAGCGAGTCGTCGCCGTTGACCGGGCCGGTGATCTGGTCCCGGTAGTTCTGGTACTGGTTCTGGTACTGGTTCTGCTGCTGTTCCTGCCGGCGCTGGTACTCCTCCTGCTTGTTCTCCTGCTCCTCGCGGATGCGGTCCTGCTTCGCCTCCTGCCTGGCCTGCTCCTCCTTGGCCTCCCTCTCCTGCTGCTCCTGCCTGGCCTCCTGCTCCTCACGAATCCGGTCCTGCTTGGCCTCCTGCCGGGCCTGCTCCTCCTTGGCCTCCTTCTGCTGCTGCTCCTGTCTGGCCTCCTGTTCCTTCTGCTGCTGCTCCTGCTTGGCCTCCTGCTCCTCACGGACCCGGTCCTGCTTCGCCTCCTGCCGGGCCTGCTCCTCCTTGGCCTCCTTCTGCTGCTGCTCCTGCTCGGCCTTCTGCTCCTCACGAATCCGGTCCTGCTTCGCCTCCTGCCTGGCCTGCTCCTCCTTGGCCTCCCTCTCCTGCTGCTCCTGCTCGGCCTCCTGCTCCTTCTCCCTCTTCTCCTGCTCCTTACGCTGCTGCTCCTGCATGGCCCTCTGCTGGGCCATCTGCTGGAGCTGCATCTGCTCCTGTCTGCGCTGCTGCTCCTCCTGCTTGGCCTCCTGCTCCTCGCGGATGCGGTCCTGCTTGGCCTCCTGCTCCTTCTGCTTCTGCTCCTGCTCCTTCTGCTGCTCCTCCTGCTTGGCCTCCTGCTCCTCGCGGACCCGGTCCTGCTTCGCCTCCTGCCGGGCCTGCTCCTCCTTGGCCTCCCTCTGCTGCTGCTCCTGCTCGGCCTCCTGCTCCTTCTGCTGCTGCTCCTGCTTGGCCTCCTGCTCCTTCTGCTTCTGCTCCTGCTCCCGCTCCTGCTCTTCCTGCTTCTGCTCCTGCTCCTTCTGGTACTGCTCCTGCTTGGCCTCCTGCTCCTCGCGGATCCGGTCCTGCTTCGCCTCCTGCTCCGCCTGGCGCCTCAGGTCCTCCTCACGCTGCTTGTCGGCCTTGGCCTCCTGCTCCTCGCGGATCCGGTCCTGCTTCGCCTCCTGCTCCGCCTGGCGCCTCAGGTCCTCCTCACGCTGCTTGTTGGCCTTGGCCTCCTGCTCCTCGCGGTATTTCCGCTCCCGCTCACGCTCCCTTTCGGCCTCTGCCTTGGCCTCGTCCCTGGCCTTCTTCTCCTCGTCCCTGGCTTTCTTCTTCTCCTCCTCGGCGTCTCTCTTTTCCTTGTAGGCCAGATCCTCCTGGAAAGACGACTTGAGGTCGTCGCCCCGCGGCGGGCGGATTTCACCGAGCCCGGCATCACTGATCGCCCAGGCATTCCTCACGTTCCGCAAGGACTCATCCGCGACGGTACCAAGGCGCTCCCGTACGGCGTTCCACCACTTGTAGATCGCCTCCTGGCCGATATTCTTCCAGGTGTCCACGCTGTCCAGCGGGCCGTAGTAATGCCCGGCAAGGTCGTAGGCCTGATCACTGAATTCTGGGTCGGTTTGCAGATCGTGCACGGTGTTGCGGTTGCTGCCGTCACCGTCCAGGTCCAGGTCCCCACTCTTGTCCGGCATCGAGACCGAAAACAAATTCTTGTTCCCCAGGTGGACCATGATCTCACCCAGAAGCAAATTAAGGTGGTTCAACGGGTTGCTGTCGTACAGGGTCCAGGTACTCCACGCGGTACGCATGCTCTCGGCTTCGCTGCGGAGCACTTCGGCAGCGTCAAGAATCTTCTCGCCCTGCTTTGATCCTCCGTGCGTGCCTTGCACATCTTCATAGAGGCGTTCGTACCGATTCACCAGCAGGTGGACCAGCTCCCACCAGACTCCGGCCGCCTGGCCTCTCCATTTGTCATTCTCGACCTTACCGAAGAGCTGCTCCCACTCCTCCAGTTCGGCCTTGCGCTTGTACACGAAACTCTGAAAACGGTCGAACGCGAGAGCAGTCGTCTTGAAGCTTGTCAGATCGACAGGGGCCGAATCCGGAACAGCGGCACCGCCCCAGGAAAAGTCCTTCGTCGTGGAATTATTCACCAACTCTTCGAGCGCAAAACCGGAACCGTAGGCGTACTGGTTGAGCGCCTCGGTGCCTTCACCCGCACCACCCCTGGGAAGATGCTCCCCAGAGTCGCCAAGCATCTTGATCTTTACTCTCTTGGCTATGACCTTGTCTCCGTCTTCCTTATAGAAAGGAATGACGATATCCTTGTCGACGACCCGGCCTATGTTGTCGCCCACCCAGTCGAGATCTTCGTCGTAGAACACCTCGAGCGCGTTGTCGGTCGTCAGTTCAACGTCCTCAAATTCGACGGACATCAAGGGAACGGTTTTATCGTTCCCCTTCAGATCCTCGAAGACATCACCAATGTCCGGCATTTTATAGCCGGTGAAGTACCCGACGGCCCTCCCCCATGAATCCTTGTCTTTGTCCAGCGGCACCTGCTCTTCGTCAGCCATGACAGTCGCTCCAGGGTTGGGGGTCAGGCGTTCTCGCTCCCGGACCCCTCACCGGATCCGGACGTGTCGTACACGACATCCTCGATGAGGTTCATGAACTTCTGGCCGTCGATCTTTTCCAGGCTGGCGCCTTCCGTCTTGAGCAGTTCCTGCATGACCTCCCGCAGGTTGTCCTCGATGTCGTCGAAGAGAATCCTCTGATCATCGAGGAACGACTTGAGGGATTCCGCCAAGGACTTGACCTGCCCCTGAAGAGTGGAGCCTATGCCCTCTTCCATCGTCCCCATGGTCAACGGCCAGGTAGCGGCTGGATTGACGTCCGGCGGACAGGCCAGCAGGTTGCGGACGCTCGGTATGGGCCGACCGCCCCCGGAAATCTCGGAGACGAGCCCGTCGTAAAGCCGGTCGGAGTAATCTCCGTCCGCGTCCGAGGAGATCTTCTTGATCCCCTTCTGAAATTCACTGATCTCCCCGTCGAGGAAATTCTTCAGCCACTCCTTGTCGAGAACTAGCGGGTCTCCGCCCTTGCCGCCGTCAGCCATGCCGAAACTCCCTCCGTTGCCGCCCTGCACTCCGGAAAGCACGGGCGGCCGCCCGCTTCTCGTACCTCGCGAGACAGCCGCCCGTCAGCCCTGGACCTCATCGTTCGCGCACCGGTCAGGCGCGGACACTCAGGCTCTGCCAGGCCATCGCGGTCTTGTTCTGGTTGTCGCGGAACGCGTTCGAGACCTCGTCGAGCAGCGCACTGTGGTCGGCCAGCATGGCCTTCATCGCCTCGACACTCGCATCCCACTGCTTCTGCTTCTCGTCGTAGGCGAGGCGGTCCTCACCTTCCCAGGTGCTCTTGAGCTCCGTGAGCTCCTGTTCCAGCTGACGGAGCCAGTTCTCGATGTTCACTGTCTGCAGCCGCAGATCCTCGGCGACGTTGGCATTCTTTGAGAAGTCGACGAAGATGTGGCCATCTTCGAAGTTGTTGGGTGCGTATCCCACGAGAAACCTCGATTCGATCGATGTGAGCTTTTCCAGACCGGACGGTCGACGGCCCGTTTCGCCAACCGCCCGAGGGTCAGTTGCTGTTGAGTGCGTTGAAGACGGACTCAGAGCGGTGGAACTCCTGGTTCACGCTCTCCCTCGAGGAGCCCTCGGTCAGACCGGAGCTCCGCAGGGTCTCGTTCAGTTCCTCGATCATCGAGCGGAGGCTCCTGGAGATGTTCTCCGCGTGCTCGTCCCACGTTTGCAGCAGATTCCAGTAGTCCTTGCCGACCGCACCGCCGAGGCCGGTGTCCATCTTGGTGTTCTCGACGTCCTGACGGCTCCTCTGGATACCGCTGAACGCCTGCTCCAGCGCATTGATTCCGTTCCGCGTGGCATTCTCTTGTGACGCGGCGATCTGCCCCATGATTTTCCCCTTCAGCTGTTATTTCCCGCTGGGTGGGACCCATCGGCGGACGACGTTCCTCCATGTGAAGCCGCCGCCGCTTCCTATTCCTTCGCATCCTGCCGGGACAGCGTTGTCTCCGGCTTGTTCTCACATTGCGGCGCCGTCGTTTCCCCCCGGCCCGAGAGCGCCGCCTTCTGTGTGAGGTCCGGGCCGGTCGGGAGCATGGCGAGCAGCGATGACGGCAGCCCCTGCGCCCGGGTTCCCGTGTAGCCGAGCGCCTTGAGCGAATCCGGCGACGGCAGCCGGTATTTCATTCCGGTGTCCGTCACCAGATACAGCGTGCTGCCGGCCTCGCCGCCGCTCGCGCCCAGCGCGCGCACAAGCGCACCGCCGCCAGGGCGTACCGCGATCCTGTTGACCGTCACGCACGCCGGGGTCAGCCCCTCGGTCGGCGCCTGCGCCGTGGTGCCGAGGTGCTCGGAGCCGGCCAGCGTGACGCTCACGCGTGTGCCCTCGGCGGACGACTGCACCGCGACGCACGGGGTCTGGCCGTCCGGTACGCCGACCGGCTCCGGCGGCGCCTCGGGCATCTCCTCGGCGAGGTCGGACAGCTTCGGGTCCTGGGTGAGATGCTCGCTCAGCACATCGGTGCCCAGGCTGTGCGCGGCCACCGAACGGCCCTCGTAGGTCTTCTGCTTGGTCTCCGGGTCGCCCAGCACCAGCGCGGCGCCGGTCGCGGTGAGCGGAACCAGTCCGTCCTTGCGCAGAAGGTAGAAGCGGGCCTTCGCCCCGGAGGCCGCGACCGTGTACACCTCTCCGATCCGGGTCTGCCGGCCGGCCAGCTCCGGTCCCGGCTCGCCGAGGTCCGCCGCCCGGGGCGGGGTGAGATCCGGCCCCGCCGGCAGCGAGTTGAGGAAGGCCGCCGATACGCGCAGCGGCTTCTCGGCGCCGTAGCCCAGGGCCTGCGGGGCGTTGGCCTTGACGTCGAGGCGCATCCTGCGGCCCTGCCACACCAGGTAGGAAGCCTTGTCGGGGCCCGTGACCAGCAGCCCCTGCCCCTTCATGAGGCCCGTGCCCTCGACCTGAGCGCCCACCGCCAGCGTCGTGCCGGTCGAGCCGGTCTTCGTGCCCGAGCACACCTGCCACGGACCCTCGTCCAGGTCGTCGGAGTCCGGAGGCTCGTCCGGTGCCCCCGTGATGCCGACGGGGGCACCGCGTGGGACCCCCTTGAGCGAGTTCGCGCCGACCGACTCGACCTTCATCTGGTCGCCGACGAGCAGCCGCGCCGAGGTGAAGTTCCTTACGGGCCGCAGCCGTCCGCCGAGGTAGAGATAGCGGGCGCCCGAGTCCTTGTTGACGACCAGCGTGCCCTGGTCGCGCCAGGAGTCCTTGGTGCCGGGCTTGAGCAGCCCGAAGACGAAGGCACCCGCGCAGATGATGAGTGCGACGATCAGGCTGATCGCGATTCCGCGGTTGGTCCTGCCCTGCGGGCTCTCGGGGGCGTCGGGGTCGGCACGCAGCATGCCGGAGGTCAGCCGCCCCATGATGAACATGTGCGCCTGTACCTGGTCCCGTTTGTCCTGCATCGCTCATGCCCTCCGTGTCAGGCCAGCAGCCCGCGCAGGGTGCCGTAGACGCCCACCAGCCAGAGGGCGAGCGGCAGCAGGGCAACGGCGGACAGGGTGTGCAGGATCTCCGCAGCGCGCCCCCAGTAGGGCACCAGACGGCGGCCCGGCACGGTCCAGGAGGCGATCGCAGCGGCCGCGGTGACGGCCAGCAGGGCGACGAGGATCAGGGGCCGCCGATCGGGCTCGTAGGAGTCGGCGGCGCCCAGAAGCAGCAGGAAGGGGCCGAGGGTTCCGGGAACGATCAGGAAGAGCCGCTGCCAGGCGTTGCCCAGGCCTCGGGCGTGCAGCACCAGCAGGAGGGACAGGGTCAGGGCCAGGATCGTTCCGGAGAGGTTCGGGGAGCGGGTGAGGACCAGCAGGCAGGCGCCGCAGACCGTGCCCACGGCCCCGTACAGCGCGCTCATCCAGCCGTCCCCGATGGCGGTGCGCGCCGCGACGGCGCTGGGCGAGTGCGGCTCGATGCCCTCCTGGAGCTGCTGGGCGTTGGTGGGCAGCGGCGGCATCCGCAGCCCGGACATCCGGAAGGACAGCGAGGGGACGAAGGCGCCGAGGATCACCGCGGCCAGGGCGACGACCCCGGCGACGTGGTGCGGCGCCAGGTCCACCGTGAGCATCAGCACTGCGGCCAGCACGCCGAACGCCGCGACCACCGCGGTACCGAGGAAGAGCGCCGCGTAGGCGCTGGCGACGGCGATGACGAGCACGGCTCCGCCGGCTCCCGCCGCGCAGGCGGCCAGCAGCCGCGCTCCGATGACCTCGTGCGCGTGTTCCCCTGTCAGCTCGCCGCCGGGCAGCAACCAGCCCGCGTACGCGAAGTACGGCGCGACCATGGCGCCCAGTACCGCGCCGGCACCGGCGTCACCGACCGCGCGGCTGGCCGAGGCGGCGCCGGCCACCAGCAGCAGCCCGACCACGGCCGCGCACACCACGCGCAGCCACGCCGAACCACCGGGCAGCGACAGGACCAGGAGCCCTCCGGCGAGCGCGGCGAGCGCGACGCCGCGCAGCAGCCGGCGGCTGGCCTCCGGGGTCCAGCCGTAGGGACGGTCGTTCATGGTGGTGGAGATGCCGTCCACCAGGTCGTCCAGGCGCAGCTCGGGCAGCGCCTCGATACGGGGCCTGAGATAGAGGGTCTCGCCGTCGCGCAGGTCGTAGGAGTCGAGGGTGCGCTCCTCGTCCATCGGCTCGGCGCCCAGGCGCTGGAGCACCCAGCCGCCGTGGTCGATCCCGCTCTCTTCGAGATCTTCCCCGCCGTAGCCGGCGACGGCGGGCAGCAGGTCGGCCACGGGCACGTCCGAGGGCACCGCGAGATCGATGCTCTTGCTGGGCGCGCGGACGGTCATACGGCACAGACCGGCCGTCTGCGTGTCACTCATGCGGCTGGCTCACGCTTCTCCGGGACAGGCTCGGGGAGGGACGGGGGAATGCAGCACCATTTCGCGGCTTCGCGAGGGTCCGGGACACGGCGTCTGACGTCGGCGTCATATTCCGATTCCGGCCCTTGTGGCGGCAGGACCGGAACCCGGGACTTTCGCATACACCCTGCAACCCCGGGAGTTCGGTGGCAAGGACGGTCAACGCGGAAACAATCCGGAGGCAAGCTCCGGGCAATGCACGGGCAACTGCGGCGCCCGCACAATGCATTGTGGTGTTTCGTTCAGCTGGTGAGGAGACCGTCCGTTGAGTGTCGTCCTATTCCGCAGGCCGGCCCGTCGTCCGGGGCCGGACATGCCCGAGGGCGAGTTGAGCATGCAGGAGCCGCCGACGCTCCCCGAAGTGGTGCCGGACAGCTCCGCCGTGTGGACTTACCTGCCCATGGCGATGATGTCCGTCTCGATGATGCTGATGTTCATGCGTCCGGGCCTGTCGCGGAACTCGGGCAGCCACTTCATGTACCTGGCCGTGGGCTTGATGGTGCTCGCGTCCGGGGCGATGCTGCTCGGCCAGTTCATGCGCAAGGCCAGCGAGCGCAAGCAGCGCCTGAAGGGTGAGCGCCGCGACTACCTGCGCTATCTCACCCAGACCCGCCGCAAGGTGCGCACCGCGGTGGCCGACCAGCAGGAGGCGCTGGCCTGGCGGCACCCCGAGCCGGCCGCGCTCTGGTGGATGGTGGGCACCACCCGGCTGTGGGAGCGCCGCCCCCAGGACGAGGACTTCGGCGAGGTCCGGGTGGCTGTGGGAGACCAGCAGCTCGGCCTGCGCCTGGCAGCGAAGTCCAGCACCCCCGTCGAGGACCTGGAGCCGCTGTCCGCGCACGCCCTGCGCAGCTTCATCCGCGCCTACTCCACGGTGCCCGAGCAGCCCATCGCGATCTACCTGCGCGCCTGGGCACGGGTGCTGCTGCGCGGCGACGAGGACCGGATACGCTCGCTGGCCCGGGCTCTGATCGGCCAACTGGCCACGTTCCACGCGCCGGACGACCTGTGGCTGGCGCTGTGCGTGTCCGACGAGCGGCGCGCGGAGTGGGAGTGGGCCAAGTGGCTGCCCCACAATCTGCATCCGCAGGAGAACGACGGCGCGGGCCAGGCCCGGATGTTCGCCTCCGCCTTCAACGAGCTGGAGGACCTGCTCGGCGCGGAGTTCCTGGAGCGCCCGCCCTTCGACCCCGACGCGGTCAGCGGGCGCGACAAGCCCTTCACCGTGATCGTGGTGGACGGCGGGAGCGTGCCCTCCGGGCACCGGCTGGACGGCTCCGGCTTCCGCAACGCCGTGGTCCTCGATCTGAGCGGGGCGCTGACCTGGCGCCCCGGCCGGGTCACGCTGCGCTTCGAGGTGGCCGAGGACGACTTCACGCTCGTACGCACCGACCGCGAGCGCAAGGAGCAGACCACCCGGCTGGGCCGGCCCGACCGGTTCGGGCCGGTCGGCGCCACCGCGCTGGCCAAGCGGATAGCCCCGTACCGGATGGGCGCGGGCATCGACAGCTCCACGCCGCTCTCCATCGACGTGGAGCTGACCACGCTGCTGGGCATCTCCGATCTGTACCACCACGACCCGGGCACGCTGTGGGACCGCAGCACCGGCAGCGCCCGGCTGCGGGTGCCGATCGCGGTGAGCGGTGACGGCGCCCCGGTGGAGCTGGACATCAAGGAGTCGGCACAGGGCGGGACCGGCCCGCACGGCATGCTCATCGGGGCCACCGGGTCCGGCAAGAGCGAGCTGCTGCGCACCCTCGTGCTGGCGCTGGCGCTGAACAACTCCTCCGAGACCCTCAACTTCGTCCTTGTCGACTTCAAGGGCGGCGCCACCTTCCTCGGCCTGGACGAGCTGCCGCACACCTCGGCCGTGATCACCAACCTGGCCGGCGAGGCCGCGCTAGTCGGCCGGATGCAGGACGCGCTGCACGGCGAACTGATGCGGCGCCAGGAGCTGCTGCGCGCCGCGGGCAACTACACCTCGGCACTCGAGTACGAGAAGGCGCGGGCCTCGGGTGTTCCGCTGGCGCCGCTGCCGAGTCTGTTCGTCGTCGTCGACGAGTTCAGTGAACTGCTCGCGGCACACCGGGAGTTCATGGAACTGTTCGTGATGATCGGCCGGCTGGGGCGCAGCCTCGGCGTCCATCTGCTGCTGGCCTCGCAGCGGCTGGACGAGGGCCGGATGCACCAGCTGGAGAGTCACCTGTCCTACCGGATCGGACTGCGCACCTTCTCCGCCATGGAGAGCCGCGGCGTCCTCGGGGTGCCGGACGCCTACGAGCTGCCGCCGCAGCCGGGCAGCGGCTATCTCAAGTCCGGCGTCGAGGCGCTGACCCGCTTCCGCGCCGCCTACGTCTCCGGCCCCTACCAGGAGCGCCGCTCGGGCGCCAACCAGGCCCGGGTGGCCAGCCAGACCGTGCCGTGGACATCCGGCTATGTGGTGCCCCGCCAGCTGCCCGACGAGCAGGAGCCCGAGCCGGAGCCGGAGGAGAGCGGCGACACCCTGCTGTCGGTGGCCGTGGACCGGCTGCGCGACGCGGGCCCGCCGGCCCACCAGGTGTGGCTGCCGCCGCTGGACCGGCCGGCCAGCCTGGACCAGATCCTGCCGCCGCTGACGCCCGACCCCGAGCTCGGCCTGACCACCGTCGGCTGGCCGGGCCGCGGCAGGCTGACCGTGCCGATCGGCATCGTGGACAGGCCGTTCGAGCAGCAGCGCGACCTGCTGACCATCGACCTGTCGGGGGCCGGCGGCCATGTGGCCATCGCGGGCGGGCCGCAGAGCGGCAAGAGCACCCTGGTGCGCACGATCCTCACGGCGCTCGCCCTCACCCACACCCCGCGCGAGGTGTCGTTCTTCTGCCTCGACTTCGGCGGCGGCACGCTGGCCTCGCTCGCGGAGCTGCCGCACACGGCGGGTGTCGCGGCCCGGCTGGAGACCGAGCGGGTGGGCCGTACGATCGCCGAGATCACCTCCCTGCTCAGCTCCCGGGAGCGGTTCTTCCTGGAGAACGGCATCGACTCGATGGCCACCTACCGCCGCCGCCGCGCCGCCGGGGAGTTCCCGGAGCAGGAGTACGGCGACGTCTTCCTGGTCATCGACGGCTGGTCCACCGTCCGCGCCGACTTCGACCACTACGTCCAGACGTTCAACGGGCTCGCGGCCCGCGGCCTCAACTACGGCGTACACCTCATCGCGACCACGGCGCGCTGGGTCGAGCTGTCCTCCGGCGTGCGCGACCAGGCCGCCACCCACCTGGAGCTGCGGATGGGTGACGCGATGGACTCCGAGATCGACACCCGCCGCGCCTCCACCGTCCCCCGGCTGGCCGGCCGCGGCCTGACGCGTGAGGGCAAGCTGCACTACCTGAGCGCGCTGCCCCGCATCGACGGCGTCGAGAGCGCGGAGGACCTGGCCGAGGGGATGAAGGGGCTGGTGTCGGCCGTCAAGGAGGGCTGGCCGGGCCGCCGGACCCCGCAGGTGCGGATGCTGCCCAGTACCCTGCCGGTCCACGAGCTGCCGGCGCCGGACGGCGATCTGCGGATGCCGCTCGGCCTGGAGGAGAACGCACTCTCCGTGGTCAGCCACGACTTCTCGGAGACGCCGCACCTGATCGTGGTGGGCGACACCGAGAGCGGCAAGACCAACCTGCTGCGGCTGACCGCCAAGGCCATCATGGCCCGCTACACCCCGGCCGAGGCCCGGATCATGGTCGTGGACCTGCGCCGCGACCTGGTCGAGGCGGTCCCCGACGAGTACCGGCTCGGGCACGCCGTCTCCAGCGACGCGCTCAGGGACCTGGTCGACGGCGCGGCGCGCGCCGTGCAGGCCCGGCTGCCGGGCGAGGACATCTCCCCCGCCCGGATGCGGCTGTGCGACTGGTGGAAAGGGCCGCGGCTGTTCATCCTGGTCGACGACTACGACATGCTGGGCACCGGCATCGGCAATGCGCCCTTCGAGCCGCTTCTCCCGCACCTCGCGCTCGGCTACGAGGTCGGCCTGCACCTCGTCGTCGCCCGCGCGGCGGCGGGCGCGAGCCGGGGCATGGGCGAGCAGTTGATGCGGCGCCTTCAGGATGTCAACACCCCGGCGCTGCTGCTGTCCTGCCCGCCGACCGAGGGCTATCTCATCGGCAATGTCAAGGGCCGCGCCATGGCACCGGGCCGCGCCACACACGTCGTCCGCCGCAAGGCGACGCAGGTGCAGACGGCGCTGGTGGAGGACGAGAACGACGGCGCTGACGACGGCTCCTGAGCGCCGGCCGCACAACGTACGAAACATGCGAGTCGGGTGTGCGCCGGGCTCCACGGTTCCGGTCGGGTGGTGCTGCTCGCAGGGAGGGGGGAAGCGCTGGTCAGCCGGGATTCGGGAGAGCCTGGAGGCGGTCCACGGCGTCGGTGCTCACGTCGGTCCAGGGCCAGTGCCCGGCGACACGGAGGATGCGTCGGCGGCCGGTGGTGACAAGCTGGGCGGCGGTGGAGGACAACCGCAGCCGCGGTTGCGATTTTTTGACCGGCCTCCGGGCAGGCCACCTCGTGAAAGCGCGAGGCTAGTGGTTCACGACGGCCCTGGTACCCGGGCCCCCGCCGTTCACGACGAGCCTGGGAGCGGCGGTGCTGCCGGTGGTGGAGAGCTCGACGGTCTGCCCCGCCTTGTAGTTCACGGAACCGACGTGGAACTTGCTGGAGGACTTGTGCCCGAAGACATCGATCCGTCCGGAGCCGCCGGACGGGGCGTTCTTGCAGGTTCCGGGTTCGATGATCTGGGTCCTCCAGTTCTGACCGTTCCCCGCCGCCTGGAGGGAGGCGGTCGTGTCGTAGCTGCCCTTGGCACAGATCCGGACCTTCCCGGCCGCGCTCTCGGCGGCGCCCGCCGGGCTTGCCGTCGCGGCTGCCGCGGCCGCCACCAGCAGGGCGGTGCCCCCAAGGGCGTTCACCGCTCGCGTGAGAATCCTGACTGCAGCCATGAGTGACCTTCCTCAAATGTGGTTCAGCAAGTCCATTTCACATCCCACGGAATTCGGACTCCCCATCCGAACCCCATAGCCGACGGAGAGGCTATCCGGCGGATCTTGTCCAAAGATTGCCGAGACATCGCAGAGGCGCGGACAATCCATGCATGCGACTTTTCCCGAACGTGTCGCAGTGGCAGGACCGTCACCAACTTCCCGGACGCGCGCGGGCGGTGGCACCCTGCACAATCCCAACACCGCGTCCTCGCAGTCCCCATGACGGACGACATCGGACTCGCTTTCCGGGGCACCTCGACTTGGTGGGGACCATGATCGTCAGCCCGGGAATCAGCAACCAAGACATGGGGGGCCACCGGGACGATGCCGCTTTCTGAGCGACGCACCCGAGCTCCGGCCTCCGGTTGAACCGTTGGCGGCACTGGCCCGTGGTGAGCCCGGAAGGGCACCGGACTCGCGTCGGCACACCTGTTGGCCCGTACCGGCCGCCGTTCACGAACACCGAATCCTCGATCGCATATGGAGAAACCATGAAGCTCTGGCTCCTCGCCGTCGGCGCCGCAGCCACCGCCATCCCGCTGACCGCGGTGACCGCTTCTGCCGCTGACACGGGCTCTCCTTCGGCCACGGTGGAGTACGAATGGAGCATTGGCGGTGGGGGCATGAGTCTCGCGGACTGCAAAGAGGCTCTCGAGTACGACTTCGAGTACCTCGGCGCGGTGGAGGGGTACTGCTTCGACGACGACGGGGACCAGGATCCTGCGGAGAGCGACTGGTCGGACATGATGAAGGCGCCCGTCAGGCCGTAGCGCCGCTGCTGCCCCGGCCGGGCCGCTGCCGGAGCAGATCACGCCCGCCCCATGGCCGAAGGCCGGCCGGTGAGCGGCAGGCCCTTGTCTCCGCTCCAGCCGCACGGCGGCCGCCGGTGCCACGTACCGGCGGCCGCCGTACCCGTACAGCTGTCCGCAGTGGCGCGACCACCACCAGCGCTCCCGCACCCACTACGACGCTGGGGCGATGGTGCTGGGCCGTACGTGCAGTAGCCGTACGGCTGCTGCACCCCGGCCGGTGCCTCGGGCGGGTCCTCAGGGCGCGGGCCGCCAGCCCCTGTCCCGGCCCCGGGGAATCACCACCGCGGCTCCGGCCACCAGCAGCACCAGCCCGCCGCCCGCACCCATGACGGCCAGCGCGCGGTTGCGCGGCTCGCTGGGCGCTTCCTCGGGGAGTTGGGCAGCGGCCTGCTGGGGCACCGCTCCCCCCTTGCCGGTCAGCACCGTCGTCAGCGCCGCGTACGGGTCCAGGCGCGGCGGGTCGTCCGGGTAGCCGCTGATCACGAGCCTGCGGGCGACCTCGTCCGCCGTCAGCTCCGGGTGCCGGGCCCGGACCAGGGCCGCGGCACCCGCCACGTGGGCGGCGGCCAGGGAGGCGCCGGAGCCGTAGTAGTGACCCGAGCCCCGAGGGCCGACGCTGACCACCGCGTCCCCCGGGGCCCAGAGGTCGGCGCCGTCCGTCGGCGGGGCCTGCTCGGGGCGCAGGCCGCCGGGGCCGTAGTCGCCGACCGAGAGCACCCCGTCCGCGGACGCGGGCCAGTACCAGGGCGCGCGCTGCACCGGCTCACCGGTCGTGCTGTCCGTCGGGAGGGCGTCCGGGACGACCGGAGCGATCACCAGGGCGTCGCGCCGGGTGGCGTGGGCGACCGCCGCGGTCAGCTCTTCCTTGCCTGTGGCTGTCGCGTGCCCGACGTAGATGACATCGGCTCCCTGGTCGGCCGCCGTGCGGATACCGTCGGCCAGCTGCCCGGCCGTCGCCTCGCCCCGGGTGCCAGTGCCGCGTACCGCCAGGATCCGGGCCTTCGGGGCCAGTCCGGCCACTCCCACATCCTCGCCGGGCGCGGCGGCGATCAGGCCCGCCGCGAAACTGCCGTGGCCCACGCAGTCCTCGCCCGCGCCGCCGACCGCCTCGACGCGGCCCGAGAGTGCGGGGATGTCGACACCGACGCCGGTGTCCACCACGGCGACGGTCACCCCGGCGCCCTCGGTGAGCCTCCAGGCCCGCGACGGGCCCAGCGGCTGCCAGGTCCACGGCTGCTTCTCCGCCTTGTCGGTGGACGCCTTCGCGCACGGTTCGCCGGAGGGCAGCACCGAGCTGACGACGGGCAGTTGCACATCCCCGTCGGCGGCGGTGGCCGGAGCCGCCGCGGCGGCCGGCGAGGCCACGGCCAGCAGGGCGGCGGCCAGCGCCCGCACGGGACGGGGGAGCGGAACTCGTCGCATGAGGCGCATGCTACGGGTCCTGCGGCGGCGTCAGACAGGGCAGACAATCCGGAGACAACCCAACTCCCCCGGCATTCCTGGCTGTCCATACCGGCGTTCCCGTAGCCTGCGCCAATGCGCGCCCCACGCATGCACGCCCGCTGACCGCAGTCGCCGCTGACCGCGGTCACCAGCGCAGCCGCACAGCCCCGCGTCGGGGCCACGGGGGCCGCCCACAAGCACCGCTACCAGGAGGTACGACCGTGTCACGGCAGTTGCTCAGGGTCGGTTCCGAGGGGACGGACAGTTTCCCGACGATCGGCGAGGCCCTGGCGAAGGCCCGCAGCGGCGCCGTGATCCGCGTCCGGCCCGGCCGTTACCGGGAGAACCTCACCGTCAGGACCCGCCTGACGATCGTCGCCGACGGCGAGCGCGGCAGCGTGGAGATCTGCCCGCAGCGCGGCAGCGCCGTGGTGCTGGTCGCGGACGCCGTGATGCTCACCGACCTGACGTTGCGCGGCGGCAGCGAGGATCTGCCGGTGGTGGACGCGCCGCGCGGCCAGGTGGCGATGGACGGCTGCACCATCGTGGGTGGCGGCTGGACGGCGGTCCTCGCCCGGGAGAACGGCTCGCTGGCCATGCGGGACTGCCGGGTCTCCAACCCGGAGGGCGCCGGAGTCGTGGACACCGCGCCCACCGAGAGCGTCGTCGCCGACTCCCTGTTCGAGCATCTGGGCACCTCCGCCGTCGTACTCGGCGAGCACGCCTGCACCGTGGTGCGCGGCTGCCGGATACGGGACGCCCGGGGCAACGGCGTACTGGCCAACGGCGAGGCACAGGGCCGGGTGGAGAACTGCGACATCACCGGCACCGAGAAGCCGGGCATCGCGTTGGAGGGCCGCTGCGCCACCCGCGTGGTGCGCACCCACGTGCACGACACCTCGGTGGGCATCTACGTGACCAGCGGTTCTCGGCCGACCCTGGAGGAGGTCAGGGTCGCGGACACCACAGGCCCCGGCATCGTGCTCTCCCAGGGCGCCGACCCGGAGCTGCTGCGCTGCGGCACGGAACGGACCAAGGGCCACGGGCTCGCCGTGACGGAACGGTCCCGGGGCACCCTCGACGGCTGCGAGTTCGACGGCGCGAAGAAGGCCGCGATCCACGTGGCCGGATCCAGCGCTCCCCTGCTGACCGGCACCACCGTGCGCGCCTGCGCCGACAAGTCGGGCGCCGTACTGCTCGCCGAGGAGTCCTCGGCGGAGTTCGACCATCTGGAGGTGCTGGACGCGGCAGGCGTCGGCGTCTCCATCCGCGGCGGCGCCAATCCGCTGCTGCGCAACGCCCGGGTCATCGGTGCGGCCGGGCACGGCGTGGAGGTCGTCGAGGGCGGCCGCGGTCGGCTGCACGGCTGCACGGTCGAGCGCTGCACGGGTGCGGGCGTCCATGTCGCAGACGGCGGCGCCCCCGAACTGGTCGACACCACGCTGCGCTCCACCAGCCAGGCCGGGATCCGGATCGGGTCCGAGGGCCGCGCCCAGGTGCGCGACTGCGAGATCCACGACAGCCGTACGGCCGGGCTGCTCGTGGACGCGGGCGGCGAACTGACCGCGACCCGCGCCCATGTGACCGGCGCCGCCTCGCACGGCGTGCTGGTCGCCGACGGCGGCAGGGCCAAGCTGGACGGCTGCCGGATGAGCGACAGCACCGGCGACGGCGTACGGATCGACAGCTCCGACGACGTCGCCCTCACCGGCTGCGCAGTCCGCGACAACCGGGGCGCCGGGCTCAAGCAGTCCCGCGTCACCGAACGGCTCACCGTCGTGGGCCTCAACAGCAGCGGCAACGTCCTCCCGGACGCCTGGGGCGAGACCGCCGGGGAGCTCGCAGCGGAGGTCACCGGCACCGAGCAGGGGCAGCCACGGCCGCAGGGCCCGCTGGCGGAGCTGGAGTCGCTGATCGGCCTGGCCGACGTCAAGCACCAGGTGCACACGCTGGTCAACCTCAACCAGCTCGCGCAGCGCCGCGCCAGCCTCGGCATGCCGGTCCCGCCCATGAGCCGCCACCTGGTCTTCTCCGGGCCGCCCGGCACCGGCAAGACGACGGTGGCCCGGCTCTACGGCGGCATCCTGGCCGAACTGGGCGTGCTGCCCTCGGGCCACCTGGTGGAGGTCTCCCGCGCCGATCTGGTCGCCCGGGTCATCGGCGGGACGGCCATGAAGACCACCGAAGCCTTCAACGAGGCCATCGGCGGCGTGCTGTTCATCGACGAGGCATACAGTCTGCTGTCCGACAGCAAGGGCTCGGGGGCCGACTTCGGCCGGGAGGCCATCGACACGCTGCTCAAGCTGATGGAGGACCACCGCGACGAGGTCGTCGTCATCGTCGCCGGCTACACCGAGCAGATGACCCAGTTCCTGGCCTCCAACCCCGGTCTGACCTCCCGCTTCACCCGTGCCATCGAGTTCGCCAACTACTCCGTCGAGGAGCTGGTGACCATCACCGGGAGCATGTGCCGGGCCCACCACTACACGCTGGACCCCGGCACCCTGGAGGCCCTCGCGCAGCACTACGAACGGATGCCGCGCGACGCCGGGTTCGGCAACGGCCGTGCGGCCCGTCAGGTGTTCGAGGAGATGGTCGACCGGCAGGCTCACCGGCTCGGTTCGCTCGCCGACCCGACCGAGGCCGATCTGTCGCTGCTGCTGCCTGAGGACGTCCGCGACGCGTCGTCCGCGCACGGAGACGGCGAGCGCGGCTCCGAGGAGCTGCTGGCCGAACTCCGCGCCATGACCGGCCTGCACGCCGTCAAGCGGGAGGTCACGGACCTGGTCACCCTGCTGTCGGCGACCCGTCGGCGGCAGGCGGCGGGACTGCCCGTGCCGAAGATCAGCAACCATCTGGTCTTCACGGGCCCGCCCGGCACCGGCAAGACCACCGTGGCCCGGCTCTACGCGGACCTGCTGCACTCCCTCGGCGTGCTGCCCACGGGCCAGCTCGTGGAGGTGGCCCGCGCCGATCTGGTGGGCCGCTATGTGGGACACACCGCGCAGCTCACCAAGGAGGTCTTCGATCGCGCCCTGGGCGGCGTGCTGTTCATCGACGAGGCATACACCCTCACCCCCCAGGACGCCGGTTCCGACTTCGGCCAGGAGGCCGTGGACACGCTGCTCAAGCTGATGGAGGACCACCGCGAGCAGATCGTCGTCATCGTCGCGGGATACACCGACGAGATGCGCCGCTTCCTGGCCTCCAACCCGGGCCTGGCCTCACGCTTCGCCCGCTCGGTCGAGTTCGAGAACTACTCGACCGACGAACTGGTCGAGATCACCGGCCGCTACGCCACCACCTCCGGCTACGACTGCGCACCCGGAACCCTGGAGGCGCTGCGCGCCTACCTGGAACGGCTGCCGCGTGACCGCTCGTTCGGCAACGCCCGCACCGCGCGCCAGACGCTGGAGGTGATGATGACCCGGCAGGCCCGCCGGATCGGCGAGATCTCCGCGCCCAGCCTTGACGACCTGCGGCTGCTGCTGCCCGACGACCTGCCGCAGGAGTCACGGCTGACAGCCGGCTGAGGCGTCCGCCCACCCTCTCCCCCGCGGACTCCGCCGCCCGCCCCTTCACGCGGACCTCCCAGCGACGGCCGAAGCCGTCCCCCGTGGGCGGCTCGCAGCCCGCGCCTGCACCAGTTGCGCCTCCGCGGCGGTGTGACGCTCTGCCCAGCCACACGGGGTCACGGTCACTCAGTGTGGTGAGGGCCAGTGAGGGATCTCGATCGGCCCACCGCAGATCACGCCGCAGCAGCCGGTGAACGATGGGAACCGCAGCTGGTCCCCGTTCCCCGTGACCACCGGGTCGATGAACGCAGCGCGCTGCGGCTGGTGGTAACGGGCGGCGGCGACGTTCGCGACGCGCAGCGGGCCGGCTGCGGCAGCCTGAGGGACCCGGAAGCCGTGAAGAACCCCGGACGGGAGGACTTCCGCCCCGCAGGTGTGGCGCCGCCGGATGCCTGGAGACCGAGTGTGCCGCCCTCGACGGTGGGGTGCACCGCGGATGGGCGGAGACAGGCGTACGTCTGCGAGGCCTGCGTCATGCGTGTTCATCCCACTGCTTCGGCGGCTGGTGTCTGAACCAGGACACCGGAGCCGGCCCCGGCCCCGGGATGACGTCCGGGTGCGCCCGGATGCGGGTGCGAACGAGCGCCTGCCGGCGCCGGGACTCCGACGCCGGCAGGCGACCGGTCCTGCTTCGGCTTCGGCTCCGCAGCAGGGGCCATCGGACCCGCCACCCGCAGATGGCGGGCCAGACGTGCCGGGTCGGTGCCGGGCCGGTCGATGAGCTTGCGTGCCAGTACGGCGTGCACCTTCTGCCGCGCGGAGGGGGTGAGGGTGCTCAGCACCACCTCGCGCGTCAGCTCGGGGAACCGGTAGCCGCCCTCCGGACGTTCGCCGGAGTCCGGCTCCCAGACCAGCAGCCGGGCGGCGACGGCCGCGTCGACCTGCGGCAGCAGCAGATCCGACGGCAGGGACCTGACCTCGGCCAGCAGCCCGATATCGAGCCACTCGCCGTCGCAGGCGGCGTTGCGGAGCGTCTGCCGTACCTGATCGGGGAGTTCGGCCAGCCGTGCGTGCACCGCGCTGCGCACCGCGGTCGGTACCCGGGCCCCGGGCCCCGTACGCCGCTCCGGCGGGAGCTTGAGCAACTCGCCGAGCGTGAACGGGTTTCCCGCGGCACGCCGGTGCAGCCGCGTGGCCTCCTCCACGGAGGCGGCAGCACCGTGCGCCGCGAGGAGTTCGGTCACCTCCGCGACCGTCAGCGGCTCCAGCGGCAACCAGGTCGTGCCGCGGCGGGCCAGCGCCGACAGCAGCCCGCTGGCGGAGGGGTCGGCGGCGTCCCGGACCGCGCAGACGTACGCGACCGGCGCGTCCGGCGGTGCTTCGGCGAGCCTCAGCAGCAGGGAGTGGAACTCGGGAGGAGCGAAGTCGAGGTCGTCGATGAGGCAGAGGGTGGGCGTCGTGGTGCGGGTGAGGGCGCGGACGAGCGTGTCCATCACCTCTCCTCCCATGGCTCCCCGCACGGGTCCGTCCGGCCGTGTGCCCGTTCCTTCCTGTCTCAGGGCGCCCAGGAGTTGTGCGGCAGGGTTCCCGCCAACGACCTTGCGGTGCGGGCCGACCGGTCGGCCGCCCGTGGCGCGGACGACGACGAGGCCCTCCGCCGGCGCCCCGCCCGCCGCCTCCTCCAGCAGCCGGGTCTTCCCCGAACCCGGTCCGCCGGAGACCAAGGCCCAGCCGGTGCGCCCGGAGACGGCGCCCGACCGCAAGGCGGCGAGCTGCGCGGTCTCCTCGGCCCGTCCGACCAGCGGTGCCACCGCGGGACCGCCGCCCGCGGTCACGGTGGCGGAGGCGGGCACGGGAAGCACGTCGTCGAGGACATCCGTGTCATGCCGCAGGATCGCGGTGTGCAGCCGGCTCAGCCCGGGGCTCGGGTCCAGGCCCAGCTCTCTGGCGAGCATGCCCCGGAACCGGTCGTACCGGCCAAGAGCCTCGACCGACCGGCCGGCGGCGTAGAGCGCGCGCATCAGCAGGGCCCAGGACGCCTCGCGCAGCGGGGCGCTCTGCGCGAGCTCCTCGGCGACCTCGATCGCACGCTCCAGGTCGCCCTGGTACAGGAGGATCGCGGCCCGCAGTTCCTTGGCGTCCTGGTGGACCGCGTTGAGCCGTTCCCGCTCGCGTATCGCGAAAGGGTACTCGGCGGCGTCCCCGAGCGCTTCGCCGCGCCACAGCCCGAGGGCCGCGTCCAGCTCGCGCTGCGCGAAGAGGAGTTCGCCGCGCTTCAGGGCGCCGCGCACCCGGTGCAGCGAGTCCTCGAAGACGGTCGTGTCCCGCGCGTCCCGTGGCACCTTCAGGGCGTAGCCGACCGGCCCAGCGACCAGCACCGTGGACCGGCCGCGCCGGGCCGGGTCGAGTACCGAGCGCAGCCTGCTGACGTGGGCCCTGACCGAGGACATCGCGCCGGCCGGCGGGCCGTCGTTCCACAGGGAGCGGCAGAGCTCGTTGACGGGAACGGGACGGCCGTCCTCGATGAGCAGCCGGGTGAGCAGCACTCTGCGCTGCCGCGGCCCCAGGTCCAGTGTGCGTTCGCCGCGATGGGCCTGGACGGGGCCCAGCAGGCTGTAGCGCGTGGTGCACCGCTCGGTCGGGTCCACTCCGTTCGCTCACCTTCCCGGGAGAAATGTTCCTGCGCGGAGCCGGTGGGGCCCGGCCAGGGGTATGTACGTCGCCGCCCCGCGGACGGAAGGGGCACGGCTCGCCGCCGTTCGCCCGGCACGAGGCTTGAGGCCTCATGCCTCAGGAGGCACAACGGCTCCACGGGGCGGGCGGTTCAATCGGGAGGCGGCCGATCTCGTGGTGCTCCACGATCGTGCGCCTACGACGCCACGGGGCTTGGTGCGCTACGCACGTCCGCTGCGGTGCGACGCCGTGCTCGCGGACTGACCGGCCGCAGCGCAGCACCGCGGCGGCGGCCGCCCTTCCGATCCGTCAGTCCTGGACGGCGACATTGCTGCCGGGGCCGCCGGAGATCTCGTCCGCGCCGGGACCGCCGTAGAGCTTGTCGTCGCCGTCGCCGAGGTCCATCTCCATGGAGTTGAGCGGGGACTGGCTCTCCGGGGACTCGACCGTGCAGGAGATCTTCGGCTTGTCCGCACGGTCGGGGTGGGTGCAGCCGTTCCCGGCCTCGACGGGCACCGCGTCGTCGATGACGTACGTGAACTTCGCACGGTGGTCGGTGTACGTCTGAGAGACAGCCACCTCGCCGGCCTGCCCCGCGGCGGCCTCGTAGGTCAGGCGCCGGCGGTGGCCTTCGGCTCGGCAGCCCCCCTGCCCCGTCAGCGCGACCGGAACGGCGATGCCGATACCGAGAACGGGCGCGAGCACCGACAGTGCGCGGCGCGTCCTGCGGCAGCCAGGGCGAGAGGACAGGGCACAACCTCCAGGAGGAAGTCGGGTTCTCCTTCACCAGGAACGACGGCCGGGGCAAGCAATTGGTTCCCCCCTCCCAGCATTTGTTTTTCACACTCCCAAGGCTTCACTGCATTCTTCCGCAATCTCGATGGAATTCACCTTCCCGCCGCTCACCGGCTTTTCCAGAAGATGAGAACCGCACCAGCGGACGACGGCGCCGCGCGCCTTTCGTCGCCCGCGCGGCGGCGCAGTGGAGCCGCGTCAAGCGCCGTATACACGCTCCCCGCTGCCCCTCCGGCGAACGGATCCGAGCCGGCCGGAGATATAAAAGAGCAGGTCAGCACCGGTTCTTCCGCAAGGCTTCCGCTTCCGGCGCCCACGCCGGGCAGGCCCACGGGAAGCGGAACCCGTCGCTTCGCCCGTCAATCACGCGTCAATGTCTCGTGGAGCTCCACTCGCGAGACTCCCCTGGACCACCGGAACAAAGGGGAACCGCACGTGAGCTGGGTCATGATGCGTTCCGCATCAGGAACGATGCCCGGGATGACCGACAAGGAGCACACGATCCGTGCGCTCTACGAAGAGCAGGCGGGACCGCTCTACACCTACGTCGTACGGCTTCTGGGCGGAGACCGGCACAGGGCCGAGGACGTGGTGCAGGAGGCTCTGCTGCGCTGCTGGCGCACCCAGGACCTGACGTCGGGGCAGCAGCTGAGACCGTGGCTGTTCAGGGTGGCGCGCAATCTCGTCGTCGACGACTACCGGCTGCGGATGGCCCGTCCCCAGGAGGTCGATGTCGGCACCTGGCTGGAGGACATGTCGACGAGCGCGGACGACGAGGAGCGCCTGCTCTCCTTGATGGTGCTCAAGAAAGCGTTCCAGCACCTGTCGGTCAATCACCGCGAGGCGCTCTACGAGACCTACTACTCCGGCAGGTCCATGCGCGAGGCCGGACAGTTCCTCGGCGTCCCGCCCGGCACTGTCAAGTCGCGCGTGCACCACGCGATACGCGCGCTGCGCTCGGTCATGGACACCGACGAGGTCACGGGCGCCCACGCGCACGAGAAGGCAGGCGAGGAGCCGGGCAAGGAGTACCCGTCGGCGGCGTGACACGGCACGACGGGACCTCCCCCGGCCTTCCTGTCGGTGCCGGTCACCACCGGGCAGCGCGCGGGACGGTTCAATCACGCGGCGCGGGCCGTACACCGGCGGTCCGGTACAGGGGCGCTGCCGGATCCGGGGCAGCGCCCTGGCCCGGCCCCGGGGCCGACTCGCCTGTCTCCAGGCGGTGGAGCCTGTCACGGACGGCCTCGGCTCCGGGACTGCCGGTCTCCTCGAGAAGCGGCAACGCCTGCTCCCATCGGGCGCGGGCCTCTTCCGGACGGCCCGCTTCGAGGAGGGCACCGCCGAGGTGACTGAGCATGTCGCCCTCACCCCCGCGATTACCGACGTCCCTGAAGACCTCCAGCGCCCCTTGATAGCGCTCCAGAGCCTCGTCAAGGTGACGACCCCGGTGCAGGACGGCGCCGAGCACGGCGAGCGTGAAGCCCTCGAACCAGATGTTGCCGGTGGTCTGCAGGAGCTGCAGTCCGTGCCTCAGATACGCGATGGCCTCCTCGTCACGGCCCGACTGCTGGCAGGCGTCGCCCAGATGCGCCAGGGCGATGGCCTCGGCCCAGTCGTCGTGTTTCGCGCGGGAGAGCGCCAGCGAGCGATTGAGGAAGTTGACGGCCTCGTCGAGTTGTCCCGAGTGCAGATAGGCGACGCCGAGGCCGCTCAGGGCCTGGGAGCTGCCGTAGGTGTCCCCGATCCGCTGGTAGAGCAGCATCGCCGCTCGGTATTTCTCGATGGACTCGTCGAAACGGCCCATCGCCGTGAGCGCGGCGGCCACTTCGGTGAGGCCCCATGCCTCGCCCCTGCGGTCGCCGGCCTCGATCGCGCCCTCCAGCGAGGTCCGCGCCACGTTGAGCCAGTCGTGCAGGTCGCCGCTGAGAAAGGTGAACCCCCACAGGGACGCGGTCAGCTGCCACGCGAGGTCGGGCCGATGCGATTCGGCGGCCTGGTGCACGGTGGTGACGAAGTTGGGACGCTCGGTCTCGCACCACCGCAGGGCCTGCTCACGCGAGGTGAACGTCATGCGCTCGCACTCCGCGGGCAGGGGTTCGAGAGGCAGCGGGCGATGCCGGGGGGCGAGGTGGACGTAGACGGCGTCCGCCGCGTGCAGGTACCAGTGGATCAGCCGCTCCACGGCCGCCGCCCGCTCCGCCGCCGGCTCTTGGTCCGCGACGCGTTCGGCGGCGTAGACGCGCAGCAGGTCGTGCAGGACGTATCGCCCCGGTGCGTACTCGTCGAGCAGGTTGCCCCGGGTGATCTCCGCGAGCAGGACGCGGCCCTCGCGCAGCGGGAGCCCCGCGAGCACCGCAGCGGCCTGCGCGGAGATGTCGGGTCCGGAGTGCAGGCCCAGCAGGCGGAAGAGGCGTGCGGCGGGTGCCGAGAGGAACTCGTAGGACCAAGAGAAAACGGTGCGTACGTCCGAGGTGGGATCGCCTCCGGTGAGCGCATCGAGATTGCCCTGGCACTCGCGCAACTCCCTGGCAACGGTCTCCAGCGCGAACGCGGGGTTCGTCGCGGCCCGTGCCGCGACGACGGCGAGGGCAAGGGGCAGCCGCCCGCAGCACTCAATGATCTCGCCGACGGCGCGGGGCTCGGCGGCGAGCCGCGCGGCGCCGATGCGGCGGGCCAGTAAATCGTGCGCCTCGGCGGGTGCCAGGGGACCGAGCGTCAGCGGTTGCGCGCCCTCGTTGGCGATCAGGCCGGCGAGCTGGCTGCGGCTGGTCACGATGGCCAGGCAGCTCGGAGAGCCCGGCAGCAGCGGGCGTACCTGCGCGGTGTCGCGGGCGTTGTCGAGGACAATCAGCATCCGGCGGCCGGCGAGCAGGCTGCGGTAGAGCGCCGCCTGGGCATCCAGGAAGTCCGGAACGGACTTCGGGGGGACACCGAGGGCGTTGAGGAAGATCCGGACGGCCTCCGCCGGAGCGACGACAGAGCCGGTCGGATCGAAGCCGCGCAGGTTGATGTAGAGCTGTCCGTCGGGGTACTCGTGGGCGATCCGGTGTGCCCAGTGCACGGCCAGCGTCGTCTTGCCGATGCCCGCCATGCCGCAGATCACCATGGTGCGCGCGTCCGACGGGACGCCCTCCGCGAGGCCCAGAACCTGCCCGAGTTCGCCCTGGCGCCCGCTGAAGTTGGGCAGGTCGGCGGGGAGTTGTGCGGGCCTGGCCGTGATGGCGGCCTCGGAGTTCTGCCGCGGATACGGTTCCAGGACCGTGGCAGGTGCCGTGGCCTGTGCTTGGTCGGGTGCGGGCCCGGGGGGTGCCGGAGCCGGGACCGGGGGCGGTGAGGTCAATGAGGGGTCGGCCGCCAGAATGCGCTCGTGCAACTCGCGCAGCGACGCGCTGGGATCGACACCCAGCTCCGACACCAGGATGCCGCGGGTCTTGCGGTAGACCGCCAGTGCCTCGGCCTGCCGGCCCGACCGGTACAGCGCGAGCATGAGCAACCGGCTCAGCCCCTCCCGCAGCGGATGCTCACCGCTCAGCGCGACCAGCGAGGGGATCGCCTCGCTCAGGTTCCCGATCTCGACGTCGATCTCCAGGCAGGTCTCCAGCGTGAGCAGCCGCTCCTCGGCCAGCCGGGAGCGCTCGGCCTCGGCCAGCGGCCCTGGGAGCCCGGCCAGCGGTGTTTCCTCCCACGCCTCCAGCGCGGAGTGCAGCAGTTGTGCGGCCGCCGGGAGCGCGCCCTCGGCGCGCAGCTTCTGCGCCTCGGCGACCTGCCGTTCGAACACGTCCAGGTCCAGGCCGCCCTCGGGGATGTGGATCAAGTAGCCGTCCGTGACCGAGATCACTATCTGGGCGGCGTCGGCGGCGCGCGGGCCGGACTGCAGCACCTTGCGCAACCGTGACACGTAGGTGCGCAGCACGGACACGGCGGCGTGCGGCGGTTCCTCGCCCCAGACCGCGTCGACCAGCTCGGCCACCGTGACCGGACGCCCTTTGCGCCGCAGCAGCGCGGCCAGTACCACCCGCTGCTGCGGCGAACCGAGCTCCAGCTCCACGGCGCCTCTCCATGCTCTGACTCGCCCCAGTACGGCGAAGCGCAGCGGAGGTGTCGCCGGCGAAGGCGTCGCTCGGTCGAATGCGTCCATACTTTCCTGGCTCCCAGCACTCGGATACCTCCGGCAGTCTGGCCTCACAGGCATCCCGGTGACAAACAGAGCCCGGGTCCCTGTCTCTCGTCGGACGCCGTGCCCGTCCCTCACGAGGCAGGACCTGCCCCCGCGCGAGGTGGAGCGCTTCCCCACGAGGTGGCGCGTCCGGTGTACGGGCGGGCGACGCGGTGTCGCCCAACAGAGGCACGGCCCCCGCCGAGTCGGGGAACGGGGGCATCGGCGGACGCGATCGGGGGGAAGGGCGACGACGACGGCACCGATGGCGAAGCCGGCGGCTGTACGGGAACGCCAGATCGCGCAGGCCCTCCACTTGCGATGGACGGTCGGTCCCCGTACCCGACGGCACCCCCGGGCCCGTAGGCCGACACCCCTCTCTTCAGGACCGCGAAGAAGGCAACGGGGAGGTGGCCGAGGAAGGCGGCGACGGACAGGAGCCGTCCGCGCGGTTGCCCTCGGCGATACCGCCCGCTGCCGGTTGATGTCGGGCATCGTCCGTGCCGGCGGTGGAAATGAACCATCTGGACGCCGGACACGTAGGTGCTTCTCGACCCTGAGCCCGAACCAACGTCGAACAGTGCCGT
Source organism: Streptomyces mayonensis (assembly GCF_018982965.1). Lineage (GTDB taxonomy): Bacteria > Actinomycetota > Actinomycetes > Streptomycetales > Streptomycetaceae > Streptomyces > Streptomyces mayonensis. The sequence continues at coordinate 1,196 of NZ_JACBYP010000083.1, read as the reverse complement.
CGAGTCACCGCCACCGCCCGGTGGCACGCAGCCGGCCCGTCGACACATGCTGACACCGGAGGCCGCCCGAACCATGTCCGAGAAAGAACCGGAGCACCGACCGGGGCAACAGCAGACCCGGACAGGAGCACTCTCGGCTGACTCCCGAGACCGCTCGTCCGGGCCGCAAAGACGGCATGGGCAGGTTCCCGTGACAGTCCATGGCCCGGACCCGATCTCTCGAGAGGGCGTGCTCAGCCAACTGCGCGGCCATCCGGAGATCGAGGTTCACGAGGAGTCCGGCCCCGGGTCGGGCACCGTGGACATCTTCGTCTGCGGCACTCTCGACGCCTCTGCGCTCACGCGGCTGCGGCGGGTGGTGCCTGACGAGGGTGCCTGCGTCGTGCTCGTGGTGAACGCATTGCCAGAGGCCCGGTTGCTCGATGTGGTCGAGCGCGGTATCGATGTCGTCGTCTGGCGTCACGACGCCACCGGGGACCGACTGGTGCAGGCGGTCCTCGCAGCCGCAGACGGCAGAGCCCACCTGCCCGCCGACCTGCTCGGCAGCGGTATCAGCCAGGCCTCCAGGTTGTTCCGCAACGCGGCCGCCACAACCGACCTGCCCTCCACAGTCCTCACGCCGCGCGAGCGGGACGTGCTGCGGCTGGTCGCCGAGGGGTACGGGACCAATGAGATCGCAGCCGAGCTGTTCTGTTCCAGAAACGCCGTCAGAAGCGTGATGGGCGCCGTCACAAGGCGACTGCGGCTGCGCAACAAGGAGCACGCTGTGGCCTATGCCGTACGTGAAGGGTACATCTGACCAGGCAGAGCGCTGTGAGCGCTTCGACGGCCGGTCGAGCTCGGCCGCGAAGAAGGCCGAGGCCGTCCTGAGGGTTTCGTCCGTCCGCCGCAGTTCGGCGTTCTCCGCCTTCAGGCGCCTGATCTCCGCACCTCGTCCTCGCTCACGCCCGGACGCCGGCCGGCATCGGCTTCGACCCTGCGGACCCGCGTCCGCACCCTCGCAGCGGCACCGATACCAGGCTTCGCGGCGGCCGCCTTCTTCGCGGGCCGCACGCGTCCCCGAGAGAAGCGGCGCGGCGCCCCCCGCCGGCGGGGGGGGGGCGGGGGGGGGCCCGCGGCGCGCCGGGCCCGGGGGGGGGGGGGGGCAGGGGCGGGGCGGGGCGGCCGGTGGGCCGGGGGGCGCCCCCCCGGGGGGG
>NZ_JACBYP010000082.1 GCF_018982965.1 Streptomyces mayonensis | reverse complement strand
CCCCCGCACCGCCGCGTTCCCGCGGCACCGGCACCCCCAGCACCGGCACTCACAGCACCCCCTTCATCCGCTCGCCCACGGGAGTACCCCCAATGCCAGACAAGACCCACGTCTACGACTACGTCGTCATCGGCGGCGGCACGGCGGGCTCGGTGATCGCCTCCCGCCTCACCGAGAACGCGGACGTCACCGTCGCCGTCATCGAGGGCGGCCCCAGCGACGTCGGCCGCGACGACGTGCTCACCCTGCGCCGCTGGATGGGCCTGCTCGGCGGCGAGCTGGACTACGACTACCCCACCACCGAGCAGCCGCGCGGCAACTCGCACATCCGGCACAGCCGCGCCCGTGTCCTCGGCGGCTGCTCCTCGCACAACACCCTCATCGCCTTCAAGCCGCTCCCGTCCGACTGGGACGAGTGGGAGGCCGCCGGCGCCAAGGGCTGGGGCGCCGTCCAGATGGAGGCGTACTTCGCCCGGCTGAAGAACAACATCGTCCCGGTCGACGAGAAGGACCGCAACGCCATCGCCCGCGACTTCGTCGACGCCGCGCAGAAGACGCTGGAGGTCCCCCGCGTCGAGGGCTTCAACAAGAAGCCGTTCACCGAGGGCGTCGGCTTCTTCGACCTCGCCTACCACCCCGAGGACAACAAGCGCTCGTCGGCCTCGGTGGCGTACCTGCACCCGGTGATGGACGACCGGCCCAACCTCACGCTCATGCTGGAGACCTGGGCCCACCGGCTGGAGCTGGAGGGCACCCGTGCCGCGGGCGTCCACGTCCGCACCAAGGACGGCGAGGAGATCCTGGTCCGGGCGCGCAACGAGGTGGTGCTCTGCGCCGGCGCCGTCGACTCCCCGCGGCTGCTGCTGCACTCGGGCATCGGCCCGCGCGAGGACCTGGAGGCGCTCGGCATACCCGTGGCGCTCGACCTGCCCGGCGTCGGTGAGAACCTGCTCGACCACCCCGAGTCGGTGATCGTGTGGGAGACCAACGGCCCCATCCCGGACAACTCCGCGATGGACTCCGACGCCGGTCTGTTCGTGCGCCGCGACCCCGGACACGCGGGCCCCGACCTGATGTTCCACTTCTACCAGATCCCGTTCACGGACCACCCCGAGCGACTGGGCTACGAGCGCCCGGAGTTCGGCGTCTCGATGACCCCGAACATCCCCAAGCCCAGGTCCCGCGGCCGCCTCCGCCTCACCAGCGCCGACCCGGCCGAGAAGCCCGCCCTCGACTTCCGCTACTTCACCGACGAGGACGACCACGACGGCCGCACCCTCGTGGACGGCATCCGCATCGCCCGCCGGGTCGCGGCCGCCGAGCCGCTGGCCGGCTGGCTCAAGCGCGAGGTGTGTCCCGGCCCGGACGTCACCGGCGACGAGGAGCTGAGCGAGTACGCCCGCAAGGTCGCCCACACCGTCTACCACCCGGCCGGCACCTGCAAGATGGGCGCCGCCACCGACGAGACCGCCGTCGTCGACCCCGAGCTGCGCATCCGCGGCCTCCAGGGCATCCGCATCGCGGACGCGTCGGTCTTCCCGACCATGCCCGCCGTCAACCCGATGATCGGCGTCCTCATGGTCGGCGAGCGGGCCGTCGAGCTGATCGGCGGTGACGCCCGATGAGCGCCACCGCCCACGACACCGGCGCCGCCGACGACGCCGTGAACGGCACCGTGGCCGAGCGGCCCCCGGTCTTCTCCGTCAGCGGCCTGTGGAAGGTCTTCGGCCCGCGGGCCGAGCGCGTCCCCGCCGACCCGGAGCTGGCCGCCCTGAGCCCCGCCGAGCTGCGCTCGCGCACCGGCTGCACCGCCGCCGTCGCCGACGTCTCCTTCGACGTGCGCAAGGGCGAGGTCTTCGTCGTCATGGGCCTGTCCGGCTCCGGCAAGTCCACCCTCGTCCGCTGCCTGACCCGGCTGATCGAGCCGACGGCCGGGTCCATCGCCATCGACGGCGAGGACGTCCGCGCGATGGACCGGACCCGGCTGCGCTCCCTGCGCCGGCACCGCGCCGCGATGGTCTTCCAGCACTTCGGGCTGCTCCCGCACCGCACCGTCCTCGACAACGTCGCCTACGGCCTGGAGGTCCAGGGCCTGGGGCGCGCCGAGCGCCGGGAGCGGGCCGCCGGGATCGTCGCCAAGGTCGGTCTGGAGGGCCTCGAGCAGCGCAGGCCCGGCCAGCTCTCGGGCGGCCAGCGCCAGCGCGTCGGCCTCGCCCGTGCCCTCGCCGTCGACCCCGAGGTGCTGCTCTTCGACGAGCCGTTCAGCGCCCTCGACCCGCTGATCCGCCGGGACATGCAGGAGGAGGTCGTCCGGCTCCACCGCGAGGAGGGCCGCACGATGGTCTTCATCACCCACGACCTCCAGGAGGCGCTGAAGCTCGGTGACCGCATCGCCCTGATGCGCGACGGGCGGGTCGTGCAGCTCGGCACGCCGGAGGAGATCGTCGGCTCGCCCGCCGACGACTACGTCCGCGAGTTCGTCCGCGACGTCCCGCGCGAGCAGGTCCTCACCGTCGGTACGGCGATGCGCCCCGCCTCCTCGCCCGACGAGGCGGCGACCGGCCCGGCGATCCGCCCCGGGGCCACGGTCTCGGAGGCCATCGAGGCCGTCGCGCGGGCGGGTTCGCCGGCCCGTGTGATGGACGACGGCCGCTGCGTGGGCGTGGTGGACGCGGACGCGCTGCTGGAGGTGGTGGCGGGCGTGCCCGGCGGCGGCCGTGCCGCCGGGCCGGCTCCCGGCCCACAGGGAGCGGCGACCGGCGAGCGCCCCGAGCCCGCCGGCTCCCGCCCCGAGCCGGCCGGCCCCCGTCCCGCCGCCGACGAGGAGCCGGTCTGATGGCAACGCTCACGGCCACGGCCCAGAAGCCGGCCCCGCCGGGTATCCTCACCCACCGGGCCGTCCGCAAGCTCCTCGTCCTCGCCGTCGCCGCGGCGGTGCTCGGCCCCGTGGCCGCCACCCAGTGGCCCGGCGCCGCCTGGCCCGGCGCGCTCACCGTCGACGTCTCCGAACCCCTCGGCAGGGCCAGCGACTGGATCATCGACAACCGCGACAGCCACCCCCTGTTCCTGTACTTCTTCGGGCACGTCAGCAACGTCGTCGTCCTCGCCGTACGAGCCGTCTACCTCGCCCTCCTCGCCGTCGGCTGGGCCGGGGTCACCGCGGTCGGCGCCCTGGTCGCCTGGCGCGTGGCCGGCGTGCGGCTGGCCCTCGGCACCGCCGCCGCCTTCCTGGCCTGTGGCCTGCTCGGCATGTGGGTGCCGACGATGCAGACCCTCGCCCTGATGGTCGTCGCCGTCCTCGCGTCGGTCGTCGTCGGCGCTCTGCTGGGCCTGGCAGCGGGCCTCTCCGACCGGATGGACCGCGCGCTGCGCCCGGTCCTCGACACCATGCAGGTGCTGCCCGCCTTCGCCTACCTCCTCCCCGTGGTGCTGGTCTTCGGCATCGGCGTCCCCGCCGCCGTCCTCGCGACCGTGGTGTACGCCGCGCCGCCCATGGCCCGGCTCACCTCGCTGGGCCTGCGCGGCGCCGACAAGGAGGTCCTGGAGGCCGTCGAGTCGCTCGGCACCACCGCCCGCCAGCGTCTGCTGACCGCCCGTATCCCGCTGGCCCGCAAGGAACTCCTCCTCGGCGTCAACCAGACGATCATGATGGCGCTCTCCATGGCCGTCATCGCCTCCGTCATCGGCGCCGGCGGCCTCGGCGACCGCGTCTACCAGGCGCTCGCCTCGGTCGACGTCGGCGCCGCCCTCGCGGCCGGCATCCCGATCGTGCTGCTCGCCGTCGTCCTGGACCGCGTGACCGGCGCGGCGGGGGAGCGGCTCGGTGGGCCGGGGGCGGCCGGGAAGTCGCCGCTGACCTGGCTGTACGTCCTGCTCGCCGCCGCGGCCGTCGCGGTCGCCGGGCGTCTCGGGGACTTCCTCGACTGGCCCGACGGATGGGAGCTGAACATCGCCGAACCCGTCAACCGGGCCGTCGACTGGATGACCGCCCACCTGTACTCCGACGTCCCCGTCGTGGGCGGCACCGCCGACTGGGCCGCGCACTTCACCAGCTGGGTCCTCAACCCGCTGCGGGACGGGCTCCAGTGGCTGCCCTGGTGGTCCGTGCTCCTCGTCGTCGCCACCCTGGCCTGGCTGATCGGTACCTGGCGCACCGCGCTCACCGCCGTCCTGGCGATGGCCGCGATCGGCGTGCTCGGCGTGTGGGACCCGTCCCTCGACACGCTCTCGCAGGTCCTCGCCGCCGTCGCGGTGACCCTCGTCGTCGGCTTCGCCACCGGGATCGCCGCCGCCCGCAGCGACCGCTTCGAGCGACTGCTGCGGCCCGTGCTCGACGTCTTCCAGACCATGCCCCAGTTCGTGTACCTGATCCCGGTCGTCGCCCTCTTCGGCGTGGGCCGCGCGCCCGCCGCGGCCGCCGCGGTCGTCTACGCCCTCCCGGCCGTCGTCCGCATCACCGCCCAGGGCCTGCGCCAGGTCGACCCGGCCGCGCTGGAGTCGGCCCGCTCGCTCGGCGCCACCAGCGCGCAGCAACTGCGCCAGGTCCAGCTGCCGCTGGCCCGCCGCTCCCTGCTGCTCGCCGTCAACCAGGGTGTCGTCCTCGTCCTCGCCGTCGTCATCATCGGCGGACTCGTCGGCGGCGGCGCGCTCGGCTACCAGGTCGTCTTCGGCCTGGCCCAGGGCGACCTCGCGACCGGACTGGTGGCGGGCGCCGCGATCGTCTGCCTCGGCCTGATGCTCGACCGGGTCACCCAGCCCACCGAACGCCGTACGCAGAAGAAGGGAGCCTGACATGCGACTGCGCACGAGCTCCGCGATCGCGTCGGTGGCCGCGCTGACCCTGCTGACCGGCTGCGGCGCCGCCGACATGACCAAGCAGGCGTCCCCGTTCGCGAACGCCCAGGGCGCCAGGACGGTCACCCTCTCCGTGCAGTCCTGGGTCGGCGCGCAGGCCAACGTGGCCGTCGCCCAGTACCTGCTGGAGCACGAGCTGGGCTACCGCGTCGACACCGTCCAGGTCGACGAGGTCCCCGCCTGGGACGCGCTCAGCCAGGGCCGCGTCGACGCGATCCTGGAGGACTGGGGCCACCCCGAGCAGGAACAGCGCTACGTCGAGGACAAGGGGACCATCACCGCCGGCGGCGACCTCGGCGTCACCGGGCACATCGGCTGGTTCGTACCGACGTACTTCGCCGAGCAGCACCCGGACGTCACGGACTGGAAGAACCTCAACAAGTACGCCGACCTGCTGCGCACCGCGGAGAGCGGCGGCAAGGGCCAGCTCATGGACGGCTCCCCGTCCTACGTCACCAACGACAAGGCCCTGGTGAAGAACCTGAACCTGGACTACCAGGTCGTCTTCGCGGGCTCCGAGGCCGCCCAGATCACCCAGATGAAACAGTTCGCCAAGGAGAAGAAGCCCTTCCTGAGCTACTGGTACACCCCCCAGTGGCTGACCGAGCAGGTGCCGATGACCGAGGTGAAGCTGCCGCCGTACAAGGAGGGCTGCGACGCCGACCCGGAGAAGGTCGCCTGCGCCTATCCGGTCACCCCGCTGCAGAAGTACCTCAACACGGACTTCGCGGAGAACGCCGGCACGGCGGCGGAGTTCCTGAAGAAGTTCAAGTGGACGACCAAGGACCAGAACCAGGTGTCCCTGCTGATCGCCGAGCAGAAGCTGCGGCCCGAGGAGGCGGCGAAGAAGTGGGTGGACAGCCACGAGTCCGTCTGGAAGGAGTGGCTGTCCTGACCCCTCCCTCCGCTGCCCGCCCGCGTGTCCGCGGGCGGGCAGCGGAGGGAGCCGTGTTCACCAGTCCGCGCTCCCCGGCGGAATCCGCCGGGCGGCCATCAGCCGGTTCCAGCCGTTGACCGCCGCGACGAGCGCGAGCAGATGGGCCAGCCCGTCGGCGTCGAAGTGCCCGGCGGCCTCCTCGTACACGGCGTCGGGCACGAAGCCCTCCGTGAGCACCGTCACCGCCTCGGTCAGCGCCGGCGCGGCCCGCTCCCGCGCGTCGAAGACGTCGCCGGCCTCCTCCCACGCGGCCAGCAGGTCCAGCCGACGCTCGTCCACCCCCTCCTGGCGGGCGATGCCGAGGTGCAGGTGGAGGCAGAAGGCGCAGTGGTTGAGCTGCGAGGCCCTGATCTGCACCAGCTCGGCGAGGGCCGCGTCCCCGAGCCCCCGCCCGGCGGCGGCGCTCACCGCTCGCATCGCGGAGCGCACAGCGCCGTCCAGGTGCGTCGAACGGGCCGTCGCGGGAGCGGCGGTCCCCGTCGCCGTCACGCGTACTGCCCCGGGCGGTAGTGGCCGGGCGTCAGACGGCAGGTCACGCCGAAGCGGTTCCAGGTGTTGATCACGGCGATGGCGGAGATCAGCTGGGCCAGCTCCGCCTCCCCGAAGTGCGCCGCGGCCCTCCCGTACACCTCGTCCGGCACGAAGCCGTCGGTCAGGACGGTGACCGCCTCGGTCAGCTCGATCGCCGCCAGTTCCTTCTCCGTGTAGAAGTGCCGCGACTCCTCCCACGCGGCCAGCTGCACGATCCGCTCCACGCTCTCGCCGGCCGCGAGGGCGTCCTTGGTGTGCATGTCGAGGCAGAAGGCGCAGTGGTTGAGCTGCGAGGCGCGGATCTTCACCAGCTCGGACAGCTTCGGGTCCAGGCCCTGGGCGGCCGCCTTCTCCAGGCGCAGCATCGCCTTCCACACCTCGGGGGCGTGCTTGGCCCACTCCAGCCGGGGAGACTGCTCGGCGGCAAGCGGCTCGGAGACCGGCACGGTGTTCTCGTTCGTCGTCATGCCACCGAGGCTAGGAAAGAAGCTGCCCACGGGTATGGTCCACTTCCATGGCGAAACCCTGGGCCACCCTCGGCGTCGACCTGCACCTGGAACCGGCCGGAGGCGGCCTGCGCCGCGGCCTGACCGACGCCCTGCGCGAGGCCGTCCGCACCGGCCGCCTGGCCCCCGGCACCCGGCTGCCCTCCTCCCGCGCCCTCGCCGCCGACCTCGGCATCGCCCGCAACACCGTCGCCGACTCCTACGCCGACCTGGTGGCCGAGGGCTGGCTCACCGCCCGGCAGGGCTCCGGCACCCGCGTCGCCGACCGCGCCGTCGTACCGCCCACCGGCACCGCCCCCCGCCCGCGCGGACCGGCCCGCCCCGCCCACGACCTGCGGCCCGGCACCCCCGACCTGGCCTCCTTCCCGCGCGCCGAGTGGCTGAAGGCCGCCCGCCGCGCCCTCGCCGCCGCTCCCAACGACGCCCTCGGCTACGGCGACCCGCGCGGCCGCCCCGAACTGCGCACCGCGCTGGCCGGCTACCTCGCCCGGGTCCGCGGCGTCCGCGCCGACCCCGAACGCCTGCTGGTCTGCGGCGGCTTCGCCCACGGCCTGTCCCTGCTCGCCACCGTGCTGCGGGCGCGCGGCGTGCACACCGTCGCCGTCGAGTCGTACGGCCTTGGCGCCCACCGCGACCTGCTGACCGGCGCCGGACTGCGCACCGTACCGCTGCCCCTGGACGCGCTCGGCACCGATCCGGACGTCCCCCGCGGCGCGGGCGCCGTGCTGCTGACGCCGGCCCACCAGTTCCCGCTCGGCATGCCGCTGCACCCCGACCGGCGGGCGGCCGTCGTCGACTGGGCGCGGCGCACCGGCGGCCTGGTCCTGGAGGACGACTACGACGGCGAGTTCCGCTACGACCGCCAGCCCGTCGGCGCCCTCCAGGGACTCGACCCCGACCGCGTGGTCCACCTCGGCACCGCCAGCAAGTCCCTCACCCCCGGCCTGCGGCTGGCCTGGACGGTGCTGCCGCCCGGCCTCACCGACGCCCTCACGGCGGCCCGCGGCGCCCAGGACACCTGCGGGGCGCTCGACCAGCTGACCCTGGCGGAGTTCCTGACCTCCGGCGCCTACGACCGCCACGTCCGCGCCGCCCGCCTGCGCTACCGCCGGCGCCGTGACGCCCTGGTCGCCGAGGTCGCCGCCCGCGCCCCCCGGGTGCGGGTCACCGGCATCGCGGCCGGCCTGCACGCCGTACTGCGACTGCCGCCCGGCACCGAGCAGCCGGTGCTCCGGGCGGCGGCCTGGCAGGGACTCGGCCTGCACGGCCTGGCGTCCTTCCGCCACCCCGACGCCACGACCGACCCGGTGGACGCCGTCGTCGTCGGCTACGGCACCCCGCCGGACCACGCCTGGGCGGGAGCCCTGGAGGCGCTGTGCCGGACGCTGCCGTAGCGGTCCCGCGCACGTTGCCCCGGGATCCGCGATGTCCGCTGTGCTCGTCCGCATCCCGAGTGCATCCCGCACCGGACCCGAAGGCCGCCTTCCGTATCCCGGACACCCCCGCGCCGCCCGGACCCACCCGGTACCCTGGCGGCGGGCCGTGACTGGCGCGCTGGGATGGGACGAACCATCGGGGAGCGGCCCCGGGAAGAACACGTGCCGTGCGCCTGGGCCATCCGTACCGTGAACGCTGAACGCAACGTCCGGAGGCCCCCATGCCCGCAGACCTCACCCCCGAGTCCACCGCCTACCGCGCCGCCCTCGACGTGATCCGCACCGTCGAGCCCCGCGTGGCGGACGCCATCGGCCAGGAGGTCGCCGACCAGCGCGAGATGCTCAAGCTGATCGCCTCGGAGAACTACGCCTCCCCGGCCACGCTCCTCGCGATGGGCAACTGGTTCAGCGACAAGTACGCCGAGGGCACCGTCGGCCGCCGCTTCTACGCCGGCTGCCGCAACGTCGACACCGTCGAGGCCCTGGCCGCCGAGCACGCCCGCGAGCTGTTCGGCGCCCGTCACGCCTACGTCCAGCCGCACTCCGGCATCGACGCCAACCTCGTCGCCTTCTGGGCCGTCCTCGGCGCCCGCGTCGAGGTGCCCTTCCTGGAGAAGACCGGCGCCCGCCAGGTCAACGACCTCACCGACGCCGACTGGGCCGAGCTGCGCCAGGCCTTCGGCAACCAGCGGATGCTCGGCATGTCCCTGGACGCCGGCGGCCACCTCACCCACGGCTTCCGGCCGAACATCTCCGGCAAGATGTTCGACCAGCGCTCCTACGGCACCGACCCGGCCACCGGCCTCATCGACTACGACGCCCTGCGCGCCTCGGCCCGCGAGTTCAAGCCGCTGATCATCGTCGCCGGCTACTCCGCGTACCCCCGGCTGGTGAACTTCCGGATCATGCGCGAGATCGCCGACGAGGTCGGCGCGACCCTCATGGTCGACATGGCGCACTTCGCCGGACTGGTCGCGGGCAAGGTGCTCACCGGCGACTTCGACCCGGTCCCGCACGCCCAGATCGTGACGACGACCACGCACAAGTCGCTGCGCGGCCCGCGCGGCGGCATGGTCCTGTGCGACGACTCCCTCAAGGACCAGGTCGACCGCGGCTGCCCGATGGTCCTCGGCGGCCCGCTCCCGCACGTCATGGCCGCCAAGGCCGTCGCCCTGGCCGAGGCCCGGCAGCCCGCGTTCCAGGACTACGCGCAGCGCATCGTCGACAACGCCCGCGCCCTCGCCGAGGGCCTGACGCGCCGCGGCGCCACCCTGGTGACCGGCGGCACGGACAACCACCTCAACCTGATCGACGTGGCGTCCTCCTACGGCCTCACCGGCCGCCAGGCCGAGGCCGCCCTCCTCGCCTCCGGCATCGTCACCAACCGCAACGCCGTCCCGGCCGACCCGAACGGCGCCTGGTACACCTCCGGCATCCGCATCGGCACCCCGGCGCTGACCACGCGCGGCCTCGGCACCGCCGAGATGGACGAGGTCGCGGGCCTCATCGACCGCGTCCTGAGCGCGACGGAGCCCGGCACCACCAAGTCCGGCGCCCCCTCCAAGGCCTCCCACGTCCTCGACGCGAAGGTCGCCGACGAGATCGCGCAGCGCGCGACCGACCTGGTGGCCGGCTTCCCGCTGTACCCGGAGATCGACCTGGGCTGACCCGGACGGTGTTCCCGCTGGGGCGTCCCCGACCGGCCAGGGGGCGCCCCCGTCGCCGTACCCGCTGTCACACCCCCGCAGACGGACTGGAACACCCCTGTACCGAACCAGTGCCGGAGCGCGCCCCGGGGCCTGAGAGAATGATGAACATGGCCTCTGAACGCCCGCCCGTCTCCCACCACCGCCCTCAGGGGAATGGCTCCGCCATGCAGCGTCGTCCGCGCGTGCTCTCCGGTATCCAGCCGACCTCCGGCTCGTTCCACCTCGGCAACTACCTCGGCGCCGTCCGCCAGTGGGTCGACATGCAGGAAACCCACGACGCGTTCTACACCGTCGTCGACCTGCACGCGATCACGGTCCCGCAGGACCCGAAGGAGCTGCGCGAGAACACCCGCGTCGCCGCCGCCCAGCTCCTCGCGGCCGGCCTCGACCCGGACCGCTGCACCCTGTTCGTGCAGAGCCACGTCCCGGAGCACGCCGAGCTCGGCTGGCTGATGAACTGCATCACCGGCTTCGGCGAGGCCTCCCGGATGACCCAGTTCAAGGACAAGTCCGCCAAGCAGGGCAACGACCGCACCACCGTCGGCCTGTTCACGTACCCGATGCTGATGGTCGCCGACATCCTGCTCTACCAGGCCGACCAGGTCCCCGTCGGCGAGGACCAGCGCCAGCACCTGGAGCTGACCCGCGACCTCGCGGACCGCTTCAACCAGACCTACGGCGACGCCTTCACCGTCCCGAGCGCCCACATCCTCAAGGAGACGGCGAAGATCTACGACCTTCAGGAACCGACTGCCAAGATGAGCAAGTCGGCGGCCACCCCGAAGGGCCTGATCAACCTGCTGGACGAGCCGAAGGCCACCGCCAAGAAGGTCAGGAGCGCGGTCACGGACACCGACACCGTGATCCGCTTCGACCGCGAGCACAAGCCCGGCGTCAGCAACCTGCTGTCGATCTACTCCACCCTCACCGGCGCCGGGATCGCGGAGCTGGAGCAGAAGTACGAGGGCAAGGGCTACGGCGCGCTGAAGACGGACCTCGCCGACGTCGTCGTGGAGTTCGTCACGCCGTTCCGCGAGCGCACCCTGCAGTACCTGGACGACCCCGAGACGCTGGACGCGGTCCTCGCCAAGGGCGCCGAGAAGGCCAGGACCGTCGCCGCGGAGACACTCGCCCGGGCGTACGACAAGGTGGGCTTCCTGCCCGCCAAGCGCTGAGCCCCGGCGGCCCCGGGCCCGCCGCCCCCCGCCGCCACCCGTGCGCCCCGGCATGCCGCCGTAGCGCTGCACATCACTCCGGTTGCGCCTGCCCCGGGCGTGGCGGTGGCCGTACAGTCGATAACCGGGTGTCCGGCAGAAGGACACACAACGACAGGAGACGAAGTGGGGACCGTAACGATCGGCGTGTCGATCGCGGTCCCGGAGCCTCACGGCAGCAAGCTCCAGCAGCTGCGCGCGGGCTTCGGCGACCCCGCGGCTCTGTGCATCCCCACGCACGTCACCCTGCTGCCGCCGACGGAGGTCGACGGCGGCGCGCTGCCCGCGATCGAGGCGCACCTGGCGGAGGTGGCGGCGCGCGGCCGCCCCTTCCCGATGCGGCTGTCCGGCACCGGCACCTTCCGTCCGCTCTCGCCCGTGGTCTTCGTCCAGGTGGTCGAGGGCGGCGCGGCCTGCTCCTGGCTGCAGAAGCGGGTCCGCGACGCGCACGGCCCCGTCCCCCGCGAACTGCAGTTCCCGTACCACCCGCACGTCACCGTGGCGCACGGCATCGAGGAGGCGGCGATGGACCGCGCCTACGAGGAGCTGTCCGACTACGAGGCGCAGTGGCCCTGCACCGGATTCGCCCTCTACGAGCAGGGTGCCGACAGCGTGTGGCGCAAGCTGCGCGAGTTCCCCTTCGGCAGCGCCACGGTGCCCCCGCAGGCGGGCCGCGTGGAGAGCGGCTCGCTGCCCGGCCGGTAGGTCTCCGGGATCACACCGGCAGCCGCCGGAACACCGTCCGCGGCAGGTGCCGCAGGGCCGACATCACCACCCGCAGCGTGCCCGGCACCCACACCGTCTCCGAGCGCCGCCGCAGCCCCAGCTCGATGGCCGCGGCGACCGCCCCCGGCGTCGTGGTGAGCGGTGCCTCCTCCATCCCCTCGGTCATCCGCGACCGCACGAACCCGGGGCGTACGACCATGACGTGCACGCCCGTGCCGTGCAGCGCGTCGCCCAGGCCCTGCGCGAAGGCGTCCAGGCCGGCCTTGCTGGAGCCGTAGATGAAGTTGGCGCGGCGGGCCCGCTCACCGGCCACGGAGGAGAGCACCACCAGCGAACCGTGGCCCTGGGCCTGCAGCGCGCGGGCGGCGACCAGACCGGCCGAGACCGCGCCGGTGTAGTTGGTCTGCGCGACCCGCACCGCGTTCAGCGGCTCGCGCTCGTCGTGCGCCTGGTCGCCCAGGATGCCGAAGGCCAGCAGCACCAGGTCGATGTCGCCCTCGGCGAACACCTTGCCGAGCGCCTCCTCGTGGGCCTCGGGATCCAGCGCGTCGAAGGCGACGGTGCGCACCTCGGCGCCCAGCCCCCGCAGCTGCTCGGCCGCGCCGTCCAGGGCGGGGGAGGGACGCCCGGCCAGCCAGACGGTGCGGGTGCGGCGGGCCACCAGACGGCGCACGGTGGCGAGCGCGATCTCGGAGGTGCCGCCGAGGACGAGGAGGGACTGGGGGAGGCCGAAGGCGTCCTTCACGGCAGCTCCAGACATGTCGGGGGTGTGCGGGGTGTCTCGGGAGTGTTCGGGGTGTTCCGGGGGTGTCTCGGGAGTGGTCGGGGTGTTCCGGGATGTTCGGGTGTGTCCCGGGTGTGTCCCCGGGGGCGTTCTGAGCGTTCCGGGATGTTCGGGCGTGTTCCGGGTGCCCGGAGGTGTGCGAAGGCGTCCCGGGGCCTCACAGGGCGAGGCGGCGGGCCAGGTCGGAGACGAACACCCCGCGCGGGTCCAGTTCCGCGCGCAGCGCGCGGAAGTCGGCGAGGCGCGGGTACATCGCGGCCAGCAGGTCGGGGCGCAGCCGGGAGTCCTTGGCGAGGTAGACCCGGCCGCCCGCGCGGGCGACCTCCTCGTCCAGCTCGTCCAGGAAGGCACCGAGGCCCGGCAGACCAGCCGGGACGTCCAGGGCCAGCGTCCAGCCCGGCACGGGGAAGGAGAGCCAGCCCGGGTCGGCCTCGCCGAACCGTTTGAGGACCGCCAGGAACGACGGACAGCGGCGCGCGGAGACACGCCGCACGATGCCGCGCAGCGCTTCCTCCCGGCCGAGCCCCACGACGAACTGGTACTGCACGAAGCCCCCGCGGCCGTAGACGCGGTTCCAGTGCGGGACACCGTCCAGGGGGTGGAAGAAGGCGGAGATGCGCTGGAGCCGCCCCCGGCTGAACCGGGGCGCCTTGCGGTACCAGACCTCGTTGAACAGGCCCACCGTCGTCCGGCCGAGCAGCCCGTCCGGTACGAGGTCGGGGGCGGCCGGCAGGCGGGAGGCGCGGAAGGCGAGCGGCGCACGCCGGGCGCGGGACCGGGCGGGCAGCGCGTCCAGCGGGGCGTGGTCGCCGCGGGTGAGCACCGCGCGGCCGGTCGCCCCGCCGCGCGCCAGGAGGTCGATCCAGGCGACCGAGTAGCGGTAGCGGTGGTCGGTGGCCGTCAGACGGGCCATCAGGTCGTCCAGGTCGGTGGCGCGCTCGGTGTCGACCGACATCAGCGACGTCTCGACCGGCTGGAGCCGCAGCGTCGCGGTGAGGATCACACCGGTCAGCCCCATGCCGCCCGCGGTCGCGTCGAACAGGGGCGTGCCCGGGGTGACGGTGCGTACCGTGCCGTCGGCGGTGAGCAGCTCCAGGGAGAGCACGTGCCGCGTGAACGACCCCGACACGTGGTGGTTCTTGCCGTGGATGTCGGCGCCGACCGCCCCGCCGACCGTCACGTAGCGGGTGCCGGGCGTCACCGGCACGAACCAGCCGAGCGGCAGCAGCACCTCCATCAGCCGGTGCAGGGACACACCCGCGTCGCACAGCACGGTGCCGCCGTCGGCGTCGATCGCGTGCACGCGGTCCAGGGCCGTCATGTCGAGGACGGCGCCGCCCGCGTTCTGCGCCGCATCCCCGTACGCCCGCCCCAGCCCCCTCGCGATGCCGCCGCGCGCCCCGCACTCCCGGACGGCGACGGCCGCCTCCTCGTACGTCCGCGGGCGGACCAGGAGCCCGCCGGTGGGCGCCGTGCGGCCCCAGCCGGTGACGGTGCCCCAGTCGGCGTCGGGGCGGTGGGCGCCGGTGCCCCGGTCGGCGTCGGGAACGGTGTCGGCAGACATGGCGATGACCGTATCGCCCCTATGTGAATGATTAGTTCCAAAACATCACGCACATACCCGAAACGGGTGATTAATGGTATGTCGCTCGATGGTGCCCGCCCTCCCGGACCGCGGGCGGGGACAGTGAGCCCCCATGGACGACCTCCACGACCTCCAGGATCTCGACGACCTCGACGGCCTCGACGACATGGACCACCGGATCGTCACGGTGCTGAGGGCCTGCGGCACCGACCCGCGCGTCGCCGCCGCCGCGCGCGCCCTGTCCTGGGCCGGGGAGCACGGGGCGCTGTGGCTCGCGGCGGGGCTCGCCTCGGCGGCCGTGGACGCGCCCCGGCGCTCGGCCTGGCTGCGCGGCACCGCGCTCACCGCGGGCGCCCACGTCGTCGGCATGGGCGTCAAGCGGGTCGTGCGCCGTCCGCGGCCCCCGCACGTCGAGCCGCTGGTGCGGACCGCCGGCCGGTACTCCTTCCCCAGCGCCCACGCCACCTCCGCCGCGGCGGCCGCCGTCGTCTTCGGCGCGTTCGGGGTGCGTGCCGCCTGGCCGCTCGCCGCCGCGGTGTGCGCCTCCCGGCTGGTCACCGGCGTCCACTACCCCTCGGACGTCGCGGCGGGCGCCGCCCTGGGCGCGCTCACGGCCCGGCTCGGCGCCGACTGGATGCGCGGAGGCACCCGTGTCTGACACCGCCGTGACCGACACCGCCGTCACCGACCCCGCGGTGCTGCCGGACCACGTCGCGGACCGCCGGCAGGAGCCCGCGCCGCCCCGCGCGGGCGGCGTCCTGACCGGCCTGCTGCGCACCGCACGCCCCCGCCAGTGGGTCAAGAACGTCCTCGTCGTCGCCGCCCCGGCCGCCGCGGGCGAGCTGTTCTCCCTCCACGCCCTCGGCCGCCTCGCCCTGGTCTTCGTCCTGTTCACCGCCTGCGCCGCCGCCGTCTACCTCGTCAACGACGCCCGCGACGCCGACGCCGACCGCGCCCACCCCGTCAAACGCCACCGCCCGGTTGCCGCCGGACAGGTCCCGGTGCCCCTCGCCTACGCCGCCGGAGGCGTCCTGGCCGTCCTCGCGCCCGCCGCCGCGGCCCGGCTGTGCCCGCCGCCCGTCGCGGTGCTCCTGGCCGCCTACCTCCTGATGCAGCTGGCGTACTGCGTCAGCCTCAAGCACGTCCTGGTCGTCGACCTCGCCGTCGTCGCCACCGGCTTCCTGATGCGCGCGATCGCGGGCGGGCTGGCCCTCGGCATTCCGCTGTCGCGCTGGTTCCTCATCACGACCGGCTTCGGCGCGCTGTTCATGGTCGCGGCCAAGCGGTACTCCGAAGCCGTGCAGCTGGCCGGGAAGGCGGGCGCCACGCGTGCGCTGCTCACCGAGTACACCACCGGCTACCTCCGCTTCGTCTGGCAGCTCGCCGCCTCGGCCGCCGTCCTCGGCTACTGCCTGTGGGCCCTCGAGGAGGGCGGCGTCCCGCACGCCAGCGTGCTGCCCTGGCGCCAGCTCTCCATGGTGGCCTTCGTCCTCGCCGTCCTGCGCTACGCCGTCTTCGCCGACCGCGGTACCGCCGGGGAGCCCGAGGACGTCGTCCTGCGCGACCGGGCCCTCGCGCTGATCGGCGTGGTCTGGCTGGCGATGTACGGGCTGGCGGTGGCCAATTGGTAGCCGTGCCGGCCGGCGGCCGACGCGAACTGCTCGGCTTCGCCGCCGCCGGGCTCCTCGCCTACGCCGTCGACCTCGGCCTCTTCACCTGGCTGCGCGGCCCGGCCGGGCTCGACCCGCTCACCGCCAAGGCGCTGTCCTTCGTCGCCGGGTGCTCGGTCGCCTACGCGGGCAACGCACTGGGCACCTACCGGCACGCCCGGCCCCGGGGAGTGCGCCCGTACGCCGTGTTCTTCGCGGTGAACGCCGCCGGGGCCGCCGTACAGCTCCTCTGCCTGGCCGTCAGCCACTACGGCCTCGGCCTCACCTCGCAGCGCGCCGACACGGTCTCAGGAGCCGGAGTCGGCATGGCCCTCGGCACGGTCCTGCGTTTCTGGGGCACGAGAACACTGGTCTTCGGAGCCGGAGCCGGAGCCGGAGCCGCGAACAGCGCTGGGCGCCGCGCCGTCGGTGGATCCGGCGGCGCGGCGAGATCATGGAACAGGACGAGCGGGGGCAGGGTCGGATCATGGACTGGCTGAAGAAGCTCCCCGTCGTGGGGCCCTGGATCGCGCGCCTGATGACCACCCACGCGTGGCGCTCGTACGAACGCCTCGACCGGGTCAAGTGGTCTCGGCTGGCCGCCGCCATGACCTTCACCAGCTTCGTCGCCCTCTTCCCGCTGCTCAGCCTGGCCGCCGCCGTCGCCGCCGCCACGCTCAGCCCGAAGCAGCAGGACCAGCTCCAGGACCAGCTCGCCGACCAGATCCCCGGCATCTCCGACCAGCTGGACATCCAGGGCCTCGTCGACAACGCCGGTACCGTCGGCGTGATCGCCGCCCTCGCGCTGCTCTTCACCGGCATGGGCTGGGTGGAGGCCACCCGGGGCTGTCTGCGCGCCGTCTGGGAGCTGCCCGACGAGGACGAGAACCCGGTCCTGCACCGGGCCAAGGACGCGGGCGTCCTCGTCGGTCTCGGCGGCGCGGTGCTGATCACCGTCGCCATCTCCACCGTCGCCTCGGCGCTGGTCGGCTGGATCATCCGCACCGTCGGCCTCGCCCAGGGCGGCGTCGGCGGCGTCCTGCTCTACGTCGCCGCCTTCGCGGTCGCCGTCCTCGCCGACTTCCTGCTCCTGCTGTACGTGCTGACCCTGCTCCCCGGCGTCCAGCCCGAGCGCCGCCGCCTGGTGGTGGCGGCGCTGATCGGGGCGGTCGGCTTCGAGCTGCTGAAGCTGCTGCTCAGCGGCTACATCCAGGGCGTCGCCGCGAAGAGCATGTACGGCACCTTCGGCGTCCCCGTCGCCCTGCTGCTGTGGATCAACTTCACCTCGAAGCTGGTGCTGTTCACCGCCGCCTGGACGGCGACGGGCAGCAAGAAGGACGGGGCTGACGGGGATGACGGCGACGGGGGTGACGGGGACGGCGGGGAGGGCACCGAGCGGGGCGTCACGGACGGGTCCGGCGGCGGACCAGGTCCGGCAGCGGCCACTTCCGGTTGACCAGGAACGCGCCGCCGGCCAGCAGTACCAGCACCCCGCCGGCGATGCCGGCCGCGACGCCGGCCCCGCCGGAGCCCCCCGCGGCCCGGGCGCCCGCCACCGGCTCGCCCGCGGCGCCCTTCCCGGCGCCACCGGCCTCGCCGGAGGCCTGTGCCGAGGGGCTCGCGCCGGCGGCGCTCTTCGGCCCCACCAGCTCACCCACCGGCTGGACCTTGCCGGCCGCCTTGAAGCCCCAGTCGAAGAGGCGGGCGGTCTCCTTGTAGACCTCGTTGTGCTCGTCCTTCTCCGGGTGCATCACCGTGACGAGCAGCACCTTGCCGCCCTGCTCGGCGACGCCCGTGAAGGTGGAGCCCGCGTTGGTGGTGTTGCCGTTCTTCACGCCCGCGATGCCCGGGTAGACCTCGACGTCGGAGTCGCCGGACAGCAGCCGGTTGGTGTTCTGGATCTCGAAGGAACCGCGGGAGATCTTGCCCTTCTTGTCCTTCTTCGTCTCGCCCGGGAACTTGGCGCTGACCGTGGAGGCGTACTCGCGGAAGTCCTTCTTCTGCAGCCCCGAGCGGGCGAACAGTGTCAGGTCGTACGCGGAGGAGACCTGCCCCGGCATGTCGTAGCCGTCGGGGCTGACGACCTTCGTGTCGAGGGCCTGCAGCTCCTCGGCGTGCTCGTTCATGTCCTGCACGGTCCTGTCGACGCCGTCGTTCATCGCGGACAGCACGTGCACCGCGTCGTTGCCGGAGCGCAGGAACACACCGAGCCACAGGTCGTGGACGGTGTAGGTCTCCTCCTCCTTGACCCCGACCAGGCTGGAGCCGGCGCCCATGCCCGCCAGGTCGGAGACCTCGACCTTGTGCTTCTCGGTCTTCGGCCACTTCGGCAGCAGGGTGTCCGCGAACAGCATCTTCAGGGTGCTCGCCGGTGCCAGCCGCCAGTGTGCGTTGTGCGCGGCGAGCACGTCGCCCGACTCGGCGTCCGCCACGATCCACGAACGGGCCGTCAGGTCCTTCGGCAGCACCGGCGCCCCGCCCGCGAGATCGACCTGCGTCCCGGCCTTCCCGAGCCGGGCGCCGCCCACGGCCGACATCGACGCGGGCGGTGTGGCCGACGGACTCGACGACGGGCTCGGCGCGGCGAGCGCGGCGGGGGAGAGCGTCGCGAGAGCGGTCAGGGCGGCGGAGGTGACCGTCAGGGAGCGCCTGAGGGCCTTCTTGGGTGCGGGCACGAGCGGAAACGTACCCTTCGTGAGCGGCGCCCTCCCACCCACCTCCCCACCCCGTGCGCGGAACCCGTGACGGGGCGGAGATACTGAGTCCGTGCCGTGCTCACCCGGGGGGCCGCCCCCGGGCCCCCGGCCGGTCGCCGGTGTGCGGAGTTGTGAGGAAAGGTCCGTTTTTGTGAAACTCAGCCGCCCCGTCTCCTGGTTCCTGCTCGCCTTCGGGGCGTGGAGCTGGGTCATCTGGATCACTTTCGTCAAAAACCTGGTCAACGACGGCAGCGGGCTCGCGTTCGAGGACGGCGACCCCACGGCCTACTTCTGGGTGCACCTGCTGCTCGCGATCGTCTCCTTCGTATTGGGGACGGTCGTCGGGTTCATCGGGTTGCGCTCCGTGCGCGCACTGCGCAGAACGTCATAGGCGTCGAGGACGTCACAACCGAGGGGATACGACGGCATGGTGGTCGTCTTCGTGCTGGTCGCGCTACTGGTGGTGGGCGTCCTCGTGACGTCCAACTGGTACGTGTGGCGGCGCCTGTTCCGCGACACGACCCGCGGGCCCGGCCCCGCGCGACGGATCGGCGCGGCCCTGATCGCGGGCGGCTGGGTGCTGGCGGTCGGGGCGCTGGTCGCCGAGCGCGCGGGTGCGCCCTTCTGGCTCCAGCGGGTCATGGCCTGGCCGGGCTTCCTGTGGCTGGCGCTGTCGATCTACCTGCTGCTGGCGGTGCTGGCGGGCGAAGTCGTCCGGCCGCTGCTGCGGCGGTACCTGGAGCACAGGGCGGCCGCCCGGCAGGCGGAGCCGCAGCCGTCGGTGTCCCCGGCCGCGGACCCCGAGCGGATACCGGCCGGCACGGCCCCGCCGAAGACGTCGCACACGCCCGACGCGCCCGACGCGCCCAGCACACCCGACGCGCCCGACACACCGAAGACGCGCGACACGCGCGACACGCCGTCCTCCGGGGAAACCGCGTCCTCCGGGGACACGCCGTCCCCCGGGAACGACGCGCCCCCGACCTCCCTCGCCCTCCCCTCCCGCCGCCTGTTCGTCTCCCGCGTGGTCGCCGGTGCCGCCGCCGCCGCGGCCGTCGGGACGGTCGGCTACGGCACGTACGGCGTGCTGAGCGGGCCGAAGGTGAAGCGGGTCACCGTGCCGCTGGCCAAGCTCCCGCGCGCGGCGCACGGTTTCCGCATCGCCGTGGTCAGCGACATCCACCTCGGCCCGGTGCTCGGCCGGGGCTTCGCCCAGCAGGTCGTCGACACCATCAATGCCACGCAGCCCGACCTGATCGCCGTCGTCGGGGACCTGGTCGACGGCAGCGTGAAGGACCTCGGCCCGGCGGCGGCCCCGCTGGCCCAGCTGAAGGCCCGGCACGGCGCGTACTTCGTCACCGGCAACCACGAGTACTTCTCCGGCGCCGAGCAGTGGGTCGCCGAGGTACGGCGGCTCGGTCTGCTGCCGCTGGAGAACGCCCGCACCGAGCTGCCCCACTTCGACCTCGCCGGCGTCAACGACGTGGCGGGCGAGGACGAGGGCCAGGGACCCGACTACGCGAAGGCCCTCGGCGACCGGGACCGCTCCCGCGCGTGCGTGCTGCTCGCCCACCAGCCGGTGCAGATCCACGACGCCGTCGACCACGGCGTCGACCTCCAGCTCTCCGGTCACACCCACGGCGGCCAGCTCTGGCCCGGCAACCTGATCGCGGGCGCCGCCAACCCGACGCTGGCGGGCCTGGACCGCTACGGCGACACCCAGCTGTACGTCAGCCGCGGCGCGGGCGCCTGGGGGCCTCCCACGCGCGTGGGGGCGCCCTCCGACATCACGGTGATCGAGCTGGCGTCACGGAAGGCTTAGCTTCGGCAAGGCACCGTCACAGCACGCTCACACTGCTCTGCCAGGTTGGCGGCCATGGCTATCCAACCTGACGGACATCTGCCCCCGGGCCCGCCCCGCAGCCGGACGGAGACCGGCCCCCGCACGAGAGGCGACAAGGGCACGGGACACGCGCGGCACGCCCGCAACGCCCTGTGGGGCGGCCGCGGACGAACCGTCCTCGGCGCCGGACTCGCGCTGGCCGGAGCGGCGTACGGGATGGGAACGGCCCTCGGCCTCCCCGTGACCGGATCCACGTCCACATCCACGTCCACATCCGCGTCCGCGCCCGCCGACGACGACGGCGGCGTCCGGGCGTACGACGTGACCGACTACGACGTGAAGGTGAGCTATGACCCGCAGTCGTCCCGGCTGGAGGGCGACACCGAGATCGCGGTGCGCGCCACCGCGGACCTCGAGCGATTCGACCTGGACCTGGCACTGACCGCCCGCTCGGTCGACATCGACGGGAAGCCCGCGCAGAGTTTCGAGGCGTCCGACGACGGAAGCCTCGGCGTCGTCCCCGAGGAGAAGATCGAGAAGGGCCGCACCTTCACGGTGCGCGTCCGCTACGACGGCGAGCCGGGCCAGGACAACCCGAGCTGGGTCAAGGGCGAGGACGGCGGCGTCGTCACCGTCATGGCCCCCGTGGGCACCTGGTTCCCCGGCAACGGCGACCCGGACGACACCGCTGACTTCAGGCTGTCGGCGACCGTGCCGGACGGCTGGACCGCCGTCTCCGGGGGCCGGGACAGGCCGGTGGAGCACCACGGGGGCCGGTCCACCTTCGACTGGCGCTCCACCAGGCCCCTGGCCGCGAAGGACGCCCTGTTCGGCGTCGGCAAGTGGGACGTGGAACGCACCGAGCTCAGCGACGGGACACCGCTCACCACGGTCTACGGCGCGGGCCGCAAGGACGAGTTCAAGAAGTACGCCGGCCAGCAGCGGAAGATCATGGACTTCCTCACCTCGAAGTACGGCGCGTACCCGTACGACACGCTGGTCTCCTACTTCCTCGACTCCGTCTCCGAGGAGGCCCCCAACCTGGCGGTCCAGGGCGGTGTGATCTTCCCGAACGCGGAGAACGAGGAGTACTTCGACGCCACCGTCGTGGCCCACGAGCTGACGCACCAGTGGTACGGAAGCCTGGTGAAGGAGAAGGAACAGCGGAACCTGTGCCTGAGCGAGTGCTTCGCCTCGTACGCGCAGTGGATGTGGCCGGAGTTCAGTGAGGGGCAGGACCTGGACGCGAGGTACCGGCAGGAGATCGAGAAGCACCCCTCGGACGACGAGCTCTGGCAGCAGCGGCTCTCCGAGGGCCAGGGCGTCTACGACAAGGGGCCGCTCATGCTCCATGCGCTGCGGAAGCAGATCGGCGAGGCCGCGTTCGCCGAGGTGCTGAAGCAGTGGCCGGCGGAGTACGGCGGCAAGGCTCCCGAATGGGCCGACATGGAGAAGCTGGTCCAGAAGGTGTCCGGGCAGGACCTCCGGGGCTTCTTCGACGCCTGGGCGCACGGCGACAGCATCCCCGGTGACGCCTACCTCCGGCCCGGCGACTGAAGCACTGCCTCAGTCCCCCGTCCGCGGCGGCGCCCCCGTGGGCGCCGCCTTCCTCGCCGGGTCCGGCAGCACACCGGTCATCCCGGGCAGGAAGTCCGTGAACAGCTCGTGCACCTCGCGCACCAGCGGGCGCAGCACCCGGAAGCGGGCCAGGACGACGGCCCGCGCGGTGAGCCGGGCGCCGCGTTCGGCGAGGCGGTGGCTGCGCTCGCGTCCCTCGGTGCGGTCGAAGATCCAGTACAGGACGAGGCCCATGTGGGAGAGCCACATCAGCTCGGGCAGGATGTCCCGCAGCTCCTCGGGGACCTTGGTCTTCGCCCCGGCGAGCACCGCGCGGTGGAGACCGACGGCCTCCACGCGCGCGTGCTCCGACTCCGGCGAGAAGGGGCTGAGCGGGCTGTCCGGGTCGGCGGCGTTCTTGAAGAACTGCACCGCGAACTCGTGGTAGGGGGTGGCGATGTCCAGCCACACCTTCAGCACGCCCGCCAGCCGCGCCTCCAGGTCCGTCTCCTCGGCGAGGACCTCACGGACCGCCGCCCGGTGCTCGGCGGCGATCCGGTCGTAGAAGCCCTGGATCAGGTGTTCCTTGCCGGCGAAGTAGTAGTACGCGTTGCCGACGGAGACCCCGGCCTCCTGGGCGATGGCCCGCATGGTGGTCCGGTCGTAGCCGCGTTCCTGGAACAGCCGCATGGCCGTCTGGAGGATCAGCGCGCGGGTCTGCTCGGACTTGCTGGGGCGGGCTCCGTCGTCGGGGCCGTCGTGGGTCGCAGGCACGGGTCCAGAGCCTATCCACCGGCCGCGGCCGGTGACCTTGGCGGGCGAGGGGCCCCGGGCTGCGGGCGGCTCAGGGGCGGCGGCCCAGTTCCGGGCGCTTGGAGTAGTCGGTGAGGCCGATGACGTTGCCCCACGGGTCGGCGAACTCGACGGTCCAGCCGGTGGCCACGGGGAAGGGCTCGTCCAGCGGAGGTACCCCCGCCTCGCGCAGCGTGTGCGCCGCCCTGCGCGCGTCGGTCACCTCCAGCCACACCCGGGAGGACGGCCACATGGGCGGCTGCCGCCCGAACTCCTCCGCCCGCAGCAGCAGCCCCGGCGTCTCGACGCCCACCTTCAGCAGCGCGATCCCGGCCTCGTCGAGCCGGTAGGCGACCGGGAACCCGGCCCGCTCGTAGAACCCGACAGCCTCGGCGAGGTCCCCGACGGGCAGCAGTACGTTGTCGAACCCGAGCAGTTCGTACGACTCGTCATCTGACATGGCGTCAGGCTAGGACGATCGTCGCCCGGAACGGCTGATTGTCAGTCCCCGTCGGGCGCGCTCTTCGGCCGTCCGGCGGCAAGGATCTCGGCGACGTCCAGGGTGACCTCCGCGCCGAGCGAGTCGGGCAGGGTGACGGTCTCGCCGGGGGAGTGCACGCGGTGGGTGTAGTAGTCGGCGCAGTCCGGGTCGGTGAGGACGTGCAGGCGCTGGTGCTTGCGGTCCACGATCACGTAGACGGGCACCATGGCGGCGGCGTAGGCGGTGACCTTGGCCTTGAGGTCGTTCCTCCAGTTGCTGGAGGTGACCTCCAGGACGAGGCGGAAGCAGACCGGGTCGTAGCAGTTGTTCTCGACGAGGTGGTCGTCGACGTCGGCGTCCACGACCGCCAGGTCGGGGATCGCGTAGTCGTCGGCGTTCATGGGAAGCCAGAGACCGATGCCCTGGACCACCTTCGACTCCCGGCCGTGAAGGCCCGCGGCCGCGAAGGGCAGGATGAGGTCGGTCAGGACAACGGCGTGCGGGCCGTCCGGTGGCGGGGTCGCGGTGAGCTGGCCCTCGATGATTTCGACGCGGTAGCCCGGAGAACGGTCCATGATGCGGTTCGCCTCCGTGATCAGCGGAAGGTCGCCGCGGGGCGGCTCGACGGGTGCTGCGGACATCGTGTGCCTCCTGAGAACTGGCGTCGAGGCCATCCTCAGGGGGTGGAGAGTGCCCGTACGCCCGTTGCCGACGGGTTCACCCGATGGTGTGGCATATGCCTGAGGGCCCCGTCTCCAGCGGAAACGGGGCCCTCACAGCCGTGGACCGGCGTGCGTCGACGGCGTCAGAAGCGGCGCGTGATCAGCGCTCGCTTCACCTCCGCGATGGCCTTGGTGACCTCGATGCCGCGCGGGCAGGCGTCCGTGCAGTTGAAGGTCGTGCGGCAGCGCCAGACGCCGTCGCGGTCGTTGAGGATCTCCAGCCGCTGCTCGCCGGCCTCGTCGCGCGAGTCGAAGATGAAGCGGTGGGCGTTGACGATCGCGGCCGGGCCGAAGTACTGGCCGTCGTTCCAGAACACCGGGCACGAGGACGTGCACGCGGCGCACAGGATGCACTTGGTCGTGTCGTCGAAGCGCTCGCGGTCCTCGGCGGTCTGGAGGCGCTCACGCGTCGGCTCGTTGGTGTCCTTCGTGATCAGGAAGGGCATCACGTCCCGGTACGCCTGGAAGAACGGCTCCATGTCGACGACCAGGTCCTTGAGGACCGTCAGGCCCTTGATGGGCTCGACCGTGATCGGCTTCTCGGGGCTGACGTCCTTGATCAGCGTCTTGCACGCGAGGCGGTTCTTGCCGTTGATCCGCATGGCGTCCGAGCCGCAGATGCCGTGCGCGCAGGAACGGCGGAAGGTCAGGCTTCCGTCCAGGTCCCACTTGATCTTGTGCAGGGCGTCGAGGACGCGCTCCTTCGGGTCGATCTCCAGCTGGAAGTCTTCCCAGGTCGCCTCGGCCGCGACCTCCGGGTTGAAGCGCCGGACGCGGAAGGTGACCGTGATGTAGGGGGAGTCGGCGAAGCCCGGCTCGGGGGCCGAGTCGTTCTTCTCCATGACAGGGGTAGCCATCAGTACTTACGCTCCATCGGCTGGTAGCGGGTCTGGACGACCGGCTTGTAGTCGAGCCGGATGGACTCGGCGCCGTCGTCGCCCACCTCGCGGTACGCCATGGTGTGGCGCATGAAGTTGACGTCGTCGCGGTTGGGGAAGTCCTCGCGGTAGTGCCCGCCGCGCGACTCCTTGCGGGCGAGGGCGGACACCGCCATCACCTCGGCCAGGTCGAGCAGGTTGCCCAGCTCGACGGCCTCCAGCAGGTCGGTGTTGAAACGCCGGCCCTTGTCCTGGATCGACACGTTCCGGTAGCGGGCGCGCAGGTCGGCGATCTTCTCGACGGCCGTCTTGATCGTCTGCTCGGTGCGGAACACCATGACGTTGGCGTCCATGGTCTCCTGCAGCTCGCGGCGCAGCTCGGCCACCCGCTCGTTGCCGGTGGAGGAGCGCAGCCGCTCGATCTGCTCGACGACCAGGGACTCCGGGTCCTCGGGCAGCTCGACGAAGTCCGCCTTCTGCGCGTACTCCGCGGCGGCGATGCCCGCGCGGCGGCCGAAGACGTTGATGTCGAGCAGCGAGTTGGTGCCCAGGCGGTTGGCGCCGTGCACCGAGACGCAGGCGACCTCGCCGGCCGCGTACAGGCCCGGGACGACGGTGGTGTTGTCCGCGAGGACCTCGCCCTCGACGTTGGTCGGGATGCCGCCCATGGCGTAGTGCGCGGTCGGCTGGATCGGGATCGGGTCCGTGTAGGGCTCGATGCCGAGATAGGTCCGCGCGAACTCCGTGATGTCGGGCAGCTTGGCGTCCAGCTGCTCCGGCGGGAGGTGGGTGAGGTCCAGGTAGACGTGGTCGCCCTCGGGGCCGCAGCCGCGGCCCTCGCGGATCTCCGTGTAGATGGACCGGGAGACGACGTCGCGGGAGGCGAGGTCCTTCATGACCGGCGCGTACTTCTCCATGAAGCGCTCGCCGTCCTTGTTGCGGAGGATGCCGCCCTCACCGCGGGCGCCCTCCGTCAGCAGGATGCCCATGCGCCAGATGCCGGTCGGGTGGAACTGGAAGAACTCCATGTCCTCCAGCGGCAGCCCGCGCCGGTACACGGCCGCCTGGCCGTCGCCGGTGAGCGTGTGCGCGTTGGACGTCACCTTGAAGAACTTCCCGGTGCCGCCGGACGCGTAGATCACGGACTTGGCCTGGAAGACGTGCACCTCGCCGGTGGCCAGCTCGTACGCCACCACGCCGGACGACTTCTTGACGCCGTCGACCTCGGTGATCAGCTGGTCGAGGACGTAGAACTCGTTGAAGAACTCCACGCCCTCCTTCACGCAGTTCTGGTACAGCGTCTGGAGGATCATGTGACCGGTGCGGTCGGCCGCGTAGCAGGACCGGCGGACCGGCGCCTCGCCGTGGTTGCGGGAGTGCCCGCCGAAACGGCGCTGGTCGATCGTCCCGTTCGGCGTCCGGTTGAACGGCAGGCCCATCTTCTCGAGGTCGAGGACCGAGTCGATGGCCTCCTTCGCCAGGATCTCGGCGGCGTCCTGGTCGACCAGGTAGTCACCGCCCTTGACGGTGTCGAAGGTGTGCCACTCCCAGTTGTCCTCCTCCACGTTGGCCAGCGCGGCGGCCATGCCGCCCTGCGCGGCGCCCGTGTGGGAGCGGGTGGGGTAGAGCTTCGTCAGCACGGCGGTGCGGCTGCGCTTGGTCGACTCGATGGCCGCGCGCATGCCGGCGCCACCGGCGCCGACGATGACGGTGTCGTACTTGTGTACCTTCATGATTTTCGCAGCCCCGTGCCTAGCGGATGTTCGGGTCGAAGGTGAAGATCACCAGCGTGCCCAGCAGGATGGTGAACACCGTGGCGGTGTAGAGCAGGCCCTTGAGCCACAGGCGGGTGTTCGGGCGCTCCGCGTAGTCGTTGATGACCGTGCGCAGGCCGTTCGCGCCGTGCAGCATCGCGAGCCAGAGCATCAGGAGGTCCCAGACCTGCCAGAACGGCGAGGCCCAGCGGCCCGCCACGAAGGCGAAGCCGATCTTCGAGACGCCGCCGTCGAGGACCAGCTGGATCAGCAGGTGCCCGAGGACCAGGACGACGAGGACCACGCCGGACAGGCGCATGAAGAGCCAGGCGACCATCTCGAAGTTGCCCCGGGTGGACTTCGGGGTCTTCTTCGTGCGGGCGCGGGGCGCCTCGATGAGCGGCGCGGGGTTGTCGACCGTGTAGAGGGAGGCGCCCTCGACGGGGCCGACTCCGGAGGCGGTGGATTCAGTGGTGGACATGGGCGTCAGCTCCCGAACAGTTCACGAGCGGCGTGGCCGAGGACGGGGTAGATCGCCCCGAGCATCAGCACGACCCACAGGGCGACGACGGTCCAGAGCATCTGCTTCTGGTAGCGGGCGCCCTTGACCCAGAAGTCGACGGCGATGACGCGCAGGCCGTTGAGCGCGTGGAAGAGGATGGCGGCGACGAGGCCGTACTCCAGCAGCGCGACGATCGGCGTCTTGTACGTGGCCACGACGGTGTCGTAGGCCTCGGGGGACACCCGCACGAGAGCGGTGTCCAGCACGTGAACGAACAGGAAGAAGAAAATGAGGACGCCGGTGACTCGGTGAGCCACCCAGGACCACATTCCTTCCCGGCCGCGGTACAGCGTTCCAGCCGGCACGGAAATTTCCTCCGGGAGCGGGGATTGGGGCCGCGCCGGCTTTCCTTGTCGGTCGGGCCCGGCCGGGTACGGTCAACCGGCCCCCAGCATGGTAGCGACGTGTACCTGCGGTGCTTACGGGGGGCCTGCCGTTGTGATCAAACTTGCACTCAAAGGAGCAGTGGGGGTGCTGCGGGGGCGGCTACGAGGGTGGAGTTTGGTGTGGTTTGCCGGGTGTGGGTGATCCGTGGTTGCTCGCGCCCCGTGGCGGAGCCGCTCATGTCACAGCCCCGCGCCCCTCAGGGCGTTGCTCAACCGTGTGCCTGCCAGGTTCCGGAGTTCCTCTGCCGCTACCAGGCGTTCTTCGTCCGGGTCGTTGTTCAAACGTGACCGGACGGCCGCCAGTAAGTGGTTCAGGGTCTCGTCCGGGGAGAGGCCGTCCAGGCTGATGACGAACACGTGTCCGAAGCGGGACTCGTAGGCGGCGTGGGCCGCGCTCAGGGCCGTGTGGGCCGCCGCATAGGTGTCCTCGGGAAGGGTGGGCAGCGTCTCCGCGGCCAGGGCCTCGGCCAGGTCGTCCGGGGCCAGGTCGTACGCCGCCTCGTCCGCCGCCGCCAGGAGGGCCGGGAGGTCCGGGTAGGGGCGGTGGGCGGCGAGGCGGTGGGCCCAGGCCCGGCTGTTCAGGCAGGTGAGGAGGGCTCGGGCGGCCTCCTCGGGGCGGGCCGTGTTGAAGCGCTCCAGCGGGGTGGGTGTCGCCGGTGCGGCACGTGTTTGCACCGGTACCGGTATGGCCACTCGGCCGGGGGAGTCTGGGAGGGGGTGCACAGGCGGCGTGGGTCCTCGTGGGAGTCGCGTGTGTGTCGGCAGGGAGTTGTGCGAAAGATGAGGCGTCACGTTATCGAGTGACGGCAACGCATGTCCGTCCGATGCCCGAATTTCACCCGAACGGGAGAGTTTCAGAACATGTGGTGGACGCATGACGGCGGCGGCGGCCCTAGGTTGGCGCTGTGAGCCAGCACGGACGCCGGATACCGGCGAACAAGGTGAAGCAGCGGGCCGTGATCGCCGGTGCGGTGGTCGCCTCGCTCGGCGTGGGCGTCGGCCTGTGGGCCACCGACGGGGACGGTGACGGCGGCAGCACGGAAGGGTCGGCCGCGCGGTCCTCCGGGGAGGCGGCCGCGCCCAGCCCCAGCCGCTCCTACCCGCTCTCGAAGGAGCCGCGCACCATACCCGCGGTGCGCGAGCACACCCCCGCCCGCGGGCCCGGCTGGCAGCCGGAGAAGGGGCACCGGGTCGTCGTCGCCGACTCCGGCCTCGCCGACGAGGGGAAGCTGGTCGCCGGTGAGCTGGGGATGACGTACGCGGGCGAGCAGGACGACGAGCGTGCCGGGGACCTGCTGCTCGACGTCAAGGCCGACAAGGGCGCGGACCCCGAGTCGTACACCATGACCGTGCGCGACGGCCGCGTGACCGTCACCGGGCCCGCCGAGGCCGGCGTCTGGTTCGGCACCCGCACCCTGAAGCAGACCGTGGACGACGGGGGCACCGCGCCGGAGGGCGTGGTCGAGGACGGGCCCGCCAAGCCGAAGCGCGGTTTCTCCCTCGACATCGCCCGCAAGCACTACGACGCCGACTGGATCAAGGACCGGATACGCGAGCTGGGCGACCTCAAGTACAACGAGCTGGGCCTGCACTTCTCCGACGACCAGGCCTTCCGCATCGAGTCCGACTCGCACCCCGAGATCGTCTCGGACGAGCACCTGACCAAGGCCGAGATGAAGGAGATCGTCGACCTCGCGACCTCGCGCCACATCACCGTCGTCCCCGAGATCGACTCGCCGGGCCACCTCGGCGCCGTGATCGCCGCCCACCCCGATCTCCAGTTGCGCAACGCGCAGGGCACGCCCACCCGAGGTGCGATCGACATCTCCAAGCCGGAGGCCGCCGAGATCGTCGACGACCTGCTGGACGAGTACGCCGACCTGTTCCCCGGCTCCCAGTTCCACCTGGGCGCCGACGAGTACCAGGCGCTCGTGGTGTCCGACCCCGAGGCGTCCTACCCGACCCTGGCCGCCGCCGCCCGCAAGGCCTACGGCTCCGACGGCACCGTCGCCGACCTCACCACCGGCTGGCTCAACGGCCGGGCCAAGACCGTCATGGCCCACGACCGCACCCCGCGCGCCTGGAACGACGGCTTCTTCAAGGACACCTCCGTCGAACCCCTCAAGGACATCAAGGTCGCCTACTGGACCGGCAAGGAGATCGGCGCCCGCCCGCCGGCGGAGTACCTGAGCGAGGGCCGGCAGGTCCTCAACTACAACGACGAGTTCCTCTACTACGTCCTCGGCGAGCCGCAGACCTTCGTCTACCCGACCGGCGAGCGCATCTACGAGCAGTGGACCCCGCGCGTCCTGCGCGGCACCCAGGCCGTCGACGCCAAGTACGACGACCAGATACTCGGCGGCAGCTTCGCCGTCTGGGGCGACATCCCGAGCGCGCAGACCCAGGCCCAGGTCGCGGAGGGCATCCGGCTGCCGCTGGCCGCGACCGTCCAGAAGCTGTGGGACTCCGGCGAGCCCGAGCTGTCCTGGGCGGACTTCAAGTCACTGGCGAACCGGCTCGACTGACGCCGCGCGCCGCGCGAGCGCCGCCGGGGCGTACAGGGCGTACGGGAGTCCCCGAGGGAGTGCCCGGGGGGTGCCCCGGGGGCGTGCGGGTGGGAGAAGTCCTGGTGGCGGCGCGCCGATTGTCGGATCCTGCTGCGAACTTCCGTACGACTGTGGTGGTCTTTCCAGCGAGCCGAACCGACACGCCGGGGGGATCCGGGACATGGGCTATTGGGGTTATCTCGTCGTGGGCCGCGCACAGCGGCCACTCGCGGAGCTGGACGCGCTGGCCGGCGCCGCGGACATGTCCCTGCGCCGGTCCGCGCCCGACGGCTGGCAGGTGTGGGAGTTCCCGGGCGGCGACGGAGACGTCGGGAACATGAACGACCTGGCCGGACAGACCGGCGCGCCCGCACTCTTCGGATACGTCATGGACAGCGACTGCGTGGTGGTGGAGGCGGCGGCGCCCGCGAGCGGGGCGTGGACGACCTGCCTGGCGCGGTCCGCGATGGCCGGGTACCTCGGCGCCGAGCGGGACGGACTCACGCTGGAGGACTACTTCCTGGAGCCCCGCGACGCCGCCGAACGCGCCGTCGCCTGGGCGGCGGAGGCGGGGTGCACCGCGGACGCCGGGGAGCTGACCGAGGTGCTCGCGGCGGATCCGGCCGGCCCGGGGGCGGACCCCGACTCCGGCCCCGTGGCCGAAAACCTCTTCTTCCGGTTCCTCGACCGGCTGGGCGTCGTGCCGCTGTGACACTCCCGGGCCGTCGCACGCAGTAAGGGTCAGTGCGGGCTCCGTGGTGGTCGGCGGGGCGAAACGGCCGGACACAGGGAGGCACCCGATGAGCCTGGTGGAACTGATCGCGCGGGCGGACAGACGCGGACTCGCCGCGAGCGGACTGGCTTGTTTGGATCGCTGCCTGCCGTTGCTCGAAGGTGACGACGAGATCCTCAGACCCCTGTGGGCGACCCTCGCCGAGGACACCGGCGGCGTGTTCGGGCGCGGCTGGGCCGACGGGCTGGCACAGGCGCGCGCCAAGCTGGCGGGTCCCGGCGCCGCCGGTGAGGACGAGGCGGTGCTGCTGGCCCGCCGCATGCTGGCCTCGGCACCCGACGACTGCGCCGGCGCCGGGACGCGTACCTGGGCCGACGCCTGTTCCGTCGCCGCACTCCGGATCCACCGGCTCCTGGACCCCGCGGCGGACGCCGCGCCGGAAGCCGGTGCGGCGCGGGAGACCGGCGGCTTCCGGGAGGCCGACCTGGCCCGGGCGGACGGCGGGGACGGACGGTCCCCGCTCGTCGCCGCCGAACTGCGCCGCCAGATCGCCGTCCTGGAACTGCTCGCCGGGTACGGTCCCGCCGGGCTGCGCCCCGCACGGGAGGCCTCGACGGAGGGGAGGCGGGTGCTGCGCGCGGTCGTGTCCCGCAGGGCGCGCGGGCGCTGCTGAACCGTCCCCGGCGTCTGTGACCGTCGTGCGCAGGACGCGCGGCGGGGGTGCGCCGGTCGTGGCGGAGGTGGGGTGGTCCTGGGCGGGTTGCGGGACCACGCCGCCTCGTGTGTGACGGAACGCGTCCCCGCGGCGCTCTAGCCCATATGACGACTGTGACCAGCGGATCGACGACTGTGCAGCAGACCAGGCCGGCGGTGGCCGCGAAGCCGGTGCGGTGGGCGGCGGACGCGGTGGCCACGATGCGCGAGGGCGCCCGGCTGCGTCTGGACCACTCGGCACAGAGCCTGTGGCGCGTCGACCGCGTGATCGGCGGCATCCGGGACGAAGGGGCCCCGTACGCCGCGGTGGAGACCGTGCTGCGCGGACTGGGCGCCTACGCCGGTGAGGTGATCGTGCGCGAGACGGGCGGCGAGTGGTGGACGACCGGCGGCGACCACTGGGTCCGCACCCCGGACGGCCGGCTGTGGGACCCGATCGACGAGGCCCGCCGCTGCTACACCGGCGACGGGTCGCTGCGGCTCCTGTGCCGGGACGCGACCGGGGCCCGGTGACGACGGGGCCGGACGGGACGACCGGCCGGCGCCCCGGCCCCCAGTTCCGGACCCCGGCCCCAGCCCTGGCCCGCCGCCCCGGTCCGCCGCCCCGGTCCGCCGCCCTGGTCCGCCGTCCCGGTCCGCCGCCCCGGCGGCACCGCCTGTGACACTTCCGTCCGCCGTGACGCTGATGACCGTGGGGGGCGGGCTCGGACGAGCGCGCGGAGGACTCGGTACGGACGAGGACGGTTCTTGGGTCAGCGAGGGGAACCCCGCCGCGTGCAGGCGTACGACGGCGAACTGGGCGCGGCCGTCGCGCGGGCCCAGGACGGTGACGAGGCCGCCTTCGCGGTCGCCTACCGGCTGGTGCAGCCCGGCCTGCTGGGCTATCTGCGCGGACTGGTCGGCGACGAGGCCGAGGACGTCGCGGCGGACGCGTGGCTGGAGATAGCCCGCGACCTGCGGCGCTTCCAGGGCGACGGAGCCGGCTTCCGGGGCTGGACGGCGACGATCGCGCGACACCGGGCCCTGGACCACCTGCGCCGCCGGCGGGCACGGCCCCGGCCCACGGCGCTGCAGCAGGACGTCCTGGACCTGCCCGGGCCGCTCTCCACGCACGACCAGGCCCTGGAGACGCTCTCCACGCGGGCCGCGCTGAGCCTCGTCGCGAGCCTGCCGCGGGACCAGGCCGAGGCGGTGCTGCTGCGGGTCGTCGTCGGTCTCGACGGCCCCGCCGCCGCGCGGGTCCTCGGCAAGCGGCCGGGCGCGGTGCGCACCGCGACCCACCGGGGGCTGAAGCGGCTGGCACGGCAACTGGGCACCGACGCTGTGACGGACGAGCCGCCCGGAACGCTGGGGGAGTCGACATGACGGGCACCGACGCCGGTGGCCCGGCGGACCGGGCGGGAGCGGAGGCGCACATGCGCGCACGGCACGGTCAGGGCGATGTCTCCGGCACGGAGGCGCTGCTCGCCGCCGCGCTGCGGGCGGACCCCGTCGACGCCGGGGGCCGACGGCGGGCCGTGGCCGCGTACCGGGCCGCACGGGACACGGAGCCGCGCCGCGCCGCGCGCACCCGGCGCCGGGACGACTGGCGTCCCCGCGGTACGCGGCGCACCGGACGTTCGCCGCGTACCGCGCTGTCCGTACTGCTGGCGAGTGCCACGCTGGGCGGCGTCGCCTACGCGGCGATCGCCGAGGGCGGATCCGCTCCCGCCCCCGGCCCGGACCGCACACGCTCCTCCGCCCCCGGCAAGGAGGCCAAGGAGGACACCGGGACGGACGCCCCCACCCGGCCGGTCACCTCCCCGGCGCCCTCCGTCACGCCCTCGGGCCCCGGTGCCTCCGCACCGCCCGGCCGACCGGACCCCGCCCGGGACACGGAGGCCCACTGCCGCGCGTACGAGCGTCTGGAGGGCCGTGGCAAGGCACGGGAGGCACCGGCCTGGCAGCGCCTCGTCGAGGCGGCGGGCGGCGAGGAGCACGTCGCCGCCTACTGCGCCCGACAGCGCACTGCCGGACCCGCACCGGGACGGTCGAACGGCAACGGGCAGGGGAACGGCCCCGGAACCGACAACGGAACCGAAAACGGCGCCGCGACCGGGAACGGAAACGGGAGCGGGAGCGGAAACTCGACCGGAAACGGAAACGCGACCGGAAACGCGACGACCGGAAACGCGACGACCGGGAACGGGAGCGACGGGCAGGGGAACGGCACATCCGGCACCGCAGCCGATCAGCCGCCCGGCGGGACTCCGTAGCCGGCCCCTCCGTCACGACCCGGGGCGGTGCGCCAACCAGGGAACGCCATTCCTAGGACAAATCAGCCCCTACCGCCCGGGCCGGTATCGGCGCACAGTGGACGCGTACCGCCCGGAGACCCGCGCCGGTCCACCCGCCGCCACCCGTCTCCCGCACGGTGCGTCAGCATTGCGACGAGGAGCCTGCCATGCGTGTCTTCCTCACCGGCGGAAGCGGTTTCGTCGGTCAGCACCTGATCCACCGGCTGCGGTCCGGGGGCCACACCGTGACCGCCCTCGCCCGTTCCGACGCCGGTGTGCGCAAGGTGGCCGAAGCCGGAGCGGAGCCGGTGCGCGGCGACCTGACCGAGCCGGCCGGACCGGAGGGCCCGGCGGTCCCCGCGGCCTGGCCGGACCACCTGCACGAGGCCGACGCCGTCGTGCACGCCGCTGCCCGCACGGGCTGCTGGGGCGACGACGCCGGCTTCCGGACCGACGACCACGATCCGACCGTCGCCCTGTACGAGGCCGCGGCGCGTGCGGGAGTGTCCCGGTTCGTGCTCATCAGTGCCGCCGGAGTCTCCATCGGCACCCAGCGTGCTCCCCTGGTCGACGAGGACACCGACAACGGCACCGCCGCCACCGCCTGCCACCGGGTCAAACTGGCCACCGAGAACGCGTTGCGCGGGGCCGCGTCGGCAGGGATGACGCTGGTGATCCTGCGGCCGCCGCTCGTCTGGGGCCCGGGTCCGGCCAGCCTCGCCGATGCGGTCCGCATCGCCGGCACGGGGCGTTGGCTGTGGATCGACGACGGCCGCCACATCATGGACTTCGTCCACGTCGGCAACCTCGCCGACGCGGTCGTGCTGTCCCTCACCCGGGGCCGCCACGGCGCCCCCTACTACGTCACCGACGGCGCCCCGCTGCCGGTCCGCGACTTCTACACCGGGTTCCTGGGGGCGCGTGGCGTCGACGTCAGCGCCGCCCGGAGCGTCCCCCGGGCCGTCGCCGCCCCGGTCGCGGCCCTCGTGGACGGCGGCGCACGTCTGCTCCGCAGGCCCACTCCGCCCCCGGTCACCAACTGGCTGGTCGCCACCATGAGCCGGGACCGCACCTACGACATCGGCGCCGCCCGCGCGGACCTCGGCTACCGGCCGCGCATCACCTTCCACGCCGGTCTGCAGGAGATGACGCCCCGGCGCACCGGCGCCGCACACGGCACCCGCTGACCCCCGCCTCGCGCAGCACCCGGTGGGCCGCGGGGACGGCCGGGGCCGCCACCCCCCACAGGAGAGGCCCCGGCCGTCGCGCGGTACGGGCCGCGCGGCGGCCCGTACTCAGTTCAGCGTCAGGGCTGCGGTTTCTGTCACACCCCCGCGCGTCACGGGTTAGTTGCATCTTGTACGGCAATCGGAGCCGGACATGGACGAGCGGCGGTTTCAAGACGTAACGTGCCATTCGCGCCGACCAACGGGGGCCCGTTCCTGCGACGGGGCCGACGGAGACCACCGCAACCATCAATTGAGAAACCACGACGGCGAGGACCACGTCCGCGAGAGCGGCGCCGGTTCAAGGCGCAGAAAGGGTTCTCGGTGCTGGGGGACGACGCGGAGCTGACCGCCGCGGTGCGTGCGGCACAGGACGGTGACGAGTCCGCCTTCCGGACCGTCTACCGCGCGGTGCACCCACGGCTGCTGGGGTACGTGCGGACGCTCGTCGGCGAACACGACGCCGAGGACGTGGCGTCGGAGGCGTGGCTGCAGATCGCCCGCGACCTCGAACGGTTCGACGGGGACGCCGACCGGTTCCGCGGCTGGGCCGCCCGCATCGCCCGCAACCGCGCACTGGACCACATCCGCATGCGCGGTCGCCGGCCCGTGATCGGCGGCGACGAGACGGAGCTGACCGGGAAGCCCGCGGCGTCCGACACCGCGGGGGAGGCCATGGAGGCACTGGCCACCGACAGCACTCTCTCCCTCATCGCGCGGCTGCCCCAGGACCAGGCCGAGGCGGTCGTCCTGCGGGTCGTGGTGGGCCTCGACGCCAAGAGCGCCGCCGAGACGCTGGGCAAGCGGCCCGGCGCCGTCCGCACGGCGGCGCACCGCGGTCTGAAGCGGCTGGCCGAACTGCTCGGCTGCGAACCGGAATCCGGCGGCGGGCTCGACGCCCTGCCGCCGCAGCGAGAACCGCGCGACGACGCGGTGACGTCCGCGAGTGTGACGCATACGCGTGCGCGGACGCAGAAGGACATGTGATGGCCGACGAGCAGAACGAGTGGCTGGACCGCGAAACGGCGGAGCTCCTGCTGTGCGGAGAGTCGTTGGAGGCTGTCCACCCCGGGGCCCGGGAACGGGCCGAACGGCTCGCGGCGGCTCTGGGCGCGCTCGCCGCCCCGCCCGGACCGCCCGCGTCCCCCACGCCGTCCGGTGCCGGTCTGCCGGGCGAGGAGGCCGCGTTGGCGGCCTTCCGCACAGCGCACGCGGAGCGGGCCGACGCCTCGGCCCGGACACCCGCCGCCGTCGCACCCGGCACCGCCGGACGGCCCCGCGGCGCCGGACCGGTCCGCCTCGGCCCACGCGGCGACGGCTCCCGGCGCCCCCGCAGGCGCCGCCCGCTGCCCCTCGGGCTGGCCGCCGCGCTGACCGTCGGCATGGTCGGCTCGGTGGCCGTGGCGACCGGTACCGGAATGCTGCCGACGCCTTTCGGCGGTACCGAACCGGAACCCGCCGCCACCGTCTCGGCCGCCGCGTCCCCCGACCGCCCGCTGCTGTCGCCCTCGCCGCAGGACGGGGTCCGGGAGGACGCCCAGGGCGGGCCCTCGTCGCCCGCCGACACGGCACCCGGCACGCCCGGCGACGAGTCCGGGCCGGACAACGGCGCGACCGGGGAGCGTGACACGGACGACGGAGCGACGGGCGGCACCGGCGGACACCGCCCGGACCTCGTCGAGTCCTGCCGCAGGGTCGGCGCGGGCAGCGAACTCGACGGCGCCCATGCGCGCGCCCTGCGGCAGGCGGCCGGGGGCGCGTGGCGGGTCGGGAAGTACTGCGTCGCCCTCCTCGCCGCCGACGCCTCGGCCACCCGGGACGACAAGGGCGGCAGCGGCGACAAGGGCGGCCGGGGAGGCAGGGACGGCAAGGGCATCGCCGGCTCGGGCGCGGCGCTCCGCGACGGCGAACTGTGGTCGGCCGTCGGAGACGGCCGGGGCGACGACGGCAAGACCGGCCGGGGCGAACACGACGGCAAGGACGGCAAGGACGGCAAGGACGGGAAGGACGGGAAGGACGAGAAGAACGGCAAGGGCGGCAAAGGCGGCCAGGGCGGCGACGGCGGCCAGGGCAAGGGAGGGAAGAAGGGGGACGACGAGGGCGACGACGACGGGGACGGCGACGGTCCCCGCGGTGACGACGACTCCCACATAGCCCCACCCGTACGCCACCCCCACCAGCCCGGTCG
>NZ_JACBYP010000081.1 GCF_018982965.1 Streptomyces mayonensis | reverse complement strand
CACCTACACCCCGGCCCCGTACAACGCCTGCGCCGCCCGCAGCACCAGCTCATCCCGATGCCGGGCCGCAACGATCTGCACCCCGATCGGCAACCCGTCCCCGTCCACCCCCACCGGCACCGTCCCCGCAGGCTGCTGCGTGAGGTTGAACGGGTACGTGAACGGCGTCCACCCCGTCCACCGCCGGTGCCCCGACCCCTTCGGCACCTCCACCCCCGCCTCGAACGCCGTGATCGGCAACGTCGGCGTCACCAGCAGGTCGTACTCCTGGTGGAAGACCCCCATCCGCCGCCCCAGCTCCATCCTGACGTCCACCGCGGCGAGGTACTCCAGCGCCGAGTACCTCGCCCCGGCCCCCACGATCTCCCGCAGCCCGGGGTCGAGCAGCTCCCGCTGCGGCGCCCGCAGGTGCTGCACCACCCGCGCCGCCCCGCTGAACCACAGCGCGTGGAACGCGTCCACCGGGTCCGCGAAGTCGGGGTCGGCCTCCGTCACGTACGCACCCAGTTCCGCCAGCCGCTCCACCGCCCGCCGCACCGCCACGGCCACCTCCGGGCGCACCGCCACCTGCCCGCCGAGCGAGGGCGAGTACGCCACCCGCAGCCCGCGCACCCCGCCGTCCAGCGCCTCCGTGTACGAACCGGGTGCCGGGCCCAGCGCCGACCAGTCACGGGCGTCCGGGGTGCCGATGACGTCCAGCATCAGCGCCGCGTCCGCCGCGTCCCGCGTCATCGGGCCGACGTGCGCGAGGGTGCCGAACGCGCTCGCCGGGTACAGCGGCACCCGGCCGTACGTCGGTTTCAGGCCGAAAATCCCGCAGAAGGACGCCGGGATGCGCACGCTGCCGCCCCCGTCCGTGCCCAGCGCCAGCGGCCCCGCGCCGAGCGCCACGGCCGCCGCCGCACCCCCGCTGGAGCCGCCCGCGGTACGGGACGGGTCGTGCGGGTTGCGGGTGACGCCGGACAGCGGCGAGTCCGTCACGCCCTTCCAGCCGTACTCGGGCGTCGTCGTCTTGCCGACGAACACCGCCCCGTGCTCGCGCAGCCGGGCGACGGACGGCGCGTCCTCCTCCCAGGGGCCGTCGGGCGAGACGGCCCGCGAGCCGCGCAGGGTGGGGTGGCCACGCGTCAGCAGGATGTCCTTGACCGTGACCGGCACGCCGTCCAGCAGCCCGCACGGCTCCCCGCGACGCCACCGCTCCTCGGACCGCGCGGCCTGGTCGAGCGCCTCCTCGCCGGTCAGCCGGACGAAGGCGTTCACCTCCGGCTGGATCCGCTCGGCGCGCGCCAGGGCCGCCCGGGTTGCTTCAACTGGGCTGAATGCGCCCTTGCGGTAGCCGTCGACGAGCTGTACAGCGGTCAGCTCGGTGAGGTCGGTCATGCAACACCCTCCCGCGATCTCTGGTCCGTCGGTGTCCGTGGTGCCCCTGGTGCGGCGTGGTGTCCGTCGGCGTCCGGGTGCGCAGGCCCGCCGATGCCGGGCACGGCCCCGCGCCGGTGCCGGTGCCGGTGCGCGGCCCGTCAGTGTCCCGGTACGTAGCCGCGCTTCTTGTCGACCACGTTCGCCAGTGGCTCCCCGGCCGCCCAGCTCTCGAACAACTCCACGAACTGCGCGCCCAGTTCGTCCCGCCAGCCGATGGTGTCCCCGCTCATGTGCGGCGAGACGATCAGGCCCGGCACCCGCCACAGCGCGCTGTCCGCTGCGAGCGGTTCGCTGCTCAGCACGTCCAGCGCGGCGCCCCCGATCCGGTGCCCGGTCAGCGCGTCGACGAGGTCGTCCTCGACGACCAGCTGACCCCGCCCCACGTTCACGAACCGCGCGGAGGGCCGCATCAGCCCGAACCGCCGGGCGTCGAACATGCCGCGCGTGTCGTCGGTGAGCGGCGCCGCGGCGATCACCCAGTCGGCCCCGGCCAGCAGCCGGTCCAGGTCGTCGGGCCCGTGGATCCCGGGGCGCTCGGTGCGGCCGACGAGCGCGGTGGTGATGCCGAGCGCCGTCAGGGTCTGCGCGACCGCCCGACCGATCGGCCCCGAGCCGACCACGCAGGCGCGCGTCCCGGCCACCCGCATCGACTCGCGGTGCCGCCAGGTCCGTTCACCCTGAAGGCGCAGCGTCGTGGGCAGATCCTTGGCCATCGCCAGGACGAGGGCGGCGACGTACTCGGCGATCGGCTGGTCGAAGACGCCGCGCGCGTTGGTCACCACCGTGTCCGAGTCGGCCAGCTCCGGGCACATCAGATGGTCCACCCCGGCGCTCGCCGTGTGCACCCAGCGCGGCCGGGGGCCCTCACCGGGCCATGCCTCGCGCACCGCGTGCGAGGTGAAGTCCCACACGAGCAGCACGTCGGCGTCCGGCAGCCGCTCGGCCAGCGCCCTCTCGTCGGTGTGCTCGATGCGGGCCCGGCCGGTGAGCCGGCCCAGCCGGGGGAGGGGTTCGGCGTCCAGGACGAGGAGCGTGGGCGTGGTCATCGGCAGGCGTGTCTCCGTGCGGGAGGTACGGGGGGAGCAACTGCGGAAAAATCGGGCGTTTCAGGAGTTGACGCGGAAGTTAACCGGCTGTTGACCTGGAGGTGACGCGGGCGGATTGACCACGCTCGCACCAGAACCTACCTTCGTCAACACGGCCGTGCGTAACGGTGCGTTGCCTTCTTGTTCCTCAGTGTGAGGCCGGTGCGTGCCATGGACATCTCCTTTCTCGGCGGACCCGCTCCGCAACGCGGGGTCGGCGTGGTCGCCCCGTTCGACTTCGCACTCGATCGCGAGCTGTGGCGATGGGTGCCCGACGAGGTATCGCTGCACATGACGCGGACGCCCTTCGTCCCCGTCGAGGTCAGTCTGGACCTGGCCCGGATGGTCAGCGAACACGAAACGCTCGGCGAGGCGGTGCGCACGCTCAACGCCATCACTCCCGAGGTCGTCGCCTACGCCTGCACCTCGGGCAGCTTCGTCGGCGGCGTCGCCGGTGAACGCGCCATGACCGAGGCCATGACCTGGGCGGGCGCGGTCCCGTCCGTGACCACCTCCGGCGCGTTGCTGGACGCGCTGGCCGAGCTGGGCGTACGCCGGATCGCCCTGGTGACGCCGTACACCGTCTCCGTGACCCGGGCGCTGGAGGCGTACGTCGCCGAAGCCGGCGTGACGGTCACCGGCTGCGCCTTCATGGGGCTGACCCGGCACATCTGGAAGGTGCCGTACCGCGACGTCGCCGACATGGCGCGCCAGGCGGTGCCGGTGGCGGGCGCGGCGGACGCCCTGTTCATCTCCTGTACCAACCTCCCCACCTACGACGTCATCCCGCAGCTGGAGGCCGAGCTGCGGATCCCGGTGATCTCGGCCAACCAAGTGACGATGTGGGCGGCACTGCGCCGACTGGGTACCCCTGCCGTGGGGCCGTACCAGGCGCTGACCGATCCGTCCGCGCGCATCGGCCCCACGGTGCCGGGCCCGGTGGGTCCGGCGGTGGCGGGACCGCTCGGTCCCGCGGTGGCGGACATGCCGGGCGTCGGTGACGGCCCCGACACGGAACAGCAGCAGGAAGGGTGGACATGACAGCACTGGGGTTCCTGTACCCGGGCCACTCCGGCGAGGACGACTATCCACGCATCGAGCAGCTGCTGGGCAGCGACGTCCGGGTGGACCTGGTGCACACGGACATCGGCGAGGACGCCCACCGGGTGGACGCGCTGCTCGAGATGGGCTCGCCGCAGAGGCTCGCGGCGGGCGTGTCCGAGCTGCGCCTCGCCGGCGCCGACGCGGTGGTGTGGGCCTGCACCAGCGGCAGCTTCGTGCACGGCTGGGACGGCGCCCACGAGCAGGTGCGCGCCCTGGCCCAGGCGGCGGGGCTGCCGGCCTCGTCCACCTCCTTCGCCTTCGTCAACGCGGTGAAGGAGATCGGGGTGCGGCGGGTCTCCGTCGGGGCGACCTACCCGGACGACGTGGCCCGGCTCTTCGCTGACTTCCTCGGCACCGCCGGCATCGAGGTCGCCGACGTCGTCAGCTCGGGCATCATCACGGCCGCGGAGGTCGGCACCTGGACCGAGGCGGAGGTGCTGGCGCTGGCCCGCGCCGCCGACCGGCCCGACGCGCAGGCGGTGCTCCTGCCGGACACGGCCCTGCACACCGTGGCCCACATCCCGGCCCTGGAGAAGGAGCTGGGCAAGCCGGTCCTCACCGCCAACCAGGTCACCATCTGGGAGGGCCTGCGCCTGGCCGACCGCCGGGTCAACGCGCCGGAGCTGGGCGCGCTCTTCACTCGGGAGCCGGTGGTGCAGGCCTGACCGCCGGCCCTCTTCCCGGGCGTCCCGCACAACGGAAGAACCCCGGTCCCGCTTTCGCGGGGCCGGGGTTCTCGTCGAGCGCTGGGCAGGCCTTGCACCTGCATTTCCTCACGGGAAGTGAGGCGTCTTTCCTTGGACCACCAACGCACTGTCCGATCCGGGGAGTTGGCCCCCCGTGATCAGGCAAGATGATCGTACCGCAGTCACGCCCAGGGTGCACATCGGCGTTCCCGGGGAGTGTGCACCGGCGGTACGGGGTGGGTGCGCACCGGCGGTGCGGGGTGGAGGGCGGCGGCCGGTCGTCTGCCGCCCTGTCCGCATGTATGGACGCAGTTCTGTGTGTTGAACTTGCCGAAGTTCCCTGAACCCTTGTCAGCTCTCACCACTGACCTTATTCTCACGGCGAGAAAGCGCTTTCCCGACAAGTGTCGTCGATCCGTATTGACATGATCACGACATGACATCCGTTCCGGCATGTGAAGGCGAATGGGGAGACCGAGGATGAGACGACCAGTCGCGCTGCGACTCC
Source organism: Streptomyces mayonensis (assembly GCF_018982965.1). Lineage (GTDB taxonomy): Bacteria > Actinomycetota > Actinomycetes > Streptomycetales > Streptomycetaceae > Streptomyces > Streptomyces mayonensis. The sequence goes on along the minus strand of NZ_JACBYP010000081.1, from coordinate 32,591 downwards.
AGGCGGCACTCGGCACGCTGGCCCTCGCGGCCGCGACCGGTGTGGCGCTGTCGATGCCCGAGGCGGCGGCAGCCGCCGGCGGCGCCACCGGCTACGCGACCCAGAACGGCGGTACGACCGGCGGCGCGGGCGGACAGACGGTCCGGGCCACCACCGGTACCGCGATCCACGAGGCCCTGTGCGGCCGGGCCGACAGCAGCACCCCGATCACCATCGAGGTCGAGGGCACCATCAACCACGGCAACACCAGCAAGGTGTCCGGCGACAGCTGCAACACCGCCGCCGACAAGATCGAACTCAAGCAGATCAGCAACGTCACGCTCGTCGGCGTGGGCAACGGCGCGGTCTTCGACCAGCTGGGCATCCACATCCGGGAGTCCAGCAACATCATCATCCAGAACGTGACGGTGCGGAACGTCAAGAAGTCCGGCTCGCCCACCTCCAACGGCGGCGACGCCATCGGCATGGAGAGCGACGTCCGCAACGTCTGGGTCGACCACAGCACCCTGGAGGCCTCGGGCGGCGAGTCCGAGGGCTACGACGGCCTCTTCGACATGAAGGCCAACACCCAGTACGTCACCCTGTCCTACAGCGTCCTGCGCAACTCGGGCCGCGGCGGACTGATCGGGTCCAGCGAGAGCGACGTGTCGAACGGCTACGTCACCTTCCACCACAACCTGTACGAGAACATCGACTCCCGCGCACCCCTGCTGCGCGGCGGCACGGCCCACATGTACAACAACCACTACCGGGGCCTCACCAAGTCCGGGATCAACTCCAGGGCGGGCGCCAAGGCCAAGGTCGACAACAACTACTTCGAGGACTCCAAGGACGTCCTCGGCACCTTCCACACCGACGCCGCCGGATCCTGGCAGGTCAGCGGCAACATCTACGACAACGTGACCTGGTCCGAGCCCGGAGAGGACAACAACCCGGCCGGCCCCGACCCGCAGTCCAACACCTCGGTCTCCGTCCCGTACTCCTACCCTCTGGACGACGCCTCCTGCGTGCCGGACGTCGTGAGCGGCACGGCGGGCGCCAACAAGGGCCTAAAGGTGTCGGACGGCACCTGCACACCGCAGACCCCGGACCCCACCGACCCCACCGACCCGACGGACCCGGACCCGACCGACCCGCCGGCCGGGACCAACCTCAGCATCGGGGCCGGCTCCGACGGCTCGTCCAAGGCGAGCGGCACCAGCTACGGCGACGTGCGCGACGGTGACCCGAGCACCTACTGGTCGCCGGCCGGGACGACCGGTTCCGTCTCCGTGAAGTGGTCCTCCGCCACCACCGTCTCCAAGATCAACATCAGGGAGGCGGCGGGCTCCGAGGGCACCATCGGGTCCTACCGGGTCCTCAACCACGACACCGGCGCCGTACTGGCCTCCGGCAGCGGCGCCGGCGTGATCGGCTTCCCGGCGGTCTCGCTCAAGAAGATCACCTTCGAGATCACCGGAGCCTCGGGCACCCCGAGGATCGCCGAGTTCGAGACGTACGCCGGGTAAGGCATCGTTCGGATCCCGCCGGGGGCGTGGGGTGTGCCGGGGCTGGATGCCCGGCACACCCTGCCCTCTTGCGCGGGCGCGGGACAATGGACGGTGGCCCGCTCCGACGGAGTGCCCCGCACCTCGGGGGAGGGCCGCCGTACGTACGAGGAGGAGAAGACATGGCGGAGCCCACGCCGCGTCGGAACGAACCGCGGCTACGCCCCGCGCCCCTGCTCTTCGAGCCGGCGGAGGCGGCCGCCGATCCCGAACACTTCTTCGACCTCGAGTCGATCGACGACCCCCGGGCGCTGCTGGAACGGGCCACCGAACTGACGCACGCGTTCCGCGCGGCGGCGGACCGGGCGATGGAGTTCCAGGCGATCGCGGCGGCCCAGCTGGCCGACCCGCGGCGGTTCGACCGGCTCACGACGGCGGACATCGCCGAACGGGCCGAGTGGACCGAGGACTACGCCAAGAAGATGGTGGAGTTCGGACGGGACCTGCTGCGCGGCGAGCAGACCGAGTAACCGGTCGGGGCGAGCAGCCGGGCGAGCGGTCGGGTGAGTGGTCGGGCGCGTGCTCGATTCCCGGGACGCATATGCCAGGAGGGTGGGCAAGATACTCCTTCCCCGGCACCGCTGTCCCGGATTCCCGCAACCCAGCGGAGCGGTTCCCTCACGCCGGGTAGATCTATGCAACATGAGCAGTCCACGCAACGCCACGCCGCACGTCACGCCCCACGCCTCGGACGTCACCTCGGACGGCGCCGCCTGGCTTGCCTCGGCCGGTGCGTACCCGCGCAGCACGATGGCGCTCTGGGAGGAACGGCCCGAGGCCCCGGTCGTCCTGCCCTGCGGTTCCGCCTTCGACATCGTGAGCGCCCCCGCGATCTTCGGGCGCCGGATGCTGGACCGGATGTGGGAGGAGGGGCCCGGGTCGGGTCCGGTGGCGGAGTTCCGCGGCCGGATGCTGCTCTTCACCGCGCCGGGCACGGCCCAGCGGCTGCCGTCGCTGCTCGAGTGGGAGGAGTGGAGCGCCCGCGGCCGGAAGGGCGGCCGTACGGGCGAGGTGCCGCCGCTGCTGTGCCACGGCGCCGGGGACGCGGTGACCGTACCGGCCCCCGCGGGTGCACCCCCGCGCTCCGGGTCCCGGTGGCTGGTCGCCCCGGACACCCGCCAGCCGTGGCTGCCCGGCCCGGAAATCCTGCTCTGGGCAGCCGTCCGGGCGGCCCGCGCGGCGGTGCGGATTTCGATTTTTCCTCCCGCCGACCAGGGTGCTAAGGTCTACGACGTCAGCAGGCGCCGCTAGCTCAGTTGGTTAGAGCAGCTGACTCTTAATCAGCGGGTCCGGGGTTCGAGTCCCTGGCGGCGCACGATGGCGATGGCGAGGCGTGTTCGCGGAAAGCGCGAACCCTCCTCGCCATCGTTGGTTTTGCGCGGCTTCGCCGCGCGTTGCGGGGGCTTCGCCACCCGCACCCCCCTTCGCCGGGCGCCGTCGGTCCATCGGGTTGGGCGTCGTTGGTTCTCAGGACCGGGTGCTGTGGTTCTCAGGGCCGGGTGTTGTCGCCTCCCCGCTGTTCTGTGCCGTGCTGTCGCGTGGTGTCGTTCGAAAACGTACTGGCTCACCCGAGGTCTCTCGAGAAGTGCCGGCTCACCCGGGTGTGATCCGGACGGTCCAGGCGCCCGACTCCGTGCGGCCCTCGACCTCCACGCGTACGCCGTCGCCGGGGACCGTGAAGCTCTCCCCGAGGGCCACCGGGGCGTCGGCGAGCGGCGGGTAGACGGAGTCGGCCCAGCAGGCCTCGGTGTCCGGGTGGGCGTCGATCACCTCGATCGGCCCGCCCCCGGACTCGGCCCCGCTGCGCACCCGGTACACCAGCACTCCGGCCCGGCAGGCGGAGGCGTCGTTGCCGACCGGTGCCCGTACCTCGAAGGCGAGCACGCTGTCGGCGCCCGTGCGCACCACGGCCAGCTTCGTGCCCCGGCCGAGCCCGAAGGCCGGTGCCCCGGCGGCGTCGGCCACCTCCACGCCCGGCCCCGCCGCCAGCGGCTCCAGCGTCAGGCGGGTCGGCCCGCTGCCCCGTACGCACGTCACCTGCCGGGGCTCCAGCCAGCCCAGCTTCCACTTGTGCCAGCCGAAGAGGTCGGGGGCGAGTCCGAACTGGCTGCCCATCAGGTCCCAGTCCCCGACGTGCGTGTCCCAGTCGCCCTTGCCGTCGACGGGCCGGTGGTACAGGTCGGGCAGGTCGAAGACGTGCCCCGTCTCGTGCGCCAGGACCAGCCGGTCCGGCGGATGGTTCTCGAAGACGGTCACGACCCGCCGGATGTCGGTGCCGTCGGCCCGCAGCGGGGTGTTCAGGTTGACGACCTTCGTGGCGTCGGAGTCCACGCCGGGTGCGTCCGGGTCGGCGACGAAGTAGACGACGTCGTACCGCGAGAAGTCGACGTGCCGGTCGGCCGCGTGGAGCGCGTCGCGCAGGTAGGCGGCCCGGTGCTCGGGGCTCCAGTCGCGCCTTATGGCGTACGACGTCGACGGGCTCGGCATCCGGATCCAGTCCCGCAGCGGATGCGGGCGCAGCGTGAAGGCCCCGTAGGAGGCGCGCCGGAAGAAGCGGCCGGTGGCGGGGAAGTGGTCGGCGGCGAGTTCGGCCGGGGCCGTGAGCGGCTGGGAGTCGGGGAAGGACAGGAACACCATCACCGCGTCCAGGGTGCGGGCGGGCCGCGGATAGGAGGCGTTCCAGGTGTCCAGACCCTCGGAGTGGTGGGCGTCGGTGCGTTGCAGCGCACACGGCTCCGGAGAGAACGGCTCGGCGACCGAGGGGGCGGTGACCAGGGAGGTCGCGGCGAGCGCCGACATCGTGGTGCACACCGCCGCGGTACTGCGCAGCCTGGGCCGGGCGGCCCTCCCCGCCGTCCGGCGGCCCGCGCCGAGCGCCTCGAGGGCCTCCCGGGGAAGTCGCCTCAGGGGAAGCTGGCGCGGCACAGGGACCTCCGGGGCGGTTGAGTTGAGGGGACACCGCACCCAGCTTGTGCATGATTGTCGTACTACGCCCTGTTCGCGTGCATCGGATGGGTGAGCCGCCCGTAATTCCGCCGGAGGCTTCCCCGTGCGACACCCCGGGGGCACTCACTCAATGTCACAACTGGTCGGAGGCGTGAAGAACCCGTCCAGGTGTGGGCAGAAACGGTCTGGCGGCGGGGTTGCGGGGTCCGCAACGCGGGAAGGTGGCTGGAAGGCCCCGGTGTCAGCCTCTATGATCGGCACACTTTCCTGCACGAACAGAGCACGAACAGAGATCGAGGCACTGCGGGAGCGAGCGGTGAGCGGAACCTCCGAAGGGCCGGCGCCCGCGGCAGACCTCGGCCGGTCGGTCGTCACAGAGAGTGACAGTTTCCTGGCTCCACGTGCGACGGGCACGACGGGCGCCCCCACGGGAACGACGGGCACGGGCCCGGATTCGAGTACGGGCGGGGACGCGAGTGCCGGCACGGACGCGAGTACGGGCGCGCCGGGGGCGGCGAGCGTCCAGGCCTACCGCTCGGTGTTCGCCACCGCCCCCCTCGCCATGGCCGTCGTCGACGCCGACGGCCTGGTCGTCAGCGCCAACGCCAGCCTGGGCACCCTGCTCGGCACCGGCCCCGGGACACTGGCCGGCTGTGCGGCGGCCGACCTCGTCGACCTCGCCTCCGACGTCGGCATCTGGCACGCCTACCGCGAGGTGCTGCGCGGCCGGCAGCCCCGGCTGCGCTGCACCCGCCGGCTCAAGCGCGCCGACGGGCACTCGCTCTGGGCGCAGGTGACGGTCGAACCGCTGGACGGCTCCGGGGACGGCGGCGGCCTGCTGCTGTCGGTCACCGACGTCAGCGCCCGGCGCGAGCTCCAGGCCCGGCTGCGGCACCTCCAGATGCACGACCCGGTGACCCGGCTGCCCAACCGGGCCCTGTTCTTCGAACGCCTGACGGGCGCCCTGGAGGCGGAGTCGTACGAGCACGGCGGCACCGGCCGGATCGGCCTGTGCTACCTGGACCTGGACGGCTTCAAGGCCGTCAACGACACCCACGGCCACCGCGTCGGCGACCGGCTCCTCGCCGCCGTGGCCGAGCGGCTGACGCGGTGCGCGGAGGAAGCCGCCGGCCACCGCTCCGGCGCCCCGCTGGTGGCCCGGCTCGGCGGCGACGAGTTCGCCCTCCTCGTGGAGGACTCCACGGGCACCGACCAGCTCGCCGACCTCGCCCAGGCCGTCCTGACCGCGCTCCAGCCGCCGTTCGAGCTCCTGGACCGCCGCCTGTCGGTCACCGCGTCGGTCGGCGTCGTCGAACGCCACACCGCCGGGACCACGCCCACCGCGCTGATGCAGGCCGCCGACACCACGCTGTACTGGGCCAAGGCCGACGGCCGCGCCCGCTGGACGCTCTTCGACCCCGAGCGCAACGCCACCCGCATGACCCGCCAGGCCCTCGCGGCCACACTCCGGCCCGCCATCGAGCGGGGCGAGTTCGCGCTGGAGTACCAGCCGCTGGTCGGCATGGAGGACGGCCGGGTGCGGGGCGTCGAGGCGCTCATCCGCTGGAATCATCCTCAGTTCGGCGTACTGGCGCCGAATCGGTTCATCGCACTGGCGGAGGAGGACGGCTCGATCGTTCCACTCGGCCGCTGGATCCTGCGCACGGCCTGCGCCCAGGCCCGCCGCTGGCAGCTGGCCCACCCGGACGAGCCGCCGATCTTCGTGAGCGTCAATGTCGCCGTCCGGCAGGTCTGGGACTCCGACCTGGTGGCGGACGTGGCCCGCACTCTGGAGGAGACCGGCCTCGCCCCGCACCTGCTTCAGCTGGAGCTGACCGAGTCGGCGGTCATGGGCTCGGCGGGCCGCCCGCTGGAGGTCCTCAGGGCGCTCAGCGACATGGGCGTCCACATCGCCATCGACGACTTCGGCACCGGCTACTCGAACCTGGCCTACCTCAGCCGGCTCCCGGTCTCGGTCCTGAAGCTCGACGGCGCGTTCGTCAGGGGCTTCCAGTACGACGCGGTCACCCCGGGGGCGGACGACGTGAAGGGGGCGTCGTCCCTGGCCAACCCGGCCGACGAGGTCATCGTCGAGGCGATGGTGCAGCTCGCCCACCGCCTCGGGCTGAGCGTCACCGCCGAGTGCGTGGAGACCTCCGACCAGGCGACCCGGTTGCGCCGCATCGGCTGCGACACCGGCCAGGGCTGGCTGTACTCCCGGCCGGTGGCGCCGGACCGCATCTCCGCGCTGCTGGGCCCCGCCGGTCCTGGCGGGGCCGGGGTTCAGGCCGTCGGCAAGCCGTAGGCGTCGGCGATCAGCTCGTAGGAGCGCAGGCGCACGTCGCCGCCGTGCGCGTTGGCGGTGATCATCAGCTCGTCGGCGCCGGTGCGCTTCTGCAGGTCGTCCAGGCCGGTGCGCACCTCGTCGGCGGTGCCGTGGATGACGTTGGCGTTCCAGGACTGCACGAACTCCAGCTCCATCGGGCTGAAGTCGTACGCCTCGGCCTCCTCCGGCGCAGGTACGAGGCCGGGGCGCCCGGTGCGCAGCCGCACCATGTTCAGCGCGGCGGCGAGCACCTGCCGGCGGGCCTCCTTCTCGTCGTCGGTCGCGAGCGCCGAGACACCGATGAGGGCGTACGGCTCGTCGAGCACGGCGGAGGGCCGGAAGGAGTCCCGGTACAGCTCCAGCGCCGGCACCGTGTTCTGCGCGGAGAAGTGGTGCGCGAAGGCGAAGGGCAGCCCGAGCGTGCCGGCGAGGCGCGCGCTGAACCCGGAGGACCCGAGCAGCCACACCGGCGGCCGGTGCGTGGACTGCACACCACCGGGCGAGGTGCCCTGCACGGGCCCCGGCACGGCGTGGATCCGGCCGTACGGGTGCCCGTCCGGGAAGTCGTCGTCCAGGAACCTGATCAGCTCGGCGAGCTGCTGCGGGAAGTCGTCGGCGCCCTCGTTCAGCCGGTCGGTGCGGCGCAGCGCGGCGGCGGTGGCCCCGTCGGTGCCGGGAGCGCGGCCCAGCCCCAGGTCGACGCGCCCCGGTGCCATGGCCTCCAGCGTCCCGAACTGCTCAGCGATCACGAGCGGCGCGTGGTTGGGCAGCATGACGCCGCCGGACCCGAGCCGGATGCGCTCGGTGTGGGCCGCCAGGTGGGCCAGGATCACCGCGGGCGAGGAGGACGCGACGCCGGGCATGGAGTGGTGCTCGGCGACCCAGTACCGGTGGTACCCGCGGGCCTCGGCGAGCCGGGCGATGTCCACACCGGTCCGCAGCGCCTCGTTGGCGGTCCGGCCGGCCCCGACGGTCACCAGGTCCAGCACGGACAGGGGTACGGGAGCGGTGCCGTGGGCAGTGCCCCGGATCTCCTCTGCGGCGTCTGCGGGCATGACGGGGTGCCTCCTGTGTGACGATCGACGTACGAGTCGCTGCGCGACGTAACAGGAGGGGGCCTCCGGTTATTCCCGGGCGGGGTTCTTGAGGGCGGCGAGGAAGGCGCCGAAGGCGGGGGTGGGGAAGGTGAGGACGGCTCGGGCGGGGGCCTTGGAGTCGCGGACGGCTGTGTGGGAGTCGCCGAGCGCGATCTCTACGCAGGCGTTGCCTTCGCCGCCGCCGGAGTAGGGCGACTTCTTCCAGTCGTACGCGATCGTCATTGGGCGGCCTTGGCGTCGGCTTTCAGAGCGTCGAGGAAGGCGGTGAAGGCGGGGGCGGGGAAGGTGAGTGCGGCTCGGGTGGGGATCTTGGAGTCGCGGACGGCTATGTGGGGGTGGTCGAGGGCGACCTCCACGCAGGCGTTGCCGTCGCCGCTGCCGGAGTAGGAGGACTTCCGCCAGTTGTCAGGGGTCGTCACCGAGAGCCTCACAGTTCCTTCGCCAACCGGTGAATGAAATCGCGGGAACGCTCGGGGACGAGCGATACCGCCTCCACTCTACGGAAGAGCGTTCGAAAGACGCCCAACTGCGGTTCCGAATCGATGAAGAGCGCACCGTGAGGGCCGTCGCGTACCACGGTGTCCAGTCTCGGGACGGCACCCCCGGCGTAGACCATCGCGGCTGTGACATCGGCGAACTCTTCCAGCTCGAAGGGGATGACGCGTACTGTCACGTGTTCTTCTTCGGAGAACTCCAGGATGTGCGCGAGCTGAGCACGCGAGGTGGCGCGTCCTCCGACGCGAATGCGCAACGCCGCCTCGTGGATGAGCGCCTCGTAGGGAGTCGGCTGCTCACCTTCGAGGATCACTCGTCGCTGCAACCGGTGGCGGACGCGCATGTCCAGATCGCCCTGAGGAAGTTCGGGAACTCGTCGCGAGAACAGTGCCCGTGCGTAGTCTTCGACCTGGAGGAGTCCCGGGACGTGAAGGAAGTCCACGTCCCAGCGGAACGTGGCGTGGTGCTCCAGCTCGGACAGGTCCAGGAATGACGTGGGCAGATGCGTGCGGTACTCCTCCCACCAGCCGCGTGTCCGGTCTGTCGCCATGGTCGCCAGGGCGTTGATCAAGTTCTGGTCCGTGCAGGCATAGTGCGCCGCGAGTCGGCGTAGTCGCTGCTCACTCACGCCCGTTGTGCCGGCTTCGATCTGGCTGATCTGCACGGAGTTGATGCTGAGGAGCGCTGCCGCCTCCCGGGCGCTGAGGGCTGAGGCGTCGCGCAGTCTGCGAAGTTCGGTCGCCAGGCGCAGCTGCCGCGCCGTTGCTTCGCGCTTGGTTCCCATTCCGTGCCCCTCGCTCAACGCTGCTGGCCCCGCTCCTCGTTCGGGTGTCAGGCTACGCGATGGACTCGCCTGCCGTTAATTCTAAGGTCTACGTTCGGTGGTGCAGGGAGCACGCGCTGCAATGCGAGGGACCGGAAGTGCACCGCTTTGCCCTGCCTTGGGTGCGCGGCAATGACACCGGCCCTGCAACCACCCACCCCATCCCCGAAGGGAACCGGCATGCCTGAAAGCGATCCGTGGGAGTGCTCCCTCTACATCCCGAACGACCTCAGAGCCGTCACCGTCTGCCGCCGGACCCTGCGTCTGATCCTCACGATGCACGGTCTGATCCGGATGGTCGACCTCGCCGAACTCCTGGCGACGGAGCTCGTGTCCAATGCCGTCCGGCACACCGAGGGGCCCGCCGCGCTGCGTGTGCGCTGGTCGGGAACGGGGGTGCTCCGGCTCGGCGCCTGGGACGCGGACCCCTCGCCCCCGGAGCCGCCGAAGTCGTTCGATCCGGGCCTGGAGCGGGAGGAGGGGCGGGGGCTGGAGTTGGTCCGGGCCTGTGCCGACACGTGGGGGTGGCAGCCGCTGGTCAGGGAGGGGAACCGCGGGAAGTACGTCTGGTGCGAGATGGGCGCCGCTCCGGACCCCGCGAGCCGGACGGCCTGAGGAGCCGGTCAGCGCACCACGCGGTGGCGGAGGAGGACGACGTTCGTGCCGAAGGTGCGGGCCTCGACGAGTTCCAGGTCGATCCGGCGCTCGTGCCGGGGGAAGAACGGGATGCCGCCGCCGACCAGGACCGGGAGGACCATGGCCCGGTACTCGTCGATCAGGTCCGACGCGGCAGCCTCCGCGGCGAGGGTCGCGCCGCCGATCGCGATCTCGCCCTCGCCGGGCTCCGCCCGCAGCCGCTCGATCTCCGCCACCACACCGCCGGAGGCCGGCCGGGCGTTGCCCTCGACCGCCGACAGGGTCGTGGAGAACACCACCTTCGGGAGCGCCTTCCACAGTGCGGTCCACTCACGGCCCGGCTCGTCCAGCGACGGGTCCTGATCGGCCGTCTCCCAGTACAGCATCGTCTCGTACAGCCGCCGCCCCATCAGATGGACGTCGGTCTGCCGCAGCTCGTCGGTGAAGTGGCGGAAGACCTCCTCGTCCGGCTCCGACCAGTCGAAGGAGCCGTCCGGCCCGACGACGTAGCCGTCGAGGGACACGTTCATGGAGTAGATCACCCTGCGCATCACAGGACCTCCCTGGTGCCGGTTCCACCGTACGACCGCCGGGCGGATGCCCTAGCGACCCCGTCGATGTCAGTGGGTCGTGCTGGAATCGGTCTCGCCATCACCGTAGACGGGCTAGTCGACCGGCGAGACCCGGATCAGGTTGCCGTCCGGGTCGGCGACGACGAAGGTGCGTCCGAAGACCTCGTCGTGGGGTTCCTCGACCACGGTGACGCCCTTGGCGGTCCACGCCTCGTAGCGCGCGTCGATGGCCGCGGAGGAGCCCGGGATCATCAGGCCGACCTCCGAGGTGCGCGGTGTGTCCGCGCTGAGCCGGTCGGCGCGGCCGCTCCAGAGGGCGAAGAGCACGCCGGGGGCGACTTCGAAGGGGACGTAGCGCGGGGTGGTCATGAGCGGCTCGATGTCGAACAGGTCGGAGTAGAAGGCGGTGGCGCGCTTGATGTCGGTGACGTAGACGAGGAAGAGGTTGGGTGCGGACATGCGGATCGTCGTCCTTCCGGATCGGGGGTCGGGGGGCCCGGTTGTTCCGGCCGTGGTGCCAGCTTGGCGTGGGAACATGACACCGGTTGTCCGGTTCCGGTGAGGAAACTGTCGTATGAGTCGGCCGCAGCGATTGATCGAGCTACTCGCGGCTCTGCAGGCGCGTCGGCGGACCACCGCCGAGGAGCTGGCGGGGGAGTTGGGGGTGTCGACGCGGACGGTGCTGCGCGATGTGCGGGCGCTCGTCGACGCCGGGATCCCGGTCTTCACCGAGCGGGGAAAGTACGGCGGCATCAGCCTGCTGCCCGGTGACCAGGCCGATCTGTCGAAGCTGACGACCGGTGAGGCGGACCTGCTGCGTGCGGTCGGACTCGACCTCGACCGGGCCCGGCAGCTCGGCGGCGAGGCGGCCGCCCGGTCGGCGCTGCGCAAGCTCACGCCGCGCAGACAGCCGCCGGCCGCCCGGGACGAGCTGCCGCTGGCGCTGGCGGACGTGGTCGCCGTCGACAACCGGCCCTGGTTCGAGGACGCCGCACCCCTGCCCGACGTCGCGGGCCTGGTCAGGGACCTGCGGACGGGGAGGCGGCTGCGGATCGGCTACCGGCGCAGTGGCGCCGCGAGTGGCCAGGACCTCGTGGTCGACCCGTACGGGCTCGTGCAGCGCGGCGGGCGGTGGTACCTCGTGGCCGACCTGGACGGGCGGCCCCGGATGTTCGCGCTCTCCCGGCTGCAGGGCTGGTGCGTGCTCGACGCCGGCCGGCGGCTGCGGCCCGGTGCCGACCTCGTCGGTACGGCGCGGGAACTGGGCGAGGCGTTGGAGAGCGCCGAGCACGTCATCGTCACGGCGCGCCTCGACGCGGGCAGTCTCGACCTCGCCCGGCGCATCCTGGGCGCCCGGCTCAGGACGGCGGGCGACCCGGAGGACGACGGCCGCGTCGAGATCACCGTGTCGTACGGCCGGCTCGACGGGGTGCGGCAGCTGCTGCAGTTCGGCGACCACATCGAGGTCGTCGGACCGGAGGCCGCCCGCGGGCTGGTCCGGCGGCTGGCGGCGGGGATCGTCCGCACGCACTCGTCGGATTCCGGCTGAGCTGTTGGGTGAGCTCTCGGGTGAACCGGGAGGCCGTCAGGGAGTGCGCTGTGCCCGCATGCCGTCGAGGAGGTATCCGGTGCGGCGGTCGTAGTCCTCGCGCTGCGGGCGGGTGCCGTGTTTGAGGACGAGTGCGCTGTCGTGGAGGAGCGCGTGGAGGTCCTCGGCCGCGAACTCCGGCCGCAGGACGCCACAGGCCCGGCCCGCGGTGACGAGCTCCTCGTTGATCTCGCTTCCCGCCCGGCAGATCTCCATCAGGGTCTGCGCGTCGGGGTAGGCCTGCAGCATGGTGTCGACGGTGGCGGGCTGACGGTACTGCAGGTCGCGGATCGCGGTGACGTAGTACGACAGCCGCTCCCAGGCGTCGTCGAGGGCGCGGGTGCGGTCGATGATGGCGTAGATCTCCGTGGCGACCACCTCCGAGATGACCGCCTCGATGAGGCCGATCCGGCCGCCGAAGCGGTTGAAGATCGTGCCCTTGCTCACCCCTGCCGCCTTGGCGACCTCTTCCAGCGGCACGGACAGGCCGCGGCCCTGGAAGGCGCCGATCGCGGCCGTGCGGATCTGCTCGGCATTGCGCTTGGCGTCGGCGCGCAGCCGGGGTTCCGCAGGCGCCGCTCCGGCTGCACCGGCCATCGTCCGACTCCGTCCCTCGCTGTTGTCCACCTAATTTGACTAGCCGGGTCAGTTTACCTACGGTCGTAACCGGAAGTGAAACTGACCTGTGGGGTCAACTTATCGGGAGGCCATGTCATGATCGTCGTCACCGGTGCCACCGGCGGGCTCGGCGGTGCCACCGTCGAGCGCCTCCTCGAGCGCGTGCCCGCCGACCGGATCGCCGTCAGCGTCCGCGACACCGCGAAGGCGCGGCACCTCGCCGACCGCGGCGTCCGGGTACGGCAGGGCTCCTACGAGGAGCCGGCCGCGCTGCGCGACTCGTTCGCCGGAGCCGAGCAGGTGCTCGTGGTGTCCGGCAACGATCCGGCGGCCGACCTGATCGCCCTGCACCGCAACGCCGTCGAGGCCGCCGTCGAGGCCGGCGCCCGGCGGATCGTCTACACCAGCCAGCAGGGCGCCGTCCCGGGCAACCCGTACCTGCCGTCGGAGTTCCACATCGCCACCGAAGCGATCCTCGCCGAATCCGGGGTCGCCTGGACCGCACTGCGCAACGGCGCCTACGGCCCTCTCGACCAGGTGCTCGGCCCCTGGCAGTCGACCGGCGAGATCGTCCAGCCGGAGGACGGTCCCGTCCCGTACACCGATCGCGACGACATCGCGGAGGCCACCGCCGCCCTCCTCGCCGGTGACCGCGCCGTCGACGGCCCCGTCACCCTCGCCGCGCCGACCGCCGTCACCTTCGACGACCTGGCCTCGATCGCCTCCGACCTCACCGGCCGTACGATCAAGCGGGTCGTCGTGGACGACGAGCGGTGGGTTGCCGAGCAGGTCGCGCAGGGCGTCCCGGAGCAGGTGGCCCTGCTCATCCTCACCTGGCACCAGGCCGGCCGCGCCGGCTACTTCGCCGAGACCGGACCCCTGCTGACCGAACTCCTCGGCCGCGAGCCCCGCAGCGCCGCCGACCGACTGGCGGCCCAACTCGCCGCCTGACACAGCGTGCCGACAGGCGTCGTGGACCATCCCGTCCGGCGGGTTGGTGTGCCGTGCTGATCGCGCGCTGGACAGGTGCGGGTGTCAGGGTCGCCAGGTCACCCGGTGCTCCGCGAGGTGTGCCAGCACCGCGTGGTTGGCCTCCCAGCCGTCCGGGAACTTCACCAGTGTGCCCAGCTGGACCGGTTCCGTGGACGGGTAGTCGTCCAGGAGGGCGTCCACCCCCTCGCGGCAGACCACGATGCACGCGTGGCGGTGCCGGGAGGTCAGGACGCACAGGCGGCCCGTCTCCAGGTGGAAGGCGGTGGCGTCGGGGCGGCCGGAGAGCGGGTGGAGGACGACCGTGACGTCGTACTCCCGGCCCTGGAGCCGGTTCGCCGTGTCCACGGTCACGTCGCTCACGTCGAGGTCGGCCAGTGCCGCGCGGACCGCTGCCGCCTGGTCGCGGTGGGCCGTGCCGACGGCGATGCGGGCGGCGGTCAGGGGAGCGGGGGAGGGGCCGCGTTCCGACGTGGTCGTGCCCTCGCGGTCCAGGAGGCGCCGGACCACCGCCGCCACCGCCCGTACCGCCTCCGGGTCGGCGCGCGGGGTGTGCCGGGCGGGCAGCTCCAGCAGGCCCCAGCCCGAGGCGGCGGCCTCGTCGAGCACCTGGTCGGGGCCCGAGCCGTCCGACGGCGCCGCGAAGGCCAGGGTCCGGTCGCCGTGGTCCGTGCCGCTGCGGAACGGCGTGTACGGGTAGAACGCGTCCGAGACCAGGCGGGCCGCCGACGCCGGCAGGCGCCAGGAGACCGGGAGACGGTGCTGGGGGAGCGTGGGGTTGTGCGCGAGGAGGGTTGTCACGGCGGACGACGACGGGTCGTAGGCCAGGCCCGCCCACTGCTCGCTGCCCACCGTCGCGAACGGGTCCAGCTGGCCCGGGTCGCCCACGAACAGCGCCCGCTCGAAGAGCCCGGCGACCGCGAGCAGCGAGTCCGAGCGCATCTGGTACGCCTCGTCGACGATCGCGTGCCCCCACGGCTCGTCCACCTTCACATGCGCCCACTTCGCCGCCGTGGACAGGACGACGGCGAGCCCCGCGAGGTCGCCGGCCTTCGCCGACTTGCGTACGTTCGCCAGGGCGTCCAGCGCCTTGTCGTACGGGTCGGCGTCGCTGCTGTGCAGGCGGCCCACCGGAAGGTCCGGGTTCTTCTCGGCCAGGCGCAGGACCAGGTCGTCCACCTGGGCGTTCGTCTGCGCCACCACCATCAGGGGGCGGCCCGCCTCGGCCAGCTCCAGTGCCGCCCGCACCACGAGCGTGGACTTTCCGGCGCCGGGCGGGGAGTCCACGACGACGCCGCGCTCCGTGCCGTGCAGGGTGTCGTGGAGGATCGCCGCGGTGGCGCGGGCAGCCTCGGCGCCGGGATCGAAGGGCGCGGTTGTGGCCGGGGCGGGGGTCGTCGCCGGGGCCGGGGCAGTGGGTGTGCCGGGTGTGGTGGCGGTCTCGGCGGTCACAGGACGTCTTCCTCGGTCTGGGCGTCCGCGGCCTCCGCGACGGCTGCCGCCTCACCGGGCGGGCCGCCGTGCGTCCACGGCGTCTGCTCCGGGTCGGGGAGCTTCGCGCCGCCCCGCTGCTCGTGTTCGAAGAGGGTGAAGCAGACCAGGTCGCCCTTCTCCGGCACCGAGCCCGCCTCCGGTTCTTTGCCCCGGCCCATCTTGTCCGTGATGCGCAGCACGACTGTCCCGTCGTCGCTTTCGTCCGCGGGCCCGACGTACTCGGCCGTCTGCGGCTTGCCGTTCAGCGAGCGGTGGACCTTCGCACGCTCGGCCAGGTGCGGGCGGTCGTCCGTGCGGACCGTGATCAGCGGGCGGGGGCTGGGGCGCTTGCTCTCGCTGTACGCCATCACCACCTCGACGACCTCGCCCGCGAACGCCTCCCCGGACAGCCGCCGCCCGGCCATCACCAGCGGGTCGTCCAGCGCCTCCTGCGCCTCCAGGCGGGCCTGCTCGCGCTCGCGCGTCGCCAGCTTGTTCGCCGCCGTCACCGCGTCGTCGCGGCGCGGCTGCGGGGGCTCGCCCGCCAGGATCCGGTCGCGGTGCGAGGTGAACGACCAGCGGTCGCGGGTCCAGCGCTCGTCGGCATGCGCACCGGCGGGCAGCGCGCGCAGCAGGTCCAGGCCCCGCCACACCGCGTCCCAGGTGGGGCGGGTACGGCTCTCGACCAGGGCGCGGATCTCCCGCTCGGCGGCCGTGAGCGTGCCGAGCCGGTCGTCGGCCTCCAGGCCGTCCTCGGCGGCGGCCAGCGCGGTGCGGGCGCGGTCGTAGCGCTCGATGGCGGGGGCGAGCAGCTTGTTGTCGAAGGCCGGGTCGGTCGCCGGGCCGGCGGGCGGGCAGAGCAGCTGGCCGGCGGCGTCACGGGCCAGCTCCGCGCGGCGCGCGGCCCGCGCGCCGGTCAGCTCCTCGCCGGGCGGGGCGTCGCCCGGGGCGCCCACCGGAACGGCTTCCGGGTCGATCCACGCCAGCAGCGCGCCCAGGTGCTGGTCCTCCAGCGTGGACTGGCCGCTCGCCCAGTGCCGGCCCAGCAGGTCGGTCATGGCCAGGAGCAGGGAGGAGCCGGGGACGCGGGCCCGCTCGCCGTAGTGGGTCAGCCAGCGGCCGAGCAGCGGCACGCGCGGGGGCGCGGGGTGCGGCGTCTCCGGGTCCTGCTCCGCCGTACGCCGGAAGCGCATGGAGCGGCCCAGCAGCCGTACGAATTCGACGCCCGCGCGGTTCGGCACGATCAGCTGCGCGGCGTCCGCGCACAGGTCGACCTCGACCTTGACCCGCTTGCCGGTCTCCGGGTCGGTCTCGGTGCGCTCGGCGGCCTCGACGCTCTCCGCGTACGCCTCGACGTGCGGCAGCACGATGCCGGCCAGCTCGGCGAGGAACGCGAAGCGCAGGTCGCGGTCGCGGGGCTGCGGCACGACCAGCAGGTGCGGAGCGTCCCGGTCGGTGCCCACCAGCGCGCCGAGCGGGGCGCCTGCCTCACCGGCGGTGGTCAGCGGCACGAAGACCAGCGGGCGGTCGGACAGGTGCCGGTGCCGGACGGTGGCGGCGGGCTGGGCGCTGCCGGTGCGGACGGCCTCCAACCGGGCGAGGGTGGTGATCAGTGACACCGTGGCACCTCGCTGACTCCGGTGACTTCACTCGTTCCACTGGCCTCGGTGACTCCACCGGTTCCACTGGTCTCGGTGGTCTCGGTGGCCTCGGTGACACCAGTGACTTTGGTGGCTTCCATGACTCCGGTGGCTTCCGTACGGGTTGCGGCGGCTGCCGTCGCCAGGGCCTCCGTGCGCAGCTGGGCCGCCCTGCGCAGCGCGGCCACCGCCGGGTCGTCCGGGTCGCCGGACTCGCCGCGGGCCGCGGCCAGTACCTCCCCGACCGTCGACAGTCCGCCCAGCTCCGCCCGCACCGGGCGGCCCAGGCAGGTCACGGCCCCGGCCTCCAGGGACCGGGCGCGGCAGTGGAAGGCCAGCTCGCAGGCGGACAGGCACTCCGGCGCGTACGCCGCCGGGACCGCCTCGACCGCCGCCGTCAGCTCCTCGGCCGGCAGCTCGGGGGAGAAGCAGACGCCCTCGGGGAGCGCGTCGGCGATGTCCTCGACGCGGGTCAGCCGGGCCAGCTGACGGTCGGTGACGGCGCGCTGCTTGCGTACGTCGACGGCGGACGCGGTCGGCAGGTTGGAGAAGTCCTTCGGACAGACCAGCAGGACCCGGTGGCGTACGCGCGGCGCGGGGTCCAGGCGGGCGGCGACCCGCTCCAGAGCCAGCACGTAGACCGCGGCCTGCCGCGCGGCCGCACCGACCTTCGCCGCGTCGGCGGAACCGTCCAGCATCGGGAAGGACTTGATCTCGACGACCGTCCAGCTGCCGTCCGGATGCACCACCACGGCGTCCGGCTCCAGGAAGGCGGGGGAACCGGCGACGTCGAGGGCGAGCATCGGATGGTCGAGCAGCGTCCAGGCGCCGGGATCGCCGGCGGCCTCCCGCAGGGCCAGCGCCGTCCGGGCCGTACGTCCCTCGGGGCCGGTCGCGGACAGGTCGGGCACCTGGGCGTCGGCGGGCGGCTCGGCACCCCGGTCCAGCTTCTCGTGCACCAGCCGCAGCAGCTCGGCACCGCCGTCCGCCTTGACCCGTGCCTCGAAGGCGTTGCCCCGTACGAAGGCGAACTGCGACTGCCCGAAGACCGACGGCGAACCCAGCGCGGCCGCGAGCGCCGCCTTGTCCACCCCGGCGCCGTCGAGGATCGCGCGGCGGCGGCAACCGGGGTTGGCGGCGAGGGCGGCCAGGGCGCGCGCGTCCAGCGCCTTGGCCGGTACGTCGGGACCGCGCAGCTCAGCGAGCCGGTGCCGGAGTCTCGTCCCCCGCGTCCGAGGGGGCGGGGTCCGGCTCCTCTCCTGGTCCGAACCGCTGCTCTCGCTGCCGTGGGAATCGCTCACCCGTGGAAGTCTGGCATCCGCCACTGACAATCGGGGAACCCGCGCCGCCCGGGGCGGACGCGGCAGGGGTGGCGGACGGTGCGAAACGGGCCACGAGACGCACCCGCCCCCGGTCCGCGATCCGCATCACGTACGGCGTCAGCAGCAGTCCGGCGCCCATCACGGCGGCTCCGGCGACCGCGTCGAGGAAGTAGTGGTTGGCCGTGCCCATCACCACGATCGTCGTCACCAGCGGGTAGACGACACCGGCCGCCTTCGCGGTGCGCGTGCCTCCGTACCGCCACAGCATCACGCCGCACCACAGCGCCCAGCCCACGTGCAGGCTCGGCATCGCCGCGTACTGGTTGGTCATCCCGCCCAGGCCGCGCGGCGCGCTCGCCTCGCCGCCCCACCAGCCGTACGAGCTGTACTGGGCCATCGTGTCGACGAAGCCGTGACTGGCGTCCAGCAGCCGGGGCGGGCAGGTCGGCAGGAGCGTGAAGCCGATGAGGCCGATGAACGTGGACGTCATCAGCCAGGTCCGCGCGGCCCGGTAGCGCACCGCGCGGGAACGGAAGATCCAGACCAGGATCGCCGGTGTGACCACGTAGTGCAGCGACGCGTACCAGAAGTCCGCCGGCACGCCGATCCAGGGCTGGCTGGTGAAGAGGCGGTTGAGCGGGTGCTCCGCGTTGAGGAAGAAGGCCTTCTCGATGTCCAGGATGGCCAGGCCGTGGTCCACCGCGTCGGAGACGTCGCCCCGCACGAGCAGGCGCCCGGCCGAGTAGCAGGCGTACACGAGGAGGATGAGCGGCAGCTCGGTCCACCAGCGCAGCCGAGTCTTCGGGGCCGCCTCGGTGCCCGGTGTCTCGGTGTGCGGCAATCCGATCGCCCTCCCCCTTCTCGTTGCTCGTTGACTCGCGCGCCTGAACGGACACGGGCGAGCCACTCTACGGCCTCCCTGTCTCCGCTCCGCGAAGCGCCCTCGGACCGGATAGACGCCGGTCGTGCCCCCCGGGTTGCCCGCACGGACAGTACGGGATGATGGAGGTGTCCCCTCAGACATTTCTCCCGGAAAGGCCTCTTCATGGCACCGCGCATCCTGCTGGCCCGGCACGGACAGACCCAGTGGTCGCTGTCCGGCAGACACACCGGCAGGACCGACGTTCCGCTCCTCGAGGAGGGCCGGCGCGGCGCCAAGCTGCTCGGCGAGCGGCTGCACCGCGCGCCGCTTGACGGGCTCCACGGCGCCGAGGTGCGGACCAGTCCGCTGGTGCGGGCGAGCGAGACCTGCGAGCTGGCGGGCTTCGGTGAGCGCGCCCGCGCGTGGGACGCGCTGATGGAGTGGGACTACGGCGTGTACGAGGGCATGACGCCGGACCAGATCCAGGCCGTCCGGCCCGGGTGGCTGATCTGGCGGGACGGGGTTCCGGAGGGGGAGGGCGTGGCGGACGTCACCGCGCGCGCGGACGAGGTGGTGGCGTGGGCGCGGGAGGCGGAGCGTGACGTGCTCGTCTTCGCCCACGGGCACATCCTGCGGGCGATCGGCGCGCGATGGCTGGGGCTGCCGGTGTCCTTCGGCGCGCGGATCCGGCTGAATCCGACGTCGCTGTCCGTGCTGGGCTGGGCGTACGGGGAGCCGGCGGTGGAGAGCTGGAACGACGTGGGGCACCTGGCCGGCTGACGGGGCGGTGCGTTTGCGGGGCCGGAGTTCGGGCTCGTGTGCGAGAGGGCTCGGAGTCGTGCGGCCCGGTGCCGCGGGGTGCCTCCCCCGAAGGGGTGTGCCGCCCCTGCACTGAGGGGCGCCCCCTCCGTGCCCACCATCCCTTCCTCCTCCCCCCCCCATGCTCGGCTTCGCTCGCCCGAGGGCGGTGGCCGTCAGGCCGGGCGCGGCAGCGCCGCGTGGTGGTCCAGGAAGGTCGCGACCGGCCGGGTACGGCGGTGGGGGAGGAGGACGCGGGACGTGCCGGCCAGCATCGTGTGGATGCGGGAGGACTGGACCTCGCCCAGCAGCTCCAGAACCCGCATGCCCGCCGCCGCGGCCTCGTCGGGGCGGCCGCCGCGGGCCAGGTCGTCGGCCAGCTCCGCCGAGTACAGCGCGAGGTTCCGGGTGAAGTGCGGGTCCTGGAGGTCCGCCGCCCGCCGCGCGTGCCGTGCGGCCCGGGGCCAGTCGCCCAGAGTGGACCAGCACTGCGCCTCCAGGCCCTCCAGTTCGGCCTCGCCGTAGAAGCTCATCCACTCGGGGTCGGCGTCCGAGGGGCCTCGCTCGAAGAAGGCCTGCGCGCGGGCCAGCGCCTGCTCGCAGCGGGCGCGGTCGGCGAGTCCCGCCCAGCCGCCCGCCTCGCGCAGCGCCAGCAGGGACATCAGCCGGGCCGAGCCCAGCGTACGGGCGGCGCGCTGCGCGGCCTGGGCCGCCCGTACCGCCTCGCGCGGCCGTCCGGCGTCGCGGGCGAGGAACGCCGTGTTGCAGAAGGCGTGCGCCTCCAGCCCCGGGTCGCCGGACATCCGCGAGGTGGCGAGGGCCTCGGCGTAGTGCGAGCGCGCGTCGTCGAAGCGACCGGAGTCGTGCGCGAGCCAGCCCACCGAGATGGCAAGTTCACCGGCGCCCGAGTAGAGCCGGTCCGCGGTCGCCTGCCGGGACGCGCCGGCGTCCAGCAGCGCGTACGCGGTGCGCAACGGGGCCGCCGCGCGCCGGTAGAGGCCGTCCGCGCCGTGCCGGTCGTCCAGCAGCCGGATCCGGCGGACGGCCTCTTCGACGGCGTCGGCCTCGTCCGGTCCGGCGCGGCGCACGGGGCGTCCGGCCGCCGCGGCGTCGAGGGCGAGCCCCAGGGGGCCCAGCGAGGCGGCGGCCACCGTGGCGCCGCTCGTCATGAATGCGCGACGCAGCACGTCGCTCTCCTCGTTGTCGTCGTGCGTCTCGTTGTCGTCGTCCGTCTCGTACGACTCACCCACCTCCCGCGTTCCATCCACCGCGCGCTCCCGGCGTCCGCGTACCGACGCGCGGGGCGCAAACCCCAGGTCGGTGAGGGTGCGGCCGGGGAACATGTGCAGGAACACCCGCTCGTAGGCGTAGTTGGGGCAGCGGATCTCGCCCGCCTCGACCCGGCCGACGTAGCGTGCGTCGCAGCTGACCCGCTCGCCGATCTCGCGCGCGGCCCGGCGGACCGCCGCCGCGAACTCCGCCGGGGAGCGCCGGCCGCGCAACCGCCGGAAGGCGAGGTTCGGCCGCGGTGGCCGTTCGGGCTGGGCGGGGGTCACCGTTGACGACGCCATGGCCGGGTCCTCTCGTGCGAACCGTCGAACCAGGCCGGGAAAGGGCGCGGGCCCGTTTCCGGCGAGCAAGAACGTACCTGCTGTGACGGATCGGTCACACGCTGTTTGCTTACAAACCGGATATCTCATCCACGATCTGCCATGAAGTGCCATCCTTTGCGGCGCCTTTGTGCCGTAGCCGTTGACGGTCCACCGCGTTGAACCGGGTGGACGGGAGGCCCCGGGTTCCGGATCCGCCCGTCGGCTCGTCCGACTCGTCCGACTCGTCCGAGGAGGAGTTCCGTGGTGGAGGCCCGGATGGACACCAGGATGGACATCAGAATGGTCACCAGTGCCAGCGATTCGTCCTGTGCCCCCTGTGACCCCTGTGATCCCTGCGACGTCGTGACCGTGCCGACCCGGCAGGGTCTCGAGGCGGTCGACATCCTCAGGCGGGCGGCCCGTGAGGAAGTGGGCCCCGTGATCCACGACGACGGCTGCGACACCCTCGGATTCCTGGTGCCCCCGGGCACCGCCGCCGCCTGGGACGTGCCCGGCAGCACCTGCATGGAGACGGACGGCCGCGGCCTGAGCGTCGACGTGGAGGCCGAGCCGCCCGTGGAGGGCTCCGACTGGCTGCTGCCGCCCGGCGAGGCCGACCTGGCGACCGATCCGGCCGTACTGCGCGCCGCCCTCGGCGAGGCGGCCCGGCTGATCAGGGCCGCGGACAGCTGCCGCTGAACGCTCGCTGACCGAGGGGGCGTGGACAGCTGCCGCTGAGCGAAGCGGCCGGCCTCCGTCCCGGTTGGGCGACCGCCGATAATGGGCCGATGGGAAAGTCCAGGAACAACCGCCGCGGGCGCGCCGCGGCCGCGGCCGTCGTCGAGGACGTCGACGGCGGGCGGGCCGAGCTGGTGCCCGACCGCGACCGGCCCAGAGCCTGGACGCTGCTGATCGACGGCGCCCCGCAGTCCCACGTCGACCTCGACGATCCGGCCCACCTGTCCTTCGAGTACCAGCGCCGCATCGGGCACGTCATCGACCTGACCGTCCCGCCGGGCAGACCCGTGCGGGCCGTGCACCTCGGTGGCGGCGCCCTCACCCTCGCCCGGTACGTCGCCGCCACCCGCCCCCGTTCCACGCAGCAGGTCGTCGAGCGGGACGCCGCCCTCGTCCGACTGGTCCGCAGGGAGCTTCCCCTGGACCCCGGCGCCCGGATACGGGTCCGCTCGACCGACGCCCGCGCGGGGCTCGCCAAGGTGCCCGACGGCTGGGCCGACCTGGTCGTCGCGGACGTCTTCGGCGGGGCCCGCACCCCGGCCCACCTGACGTCCGCCGAGTTCCTCGACGAGGTACGGCGCACGCTCGCGCCCGGCGGGGTCTACGCCGCCAACCTCGCCGACGGGCCGCCCCTCGCCCACCTGCGCGGCCAGATCGCCACCGCCGCCTCCCGGTTCGCGGAACTCGCCCTCGTCGCCGACCCCGCCGTACTGCGCGGCAGGCGCTTCGGCAACGCGGTCCTCGTCGCCGGGGACCACCCGCTGCCGGTCGCCGAACTGACCCGCCGCGCGGCCTCCGACCCGCACCCCGCGCGCGTGGAACACGGCCGCGCGCTCACCGACTTCACCGGCGGCGCCGAACCCGTGTCGGACGCCGCGGCGGTGGACTCGCCCGCACCGCCGGACTCCGTGTTCGGAAGGTGAACGGGGCGGCCCCGCGCGCGGCCCCGCAGGCCGCTCAGTACGTGCCGATCTCCACCCGGGGCGGTCCGTCGTGCCAGGTGCAGAACACCGAGACGCTGTCCGCACCCGAGGTGAACTCCACCCGGATCCACGACTCCGTCTTCCACACCTGCATCGACCAGCCCGGGCCCGGCGTCGCCGACACCAGCGACGCGGACGACGGACCGAGGTCGAAGACCGCCCGGCCGCCGTCGGTGTCGTAGCTCTTGACCTCGCCGGAGGTGGTGGGCGCGGGGCTCGACGGGGTCTTGGGGGCGGAAGGCGGCGCCGGGCTCGACGGGGTGGGGTCCGGCTCGGCGGGGGGCTTGCTCGGCGTGGACGAAGGACTCTTCGACGGCGAGGGCGACGACGGCCGGCTGGTGGACGAGGCCAGGGACTCCTCGTCCTCCCCGTCCGCGTCCCCGTTCCGTACGCTCGCGTCGGCGGCGGTGATGGGCAGCGCGCGGGGCGCGTCGTAGGCCGTGCCCGCCATCACCGTGTGCACGCCCCACCACGACAGCGTGACCGCCGCGCCGGTGGCGAGCAGCCAGGCGATCAGGTGGACGAGTCCTCTGCGCATCGCGGCCATACTGCACCACCCGCCCCACCCGTGTCGCCCGAACGCGGTGTGACGGTGGCCCCGGTTGAGTTGCCGGGAGGACCCGGGCGGAGTTGTCCGGAAGACCCGGCCGGAGTTGTCCACAGGGGCCTGGGCGGAGTTGTCCACAGGCTCGGACCGCGTTGGTTCGCATGGCGTACGGTGCCGCCCATGGCAAGTGTGCTCGTGGTCGAGGACGACCAGTTCGTACGCTCGGCGCTGATCCGGCATCTGACCGACGCCGCGCACACCGTCCGCAGTGTCGGTACGGCGCTGGAGGCGCTGCGCGAGGTCGCCCATTTCCGGTTCGACGTCGTGATACTCGACCTCGGACTGCCCGACCTGGACGGCTCCGAGGCGCTGAAGATGCTGCGCGGCATCACCGACGTGCCCGTCATCGTCGCCACCGCCCGCGACGACGAGACCGAGGTGGTACGGCTGTTGAACGCGGGCGCGGACGACTACCTCACCAAGCCGTTCTCCGTCGAGCACCTGTCGGCCCGGATGGCCGCCGTCCTGCGCCGCGCCCGCAGCGGCCCCGCCGAAGCGGCCCCCTCCAGCGTCCTCCGTGTCGGCGGCCTCACGGTCGACCCGCTGCGCCGCCAGGCCGAACTGGACGGCGCACAGCTGGATCTGACCCGCCGGGAGTTCGACCTGCTCGCCTTCCTGGCCGGTCGGCCGGGCGTCGTCGTCCCCCGCAAGGAGCTGCTCGCCGAGGTCTGGCAGCAGTCGTACGGCGACGACCAGACCATCGACGTCCACCTGTCCTGGCTGCGCCGCAAGCTCGGTGAGACCGCCGCCCGGCCCCGCTACCTGCACACCCTGCGCGGCGTCGGCGTGAAGCTGGAGCCGCCCGTCGCGCAGTCCTCCGGAGCGGAGCCGCCACGATGAGATGGGCCCTGGTCAAGGTGTCGCTGGCGGTCACCGTGATGGTCGTGGTCGCCTTCGCCGTGCCCCTCGGACTCGTCATCCGCGAGATGGCCCGGGACCGTGCCTTCTCCAACGCGGAGCGGGAGGCCGCCGCCGTCGCCCCGGCGCTGTCCATCACCACCGACCGCGAGCAGTTGGAGCGCGTCGTCGCCTCCGCGGGCTCGGACGCCGGAATGGCCGTGCACATACCGGCGACCGCAGCCGGAGCGGACGGCGGTGCGGGTACGGAGGGCGGTGCGGGCACCGACGGTGGCGCGGAGGATGGTTCGGGTACGGAGGGCGGTGCGGGCACGGGTGCCGGTGCCGCCACCGACATCGGCCGGCAGCGTGCCACCGACGAGGACATCGCCGCCGTGCGCGAGATGGGCCGTGCCTCCACCGCCGAGGTGGAAGGCGGGTCCACACTTCTCCAGCCGGTCGCGCTCAGCTCCGGCGAGATCGCCGTCGTCGAGGTGTACGTCCCCGAGTCCGCGGTCACCAACGGCGTGAACACCGCCTGGGCGGTGCTCGCGGGCGTCGGCATCGCGCTGATCGTCGGCTCGGTGGCGGTCGCCGACCGGCTGGGCGTGCGGATGGTGCAGCCCGCGCAACGCCTGGTCGAGGGCGCGCACGAGCTGGGGGAGGGGAAGCTGGGCGCCCGGGTGCCGGTGGAGGGACCGAACGAACTGCGGCTCGCGGCGGTCGCGTTCAACTCCATGGCCGACCAGGTCGTCCAACTCCTCGCCAACGAGCGGGAACTGGCCGCCGACCTGTCCCACCGGCTGCGCACCCCGCTGACCGTGCTGCGGCTCAACGCGGCCTCGCTCGGCGACGGTCCGGCCGCCGAGCAGACCCGGACCGCCGTCGAGCAGCTGGAGCGCGAGGTCGACACCATCATCCGCACCGCCCGGGACGCCAAGCCGCAGACGGCCGCGGCCGGGCCGGGCGCCGGGTGCGACGCGGCCGAGGTGGTCCGGGAGCGGATGGGGTTCTGGTCCGCCCTCGCCGAGGACGAGGGCCGCAAGTGGCGGGTGGCCGGCGCCGACCGCCCGGTGCGCATACCCGTGGCCCGTACCGATCTGGCCGCCTCGCTCGACGCCCTGCTCGGCAACGTCTTCCGGCACACCGCCGAGGGCACCGCCTTCGCCGTCGACCTGCACAACGGCGAGGACGCGGTGATCGTGCTCGTCTCCGACGCGGGCGCCGGCATACCCGATCCCGAGGCGGCGATGGCCCGCGGCCGCGGCTCCGGCACCGACGGCTCGACCGGCCTCGGCCTGGACATCGTGCGCCGGATGGCCGAGTCCACCGGCGGCGACGTACGGATCGGCTCCTCCGTTCTCGGCGGCACCGAGGTGCGGATCTGGATCCAGCTCGACGGCCGGGCGGCACCGGCGCGGCGCGGGCACCGCGGGTCCGTGCGACGCCGCCGGCAGCTGCGGCAGCCCCGGCAGAGCGCGACCATTAATCGCTCCCGATCCCTTCCTTAAGCGCACCCTAAGGCCGCAGGCGGCCGTCCGGATCAGGGTCTTTGCCCGTTTGCGGGTCGCTAGCGTGCTGTCGCACCCACCACCCCGCACGTCCCCGCGGGGCACCGTGAACAGCGAAGGCAGGCAGTACGTGATGCGCACGCACCGACGCAAGGTCAGTGGCAGGAACAAGGCGATCGGCACCCTCGTCGCGGCGGCCGTGGCCGGTGGAGGGGCGCTGCTGTTCACCAGCACCGCCCAGGCCGCGCCGGTGGGCGCCGCGTACACGAAGACCAGCGAGTGGTCGACGGGCTACACCGCCCAGTACGTCGTCACCAACACCAGCGGCGAGACGAAGGCCGACTGGTCCCTCGAGTTCGACCTGCCCGAGGGCACGGCACTCGGCTCCCTGTGGAACGCCACGTCGAAGACCGACGGACAGCACGTCACCGTGACCCCGCCCAAGTGGGACACGGACGGGCTGAAGGCCGGCGAGTCCGTCACCGTCGGCTTCGTCGTCAAGGGCACCGCCGACCCCACCGGCTGCCTCGTCGACGACGCCGAGTGCTCGACGGACGACGGTGCCACCCCCGAGCCCAGCGGCCGCCCCACCGACGCCCCGGCCCCCGCGCCCACCGACACCGCGGAGCCGGCGCCGACCGGCACCGACGAGGGAACCGCCCCCGCGCCCACCGGCACCCCCGGCGAGGGCACCAAGGCCGCCGCGGGATTCGCCCCGTACGTCGACACCTCCCTCTACCCGGCCTTCGACCTCCTCGCGAGCGCCGAGGCGACCGGCGTGAAGAACTACACCCTCGCCTTCGTCACCGACGGCGGCGGCTGCACCCCGAAGTGGGGCGGCGTCACCGACCTCGGCGGCGACGCCGTCGCCAACCAGATCGGCGCCCTGCGCGACGCGGGCGGCGACGTCCGGGTCTCCTTCGGCGGCGCCTCCGGCTCCGAACTCGGCACGACCTGCACCTCGGCCGACGCGCTGGCCGCCGCGTACGCCGAGGTCGTCGACACCTACGGCCTCACCAAGGTCGACTTCGACGTCGAGGGCGGCGCCCTGCCCGACACGGCCGCCAACACCCGCCGCGCCCAGGCCATCGCCGCGCTCCAGAAGGACCACCCCGGCCTGGACGTCTCCTTCACCCTCCCGGTGATGCCCGAGGGCCTCACCCAGGAGGGCGTCGACCTCCTCGCCGACGCCGAGGAGAACGGCGTGGACATCGGCACCGTCAACATCATGGCGATGGACTACGGCCCCGCGTACAGCGACGACATGGGCACCTACGCCGAGCAGGCCGCCACCGCCACCCAGGCCCAGATCAAGGGCGTCCTCGGCCTGTCCGAGGAGGACGCCTGGAAGACGGTCGCGGTCACGCCGATGATCGGCGTCAACGACGTGGCCTCCGAGGTGTTCCAGGTGGAGGACGCCACCCAGCTGGTGGAGTTCGCTAAGTCCAAGGGCCTCGGCGGACTGTCCATGTGGTCCGCGACCCGCGACAAGGCCTGCCCCGGCGGCCCGAAGCCCTCCGCCGACGCCACGTGCAGCTCCGTCGACCAGGAGGACAACGCCTTCGCCAAGGCCTTCGCCGCCTTCAACTAGGGGGCACCTCCCCGGACCGGCACGGACGCCTTCGCCCGGCGCCGACGCCGGGCCCTCCCGACCAGGGCCGGGCTTCCCCCCACACCGGCCCCACGAGCGGGGCGCGGTAACCCCCCACGGGTACCGCGCCCCGCGTCCGCCGCTCCGGCCCCGAGGGAGTACCCCGGGGCCGGAGAGTCACTCGGCCGAGTCCACCGGCGGCAGCGTCCCCGTGCGGGCCGCCCGCCCGTACCACAGGGCGCTCGACTTGGGCGTGCGCCGCTGGCTGGCGAAGTCGACGTACACCGCGCCGAACCGCTTCTCGTAGCCGTAGGCCCACTCGAAGTTGTCCAGCAGTGACCACAGGTAGTAGCCGCGGACGTCGGCGCCGTCGGCGACGGCCTGCCGGACCGCCGAGAGGTGGCCGTTCAGGTAGGCGACGCGCTCGGGGTCGTGCACGGTGCCTTCGGCGTCGGGCTTGTCGTCGTAGGCGGCGCCGTTCTCGCTGATGTACAGCGGTGTGCCGGGTGCCTCCCGGTGGTAGCGCATGATCAGCTCGTGCAGGCCGGTCGGGTCGACGCTCCAGCCCATCTCCGTACGCTCGCCCGGCGGTTGGTGGAAGGCCACGTCGTCGGCGCCGGGCCACGGAGAGTACTCGCTCGCGCCGTGGCCGTCGGCGCCCGGTACGCGCGAGCCGGGGTCCGCCGCCGACACGACGGTGGGCGTGTAGTAGTTGAGGCAGATCGCGTCGAGGGGCTGCCGGATCTGCTCCAGGTCGCCGTCCTGGACGTGGGACCAGTCGGTCAGCGGCGCCGTCGCCTCCAGCAGGGACTGCGGGTAGGCCCCGTGCAGGACCGGGCCGTGGAAGATGCCGCCGGACAGGTCGTCGATCTTCCGGGCCGCAGCCAGGTCCGCCGGGCTCTGCGTCAGCGGCCGGACGGGGGCGGTGTTGAGGCTGATCGCGATCGAGCTGCCGGCCGGCAGCACCGAGCGCAGCGCCGCCGTGCCCAGGCCGTGCGCCAGGTTCAGGTGGTGCGCGGCGCGCAGCGCGGCGGCGGGCTCGGTACGGCCGGGGGCGTGCACGCCGGAGGCGTACCCCAGGAACGCGCTGCACCACGGCTCGTTGAGCGTGATCCACTGCTCCACCCGGTCGCCGAGCGCCTCACCGACGATCTGCGCGTACTCCGCGAACCGGTACGCCGTGTCGCGCTGCGGCCAGCCGCCCGCGTCCTCCAGCTCCTGCGGCAGGTCCCAGTGGTAGAGCGTGAGGGCCGGTTTGATGCCGGCGGCCAGCAGCTCGTCCACCAGACGGCGGTAGAAGTCCAGACCGCGTTCGGCGGCGGGGCCGCGGCCGTTGGGCTGGACGCGGGGCCAGGAGACGGAGAAGCGGTACGCCTTGAGTCCGAGGTCCTTCATCAGGGCCACGTCGTCGCGGTAGCGGTGGTAGTGGTCGACGGCGACGTCGCCGGTGTCCCCGCCCGCCGTCTTGCCGGGCGTGTGGCTGAAGGTGTCCCAGATGGAGGGGGTGCGGCCGTCCTCTTGCACGGCGCCCTCGATCTGGTACGCCGAGGTGGCGGCGCCCCACAGGAAGGCGGAGGGGAAGGTGACCGGCGTCGGCTGTGGCATGGAATCGCTCCCACGGGTCGGGGGGCCCATTATGCATGGGAGCGCTCCCACCCACAACAAAAGCTCCCCGCCGCGAACCAGTGCTCCGACGACCACCGCACCGCCCCATCCACCGCACCGCCCCATCCACCGCACCGTCCCAACCACCGCACCGACCGGACCACGCCCCGGACCACCGCCCCGGACCGCACCCGCCCGGGCCGCCCGGCGGACCGTCCGCTCCGGCGTCGCTCAGGTCGAGTCCCGCACCACGAGGCGCGTCGGGAGCACCACTCCGCGGCGTCCGGCGCCGCGGTCGGCGATCTCGTCGAGCAGCAGCCGCGCCATGGTGCGGCCCATCTCGTCCAGCGGCTGCCGGACGCTGGTCAGCGGCGGATCGATGTGCCGGGCCACGATGGAGTCGTCGAAGCCGACGACGGCCACGTCCTCGGGCACCCGGCGGCCCGCGGCGCGCAGTTCCAGCACGGCACCGGAGGCCATCACGTCCGAGGCGGCGAAGACCGCGTCCAGGTCGGGCCGGCCGCACAGCAGCTCCCGCATGGCGGCGCGCCCGCCCTCCTCGGTGAAGTCGCCGTTCGCGACCAGCTCTTCGGCGAGCGGAGCGCCGGCGTCGCGCAGTGCCTGGCGGTAGCCGTCGAGGCGTTCCCGGGCGGCCTCCATGTCGAGCGGCC
Source organism: Streptomyces mayonensis (assembly GCF_018982965.1). Classification (GTDB taxonomy): domain Bacteria; phylum Actinomycetota; class Actinomycetes; order Streptomycetales; family Streptomycetaceae; genus Streptomyces; species Streptomyces mayonensis. Next base: position 2,723 of record NZ_JACBYP010000081.1, on the reverse strand, counting down.
CGGTGATGCTGCCGACGGTCCGGCGGCCGCCCGCCAGCAGGTGCCGGACCGCGATCTCGGCGCCGCCGCGGTTGTCGGCGCGGACGTGGCCCAGCGGCTCCCGGTCACTGCGCCGGCCCGCCAGCACCGTGGGGATGGCGAGCGCGTCCAGCTGGTCGGGGAGCGTGTCGTCGCTGTGCACCGCGACCATCAGCACGCCGTCCACGCGCTGTCCGGACAGGTACGGCGCGAGGCGCGCGTACTCCTTCTCGTCGTGCACCATGACCAGCAGCAGGCGCATCCCGGCGTCCGCCAGCCCCGCGGACACGCCCCGGATGATCCCCGAGAAGTACGGCTCGGAGAAGAGCCGGGTCTGCGCGTCCGGGACCACCAGGGCCACCGAGTCGGTGCGCCGGGTGACCAGGGAGCGGGCGGCCGGGTTGGGGACGTAGCCGAGTTCGGCGATCGCCTGCTCCACGGCGGCGCGGGAACGGTCGCTGACCTTGGGCGAACCGTTGATGACCCGGGAGACCGTGCCGCGGCCGACGCCGGCCAGGGCGGCCACCGCGTTCAGGGTCGGACGCCGGGCTTCCGGGGTGCCGGGCGGGTGTTCGGCAGGACTCATCGTTCACCTTCCGGCGTTTCGGTGGGGGACCGGCCTCATTCTGTCCCAGAGCGCCCGCGGACTGCCCGTACGGACCCCTCCGGAAGCCGGGCCACTCGTTAACTCGTCGTTGACCTGCGGGGATTGGTGATCCAACGGGCGGATGACGGGAGGATGACGGCCGGTGGCGTGACACATTCACGTGACGTGCGGAACACGCTTGCGCAACAACGCCGTTTTCAAGTCTTGACACCTGGGTCGGGTAGCAACCAGTCTTCGGGGCAAGCCGCGTGGGAGCGGTCCCACGGAGTTCCGGGACCGGCTTCCGTGTGGAACGAAGCACCATCGGCCCTCCCTCCACCTCGCATGGCACACCGTTGACCAGCATCTTCGCACCGCTCGCCGCGATGCCCTGGGCTGGCCGCTGCTCGAACCGAGAGGGCAGGTCCGGACCGTCGAACCCGGCGGTCTGATTCCTGAGGTCCCCGTTCCCACTGGAACAAGGAGTAGTGGAATGCGCATCACCCGAACCGGCGGCGGTCGTGGCCGCAGAGCAGCGGTCCTGACCACGTCGGTCCTGACGGCCTCGGCCCTGCTGTTGACCGGTTGCAGCAGCGACAGCGACTCGGACTCCTCGGACTCCGACGGGAAGATCACCCTCAAGCTGACCGACTACGGGCAGTTCGGCTACAAAGAGGCCGGCCTGCTCAAGAAGTACGAGGAGCTCCACCCGAACATCAAGGTGGAGGAGGAGACGACCTCGACCGAGGAGGACTACTACCCGAAGCTCCTGCAGCAGCTGAACTCCAACAGCGGTCTGGGAGACGTCGTCGGGGTCGAGGTCGCCCGCATCAAGGAGGTCGTGGACACCCAGGCGGACAAGTTCACCGACCTCAAGGACAGCGTCGACGTCAGCCAGTGGGTGGACTGGAAGGCCAAGCAGGCCACCACCAAGGACGGCGCGGTCATCGGTGCCGGCACCGACATCGGCCCGATGTCCCTCTGCTACCGCAGGGACCTCTTCGAGAAGGCGGGCCTGCCCACCGACCGCGAGGAGGTCGCCAAGGCGGTCGCGGGCGGCTGGGAGGACTACCTGAAGCTCGGTGAGCAGTACCAGGAGAAGGCGCCCGAGGGCACCTACTTCATGGACTCCGCCAGCGCCATGTTCAACGGCGTCGTCAGCTCCTCCGAGACCCAGTACTACGACGCCGAAGGCGAGGCGGTCTACAAGGACAGCCCCGGTGTGAAGAAGGGCTGGGACCTCGCCGCCGAGGCCGCGGAGAAGAAGCTGAGCCAGGGCCTGAAGCAGTTCCAGGACCCGTGGAAGGCGGCGCTGCGCAAGGGCAGTGTGGCCTCCGTCGTGTGCCCCGCCTGGATGTCGCTGCAGATCCAGGACTACTCCGGTGAGGACTACGCCGGCAAGTGGGACATCACCAACTCGCCCGGCGACACCGCGGCCAACTGGGGCGGTTCCTTCCTGACGGTGCCCAAGAGCAGCAAGCACGTCAAGGAGGCCACCGAGCTGGTCAAGTGGCTGACCGCGCCCGAGCAGCAGGCCGCCGTGTTCAAGGCCGCCGGCCTCTTCCCGTCCAACCAGAAGGCCTACGAGCTCCCCGACGTGAAGAACGGCAAGCTCGAGTACTTCAACAACGCCCCCGTCGGCACGATCTACGCCGAGGAGTCCAAGTCGATCCCGGTGGCGGTGCTGGGCCCGAAGGACGGCGCGATCAAGGAGACGTTCTCCACCGAGATCAACAACATGGAGCAGCGCGGCACCTCGCCCGACAAGGCGTGGGACGCGGCGACCGAGGCCATCGACAAGGCCATCGGCTGACCCGCGCCGCTGCGGGCGGTACACCAGCCCGCCCCGCACCGCCCGCACCGGCGCACCGGGGGCCGTGAAGGAACGACGGTCCCCGCCCGCGGACGCGGGGTCGCCCGCAGCAGGCCCGGCCGAACCCGGCGGGTCTGCTGCGCGGCGTCAGGTCCGTGCCCGGGCCGGGGAGGCCCGTGCCGCCCCGGCCCACCGCACGGGCCGTGGGAGGCCGCACCGCCCTCCCGGCCACCGCAGGGCGCGGAACGGCCAGTTGCGCGCCCCCCTGCCCCGGGGTCTTATACACCTCGCCGAGGCCCCGAGCGG
>NZ_JACBYP010000080.1 GCF_018982965.1 Streptomyces mayonensis | reverse complement strand
CGCTGTGCCGCAGCAGCTCCAGGGCGTGGGAGGGGGAGTCGACGGGGACGGTGGACAGGGAACGGGTGGTCGCCATGAGTCGTCAGCTCTTTCGCGCGAGAGGTTCGTCGGGAGGGGCGACGGGCGCGAGTTCGTGGTCGGGCGCGTCGCGGGGACGTACGTCGTGCGCACCGGCCGAAGGCCTGGGGTGTACGGCTGTCTAGCGGGCCGGCGCGGTCGTCGCGCGGCAACACACCCGGTCGAAGTCGTCGTGCTGACGGGAAGGCCAGAACGGCTCGAGGTCATGGCGACCCGTCGCTGCGTACTTCCGGAAACTGGCCATGGGCCCATTGAAGCAGACGTCGGCTGAAGACAGGAGACTCCTCTCACTGCGTGGACGCCGGCTGGCTCGAATCATGGGGTGGGGACCGGCCACGGCGGCAGCGCGAAGGGGCGTCCACCGCGACGGTGGACGCCCCTCGGGAGCGGTGGGACAGGGGTTGGACCTGGCCGGCCTTCTCCAGGATCGGTCAGACCTGGTCGGCCTTCTCCAGGGCCGTGCAGCAGGTGTCGACGAGGAGGCGGGTCACGACGTAGGGGTCGACGTTCGCGTTGGGGCGGCGGTCCTCGAGGTAGCCCCTGCCGTCCTTCTCGACCTGCCACGGGATGCGCACCGAGGCGCCGCGGTCGGAGACGCCGTAGGAGTACTCGTTCCACGGGGCGGTCTCGTGCAGGCCGGTGAGGCGGTCGTCGATGCCGGCGCCGTAGTTCTTGACGTGGTCGAGCGGCTTGGAACCCTCACCGAGCGACTCGGCGGCGGTGATGATCGCCTCGTAGCCCTCGCGCATGGCCTTCGTGGAAAAGTTGGTGTGCGCGCCCGCGCCGTTCCAGTCGCCCTTGACCGGCTTGGGGTCGAGGGTGGCCGAGACGCCGAAGTCCTCGGCGGTGCGGTAGAGCAGCCAGCGGGCGATCCACAGCTGGTCGGAGACCTCCAGCGGCGCGAGCGGGCCGACCTGGAACTCCCACTGGCCGGGCATGACCTCGGCGTTGATGCCGGAGATGCCGAGCCCGGCCTGCAGGCAGTTCTCCAGGTGCGCCTCGACGACGTCGCGGCCGAAGATCTCGTCCGAGCCGACACCGCAGTAGTAGCCGCCCTGCGCGGCCGGGAAGCCGCCCTCGGGGAAGCCGAGCGGGCGGGCGCCCTTGAAGAAGGTGTACTCCTGCTCGATGCCGAAGACCGGCTCCTGCGCGGCGAACCGCTCGGCCACCTCGGCCAGCGCGGCGCGGGTGTTGCTGGGGTGCGGCGTCAGGTCCGTGTCCAGGACCTCGCACAGCACCAGCACGTCGTCGCCGCCGCGGATCGGGTCGGGGCAGGAGAAGACCGGCTTGAGTACGCAGTCCGAGGAACTGCCCTCGGCCTGGTTGGTGGAGGAGCCGTCGAAGCCCCAGACCGGCAGGGCGTCGAGACCGGCGGGGGCACCCGTGATGATCTTGGTCTTGGAACGGAGCTTGGCCGTCGGCTCGGTGCCGTCGATCCAGATGTACTCGGCCTTGAAAGTCACGGGGGCCACATCCTTCGGGTGGGTCCGGGCGCACGGAGGGACGCCGCGTCTACTGCCGTGCAGCGTGTCAACGGGCGATTTCCCGACCGTTGCCCGAGTGTGAACCCCGTGTTACCCGGGGTGGATGTGGCCCCTCTCACGATGGGTCCGGGTGACTGAGCCTCACCCGACCTTCTCGATCAGCGCCCTGCGGATCAGGAACCTGCCCTCCTCACGGACCTCTTCGAACGCCGAGTCGTTCAGCAGCACGCAGCTGCCCGACACCGAGTTCACCTGCACCGTCGTGGACTTGTCGTTGTCCAGGTTGGTCACCTTGAGCGTGGTGCCCACCGGGAACCGGTTGCTGGAGGCGGCGGGTGCGCCGCCCTCGCCGGAGAGGGTGACGGTGGAGCCGTTGCACACCTGCTCACCGGTCTGTACGGCGCCTCCCGCCCCGCCGCTTCCTGCCTCGCCGGCGCCCGCCCGGCCGTCTCCCGCCTCGCCGCTTCCTGCCTGGCCGTTCCCTGCCTGGTCTCCGGTCTGGTCCCCGGCCTGGTCGCCTCCGGGCCGGGAGCCCTGGGCCGACTCCCCGACCGTGCACCCGGAGGCCTCCTGCTTGCGCTCGATCTCCGCGACGACCGCCTCGCGGTTGGCGATCCGCGCCTGCGACTGCGCGTCCGGACTGGCCCGCTGGTCGTCGATGAACCGCAGGTTGTTGCCGAGCGCGGTGGCCAGCCCCTGGCAGACGGCCGAGTCCTGCGCGGCCCGGGTCTGCGCGTCCTGGCCGGCCTGCGAGGCGTTCGAGACGTTCGCCGTCACGAAGGCCCCGCCGCCGGCCACCGCCGCGGCCGAGGCCAGCAGGGCGATCTTCTTCTTCGTGCCGAGAGTTCTCCTGCGCGACATGCGTGCCTCCTGTTGAGGTAGGGGCTGCGTACGCCGCTATGTACGGGATGCCGAACGAAGTTACTCACGAGACAGGGCGTCTCGTACCGCTTCCTCGGTGCGGCCGACGACGGCCGTGCCGTCGTCCGCGGTGATGATCGGGCGCTGGATCAGCCCCGGGTGCTCGGCGAGTGCCGTGACCCAGCGCTCGCGCGCGGCCGCGTCGCGCGGCCAGTCCTTCAGGCCGAGTTCCTTGGCGTCGGCTTCCTGGGTGCGGGTGATGTCCCACGGTTCGAGGCCGAGCCGGGCGAGGACCCCGCGGATCTCGTCCGCGCTCGGCACGTCCTCCAGGTAACGGCGGACGGTGTACTCGGCGCCCTCGGCGTCGAGCAGACCGAGCGCGCTGCGGCACTTCGAACAGGCCGGATTGATCCAGATCTCCATGCCGCACACGGTAGCGGGAGGCGTGCGGAAACTCGTTCGCCACGTCCGTCACAGCGACCCCGAAAGCCCTTGTGGCCAGGGGCTTTTGTCAGTGGGGGGCAGTAAAATAGAAGCAGTGTTCGAGGGTGTCGCCGGGGATTCCGGACGGCACCGCGACCGCGTCAGGAGGATGCCCGTGCCCGCTGCCGCACTGAAGCCGAAGCCGCTGCCCACCCAGTCCACCGCCAAGCGGCCCGTCCTGCTCGACCTGCCGTACGAACCCGTGGTGAAGCGTCCGCTGCCGGCGGGCCGCCCCCGCGAGTGGTACATCACGCACAACCGCCGGCTCAAGGCGATGCGTCTGGCCATCGCCCTGCTCGACTCCGGCGTCCACCTGCCGGGCCAGGCGCGCAACGAGAGGATCCGGAGCACCGCGCTGCAGATCGGCGTTCACCCGCCGTCCGACACCACGTGCCACATGGTGCGGGCGCTGATGCGGTACTCGCGGTGAGCGCACGCCGGGCGCCGTAGCCCGCCTGCGGCGCCCGGCGTCGCCCGGCGTCGTCACCCGCCCGGCGTCGACGGGCGTCACAGCCCGGGCGCGCCCCAGAGCGGGAACCAGCGGCCCAGGTCGTCCTCCACCGGCAGCTCGTCCGCGAGTGCCGCCCGTATCCGCAGCTCCAGCGCGTTGTCCCGCTGCTGCCGGCCGCCGGGGAGCGGAGCGAAGGGGTAGAAGGTGCCGCGCTTGTAGAGGTAGACCAGTGCGAGGCGGCGCCCGTCGGTGTCCGTGAAACCGGCCAGGGAGCAGAGCAGCCGCGGGCCGAAGCCGCCCGCCTCCAGGGTGCTGTTCACCGCGTGCAGGTCGTTGACCAGGACCGGCAGCTCGCCGGGGGAGCGGTGGGAGACCAGCCAGGAGTAGCCGTACGCGTCGCGGCTCAGCTCCACCGGACTCCGGCCCGCGTCCGCGTCGAGCAGGGCGTGGATCTCGCGGTGCGTCCGTTCAAAGGCGGCGCCCTCGACCGTGGCGAAGCACACCGCGCCCTGCCCGGTCGGTGTGAAGGAGGCGGCGGCCTCCAGGCTCACCGCGGCCGAGGGGAGCGCGAAGAGCCGGTCGAGGTCGGGTGCCACCGGCCTCGACCGGCCGAGCAGGATGTCCAGCAGCCCCATGTCCCTGCCCTCCCGGCCCTCAGGCCCCGCCGGACGTGCCGGGTGCCGCCGCCTCGCCCAGCTCCGCGGAGATCCGGCCCAGCTGGTCGAGCCGCTGCTCCAGGCTGGGGTGGGTGGCGAAGAACCGGCTGATGCCGGGCTCGCTGCCGAAGGCGGGGGTGAAGTAGAACGCGTTGAAGGCCTGGGCCGTGCGCAGGTCCTTGGTCGGGATGCGGGCGATGTCGCCGGTGACCTTGGTGAGGGCGGCCGCCAGGGCCGAGGGGCGCCCGGTGAGCAGCGCCGCGGCCCGGTCGGCCGCCAGCTCCCGGTACCGGGACAGGGCCCGGATGAGCAGGAAACTGAGCGCGTAGACGGCCGCCGAGACACCCATCACGACCGCGAGGACGGCCACGGTGTTCTGGTCCCGCCGGCCGCCGAAGAGCTGGGAGTAGAAGGCGAAGCGCACGATCAGCCCGGCGAGCACGCCCAGGAAGGACGCCACCGTGATCACCGCCACGTCCTTGTGCGCCACGTGTGACATCTCGTGGGCGAGCACGCCCTCCAGCTCGGCGGGCTCCAGCCGCCGCAGCAGCCCGGTCGTCACGCAGACCACTGCGTGGTCGGGATTGCGGCCGGTCGCGAAGGCGTTCGGCATCTCCATCTCCGACACCGCGACCACCGGCTTCGGCATGTCGGCCATCGCCGCCAGCCGGTCCACCACGCCGTGCAGCTCCGGATACTCGTCCCGCTCCACGACCCGGCCGCGCATCGCGAACAGCGCGATCCGGTCGGAGAACCAGTACTGCGCCCCGAGCACCGCCGCCACGATCACCACGACCAGCACCCAGGACTTCAGCACCGCGATCAGCGCGGCCACGAAGCCGACGTACAGCAGGCCGAGCAGGAACATCGTGATCCCCATGCGCACGGTCAGCCGCCGGTCGCTGCGGAAGCGGCTCTGCATCTGCATCACCTCACAGTCGAGCACTCGTCCCGCTGTCCAGTGTGCACCCGCGGGCCGTGGCACCCCCGGGCCCGAGCCGTGAGGAAAGTCCCCGTCGAGCCCGCGCGCCCCCCCGCTGCGGTTCCCCCGGCTTCCCCGGCTTCCCGGCCGTTACTCCGCGCCGCTCGACGACAGCCGGCGCGTGATCCGGTCGAACAGCTCCGTCAGCGGCTCGCCGACGTCCCGGCCGAAGCCGGTCAGCCCGTAGGTCACCCGGGGCGGCGTCGCCGGCTCGACCTCCCGCCACACCAGGCCGTCCTCCACCAGGGCGCGCAGGGTCTGGGCGAGCATCTTCTCGCTGATGCCCTGGATGCTCTCGCGCAGCTCGTAGAACCGGAGGTCGTGGCGCCGCAGCGAGATCAGCACCCAGATGCCCCACCTGCTGGTCACGTGGTCGACCACGTCGCGCGCGACGCAGTCGGTGTGAAACACGTCATACCGCTCGCCCGGCTCGACCCGTCCGTGCTGGAGACCTTCCGTCATGGCATGAGCTTACCTTCAGGTATGCCCTTACCAGAAGTTAGCCCGGTCTCCTAGCGTGCGGACGTCGGAAGGCGTCGGACAGCCGTCCGACCCGTACGAACCTCGCGGGACCTCCCGCGAGGCCACTGACAAGGAGCTGTTCATGATCGTGGTGACCGGGGCGACCGGAAACATCGGCCGGCCGTTGACGCAGGCGCTGGCCGAGGCGGGCGAGCAGGTGACGGCGGTGTCGCGGCACCCGGCGGCGGTGCCGGACGGCGTCCGCCACAGGGTGGCCGACCTGGCCGAACCCGCCGGGCTCCGGCCCGCGCTGGACGGCGCGAAGTCGCTGTTCCTGCTGCTCTCCGGCGATCTGCACGCCACCGGGGCCAACCCCGCCGACATCATCGGCGAAGCCGTGGAACACGGGGTGCGCCGCATCGTCCTGCTCTCCACGCTCGGCGTGGTCACCAGGCCCTTCGGGACCACGCGGGTCGCGATGCGCGCGCTGGAGGACACCGTGCGGGAGTCCGGCGCGGAGTGGGCCGTGCTGCGGCCGGGCGGCTTCGCCTCCAACGCCCTGTGGTGGGCCGAGTCCGTCCGCAGCAGGGGAGTCGTCGCCGCCCCCTTCGGTGACGTGGGGGTCCCGGTCGTGGACCCGGCGGACATCGCCGCGGTGGCGGCGGCCTGCCTGCTGGAGGACCGGTTCACCGGCGGGGCGTACGAGCTGACCGGGCCGGAGGTGATCAGTCCGCGCGGGCAGACGGAGGCCCTCGCGGCCGCGCTCGGCTCACCCGTGCGCTTTCACGAGCTGACCCGCGAGGAGGCCAAGGAGGGCATGGTCCAGAGCATGCCGGCCGAGCTCGCCGACGACACGCTGGACATCATCGGCGCCCCGAGCCCGGCCGAGCTGCGGGTCAGCCCGGACGTCGAGCGGGTCCTCGGCCGCGCCCCGCGCACCTTCGCGGACTGGGCCGCCCGCCACGTCGCCGCGTTCCGCTGAGGGAACGCACGCTGTCGTGTTCCGCTGCGGGCCCGTCCGGTGTCAGTAGGGCGCCCGGAAGTTGAGCCAGCCCAGCAGCACGATCACCGCGGCCACACAGCCGAGCACCACCGCGGTGGACACCCACGACGACCGGCGCCCGGAGCCCACGTGGTCGGGGTCGCCGCGGAAGGGGACCGGTCCGGGAGGGTTCTCCTTCCAGCGCGCGGCCAGCATCCGGGCGCGCGCGGAGGGCTCCTTGTGCTCCGCGCCGTCCGCCCACCTGAGGTCGAACTCGCGCTCCTCGTCGTTCCGCTCGGGCATCTCCGGCACTCTCCCCGTCCCCCTGACTCGAACAACCGTGTCAGTCTTCAATGATCCTGGCCCAGGACCGTGCTGGGAAGTGTTTTGAGCCACACACGAACGGCGCCCCCGCCCCCTGAGGGAGGGGACGGGGGCGCCGGACGGCCTCGGACGGCGGGCACCCGCCGGGAGCGGCGGTCACCCGTCCCGAGCGGTCGACCGCACGCGGCCGGTCACCCGCGGTCGATCACACGTCGAAGTACAGCTCGAACTCGTGCGGGTGCGGGCGCAGCTGCAGCGGGGCGATCTCGTTGGTGCGCTTGTAGTCGATCCACGTCTCGATCAGGTCCGGCGTGAAGACGTCGCCCTGGAGCAGGAACTCGTGGTCGGCCTCCAGGCGGTCGAGTACCGCGCCGAGGGAGGTCGGGACCTGGGCCACGCCCGCGTGCTCCTCGGGCGCCAGCTCGTAGAGGTCCTTGTCGATCGGCTCGGCCGGCTCGATCTTGTTCTTGATGCCGTCCAGGCCCGCGAGGAGCAGGGCCGAGAAGGCCAGGTACGGGTTGCCGGAGGAGTCCGGGGCGCGGAACTCGACGCGCTTGGCCTTCGGGTTCGAGCCGGTGATCGGGATGCGCATCGCGGCGGAGCGGTTGCGCTGCGAGTACACCAGGTTGATCGGCGCCTCGAAGCCCGGGACCAGGCGGTGGTAGGAGTTCACCGTCGGGTTGGTGAAGGCCAGCAGCGAGGGCGCGTGGCGCAGGATGCCGCCGATGTAGTAGCGGGCGGTGTCCGAGAGGCCGGCGTAGCCCTGCTCGTCGTAGAAGAGCGGCTCGCCGCCCGACCACAGCGACTGGTGCACGTGCATGCCCGAGCCGTTGTCGCCGAAGATCGGCTTCGGCATGAAGGTCGCCGTCTTGCCGTTCTTCCAGGCCACGTTCTTCACGATGTACTTGAAGAGCTGGAGGTCGTCGGCGGCGGCGAGCAGCGTGTTGAACTTGTAGTTGATCTCCGCCTGGCCGGCGGTGCCCACCTCGTGGTGCTGGCGCTCGACCTTCAGACCGGCCCGGTCCAGCTCCAGGGAGATCTCGGCGCGCAGGTCGGCGAAGTGGTCGACCGGCGGGACCGGGAAGTAACCGCCCTTGTAGCGGACCTTGTAGCCGCGGTTGTCCTCGACGGCGCCGGTGTTCCAGGCGCCGGCCTCGGAGTCGATGTGGTAGAAGGACTCGTTCTCGGCGGTCTTGAAGCGCACGCTGTCGAAAACGTAGAACTCGGCCTCCGGGCCGAAGAACGCCGTGTCGGCGATGCCGGTGGAGGCCAGGTAGGCCTCGGCCTTCTTCGCCACGTTCCGCGGGTCGCGGGAGTACTGCTCGCCCGTGATCGGGTCGTGGATGAAGAAGTTGATGTTGAGGGTCTTGTCCCGGCGGAACGGGTCGACGCGCGCGGTGGACAGGTCGGGGCGCAGGGACATGTCCGACTCGTGGATGGCCTGGAAGCCGCGGATCGAGGATCCGTCGAAGGCCTGCTCGTCGTCGGGGTCGAACGCCTCGGCGGGCAACGTGAAGTGCTGCATGACGCCCGGCAGGTCGCAGAAGCGGACGTCGACGAACTTGACGTCCTCGTCCGCGATGAACTTCTTGGCGTCGTCGGCGTTCTGGAACATCCAGCTCCTCCTACTCCCGACCGTCCTGCCGGGGTGGTAGATCGTTCGTGCGGCCAGTGCGGGTGGCACACGTTTCCTCGACCCTAGGGACGGGTGATTTCTCTGGCGTGACCCGTTTGTTTCGCAGAAGTTAACCGGCTCGGGCCCCAGCCTAGGCCGGATCGGGGACCGTCACACCCCGCCGTTCCTGGGACGTATACGGGCGCAGTACCGTGGTCGGGTGGACAACAGGCAAGCAATCGGATCGTGGCTCTCCGGGCCGCGCGCGGCCATCGAGGAGTCCGGTGGCGACCTCGGACACCGCGGGGAGCAGCTCGGTCTGCCGGAGGACGGGCCGGGCTCGATCGCCCGTCCGGGCAGGCGCATCGGCGCCCTGGCCGTGGACTGGGCGCTGTGCCTCCTGATCGCATACGGCCTGATCACGGACGGCTACGGCCAGGCGACCGGCAACTGGGCGCTGCTGATCTTCTTCGCGCTCAGCGTGCTGACCGTCGGCACGGTCGGCTCCACCCCGGGCAAGCGCCTCCTCGGCCTGCGGGTGGTCGACCTGGCGACCGGCCGTCCCAGCCCGCTGCGCGCCCTGCTGCGCTCTGTCCTGCTCTGCCTCGCCCTCCCGGCCCTGATCTGGGACCGCGACGGCCGCGGACTGCACGACCGGCTGGCGCGCACGGTGGAGGTGCGGGCCTGACGCCGCCCGCGGGTCCGCGTGGGTTCCGCGGGTCCGCGTGGGTCCATGTGGGGCCATGGGGTGACGGCAGTGCACGCGCGACGCCGTACCCGTGGAGGCCTGTGCGTACGAGGACCCCGTGCATACGAGGACGGGGCGTCACACACGAGGGCGGGGGCGTCCGGAACCGTGGTTCCGGACGCCCCCGCCGCCGTACGGCTGCCGGCGTTCGCAGCGCCGTGCGCTCAGCGCTGCCTGGGGTTGCCGCCCCGGGGCATGCGCATGCCCTTCGGCATCGGGCCCTTGGGTACCGGCATGTTGCTCATCAGGTCGCCGAGGGCGCGCAGCCGGTCGTTGGTCACGGTGACCTGCGGGCCCGACAGGACGCGGGGGAGCTTGAGCATGGTCGTGCGCAGCTTCTTCAGCTCGACCTGGCCCTCGCCGGTGCCCACCACCAGGTCGTGCACGGGCACGTCGGCGACGATGCGGTTCATCTTCTTCTTCTCGGCCGCGAGCAGGGACTTCACCCGGTTCGGGTTGCCCTCCGCGACGAGCACGATGCCGGCCTTGCCGACCGCGCGGTGCACCACGTCCTGGTTGCGGTTCATCGCCACCGCGGGGGTCGTCGTCCAGCCCCGGCCGACGTTGTCCAGCACGGCCGCCGCGGCGCCCGGCTGTCCCTCCATCTGGCCGAAGGCCGCCCGCTCGGCCCGGCGTCCGAAGACGATCGCCGATGCGAGGAAGGCGAGCAGCACGCCCAGGATGCCGAGATAGATGGGGTGACCGATCAGAAAACCGATCGCGAGGAGGACACCGAAGACGACGATGCCGACACCCGCGAGCACAAGACCGATCTTCTTGTCGGCCTTGCGGGTCATCTTGTAGGTCAGAGCGATCTGCTTCAGTCGCCCGGGATTCGCAGCGTCCGCTGCAGGTTCCTTCCTCGCCATGGCACGCAGTCTACGTGCCCCCGAAAGCGCCGACGACGGCAGTGTCCGGCGCGGGGAGGGCGGGAGCGGGTCAGGGGCGGCCGGCCGCGGACTGGCCCAGGACGCGCTCCGTCTCGATCCGGTCCTTGGCACGGCGGCGGTCCTCCAGGACCGACGTCCAGGCGTTGCGCCGTGCGGTGCGCTGGCCGCCGCTCATCAGCAGCGACTCGACGGCCCGCAGGGCGGTCGTGAAGGACGGGATGGCGGTGGCGCGGACGGCGGCGGGTCGGACGGGCGCGGCCTGCATCGTGGAGGTCCCCCCTCGGTACGGCTCCGGGTACGGAGACGGGTGTACGCGGTGGTGTACGTGCTGTCATTCCAGGGTCACTGATTGGTGTTACCAGGGCGTGACCCGCCGGTCAAACGGACATGAAGCCCTGATGCGGGGCCCCGGAACGGCCCCGCGGCCCCGACCGGTGCCCTCAGCTGCGAGGACGGTCGGGGCCGCGGGATCTCGGCCACTACTGGCCGGTAGCGTCTTGTGCGTGAATTCACACGGTGGGCGAAGCGGCCGGTGCCGGGGCGCGGCGCTGGTCCATCGCCATCCCGTAGAGCCGGCCGGCCCGGTACGAGGAGCGCACCAGCGGACCGGACATCACGCCGGAGAAGCCGATCTGCTCGGCCTCCTCCTTCAGCTCCACGAACTCCTGGGGCTTGACCCAGCGCTCCACCGGGTGGTGGCGCACGGACGGGCGCAGGTACTGCGTGATGGTGATCAGCTCGCAGCCGGCTCCGTGCAGCTGCCGCAGCGCCTCGCTGATCTCCTCGCGGGTCTCGCCCATGCCCAGGATCAGGTTGGACTTGGTGACCAGACCGTAGTCGCGGGCGTCGGTGATGACCTTCAGCGAGCGGTCGTAGCGGAAGCCGGGGCGGATGCGCTTGAAGATCCGCGGGACCGTCTCGACGTTGTGCGCGAAGACCTCGGGACGGGAGTCGAAGACCTCCCGCAGCAGCTCCGGCACCGCGTTGAAGTCGGGGGCCAGCAGCTCGACCTTGGTGCGGCCGGCCTCGCGGTCCGCGGTCTGCTGGTGGATCTGGCGCACCGTCTCGGCGTACAGCCACGCGCCGCCGTCGGGGAGGTCGTCGCGGGCGACGCCGGTGATGGTGGCGTAGTTCAGGTCCATCGTGACCACGGACTCGCCGACGCGGCGAGGCTCGTCCCGGTCGAGGGCCTCGGGCTTTCCCGTGTCGATCTGGCAGAAGTCGCAGCGCCGGGTGCACTGGTCGCCGCCGATGAGGAAGGTCGCCTCGCGGTCCTCCCAGCACTCGTAGATGTTGGGGCAGCCGGCTTCCTGGCAGACCGTGTGCAGGCCCTCGCTCTTCACGAGGTTCTGCATCTTGGTGTATTCGGGGCCCATTTTCGCCCGGGTCTTGATCCACTCGGGCTTGCGCTCGATGGGGGTCTGGCTGTTGCGGACCTCCAGGCGCAGCATCTTGCGTCCGTCGGGTGCGACTGCGGACACGACCGGCTCCCTAGCGTTTGATTCTTCGGCGCCTTCCAGCGTACGCCCGTTGTTTTGAATGCTCGGCGAGGGTGCTGGCCTCACTGGGAGCTGCCGCCCCCCAGGCCCCCGCTCCGGCCTGAACAGCCTTGCCGTGCAACGCCGGACGGGGTGGGTTTGTGCCCTCCGCCGGAAGCACCCGCCGGGAAGGGCCTGCCGGGAAGCACCCGCCGGGAAGCACCCGCCGGGAAGCACCCGCCGGGAAGCACCCGCCGGGATCGGCCCGCGGCGACGGGCCCGCCGGGAGGGACCGGACGGGGCGGGACCCCTCGGGAAGGACCGGACGGCTCGGTTTCGGGCCGCCGGTTCAGGCCGCCGGTGTCTTCTCGATCACCCTCGGCCTCGGCTCCGCGTTCTCCAGGACGTCGCGGAGGTGGCGTTCGGCGACCGGGAGGACCTCCTCGAGGGTCACGTCGCGGCCGAGCTCGTTCGCCAGGGAAGCGACGCCCGCGTCGCGGATGCCGCACGGGATGATCCGGTCGAACCACTTGTTGTCGGGGTTCACGTTCAGGGCGAAGCCGTGCATCGTGACGCCCTTGGCGACCCGGATGCCGATCGCGGCGATCTTGCGGTCCTCGCGGCGCTGGCCCGCGTTGGACGGGGCGTACTCCGGGCCGTTGAGCCGCGGGTCGAACTCCTCGTCGGCCAGGCGGGGGTCGAGGTCCAGCGAGAGCCCGCCCAGGGCCGGGCGCCGCTCCACCGGGTCGCCGAGGACCCAGACACCGCTGCGGCCCTCGACCCGGGTGGTCTCCAGGCCGAACTCCGCACAGGTGCGGATCAGGGCCTCCTCCAGCCGCCGCACGTGCGCCACCACGTCCACCGGGCGCGGGAGCTTCTGGATCGGGTACCCGACCAGCTGGCCCGGCCCGTGCCAGGTGATCTTGCCGCCGCGGTCCACGTCGACGACCGGGGTGCCGTCCAGCGGGCGTTCGCTGTCGGCGGTGCGCCGGCCGGCGGTGTAGACCGGCGGGTGTTCGACGAGCAGCACGGTGTCCGGGACCTCGTCGGCGAACCGCGCGGCGTGCACCCGGCGCTGTTCGTCCCACGCCTCCTGGTACTCGACGCGTTCGGCACCGAACCCCATCCGGACGAAACGCAGCTCACTCACGTCGCGTGCCTCCCTGCAAGGTCGTAAGGCACGAAGCGTGCCCACGCCACTGTACGACCGCCCGCCCGTCGTCAGTGGAGCGGGCATTCCTCACCCGATCGGATGAATGCCGGGCGAATTGTGCGATCGGGTGCTTACTCTCCGCTACATTCGCGCCGTTCACGAGGCCGTAAGGGCTGCTCACAGGCGCTCCGGGCACATCGAACGCCCGGAAGGCAGGAGACCGCACCGCACCATGACGGAACGACCCGCGCAGCGCACCCCCAACCGCCAGCTCGCCGCACTCATCGCCGAAGCGGGGTTCTCCAACGCGGGTCTCGCGCGTCGCGTCGACCAGCTCGGACTCGAACACGGCCTGGACCTGAGATACGACAAGACGTCCGTCACCCGCTGGCTGCGCGGTCAACAGCCCCGCGGCACCACCCCGGCGCTGATCGCCGAGGTCTTCACCCGGCGCCTGGGCCGCCGCCTGACCGCCCAGGACCTCGGCCTGGACGCCTGCGCGCCCGTGTACGCGGGGCTGGAGTTCGCCGGCAGCCCGGAGGAGGCGGTGGACATCGTGGGCGGGCTGTGGCGCAAGGACTCCGGCAGCCACGCCGAGCTGCGGAAGATCGCCTTCACCCCGGCCGGGCTCGTGGTGCCCAGCCGCGACTGGCTGATCGGCCGCGCCGACGAGAAGGTGGCCCGCACCGAGGTGCCCGTCCGCATCCCCGCGCAGGGCCGCCCGGCGACGCCCCGCACCTCCGTCCCGGCCGACCCGTCCCGGCGCAGGCCCCCGGCCGAGCGCGGCCCCGGCCAGCGGGTCACCGGGGGCGACCTCGCCGCGCTGCGCTCGGTCGGCGAGCTGTTCCGCACCCTGGACGACCGCTACGGCGGCGGACACGCCCGCCAGGCCCTGGTGCGCTACCTGGAGCACGAGGTGGAGCCGATGCTCCGCGGCACCTACGGCGAGCAGGCCGGCCGCCGCCTGTTCGCCGCCGCCGCCGACCTGACCCGGCTCGCGGGCTGGACCTCGTACGACATCGCCGCGCACGGCCTCGCCCAGCGCTACTTCGTCCAGGCGCTGCGGCTGTCGCAGGCGGCGGGGGACCGGGCGTACGGCTCCTACGTGCTGGTCACGATGAGCAGGCAGGCCGTCTACCTCGGGCACGGACGCGAGGCCGTGCAGCTGGCGCGGGTGGCGCAGCAGGGCGTCGGGACCTCCGCGCCCCCGGTCGTGCAGACCCTGCTGCACGCCGCCGAGGCGAGGGCGCACGGCGTGCTCGGCGAGGTGCGGGCCTGCACCGCCGCGCTGGTCCGCGCCGAGCGGGCGCTGGGGGCCGCCCGGCCCGGCGACGAGGTGCCGCACTGGGCGCGCTTCTTCGACGAGGCGCAGCTCGCCGACGAGTTCGGGCACTGCCACCGCGACCTGCAGCAGTTCCGCGCCGCCGCCCAGCACGCGGAACGCTCGCTGCACCTGCGCGCGCCCGCGTACGCCCGCAGCCGGCTGTTCTGCCGGGTGGTCCTCGCCACCGCCCGGCTGGGCCTCGGCGAACTCGACCAGGCCTGCCAGCTGGCCGCCGAGGCGGCCGGCCAGGCGGCCGAGATGCGCTCGGTGCGGGCCACGGAGTACGTCCGCGACTTCGAACGCCGCCTGGAGCCCTACCGGGACGCGGCCCCGGTGCGGGGGTACCGGGACAGGGTGGCGGCGCTCGGGTAGGGCGCGAGCCGGCGGGCCCCGCCGCGCCGGAGGCCGGAGCGGCGGGGCCCGTCGGCGCCGGTGTGCCCGGGATCAGGCGGGGCTGTAGCGCTCGATCGTGTGCATGCGGGAGAACGTCCAGCCGCTGGCGGTCTCCCAGCTGTGCAGCGGGGCGTTGAGGGTGCCGTCGGCCTTGGCGGTCCAGGTGATGGTCTTGACCCGGCCGTCCGAGTAGCCGTAGAGCGTGGCCAGGTCGTCGCGGCCGTCGCCGTCGAAGTCGCCGGTGACGATCTTCATGTTGCCGCGGGAGTAGTTGCCGGCCGCGGTGGTCCACAGCTCGGTGCGGTTGCCGAACTTGCCCGTGGCGTCGGCGGTGAAGCCGATCACGGCGTCGTGGCCGTCGCCGTAGTCGTACCAGGCGGCTATGTCGTCGCGGCCGTCACCGTCGAAGTCGCCGGAGTGCAGACTCGCGGCACCGAAGTTCCAGCCGGTGGAGCTCCAGCCGTGGACGGCGGTGTCGTCGAAGCCGCCGTCGGGCGTGGCGGGGAAGGTGATGAGCCGGACCTCGCCGGTGGCGTAGCCGTAGAGCGCGGCGAGGTCGTCGCGGCCGTCGCCGTTGTAGTCGCCGGTGGTGAACTTCATGCTCGACGCCGTCCAGCCCTCGGTGCGCGCGAAGGAGGAGAAGGGGCTGGCGAAGCCGCCGTCGGCCTTGGCGAGGAAGGTGTGGAGCTTGTCGCTGCCGTCGGCGTAGTCGTACCAGACGGAGACGTCGTCGCGGCCGTCGCCGTCGAAGTCGCCGGAGTTGACCGTCATGCGGTCGAACGTCCATCCCGAGGTGGTCTTCCAGGAGTGCAGGGGCTCGGCGAAGAGGCCGTCGCCCAGGCTGAGCCAGGTGATCAGGCCGACGTCGCCGTTGGAGTAGCCGTAGAAGGCGGCCACGTCGCCGCGGCCGTCGCCGTTGAAGTCGCCGGTGAAGCGCTTCATGTTCTCGGCCCAGTAGTTGCCGGACGGAACGCTCCACGCGTGCGCGGGGGCGTCGAAGCCGCCGTCGGCCTTCGCGGAGAAGGTGTGGATCTCGTCGTGGCCGTCGCCGTAGTCGTACCACTCGGCCAGGTCGCTGCGGCCGTCGCCGTCGTAGTCGTGGCGGACCTCGGTGCCGGCGGCCCACCGGGACGCGCCCTGGGCGTCGCGGACGACGAAGTTGCCGCGGTCCTGGAGGACGGCGCTGCCGCCGGGCGCGGTGGTCTTCGACTCCCACAGGACGGTGCTGCCGTCGGAGTCGAGGACGGCGAGGTTGCCGTTGGTGTCGAACCGGGCGGTGGCACCGGGGTGGCCCGCGGTTCCGGTGGACCACAGGGTCCGGCCGGCGTTGGAGACGACGACGAGGTCGCCGTCGGCGCGCAGGGTGAGGCGCGCGGCGTTGGAGGTGAGGCTGTCCTCGGCGTGCAGGACGGTGCCGGGCGTGAGGGTGTCGCCGCCGGCGACGTTGTCGAGGCGGGGCGAGACCGCGTCGTTGCGGGTCTCGGCCGGGTCGGTGCCCCAGCAGCCGCCCTGCCAGGACTGGCTGGCGAGCGCCACCAGCTCGAACCCGCCGTCCTTCTGCCGCAGGAGCGGTCCGCCGGCGTCGCCCGCGCAGATGGCGTCGTCCTCGGTCTTGCCGTCGAGGGCGACCGTGGTGCCGGAGACGGAGCGGACCGTGAAGGACGCCGTGTGCCGGGCGTCGGGAACCCACTCGTCCTTGGTCCGGCCGAAGCCCACGGCCGTCAGCTCCTCGCCCACGGCGGGCGCGGTGGTGGCGAACGGCACGGTGGGGGCACCGATGGGCGCCTCGAGGCGGGCCAGGACCATGTCACGGTCGGTGCGGGGCACCAGTTCGACGACCTCGACGGGGCGGCTGGCACCGGGGACGTCCGGGTTCGGGTCGGTGGGGAACCACGCCGTCGTCTTCCACCGGGGCTTGCCCGCCTCGACGGGCCCGCCGCCCAGGTCGTCGGCGAAGCAACTGGCGGCGGTGGCCACCCACTGGGAGTCGACGAGCACGCCGGAGCAGGCGCGCTGGTCGTCACCCACCTTCAGGCGGGCGGTGAAGTTGTAGGCGTTGGCCGAGCCGGCCGGTCCGGTGGCGGCCTGGGCGGGGCCGGCGGTGAGGCAGCCGGCGGCCACGGCGGCGGTCATGAGGGCCGCGGACACGGTGGCGCGGGAGCGTGATGAGGACATGGACATGCGGTACTTGTTCCTATCCGTCGCGGTTTCGGACACGATGGCGAGAGGCATCAGCCCGTGACGCGGATTTCGACGAGCACCGACTGGGCACCGCCGACGGTTCCCTCGCCCACACTCCTGAATTCGTCCGCGGTCATGTTGACGGTGTGCTTCTGTCCCTCGGCGGTCAGGTCCGCGCTGATGGGGTTCGCGCTGGTCTCGAGGGCGAAGACGCGAGGCAGCTCGAGGGTGAGGTGGCCGGACTTCGCCGTGGTCCGGAAGCAGTACGTTCCCTTTCGGCCGGACGACGAGTCCGCGACGGTGTAGACCGTGATCTGATCAGCGGTCTGACCGCATTCGGCCAACAGGATGCGACCGTCCCCGCGCTTCAGCTCGATACCCTCTTCCGCCAGGATCCGGTCGGCACCGGGGTAATTGAAGTCCTCCACCGCGGACGGCATTTCCTCATCGGCTGCGAGCGGTGCTGTGCCGCTTTCTGCCGAGGCCATGGATGAAATTCCGGCGACTGCTGCAACGGCTACGAGAACGGGCGCCAGAAATCTTCGACGACGAGGGGTCATTGCGTTTCCTCCAGGGCCGCACGGTTGTTTTTTCGGGCGGGGGGAGGCCTGTTGAAGGCGTACGTGACCGTCTGGTCGAAGAGCACGCCGACATTTATGCCCCCCGGCATTCGAGCCGGACAGTATCAAACAACTATTCGAGGCGCACCCATTCTCTTCCCCTGCCGCGAGGTCCGGTGAGTCATGAAATGAGGGACTGGTTCCATTGGAAGTGAAAATGTTCAACAACTCCGCTATGCACCGAATCTGACCAGCCGTCAGGGAACGGCTCCGATGCTCTTGTGGATTGTGGATCTCTGGTGAAGAGTTGACCCTCTGTGCGGGGATCAGGTGTCTGGTGTGTGACCGATCGGGAAGGTCTGTGTACATGGGGCGGGGCGTTCTGAGGGGCCGTCGGAGACACTCACGACTGCTGCGCGTTCTGGTGGTGACGTTGCTGCCGTTCGCGTTGGTCGGGGGGCTGCTGGGGACCGGCGCCCCTCCCGCGTCCGCGGCCGCGCGCACGGGTGCCGTCGCGGCGCTCGCGGAGGTGACGCCCACGGACCGCGGCCGGATCGTCGACCACTGGAAGGCCGGCGGGCCGGGCGTCAAGGCCGCGGCGGAGGCCGCACTGACGGGTACGGACGCCGACGTACAGGCGTTCCTGGCGGTCGCCGACGAACTGGCGGTTCAGGACGCCCGGGTAAATGCCGCCCAGCTCGCCTCCCTGGGCGGGACCGAGACGCTCGCGGCCGCGAGAACGGCGCTCTCCGGAACCGCGGAGGACATTCAGGCCTTCGTCGCCTGGGGCTGGGAGGCGCCGCTGCAGCAGGACGAGCGGGTGTGGGCCGCGCAGGTGATCGACGCGGGTGGCCCGCAGGTGCAGGAGGCGGGACGTGCCGCGCTGGCCGGTACCGCCGAGGACGTGAGCAGGTTCCTCACCGAGGGTCAGTACACCGGACACCGGCAGGACGAGCGGGTCCAGCTCGTTCAGATCATGAGTGTGGGCGGCCCCAACGTGCGGGCGGCCGGCCGGCTCGCGCTGAACGGCACGGCGGAGGAGATCACCGAGTTCCTCCAGGTCGGCCAGTTCGTGGCGCGGGCCAAGGACCAGGAACACGCGACCGTCGAGCAGCTCGCCGAGCAGGCGAAGGAGGCGGGACGGCAGGCCGCCGCGGAGACGAAGGCGGCCAAGTCGGAGTCCGACAAGGCCATCCAGGCTTCGAAGCTGGCCAAGGAGGCCGCGCTGCGGGCCGCGAGCGAGGCGGAGGCCGCGAAGAAGGACACGGACGCGGCGGGACGGGCCGCCTCCCGTGCCGCCAAGGCGGCGTCCCAGGCCGCCAAGGCGGCGCAGCAGGCCATCGACTCGGCACGGGCGGCCAACAGTTCGGCGCGGATCGCGGCCAACGCCGCCTCCCAGGCGGCGTCGGCGGCCGCCGGAGCGTCGCAGGCGGCCTCGCGCGCCCGCAGTGCCGCGGCCGACGCGGCCACCGACGCGGGCAAGGCGGACGCCGCCCGGAAGGCGGCGAAGACCGCGCGTGCCGCGGCCGAGGGAGCGGACAAGGCGGCGGACGCCGCCGACCAGGCGTCCACGGCGGCCACGGCGGCCGGCGACGCGGTCAAGGCCGCGCTGGGCGCGGGTGCGAACGCGAACGCCGCCGCCGACGCCGCGGTCGAGGCCAGTGGCTACGCCAACGCCTCGAGCGCGGCCGCCCGTGAGGCCCGTGCCGCGGCCGCGGCGGCCAAGAGGCACGCCGCCGAGGCGAACCGTGCCGCATCCGCCGCCGAGGCGCTGGCCCGCAAGGCCGCCACGGCGGCACAGCAGGCGCGGGACTCCGCCCGATCGGCGGCCGGGCACGCGAGGAAGGCGGCCGACGCGGCCGACGAGGCGGCCGAGCACGCGGGCGACGCGGAGACGGCGGCCGCCAGGTCGACCGAACACGCGGGCGCGGCCACGGAGGCCGCGGACGCCGCCAGTGCCGCGGTCACCGAGGCGCAGCAGGTCTTCGTACTCGCCCGCGAGGTCGAGGCCGAGGAGCTCCTGGGCCGCATGAACGCCGGTGTCGAACGGGCCAAGGACGACAAGGCGGAGGCCGAGCGTCTGACAGCCGACGAAGCCGCGCTCGAACAGGGCGACCAGGACCGCGAGACCGAGCGGGACCGCCTGGTCACCGCCGCGGACGGGCCCGGTGCGGACCTGGCGTCGGTGGCGGACGAGGGGCGCGCGCTCGCCGTGCTCACGATGAAGAACGGCACACCCTGGGGGCGTGCCGCGGCGGAGGCGGCCCTCGCCGGGCCCGACGACGTCGTCGTCGACTGGCTCCGCAACGGCTGGCGGACGGCCCAGCAGCAGGACGACCGCTCCTACGTCGAGCGGCTCGCCGAGGAGAGCCCGGCCCAGGACGTCCGCGAGGCCGCCGAAGCCGCTCTCGACGGCGACGCGGCCACCGTGACCGAGTTCGTGAACAACGGCCAGTACCAGATCAGCAGTCAGTACATGCGCACCGGCATCGCCCAGGTACTCGAAACCGCCGGACCCAACGTCGAGGAGGCGGGCCTGGCGGCCCTGCACAGCAACGACCCCAGGAAATTCAGCGAGTTCCTCACCGAGACGCAGTTCGCCGCGCGGACCGAGGACGAGCGGGTGCGGGCGGCCCAGCTGGTCGACTCCGGCGGACCGGAGGTGAAGGCGGCGGCGCGCGTCGCGCTCGCGGGCTCCCCACAGATGCTGCACGCCTTCATCGTCTCGGGCCAGTACACCGCGCGGAACAAGGACCAGCTCACCGCCACCCACGTCGCGATCGTCCAGAAGATGATCAGTGACGCGGCGGGAGTCGCGGCCACCGCGCAGAAGGACGCGGCCGAGGCTCAGCGCGTCGCCGCCCTCGCGCGGGACGCGGCCTCCGAGGCGGCCGGCTGGGCCGACAAGGCCAAGGACGCGGCGCAGCGGGCTCAGGACCACGCCGACCAGGCGGCACAGTACGCACGGGAGGCGGAGGCATCCGCCGCCAAGGCCGCCGCGTCCGCCAAGACCGCACGCGACGCCGCCCAGAGCGCCGACGTCGCCGCGGCCGACGCCGCCCGGTCCGCCACCGACGCCACCCTGTCCGCCGAATGGGCCCAGACCGAAGCGACGAACGCCTCCTACGCGGCCGACCGGGCCCGGCAGTCCGCGCTCGCGGCCGGCAAGTCCGCCGACGCGGCCCTCGCCGACGCCGCGGCGGCCTTCACGGCCGCGGTCACCAAGGCGAAGGAAGAAGCAGAGGCCCGCCGCAAGGCCGCTGTCGCCGCCAAGGAGAAGGCGGTCAACGACGACGGCGCCAGGGCAAGGGAGCAGTACCGCTGCCAGAACGCCTACATCCCCTGCGACCCCGCCAAACACGCCCGCTGGTGCCAGCACAACGAGATCTACTGCGCGATAGAAGCCGCGGGACCCGCCATCGGAGCCGCCGGCAAGAAGCTCTGGGACACCACCAAGGCGCTCACCGGCCTGAGCAACTACACATCCTGCCTGGCCGAGAAGGACCTCGAGAACTGCGCACCCCTCGCCGTCGACGCCCTCATCGGCGCGAAACTCAAGGCCCTGGACGCGGCGTACGACAAACTCAGACTCCTCAGACGCGGCTGCGCGGTCGCCGGAAAGTCCACGCTGCGGGCCCCTGCCGCGCGCGCCGCGGCCGCGGACTCGTCGTGCGGGACGCACAGTGTCGCCGGACTGCCGCGCCCCACGTCGAAGATTCCGAATTCCAGCGACTGCGCGGCCTGCGCCCAACGGATCCGGGACAGCCTCGGCGGGGGCGAGATCGTCACGATCAGACCGAAGGGCGGCTTGCCGCAGCTCGGCGGCTACCGGAAGCAGGATACTTTCTGGGGCACGCATGTGGTCGTCGTGTTCAACGGCCGCGTGTACGACGGCTTCACCGGACGTGAGGGGCAGCTCATCAACGACTACAAGGCGGAGTGGGACTGGCCCGGCGAAATCGATTTCGGGTTCTAGGGGAACAGTGAACGACGCCGAACTCATCGAGAATCTGCGCGCAAGGCCGTCCATGTACGGTCTCGACGGCACGTATTACCCGACCGCGACGTATCTCCTGGGAATGGACCA
This sequence comes from Streptomyces mayonensis, assembly GCF_018982965.1. Classification (GTDB taxonomy): domain Bacteria; phylum Actinomycetota; class Actinomycetes; order Streptomycetales; family Streptomycetaceae; genus Streptomyces; species Streptomyces mayonensis. Next base: position 17,389 of record NZ_JACBYP010000080.1, on the reverse strand, counting down.
GGCGCTTTCCGGCGGCCTGCTGCGCGGATTCGACGAGTGGCTGGCCGTTCGGCGGGGCGAGTACTCGGGTCTCGGCTGGGTGACGCGCGTCCTGAAGGACGCGGTGCCCGGCCTCGACATCGAGGGCCCGCGCACGCTGAGCGGCCTGACGGCCGAGCAGAACCGGCGGGCCGTGGCGGAACTCTTCTCGCTCGTCCTCGAATTCCTCCGGGTGCGGAACGACCGGCGGGCGCTCTCGGACATGTACGTGCGACACCGCTCGCTGTCTCCCTGGGAGAGCTGAGGGGGACGAGCGGGTGCGGAGGGCGCCGCGTCCGGCCGGGGCGGCGCCCTCCGCGCGTGTCACGCAGCCCGTTCCGCGCCCACCGTCTCCGCCGAGTGCATCGGCCGGCCCGCGCCCAGGTCCGTGAGGACCGCTGCCGCGGCGCGCAGGCCCGAGTGGAGGGCGCCCTGGGGGGTGCTGGTGTCCCGGTGGTCGCCGCACACGTACAGGCCGGCCAGCAGCCGTACCGGCCTGCGGAGGTCGTGCGGGGGCCGCATGGCCGGGACCGCTTCCGGTGTGTGGTGCACCGCCAGGGTCTCCCAGCGGGTGGTCGGGACGCCGTAGAGGCGGGAGAGGTGCATGCGTACGGCGGTGTCGACGTCGGACGGGCGGGGGCCGAGGACCGTCGACGAGACCAGGGCGCGGCCGGCGGGCGCCCTGGACGGGTCCACGTGACTGACCACCGCCGTGTGGGCGACCGGGCCGCCCCGGTCCGCGTCCAGCAGCAGGGACGCGCCCGTCGCCGGCGGCTCGTCGGTCGTGTGGTGGACCACCGTCACCGGGTGGAAGTCCGGCACCCGCAGCCCCGGCAGCAGCTCGGCGGCCGCACGGGCGTCGGTGGCCACCAGGACGGCCCGGCAGCGGATGACGCCGTGCTCCGCGGTGGTCACGGCGTTGGTCGCGACCGAGGTGACCCGCACACCGGTGCGCACGGTGCCCGGCGGCAGACCGCGCGCCAGGTGCTCGGCCAGAGACTCGGCGCCGCCCGCGGGCAGCGCGAGCCGCCCGCCGGCGAACGCCCGCAGGGCGAGGTCCGCGCACCGGCTGGAGGTGGTGAGGTCCGGATCGCACAGCAGCGCGGCGAGCAGCGGACGCAGGAAGCCGTCGATCGTGCGGGTCGGCAGCCCGCGGGCGGCCAGGGCCTGGGCCGCGGGCAACTCCGGGCGGGCCAGCAGCCGTTCGACCGGCGTGCTGGCGTGCCGCGACAGCGCGGCACCGAGCCGGGCCTGGTCCACGGCGGTGCCGAGCGGGGCACCGGCGCGGGGGCGGTGCGGGGTGGCGGGCCTTGCGGGCGCACCGAGCGCGGTGATCGCGCGCCGGGGCGCGGGTATCGCCCGAGGGGCGCTCGCGAGGGCGCGTACTGCATGAAGTGCGCTCCTCGCGCTCCGTGCGCCCGCCTGGGCGCCCGCGCGATGGTGGCGGCCCTCGCTGTGCAGCAGGACCCCGGGGGCGAACGGCAGCAGCGCGAGGCCGTCGAGCCCGGGGGTGCGGCGCAGTTCGGGATACGCCGTGGACAGCAGCTGCCCGATTCTGTCGAGCCGGAAGCCGTCGACCTTCTCGGTGGCCATCCGGCCGCCCACCGCATGGGCGGCCTCCAGGACCGTGGTCGTCACTCCTGCGCCGGTCAGTCGCCTGGCCGCGGCGAGTCCGGCTGCCCCGGCCCCCACGACGACGACGTCCGCCTGGTACGCGGGCTCAAGCACGTGCCCCTCCTCGAGGTTGCGCGGCCGCTGGAGACGTCATGCCCGCGGCCGGCTTGGGGGATACCCGAGTTCGAGACGAGGTTAGGTCCCGGAACGGTCAGCGGGAGTCGCACGGAGACAGGGCACGGTCGCACGGCGGTCGCATACCGGCGCGGAGCGGTCACGAGTGGTGTTCATGTGGTCAGGCGGGCGGGTGACGCGCCCATGGGGGAGGGGAGGCCGGGGCATGCGGGTGCGGTCCGTGGCGGCGGTGCCGTCACAGGGCTGCGCGGATCGCGCCGTCGATCTCCGGGAACGCGAAGCGGAAGCCCGACTCCAGGAGGCGGGCCGGGAGGACCCGGGCGCTGCCCAGGACGTCGCCCGCCATCTCGCCGAGCACCGCGCGCAGGACCGGCGCCGGCACCGGGAACGGCGTCGGACGGTGCAGTACCCGGCCCATCGCCACCGTGACCTCACGGTTCGTCACCGGCCGCGGGGCCGTCAGGTTGAACGGGCCGGACAGGTCGTCCCGGTCGAGCAGATGCCGGATCGCCGCCACCTCGTCGTGCAGCGCCACGAAGGACCAGTACTGCGACCCGTCTCCCAGCCGTCCGCCGAGCCCCGCCCGGAAGAGCGGGAAGAGCCGGCCCCAGGCCCCGCCCCGCCGCGCGACGACCAGTCCGGTCCGCACGAAGACCGTCCGCACGCCCGCCTTCCGGGCCGGGGCCGCCGCCTCCTCCCACTCCACGCACAGTCCCGGCAGGAATCCCTCGCCCGCGGGCGCGCTCTCGTCCACCGCCCGGTCGCCGGTCTCGCCGTAGAACCCCACCGCGCTGCCGTTCACGAAGACCCGCGGCGGCCGTTCCATCGCGGCGACGGCCTCCGCCAGCGCCGTCGTACCGTGCACCCGGCTGCTGCGGATACGGGTCTTGTACGCGTCCGTCCACCGGTGGTCACCGACCCCGGCCCCGGCCAGATTGACCACGGCGTCGCACCCGGCGAGCCCGGCCGCGTCCACCCGCCCGTTCTCCGGGTCCCACCGGACCTCGTCCGCGCCCCGGGGTTCGTGCCGCACCAGGCGCACCACCTCGTGCCCGTCCGCGGTCAGGGAACGTGCCAGTGCGCCGCCGACGAGACCGGAGGCACCGGCCACCGCGACGCGCGACCGTCCGCCGCCCCGCCGTCCCTCGCCGTGGCGTCCGCCGTCCCGCCGTTCCTCGCCGTGGGGGCCGTGGTGTCCCTCGCCGCGGCGTCCGTCGTCCCCGCGTCCGTCGTCCCCGCGTCGGTCGTGCAAGCGTCCGTCGTCCATGGGCCCATCCTGCCGGGTGGCCGGGGGAAAACCCCGGACCGGCCCCGCCCACCGCGTCGTACAGTGATCGTCATGCCAGCCCCGCACATACGTCACGCCAGGCCCGGGGACGAGGAAGCGCTGCGCCGGATCGACCGGGCGACCTGGTCCCCGCTGCACGCCGTCTCGCCCCCGCCGGGCCCGGACGACCCCTTCTTCCGCCCCCACTCGGGCCCCGCCGAACATCTCGTCGCCGAGCTCGACGGCGCCGTCGTCGGCTACGTCCGCCTCGGCCACCCCACACAGCTGGCCTCCAACGCGCACGTACGCGCGATCCACGGCCTCGCCGTCGCCGACGCCGCCCGCGGGCACGGTGCCGGACGGGCCCTGGTGCGGGGCGCCGTCGAGGAGGCCCGGCGCCTGGGCGCCCGCCGCCTCACCCTGCGCGTCCTCGGGCACAACACGGCCGCCCGGAAGCTCTACGAGTCCGAGGGCTTCGTCGTCGAGGGAGTGCAGCCGGAGGAGTTCCTGCTCGACGGCGCCTACGCCGACGACGTACTGATGGGCCGGTCCCTCACCCCGGCCGACGCGGCGGCCGGGCGGGGCGCGCCGCCGGTCACGAGGTGACCGGCTCGCCCGTGTCCACCGCGCTCGTCGCGTCGGCCGCCTGCCGCGCCTCGTCGGCCACCTCGGCCGCCGTCAGCACGTAGCCCGTCGAGGCGTCGGAGGTGGAGCGGGCGAACACCACGCCGAACACCCGGCCGTCGGTGGTCAGCAGCGGTCCGCCCGAGTTGCCCGGGCGGACCGTGGAGCGGATCGAGTAGATCTCCCGGGTGACGGTCTCGTCGTGGTAGATGTTCTGACCCCTCGCCTGCACCCGGTGCGCCACCGTCGCCGCCCTCAGGTCCAGGTCGCCGTCCTGCGGATACCCCGCGACCACCGCCGCGTCGCGGGGCGCGGCGTCGTCGTCGAACCGCAGCACCGGCGCGTCCAGCCCCGGCACGTACAGCACGGCCACGTCCGTGGCCGGGTCGAACAGCACCACCCGCGCCTCGAACGCCCGGCCCACCCCGCCGACCCGCACGGTCGGGTCGTCGATGCCGGCCACCACGTGGGCGTTGGTCATCACCCGCTGCGGCGCGTACACGAAGCCGCTGCCCTCCCGGCCCTGGGTGCCCGTGACACCCTCCACCTTCACCGTGCTCCGCCGGGCCGCGTCGGTGGCCGCCGCGGTGACGCTGTCTCCGGAGGGCTCGGGCACCTTCGCCGTCGACTCGTTCTCGAACGGGTTGAAGACCTGCGGGAACCCGGCCTCGGTCAGCGCGGACGTCGCCCCCGAGAACCACGCCGGCGTGGTGTCCGGCATCGCCCGCTGCACGGCGCCCAGCAGCGTCGAGTCCCGGATCGCCGAGGTCAGCAGCGAGGACGACGACGCCGCCAGGACGCTCCCCGCCACCCACGCCACGATCAGCGCCGCCGCCGCGTTCGCCACCGCCCCGCCGACCCCGTCGGCCACCCGCAGCGGACCGGCGTCCAGCTCCCGGCGCAGCCGCAGGGCGAGCCGCCCCGCCAGCTCGTGCCCCACCATCGCCGGCAGCAGCACCGTGACCACGGCGGTCACCGTCGCCGCCGTCGAGCCCGCGGCGACCAGGCCGGTCACCCACGGCAGGAGCCACACGCCGAGTACCGCGCCGCCCACGAAGCCGGCGAGCGAGACGCACCCGGCCACCAGTCCGCGCCGGTAACCGGACGCGGCGTAGGCCAGCACCACCAGCGCCAGCAGGATGTCGAGCAGGTCCACGCGAGCCGCCTTTCCACCGGACCCCGGAACCCATCAGTACGTGCCGTACCGTCCGGGTGATCAGTCGGGCACGCCCGGCCGTACAGAAACGGCCACCGTGCGAGCGAGTGCGGTCAACGGTGAAACGCCGTGGACCAGGACGATGGTTCCACCGCGTGGCACAGCACACATCGCGGACAGAGTGGATTCGCCGGACAGTAGGACCATGCCTGTCTTGCGAGGAGCGCGCGGGTCCGGCGAACGGCGCGCCGACCGGACCTCCCGCGCCGTCCGCCCGCCGGTCGCGGTCAGGGCGCTGCTCGGCGCGCTGCCCGGGCTGGCGGCCGTCGCCGCGCTGTTCCTGTGCGCGAACGGCGTCGAACACGCCGCCGACGCGCAGGCGGCCGCTCCGGCCGCCGCCGACCGGTACGCCGCGCCGCGGCCGGACATCGTGTCCCGGTCGGTCTGGCTGGGCGGCGAGGCCCGCGCACAGCCCGCCCCGCGCTACGACGACAAGGTCGTCGCGGTCTTCGTCCACCACACGGACACCCCGAACGGCTACGACTGCGCCGACGTGCCGGCCATCCTCCGCGGCGTCTACCAGGGCCAGACCGGAGCCCGGGACTGGGACGACATCGGCTACAACTTCGTCGTCGACCGCTGCGGCACCGTCTACGAGGGCCGCGCCGGCGGCATCGACCGGCCCGTCACCGGGGCCCACACCCAGGGCTTCAACCACCGCACCACCGGGATCGCCGCCCTCGGTACCTACACCGAGGGCGTGCCCGTGCCGGACGAGCTGACCGACGCGATCGCCGCCGTGGCCGCCTGGAAACTGGGCGAGAGCGGCACCGACCCGCGCGCGGAGGTCGGCCTGGTCTCCAGCAACGGCCTCAGCCGGTTCGCCGCGGGCGCCACCGCCACGCTGCCCGCCGTCGCGGGACACGACGACGGATACGCCACCGACTGTCCGGGCGCCGCCCTCGCCGCCCGCCTCACCGACATCAGGGAGACGGCGGCCCTGCTCCAGGGCCGCGCGGGCTGACCCGCCCCGGCCAGACCCGACCCCGGCCCGGCGTGGCCCGATCCGGCCGGACCCACAGCACGGCCACAGCGGCCGCGCAGCCGTCGCACACCCTGGCCTCCTACGGTCGGACGCACCAACACCGACGGGAGGCGGGGCGACCATGACGAACGGGTACGGCGGGTACGGCGGGTGCCCAGGAATCGGCGGAGACGGCGGAATCGGCGGCGGCGGAGGAGCCTGCGGGGAGGGCGGGCGCGGCCGGCCGGGCGGGCGCCGACGGGCACGGCCGGACCGGCGCCGGGGCCTACGCGGCACCTGGACGGTGGTGTGCGTCGCCGCCGCAGTCGTCCTGGGGCCTGCCGCGGTCACCGCCTCGGCACTCGGCGAGGCCAACGCGGCGCCCCCGCACCACGCGGTCACGGCCGACCGGCCCGAGGCGTACCTTCCGTCCGACACCGGCCGGCGCCGCACCGCCTGAGCACTGCCCGAGTACCGCCCGAGCACCGTCGGGCGGGGTCGTCTCACTCGGGCCCGAACCGCTCCCACAGGCGGGGCAGGCGCTCGGCCAGGGCCCGGTCGCTCTCCAGGTCGACCGGCGTGCCCAGCGGCTCCGCCGGGGCGGGCGCGATACCGAGGTCCGGGGCGACGCTCCCGGTGAGCTGCTCGTACGCCTCGTCGGCGGCGTAACCCAGGTCCTCGCCGTCGCCGTCCAGCTCCTCGTCGAAGTCGTCCAGCAGCTCGGCAAGCGAGTCGGGCTCGTGCACCGCGCCCTCGTACACCTCGCGGCCCTGGCCGATCAGCCAGCAGCGGAAGAAGTCGAAGGCGTCGTCGCTCGCCCCGCCGAGCAGGATCCACGCGGCGCCCCACAGGTCCCAGGTGCAGGCGCGGTTGTACCGGGCCTCGAAGTGACGGGCGAAGTCCAGCACCAGGTCCGGGTCCATGCCGAGCAGCCGCTCGACGAGCAGGTCGGCCTGGTCCTCGGCATCGCCGCCGGCGCCCTCCCGGGCGGCGTCGATCAGCTCCCAGAACTCCGTCTCGTCCATCACGGATCCAGCATCGGCCCTGGGCGCGGGCGGCGCACGCGGAGTGCCGCGGATTCCGCCGGCGTCGTACCGCACGGGTCCTACGGGGTGCCGTACAGTCCCGCCAGCCGCCGCGCGTCCCGCGCGAACCGCTCCCGCAGCGTCCTCGGAGCCAGGACCTCCACCTCCGGCCCCAGGCCTCTGAGCTGGGCGTGCGCCACCTCCTCCGACTCCACGGGCAGCGTCACCCGCACCCACCCGTCCGCGTCCGGCGCCGCGACCTCCAGCGCCTCCCGGGCGGCCGGCCCGTCGACGGAGTGCGGCAGCGCGCGCACGCCCCGCTCCGAAAGCCGCACCACCACCTCGGCCCGCAGGAGCGACCGGGCGAACTGCTCGGCCCGCTCCGCCCAGAACGCGGGCAGGTCGAAGCCCTCGTCCCGTGCGAAGCGCTCCTCACCGGCCTCCACCGCCGTGAACCGGTCGATCCGGTACACCCGGTACGACGACTCGCCGGAGCCGGAGCCGGAGCCGGAGCCGGAGCCCGTGCCCGAGCCGGAGCCCGTGCCCGAGCCGGAGCCCGTGCCGGACTCGGCGCCCCCGGGCCCTTCGTCCGCCGACCCCGCCGACCTCTCCGCCCGAGCCGCCCGAGCCGCCCCTGTCAGTCCCGCCACCCGCGCGCACAGGTACCAGACGCCCGCCTTCAGCACGAGCCCGTACGGCTCCAGCTCCCGGACCACCTCGTCCCGCCCGCGCCGGTAGCGCGCGGCGATCCGACGGTCGTCCCAGACCGCGTCCGCCACCGCAGGCAGCAGCTCGGGCGTCCGGGGCTCCCGGAACCAGTTCGGAGCGTCCAGGTGGAAGCGCTGCGCCGCCGTGCGGGAGGCGTCCCGCAGGGACGGGAGCAGGGCCGCCGACACCTTCAGACGGGCCGCCGAGGCCGCGTCCTCCAGGCCCATCTCGCGCAGCGCCCCGGGAACCCCGGACAGGAACAGCGCCTCCGCCTCGCCCCGCGCAAGGCCGGTCAGCCGGGTGCGGTAGCCGCCGATCAGGCGGTAGCCCCCGGCCCGCCCCCGCTCCGCGTACACCGGCACGCCCGCCTCCGACAGCGCCTGCGCGTCCCGCGTCACGGTCCGCTCCGACACCTCCAGCTCCCGGGCCAGCTCGGCGGCGGTCATGGTCGGACGGGACTGGAGGAGCAGCACCATCTTGATGAGGCGGGCAGCACGCATCCCCACATGATGCAGGAGAACGCGAGGAGGCCCCCGCGGCGGCGGGGGCCTCCTGTCACGACCAGCCTCGTGCCTACAGGCCGTAGCGCTCGCGCGCCTCCTTCACGGCCGTCGCCTTGACCTCGCCGCTCCGGGCGAGCTGGGCGAGGGCCGCGACCACGATGGACTCGGCGTCGACGCCGAAGTGGCGGCGGGCGGCGTCGCGGGTGTCCGACAGGCCGAAGCCGTCGGCGCCCAGCGAGGACCAGTCCTGTTCGACCCACTGCGCGATCTGGTCCGGAACCTGGCGCATGTAGTCGGAGACCGCGAGGACCGGGCCCTGGGCACCCTGCAGCGCCTGGCGGACGTACGGCACCCGCTCCTCGCCGCGCAGCAGCGCCGCGTCGGCGTCCATGGCGTCCCGGCGCAGCTCCGTCCAGGAGGTCGCGGACCACACGTCGGCGGCGACGCCCCACTCCTCGGCGAGCAGCTGCTGCGCCTTGAGCGTCCAGTGGATCGCCGTACCCGAGCCGAGCAGCTGGATGCGCGGGGCGTTCGCGGCGGGGGTCAGGCCCGCCGTCTCGGCCGTGTTGAAGCGGTACAGGCCCTTGACGATGCCCTCGTCGACACCGGCCGCGGACGGCTTGGCCGGCTGCGGCGCCGGCTCGTTGTACACCGTCAGGTAGTAGAAGACGTTCGGGTCCTCACCCGGGGCCGCCTCGCCGTACATGCGGCGCAGGCCGTCCTTCACGATCGCCGCGATCTCGTACGCGAACGCCGGGTCGTACGACAGCGCGGCCGGGTTGGTCGCCGCGATGGCGGGCGAGTGGCCGTCCGCGTGCTGCAGACCCTCACCGGTCAGCGTGGTGCGGCCGGCGGTGGCGCCGACCAGGAAGCCGCGGCCGAGCTGGTCGCCGAGCTGCCACATCTGGTCGGCCGTGCGCTGCCAGCCGAACATCGAGTAGAAGATGTAGAACGGGATCATCGCCTCGCCGTGCGTCGCGTACGACGTCGAAGCGGCGATGAAGTCGGCCATCGAACCGGCCTCGGTGATCCCCTCGTTGAGGATCTGGCCGTTGGTGGCCTCCTTGTAGTACATCAGCTGGTCGCGGTCGACCGGCTCGTACGTCTGGCCCTTGGGGGAGTAGATGCCCAGGGACGGGAAGAGGCTCTCCATGCCGAAGGTGCGCGCCTCGTCGGGGACGATGGGCACCCAGCGCTTGCCGGTCTCCTTGTCGCGGACCAGGTCCTTGACCAGGCGGACGAAGGCCATGGTGGTGGCCACGCTCTGCGAGCCGGAACCCTTGTCGAAGGAGGCGAACGCCTTGTCGGCGGGCGCGGGCAGCGGCGCGAGCGGGTGCACGCGCCGGGCCGGGGCCGGGCCGCCGAGCGCGGCGCGGCGCTCCTGGAGGTAGCGCACCTCGGGGGAGTCGGCGCCCGGGTGGGCGTAGGGGACCACGCCGTCGACGAAGGCGCTGTCCTTGATCGGCAGTTCGAGCAGGTCGCGCATGTCCTTGAACTCGTCCACCGAGAGCTTCTTCATCTGGTGGTTGGCGTTCTTGGACGCGAAGCCCGTGCCGAGGGTGTGGCCCTTGACCGTCTGGGCCAGGATCACGGTCGGCGCGCCCTTGTGGGCGAGCGCGGCCTTGTACGCGGCGTACACCTTGCGGGCCTCGTGGCCGCCGCGCGAGAAGTGGAAACAGTCGAGGATCTTGTCGTCGGACAGCAGCTTCGCCATCTCGGCGAGCTGCGGGTCCTTGTTGAAGAAGTCCTCGCGGATGTAGGCGGCGTCACGCGTCTGGTACGTCTGGACCTGTGCGTCCGGTACCTCGCGCAGGCGGCGTACGAGCGCGCCGGTGGTGTCCAGCTGGAACAGCTCGTCCCAGGCGGTGCCCCACAGCGACTTGATCACGTTCCAGCCGGAGCCCCGGAACTGGGCCTCCAGCTCCTGCACGATCTTGAAGTTGGCACGGACCGGACCGTCGAGGCGCTGCAGGTTGCAGTTGATGACGAAGGTCAGGTTGTCCAGGCCCTCGCGGGCGGCGAGGGTGAGCGCGGTGGTGGACTCCGGCTCGTCCATCTCGCCGTCGCCGAGGAACGCCCACACGTGGGAGTCCGTCAGGTCCTTGATGCCGCGGCTGGTCAGGTAGCGGTTGAAGCGCGCCTGGTAGATCGCGGAGATCGGCCCGAGACCCATGGAGACGGTGGGGAACTCCCACAGCCAGGGGAGCCTGCGCGGGTGCGGGTAGGACGGCAGTCCGTTGCCGCCGGCCTCGCGGCGGAAGTTGTCCAGCTGCTCCTCGGACAGGCGGCCGTCGAGGAAGGCACGGGCGTAGATGCCGGGGGAGGCGTGGCCCTGGACGTAGAGCTGGTCGCCGGAGCCGTCGCCCTCCTTGCCCTTGAAGAAGTGGTTGAAGCCCGTCTCGTACAGCCAGGCGGCGGAGGCGAAGGTGGCGATGTGGCCGCCGACGCCGTACTTGCTGCCGCGGGTCACCATCGCCGCCGCGTTCCAGCGGTTCCAGGCGGCGATGCGCTGCTCCAGCGCCTCGTCACCGTCCACCGCGGGCTCGTCGGCGGTCGGGATGGAGTTGACGTAGTCCGTCTCCAGCAGCTTCGGCAGCGCCAGTCCGGCGCCCTCGGCGCGCTCCAGCGTGCGGCGCATCAGGTACGCGGCACGGTGCGGCCCGGCCGCCTGGGTGACGGCGTCCAGGGAGGCCTGCCATTCGGCGGTCTCCTCGGGGTCGCGGTCCGGGAGCTGGTCGAGCTCGCTCGGCTGGATGGCTTTGGGGTCGGTCATGTCGCCGCCTTCCTCAGTCGAAGGGGGTTCCCTCATCGGCAGGGGTTCGGGGGTGCCCTAGGTCTTTGGCAGGACAGGGCTGGCCTCTGGTGGGAGTCCAAACGTGACTGTAACTCCGTGATCGATGATCGATCAAAGGGTTGAGGGGCAAAACCTCTTGATTACGAGAAAGTCGGCACGGGGTGCCTCCGGCGGTGGCACGGGGTGACCTTGAATCGGGGAGTTTGTGCAGGTGAGCGCGGTGCGGCTCGGGTGGTTGAGCTTGAGTGGCGAGTGCGGGTACGTCGTGGTCGCTCGCGCACACGCGGCGGAGCCGCACAGTGATACGGCACCGCGCCCCTGAAGACTGGGCTGCGCCCGTCTTCAGGGGCTACGGCCGCGGCGCGCAGCCCAGGACGTGGGACTTGACGATCTCCGGGATACGGGGGTCCCGGCGGCGGAAGGCCGCCACCAGCTCCTCGTGCTCCTCCGCGTACGACTGCTGCACCGTGCCCAGCCACCGTATCGACAGCGCCGTGAACACCTCGATCCCCAGCCCCTCCCACGTGTGCAGCAGCACCGAGTTGCCGGCCGCCCGCACCAGCTCCCGGTGGAAGCCCACCGTGTGCCGCACCTGGCCCGTCCCGTCGGAGACCCGGTCGGCCTCGTACAGCGCGGCGACGTGCGGCTCCAGGGCCGAGCAGTCCACGGCGAGCCGCTCCGCCGCCAGTTCCGCCGCGATCGCCTCCAGGCCGGCCCGGACCGGGTAGCTCTCCTCCAGGTCGGCGGCGGTCAGGTTGCGCACCCGCACGCCCTTGTTCGGCGCCGACTCGATCAGCCGCAGCGACTCCAGCTCCCGCAGGGCCTCCCGCACCGGCGTCTGGCTGACCTCCAGCTCGGTGGCGATCCGGCGCTCCACGATCCGCTCGCCCGGCTGCCAGCGTCCACTGATGATCCCTTCCAGGATGTGCTCGCGGATCTGTTCGCGCAGCGAGTGGACGACGGGCGCGGTCATGGAGGCTCCTTCGGGGAGAGGGCCCCTGCGGCCCCCCGGGGCGATTGACGCTTAGACAATACGGCCGTCACGGCGTGCCGTAAGGGCGCACGGGGGCGCTACGGCGCAGGTGAGACGAGACTTACACAGCGTGCCCCGGGGCGGACACGGTGATGCCCCACCCGGAGGACGCGGTGACGCCCCACCCGGAGAAGGCGGTGCCGGCCCCGCGGAGAAGGCGGCGGGCGCCCGCGGAGAACGACGGTGCCCCCGCCCGGAAAGCTCCGGGCGGGGGCACCGTCGGGGTCCACCGGCGAGGTGGTCGGCCCACCATGGCGAGGCGGTTACAGGCCGAGCTCGACCTCGAACTCGCCCGCCTCCAGGATCGCCTTGACCGCCGTCAGGTAGCGGGCGGCGTCGGCGCCGTCCACCAGGCGGTGGTCGTAGGACAGGGTCAGGTACGTCATGTCGCGGACGCCGATGACCGTGCCCTCCTCCGTCTCGATGACGGCCGGGCGCTTGACCGTGGCGCCGATGCCGAGGATGGCGACCTGGCCCGGCGGCACGATGATCGTGTCGAACAGCGCGCCGCGCGAACCGGTGTTGCTGATGGTGAAGGTCGCACCGGCCAGCTCGTCCGGGCTGATCCTGCTGGCCCGCACCTTGCCCGCCAGGTCGGCGGTCGCCTTGGCGATGCCGGCCAGGTTCAGGTCACCGGCGTTCTTGATGACCGGGGTCATCAGGCCCTTCTCGGAGTCCACCGCGATACCGATGTTCTCGGTGTCGAAGTAGGTGATGGTCCCCTCGGCCTCGTTGATCTTGGCGTTGACCGGCGCGTGCGCCTTCAGCGCCTGGGCCGCGGCCTTGACGAAGAACGGCATCGGCGAGAGCTTGACGCCCTCGCGCGCCGCGAACGCGTCCTTGGCCCGGGCGCGCAGCTTCATCAGACGGGTGACGTCGACCTCGACGACCGACGACAGCTGGGCCTGCTCGTGCAGCGCCTTGACCATGTTGTCGCCGATGACCTTGCGGATGCGCGGCATCTTGACGGTCTGGCCGCGCAGCGGGGAGGTCTCCAGGACGGGGGCCTTCTTCGCGGCGGGCGCAGCGGGGGCGGCCGCGGCCGGAGCCGGGGCGGCCTTCGCTGCCTCGGCGGCTGCGACGACGTCCTGCTTGCGGATGCGGCCGCCGACGCCGGTGCCCTTGACGGTGGACAGGTCGACGCCGTTCTCGGCGGCCAGCTTGCGCACCAGCGGGGTGACGTAGGCACCGTCGTCCACCGGCTGGGCGGCGGCCGGGGCCTCCTGGGCCGGTGCGGCGGCCGGAGCCGCGCCCGCCGCGCCGATGACGGCGAGCTTGGCGCCGACCTCGGCGGACTCGTCCTCGCCGACCACGATCTCCAGCAGGGTGCCGGAGGTGGGGGCCGGGATCTCGGTGTCGACCTTGTCGGTCGAGACCTCCAGCAGCGGCTCGTCGGCCTCGACGCTGTCGCCGACCGACTTCAGCCAGCGGGTGACGGTGCCCTCGGTGACGGACTCGCCGAGCGCGGGCAGGACCACGTCGGTGCCCTCGGCGGAGCCGCCGCCCTGACCGGCGGCTGCGTCGGCGGTGGGAGCGGGCGCCGGGGCGGCCTGCTCGGTCGAGGGGGCCGCCGGGGCGGGCTCGGGGGCCGGCTCGGCGACCTGCTCGGCCTGCGGTGCGGCCTCGGCGGCCGGGGCGCCGCTGCCGTCGTCGATCAGCGCCAGCTCGGCACCGACCTCGACGGTCTCGTCCTCGGCGACCTTGATGGAGGACAGCACGCCGGAGGCGGGGGCCGGGATCTCGGTGTCGACCTTGTCGGTCGAGACCTCGAGCAACGGCTCGTCGGCCTCGACACGCTCACCCTCGGCCTTCAGCCAGCGGGTGACGGTGCCCTCGGTGACGCTCTCGCCGAGCGCCGGCAGGGTTACGGAAACCGCCATGGTTTCGGTTGCTCCTTACGAATTGCGGAAGTCTGTGTCGTCGCGCCCGTGACCGAGGGAGGTCAGTCGTGGGAGTGCAGCGGCTTGCCGGCCAGCGCGAGGTGGGCCTCGCCCATCGCCTCGTTCTGCGTCGGGTGCGCGTGGACGAGCTGGGCCACCTCGGCGGGCAGCGCCTCCCAGTTGTAGATCAGCTGAGCCTCGCCGACCTGCTCGCCCATCCGGTCGCCGACCATGTGGACGCCGACCACGGCACCGTCCTTGACCTGGACGAGCTTGATCTCGCCCGCGGTCTTGAGGATCTTGCTCTTGCCGTTGCCCGCGAGGTTGTACTTCAGGGCGACGACCTTGTCCGCGCCGTAGATCTCCTTGGCCCTGGCCTCGGTGATGCCGACGGAGGCGACCTCCGGGTGGCAGTACGTCACCCGCGGCACGCCGTCGTAGTCGACCGGGACGGTCTTCAGGCCGGCGAGCCGCTCCGCCACCAGGATGCCCTCGGCGAAGCCGACGTGCGCGAGCTGCAGGGTGGGGGCGAGGTCACCGACGGCGGAGATCGTCGGGACGTTGGTCCGCATGTACTCGTCGACCAGGACGAAGCCGCGGTCCATGGCGACCCCGGCCTCCTCGTAACCCAGGCCCTCGGAGACCGGGCCGCGGCCGATGGCGACGAGCAGGACCTCGGCCTCGAACTCCTTGCCGTCGGCGAGGGTGACCTTGACGCCGTCCTGGGTGTACTCGGCCTTCTGGAAGAAGGTGCCCAGGTTGAACTTGATGCCCCGCTTGCGGAAGGCACGTTCCAGCAGCTTGGAGCTGTTCTCGTCCTCGACCGGCACGAGGTGCTTGAGGCCCTCGATGATCGTGACGTCGGTGCCGAAGGACTTCCACGCGGACGCGAACTCGACGCCGATCACGCCGCCGCCGAGGACGATCGCGGACTTCGGCACGCGGTCGAGCTTGAGGGCGTGGTCGGAGGAGATGATCCGGTCGCCGTCGATCTCCAGGCCCGGCAGCGTCTTCGGCACGGAGCCGGTCGCCAGCAGGACGTGGCGGCCCTGGACACGCTGACCGTTCACGTCGACGGAGGTCGGCGAGGACAGCCGGCCCTCACCCTCGATGTACGTCACCTTGCGCGAGGCGATCAGACCCTGCAGGCCCTTGTACAGGCCCGAGATCACGTCGTCCTTGTACTTGTGCACCGCGGCCACGTCGATGCCCTCGAACGTGGCCTTCACACCGAACTGCTCGCTCTCGCGGGCCTGGTCGGCGATCTCGCCCGCGTGGAGCAGGGCTTTGGTGGGAATGCATCCCTTGTGCAGGCAGGTACCGCCGACCTTGTCCTTCTCGATCAGGGCGACGTCCAGGCCCAGCTGAGCCCCGCGCAGGGCCGCGGCATAACCGCCACTGCCACCGCCGAGGATCACTAGGTCGAAAACGGTGCTGGCGTCGTTCGCCACGTCACGTCCTCCATGCATGTGCGCCACGCCGGTCTCCAGTGACCGGTCGGCGGCTGGTGTCCGGCCGCTCATTGTTCTCGGCCCTTGGGTGGGCCCTGTCCTGCCGGGCTCCATCTTCGCACTTGTAAGAGCCGAACGAGACGCGGGGCCGTGGTGTGAGACGCCCCACGTTCCCGTGAGGGGAAGGGCCGGCGCAGTCGTCACCGACGGTGCGGCAGGGCGGTAAGGGGTGCGGGGCTGTGTCTGGTCTGCGGCTCCGCCGCGTGGGCGCGACCAGCCACGACGGACCCGCGGTCGCAAGATCACCCGCACCCCCCCCAGCTGTCAGGCGCCCTGGCCCGGCCCTAGCCCAGCTCTCCCGCAGCCGCCAGCTCGGCAACCCGCACCAGCGTCCGCACCGCCGTCCCCGTACCGCCCTTCGGCGTGTACCCGAACGGCCCGCCCTCGTTGAAGGCCGGACCCGCGATGTCCAGGTGCGCCCAGGTGATGCCCTCGCCGACGAACTCGCGCAGGAACAGGCCGGCCACCAGACCGCCGCCCATCCGCTCACCCATGTTCGCGATGTCCGCGGTCGGCGAGTCCATGCCCTTGCGCAGGTGCTCCGGCAGCGGCATCGGCCAGGCCGGCTCGCCGACCTCCTCGGCAGCCTCGTGCACCGCGGAGCGGAACGCGTCGTCGTTCGCCATGACGGCGTACGTCCGGCTGCCCAGCGCCAGCATGATCGCGCCGGTCAGCGTCGCCACGTCGATGATCGCGTCGGGCTTCTCCTGCGAGGCCGCCCACAGCGCGTCGGCGAGCACCAGCCGGCCCTCGGCGTCGGTGTTGAGCACCTCCACCGTCTTGCCGCTGTACATCCGCAGCACGTCACCCGGGCGCGTCGCGGAGCCCGACGGCATGTTCTCGGCCAGCGCCAGCCAGCCGGTCACGTTGGCCTCCAGGCCGAGCCGCGCGGCGGCGACCACCGCGGCGAACACGGCGGCGGCGCCGGCCATGTCGCACTTCATCGTCTCGTTGTGCCCGGCCGGCTTGAGCGAGATGCCGCCCGAGTCGTAGGTGATGCCCTTGCCGACGAAGGCGAGGGACTTCTTCGCCTTGGGCGAGGTGTACGACAGCTTCACCAGCCGCGGACCCGACGCGGAACCGGCGCCGACGCCGAGGATGCCGCCGTAGCCGCCCTTGGTGAGCGCCTTCTCGTCGAGCACCTGCACCTTGATGCCGTGCTCCTTGGCGGCGGCCTGCGCGATGGCCGCGAACGCCTCCGGGTTCAGGTCGTTCGGCGGGGTGTTGACCAGGTCGCGGGCGCGGTTCAGTTCCTCCGCGACGGCCGCGGCACGCTCGATCGCCGCCTTGTACGCCTTGTCGCGGGGCTTGCCGCCGAGCAGTGCCGCCTCGGCGAGCGGGGCCTTGCCGTTGCCCTTGGCCGCCTTGGCGTCCTTGGAGTCCTTGGCCTTCTCCTTGTAGGCGTCGAAGGAGTACGCGCCGAGCAGCACGCCCTCGCCGACGGCCCCGGCGTCGGCGGCCTCGGCCAGCGGGAGGGCGAACGCGGCCTTCTTGGCGCCGGCCAGGGCGCGCGCGGCGACACCGGCCGCCCGGCGCAGCGCCTCGGCGTCGTAACCGGCGTCCTTGTCCGGCTCGGCGCCCAGGCCCACCGCCACCACGACGGGTGCCTTGAAGCCGGACGGGGCGGGCAGCTTCGTCACCTCGCCCTCGGCGCCGGACGCGCCGAGGGTCTCCAGGACGCCGGCGAGCCGGCCGTCGTAGGCCTTGTCCACGGCCTCGGCGCCGGGCGCGACGGACGGGCCCTTGGCGCCCTTGGCGACACCGATCACGATCGCGTCGGCCCGCAGGCCGGGCGCCGCGGCGGTGGAGAGAGTGAGAGCAGTCACGGTGGTGAATTCTCGCTTCCGTATGAAATTCCGGATGAAGTTCGGTGTGGCCGAATGCGGGTGGGTCGACCGGGCCCGACAACCGACCCTGGGTCCCTCCTGCGATGCGGTCCTCGCCCGGACGGGCGAACACCCCGCACGAGCCTACGCTCGCGCTCCGTCCCGCTTGCTCCCGGCTTGCCCTGCGGGGCCCCGGGTTGCCGGTTGGGGCCCCGGGTGGGAGATCATTCCCGGGGCGCGTCGCGCCCTGATGCCCACCCTCCTTTTCCCG
>NZ_JACBYP010000007.1 GCF_018982965.1 Streptomyces mayonensis | reverse complement strand
GCTTCCCAGGAGGTCTCGAGGAGCAGCCGCTGCTGCGGGTCCATCGCCAGCGCCTCACGCGGCGAGATCCCGAAGAACTCCGCGTCGAAGTCCGCCGCTCCGTCGAGGAAACCGCCACCGGCGGCGCTTTCCCGCCCGTCCGTTCCCCGCGGTGCCCAGCCGCGGTCCGCGGGCCAGGTCGTCGGGACGGCCGTGCCGTCGGCGACGAGACGCCACAGGTCGTCCGCCGAGGCGACTCCGCCGGGGTAGCGGCAGGCCACGCCGACCACGGCCACGGGTTCGTCGTCGGTACGCGCCGGACTCGCGTCCTGCTCGGGTGCCGGGCCGGTCGTGCCGTCGTCCGGCGGAGCGGCGGGTGTCGTGGGGTGCTGGTGGTCCGGGTCCGTGGTCGTCCCGTGCGGTGTCTGCGAGCGGGTGGCCAGTCCGGTGGCGGGCTTCGGGAGGGTGTGGCTCGCCGGGGCCCCGTTCTGCGGGCCGGTCTCCCGGTCGGCGGCGGTGAGCGCGGCGTCGATGTGCGCTGCCAGTGCCTGGGGCGTGGGGTGGTCGAAGACCGTGCTCGCCCTGACGGGCAGTCCCGTGGACGCCGCGAGGGTCCTGCCGAGTTCCTCGATCATGACGGAATCGAAGCCGAGGTCCTTGAACGTGCGCGCCGGGTCGACCGGTCCCGTGTCCCGCATGACGGCGGCCGCCTGCTCGCACACGAACGCGCGCAGGGCCGCCGTCCGTTTCGGTCCGGTGAGCCCGCTCAGCGCGGCCACGGCCTCGCGCCCGGGGTGCGCGGGGTCCGCGGCGGGCACGGCGGGTACGGCGACGGCGTCCGTGCCGTCGGGGGCGGGTGCTTCCGTGGCGGCCGGCGCGGGTCCCGTGTCGAGCCAGTGCCGGCGGCGCTGGAAGGGGTAGGTCGGCAGGTCGACCACTCCGGCGCCGCCCAGCAGCGGGGTCCAGTCGACGTCGGCGCCCGCCACCCACAGCCTCGCCAGCGACCTGACCGGCACGCGGTCCTCGGTCTCCGCGACCAGCGGGACGAGGGCGGCGGCTGTGGCGTCCCCGCGTGCGGCCAGGACGGTGAGAGCCGCGTCGGGGCCCGCCTCCACGAAGGCAGGCAGGCCGCTGTCGCGCACCAGCGCCAGGCCGTCGGCGGGCGGTCCGGTCTCCTCCGCCTGCCGCAGCCAGTGCGCGGGGTCCTGGAGGAGTGCGGGCTCCACCGTCCCGCCCAGCATCGTCGAGGCCACGGCGAGCCGGGGGGCGCCGGACTCGATCGTGGACAGCACCCTGCGGTAGGTCCGCGTCCCCTCGGCCGGTGAGGTCTCGCCCAGCCAGCCACGTGCCAGCGCCGTGCGCGCCGCGTCCCGCAGCGACCACACGCCCGCTGCGTGGGCGGCCGTCAGCTCGCCCACCGCGTGTCCGGCCACGGTCGTCGGCCGAAGTCCCCACGACGTCAGCAGCCGCCACGCGGCCACGCCGAACGCGAAGGCGCCGGCCTGGTCCCTGCCGTCGTCCTGCGGCTCCGGCTCCCGGGTGCCGGTCTCCGCGTCGTCGGCCTGCGCGGTCATGGCCCGACGCAGCCCCGCGCCGAACGTTCCGTGCTCCAGCCCCAGTCGTGTGCGCGCCCGCTCCGGCAGTCCGAGCATGTCGGCGATCTCGCCGGCCACCTCGTCGAAGACCTCGCACACCTCCGCGAACGCCTCGGCGAATACCGGGAAGACGGACAGGACCGCGCCCGCGCCGCCGGCCTTCGGCGCCCCGCCCGAGAACACCACGGCGACCTCGCCCGGGGCCGCCGGGCCGGACAGCAGGACGTCGGGAGCGGGGGTGCCGTCGGCGAGTCCGCGTACTCCGGCGAGCAGGTCCTCGTGCGAGGCCGCCACGACGGCCGCCCGCCGTTCGAAGCCCTTGCGCGTCGAGGCCAGGGACCACGCGACGTCCGCCGCCGACGCCGCCGTGCCGTCGGCCGCGCCGCTGCCCGCCAGCCGGGAGGCGGCGTCACGCAGGGCGGCGTCGGTGCGCGCGGACAGCAGCCACGGCACTTCGGACGGTGCCGCCGCCGGTGCGGCGGGGGCCGGCGGGCGGAGGTGCCAGTCGGACAGGACGACATGGCAGTTGGTGCCGCCCATGCCGAAGGAGCTGACCCCGGCGACGAGTTCACCGGCCGGGTCTCCCGGCCCCGCGGTCTCTTCGGGCCACGGCCCCGCGTCCCGCTGCACGCGGAGGTTGAGGTCGTCGAGGGGGATGCGTGGGTTGGGGGTC
The DNA here is from genome assembly GCF_018982965.1 of Streptomyces mayonensis. GTDB lineage: Bacteria > Actinomycetota > Actinomycetes > Streptomycetales > Streptomycetaceae > Streptomyces > Streptomyces mayonensis. The sequence continues at coordinate 123,747 of NZ_JACBYP010000007.1, read as the reverse complement.
TCGAAGTTGAGGCTGGGGGGCAGCCGACGGTGCTTGAGGGAGAGGACGACCTTGATGAGGCCGGCGATTCCGGCGGCGCCCCCGAGGTGTCCGATGTTGGTCTTCACCGAGCCGACGGCGAGGGGCCGGCCGGCGGGGCGGTGGCGGCCGAGAGCCTCGCCCAGCGCGGCGGCCTCGACGGGGTCCCCGGTGGGGGTGCCGGTGCCGTGGAGTTCGACGTAGCCGACGGCCTCGGGTGCGATGCCGGCGCTGCGGTAGGCGGAGGTGAGGACGTCGGTCTGGGCCTCGGCGGTCGGCGCCGTCAGGGTCGCGCCGGCCGGGTCGTTGTTGGTCGCGCTGCCCCGGACCAGGCACAGGATGCGGTCGCCGTCGGCGAGTGCGGTGCGGAGGCGCTTCAGGACGACGGCACCACCGCCCTCGCCCGGTACGTAGCCGTCGGCACGCTCGTCGAAGGTGAAGCAGCGGCCGAGGGTGGACAGCGCGCCCAGGCGGGCGGCCAGCAGCACGCTCTGCGGCAGCAGGTGGAGGTTGACCCCGCAGACCAGGGCGGCGTCGGACTCGCCCGCGCGCAGGCTCGCGCCCGCGAGATGGAGTGCCACCAGGGAGGAGGACTGCGCGGAGTCGACGGTGATGCTCGGTCCGCGGGCGCCGAGGAAGGCGGCCAGCCGGTTGGCGAGGACGCCGCGCTGCACGCCGGTCAGCGCGTGCTGCGTGGCGAGTGTCTGGGCGTGCGGGGACAGGAGTTGGGCGTAGTCGTCGCCGGTGACGCCGACGAACGTGCCGAGCCGGGTCCCGCGTACCCGGTCCGGTGTGATCCGGGCGTCCTCCAGCGCCTCCCAGCCCAGTTCGAGGGCGAGCCGCTGCTGCGGGTCGACGAACGGGGCCTCGCGCGGTGAGATCCCGAAGAACGAGGCGTCGAACCGGTCGACGTGCTCCAGGTAGCCACCGGTGCGGGGGGTGTGCTCCGCGGCGGCTCCCGTCCAGCGACCGGGCGGGACCTCGCCGACGCCGCTGCCGCCCGATTCCAGCAGCCGCCACAGCTCGTCCGGGTTCTCCGCCCCGGCGAAACGGCAGGAGACCCCGACGATGGCGAGCGCCGAGTCCCGGCCGTCCGCTGCCCTCATGAATGCGACTCCCTAGATTTCCTGGATGGATTTCCTGGACTCCCCGGACTTCCCGGACGCCCCGCTCCCTGGATTTCCCGGGCCTCCGGTTCCCGCACGAGAGCACGAGAGGGTGTGGAGGAATCAGGAGCGAAGGAACGGGATGAATACCGGTAACCGAATTTCGCCGGATTCGAATGCCGGAGGTGGTATGTGCGGCGCTCCGTCATACGGTTTCACCCGGCGGGCACGGCACCATCGGCGAACTCCACCGTTACGTCTCCACGGTCACGTCCCCGGGCGGGACGGAAATGCCGTCGGGCACTGCGGCCCGCTCATTCGAGGTAGTCCTCGGCCCCGCCGTCCCGCACGGTGTCGAGGGTGAAGCAGTGGAACCCGCCGCCGAAGAGGCGCCGGTGCCGGTGCCGTACCGGCACGACGGTGAACTTCGCGTCCTCCAGGGTCCGGACCAGCTCCGGGCTCGCCTCGTTGACCAGGACGGTCTCCGGATCGACGGACAGCACGTTCAGGTCGATGAAGGGACTGGTCAGGATGAGCGCGTCGTCGTCGTAGCGCGGGAAGTTGTTCTCCGTGGGAGTGGGGGCGACGATCCGGTCCCACCGGCGCAGGGCGGGCGGAAGGGCCTCGACGACCGTCTCCGAGCGGACCAGCAGCAGGCCGGGACGCAGGGCGAGCACCATGCTGTCGATGTGGCTGTCGCTCAGCCGGTGGACCCGGTGGACGCGGAAGCGCCCTTCGAGGTGGCGCTCCAGCCAGGCGACCCCGAGTTCGTGGTTCTCGGTCGAGACGTTGGCGACGATGTCCCGGCCGAGCCGGAGGCACTGGGCCGCGTCGAACATCATCTCCAGTCCGACGTCGTAGGGCGACGGCCGGGGTTCCTCGACGGGCTCGGTCGGTCCGCCGGCGGTGGCGGTCCGTACGTAGGACAGGTCGAAGGACGCGTCGGTCATCAGCGGACGGGGCATGACGGTCCAGCGGCAGCCGTTGCGGAAGTACTCCTGGAACAGCGGTTTCAGGAGCTGGGTCTCGAAGTACCGGGAGCGGATCATCGGCGGTGTCTCGATGATCTCGTCGCCGAGGACGAGCGTGTTGTCGCGGATGTTGAGCGGCGGCACGACGGAGGCGGACCAGGCCGGGGTGGTGACCTCGGCGGTCCCGGCCGGCAGCGCGCGGGGGCGGTGGACGGTGACGCCGAGGTCGCGCAGGGTGTCGGCCAGCCCCTCCAGATCCTCGTTCAGTTCGTCGACGTAGCGCTGTGCCACCGGCAGCCGCCGCCGGTCGGTCGGCTCGCTCCGTGCGGACAGCCGCGGGTAGTACCACTCGGAACGGCTCGGGTTGTCCTGAGCGAGGTTGTCGTGGAAGAACAGGTCGAACGAGAGCTCCCGCTCGTGCGAGACGTAGTTCTCCGCGGATCCGACGACGACCTCACGCAGTCGCGACCACTCGTCAAAACTGTTCAGAAGCATGCAGTGAACCGCCTACTCGTCGGGGGGCCTGCCGGTTTCCCGCCGGGGGGCAGGCCGGTCGCGAACTCCGCAGAGCACTCGACATCCTCACCGGACTCCGCCCCCTGCGGGCATCGGCGAGCTCCGCCGTTACGGCACCGATTGCCCTTTCGTCTTCACCCGCCGCCCGGTACGAAAGGCATTCGGCAGGTGGTGCGGAGTTGCGGCGTATTCCCCGAGGCCGCGTCGGAGAAGGGCAAGGGGCGGGGTGGACATGTCTGCTGCCCGCCGGGTAGAAAGGCGTGCGGTTCTTTCTTCCCGTCGCACCTGCCGGACGTCGGGCACCGCCTCCGCTGTTTCCGCACATTCCCCACGTTGCCGAGCGTTCCCCGCCAGGCGCGCCTTTCGGGCCTTGTCGAATTCGTACTCTCGCGAGATGAGGAAGGGTCATGGGTGACCCGTTGCACACCGTCTCCACACTGCCGGCCGCGCGGCGGCCGGGCTGCCCCTTCGACCCCCCGGCGGAGCTGCTCGAAGCCCGTCGGCACGGTCCGCTCAGCAGCTACACCTTCCCCGGCGGGCACGTCGGCTGGCTGGTCACGGGATACGACCTGATCAAGTCGGTGCTGTCGGACCCGCGGTTCAGTTCGCGGCGGGAGTACATGCGCCATCCGACCGTCGACTACGGCGGGTTGCAGCTGCCGCCGGTGCCGCCGGGCGAGTTCCTCCTCATGGACGACCCCGAGCACAGCCGCTACCGGAAGCCCCTGATGGGCAAGTTCACCGTGCGCCGGATGCGGCTGCTCACCGAGCGCGTGGAGCAGATCACCGCCGAGCACCTGGACGCGATGGAGGAGTCGGGCCCTCCCGCGGATCTCGTGAGCGCGTTCGCCAAGCCCGTCCCGGCCATGGTGATCTGCGAGCTGCTGGGCGTTCCCGCCGCCGACCGGCCCTCCTTCCAGGCGCAGTTCGAGTCGTTCATGGACGCCGAGGCGCAGGACGAGGACGCGGCCGCCGCCTACACCGCGACCCGGGACCGCCTGGGCGAGCTGGTGGCCGCCAAACGCGCGCAGCCCACCGACGACGTGCTCAGCGAGCTGACCGACAGCGACCTCACGGACGAGGAGCTGCAGGGCATGGCCCTGGTGCTGCTCGCGGCCGGCCTCGACACCACGGCGAACATGCTGGCGCTCGGCACCTTCGCACTGCTGCGCCACCCCGAGCAGCTCGCCGCGCTCCGCGCCGAACCCGGGCTCATCGACCGGGCCGTGGAGGAGCTGCTGCGCTATCTCAGCGTCGGCAAGACCTTCATGCGGACGGCACTGGAGGACGTCCGCCTCGGCGGCCGTACCGTCAGGGCCGGCTCGTCGCTCATCCTGTCCTACAACACCGCGAACCGGGACCCCGAGCGTTTCACCGACCCGCACGTGCTCGACTTCCGGCGGCAGGACGGCGGGCATGTGGCCTTCGGGCACGGCATCCACCAGTGTCTGGGCCAGCAACTGGCGCGTGTCGAGATGCGCGTCGGTTTCCCCGCGCTGATCGGCCGCTTCCCCTCGCTGCGGCTCGCGGTCCCGGCCGGGGACATCGTCATGCGCACGGAGCTGTCCGACATCCACGGGGTGAAGAGCCTTCCGGTCACGTGGGACGCGTGAACCAGGAGGACCGAGTCAGACGCCGTTTCGGTAGGTGTCCGGGCCCTCGAAGGGGGCAGCCGACGGGACCGAATCGGACCGACCGCGGCAAGAGGGTTCGAAGATCCGCCTCGTCGTCGACCGCCAGGGCCTGCCTCTGCCGACGTACGGGATTCGCGGGCCCGCGTTCGGAGCTGCCGAGCGTTCAGCGCGCCCCCGGGTCCATCCGCTCGCCGGCGGCGATCTCGTTCGCCCGCGTTCCACTCCGCTTCGTCCTCGCGGGCCCAGCCACGCAGGGCCTCCTGGGTTCCCGGGGCCCGGAGGGGAGCACCCCGCCGACGACGAGGCGCCCGTCCTGTCGTCAATGGGCTGACCAGGCCTTCCACTCGAGCAGCACAGGATGACAGCGGTTCATTGACAGGGTCCGGAGAGCACGCATAGCGTTGTGCTATTGCGTGACACGCTATACCGGATCGCGGCACAGGAGCAGCCAGATGGCGACAAGAACCACGGAGGACCGCGAGGTCGGGCGCGCGGAGGACACGATCATTCGATACACGGTCAGCGGTCCGGCAGACGGGCCGACCGTGGTCCTCATCCACGGGTGGGCCTGCGACCGCAGGGACTACGACGAGTTGACCGGCCGCCTCCCCGATGGCCACCGGGTGATCGCCGTCGACCTCGCCGAGCACGGCGAGTCCCACTCGGCGCGGGACGTCTGGACGATGGCGGAGTTCGCTCGCGACGTCGCCGCGGTGGTCGAGGCCGAATCAGTAGGCGAGTGCACCGTGGTGGGCCATTCCCTCGGCGGCGCAGTCGCCGTCGAAGTCGGCCGGCTGCTTCCCGACACGGTCGGTCGCATCATCGCCCTCGACGCGCTGCACTATCTGTTCCTGTTCGGGACTCTGGAGCGACAGCAGGCCGAAGAGATGGTGCGGGCCGTTCGTGACGACTTCGTCGGGACGGTGCGGAACATGGTCGAGTCGGGCTCGCCGACGGGCACCGATCCGGCTCTCAAGAGCTCGTACTTCGAGAAAATGGTGACCGTGCGGCAACCGGCCGGCACGCGCGCCTTCGAGGGCCTGGTCGCATGGGACATGGAAGAAGCCCTGGAAGCGGTGAAGCAGCCGATCACGGTGTTGGCAGTGCGAGACCTGGCCACACAAGAGGCTCTCGACCGGCTCGCAGACCGCGTCGACATCGTGCTCACAGAGCTGGGGAGTCATCATTTCCACAGGGAATCACCCGAAGAGACGGCCCGGCTCATCGCCGGCATCATGAGCGCCTAGACGACTCCGGGAGCCGCCGTTGTCTGCGTGGGCGAGGAAAGGCCGCGACTTCCGACAACCCGTATGCGGAAGCGGTTTCCGCCCTGCCCGCTCAGCCGGACGAGATCAGACGACTGATCTCGTCCGCTGCCGTGACGACCAGCTGCGCGAACTTCTTCTCCTGCGAGCGGCCGTAACGCATGTCCGGAACGGCCAGTGTGACTGCCGCGACAGGTCGTCCCGCGGAGTTCGTGACTGCCGCACCGATGGAGGAGACGTGCGGGCGGTACCACGACGACATGTCCAGCGCATATCCCCGCTCAGCGGTCCGAGCGATCTCTTTTCGCAGTTCTCCGGAGGTCGGCATGGGCGTGTCGGCGAACCGGGCAAGTTCATACTCAAGCAATTGATCGATTTCGTCCGCTTCGAGCCGCGAAATGATCGCAACGCCTCCCGAACTGGCACGAAGCGGAACACGCGTACCAAGGTCCATGAAGACCCGGACGAGCTGCGTACTGTCTTCTCTCGCGATGATGAGCAAGTCGTCGCCGTCGCGCAGACCGAGCAGGACGGTTTCGTTCGTCTCGGCGGCAAGGCGCTTGACAACCGGCCCCGTCAGTTCCCGCAGGTCGTGCTCACCGGTACCGCGCAGCCCGAGGACGAGCGCTTTCATGGTCAGACCCCACCGCGTATGCTCGGGTTCCACCACTCTGAGCCAGCCGGCCTGCCGGAGGGTCACCAGGCTCCGCTGTACGGAGCTCTTCGGGATGCGCGTCAGACGGGACAGCTCCGACACGCCGATCGGCTGCCGCATGGCGACCTCTTCGAAGACACGCAGCGTGTTCAGCACGCTGTTCATCGAGCGAGTGCCGCCGTTCGGTCCCTCTTGCCTGGCCGTTTCATCGGCCGAATCCCCTCTGCGCACAAGAAGTGACCGTACCACATTGCGCACAACCATGCCACATTGCGGCACAGTTGGACTGGACCTCGAGGGTGTCAGGTTTCGGTGTGCGGTGCATGGGGCGCCGCCAGAATGCGCCGCGCTCGTTCCAGCATCGGCTTGTCGATCATGTGGCCGTCCATCGTGGTGACGGACTCTCCCGCGCCCAGGACCGAGCGTGCCCACTGCAGTTCCCGCGCTGAAGGCGCGAACCCTTCTGCTACGGCTGGAAGTTGGTCGGGATGAATGCAGAGTTTGCCGGTAAAGCCCAGCCGTCGTCCGTGGGCGATGTCGGCGCGCAGCACGCCGGTGTCGCGTACGGCGGTGGTGACCCCCTCGACCGGTGGAGCGATCCCCGCTGCGGCTGAGGCGACGACCAGCCGCCGGCGGGCGTGGGCCAGTGCCGTGTGGTCATCATGGGCAACGCCGAGCTGTGCCGCCAGGTCAACGTTGCCGAAGGCGGCTCGCACCACGCCGGAGGTGGCACAGACCTCGTGGGCGCGCTCCACTCCGAGAGCCGTCTCGACGAGTGCGACGAGGTCGCACCGGCCGGCGGTACGGGCGGCGAGTTCCGCAAGGACGACCGGGTCTTCGGCTTTGGGCACCACGAGCGGGCTGCCGTGTTCGGCAGCCATCGCGAGGTCCGCTTCCGACCACGGTGTTCCCGGTGCGTTGATGCGCACGGCAGCCCGGTTGCCGAGTGCCAGCCAGGCCGCGGCGCTCTCGCGTGCGCGCTCCTTGTTCTCGGCGGCCACGGCGTCTTCGAGGTCGATGACGACCAGGTCGGCCCCGGAGGCGGCTGCCTTGTCGAAACGGTCGGGCCGGTCTCCCGGCACGAACAGCAGGCTTCTGGCTGTGGCGACGCGGTTGCGCGGGGCGGTCATCCGAAGGTCACCTCCGCCGTGGCGTGCTCCGCCTCCCGGCCGGTGGCGATGGACAGCCGGGCGTCGCCTCCGGCCGGAGTGCCGCAGGCCGAGAGGCACTCACCGGCGAACACTGGTCGCCGGATCCGGTAGGACAGGGAGCGCACGTGCTTTCCCGGCGCGTGGCGGCGAGGCAGTTCGAGCATGAGCAGGACGAGCAGGGGACCGTGGACGACGAGGCCGGGGTAGCCCTCGTCGTCCCAGCAGTACGGAGCGTCGTAGTGAATGCGGTGTGCATTCGCCGTCAGGGCACTGAAGCGGAACAGCAGTGTCGGGTCGGGGCGGAGGGGAAGCTGCCAGGGCGAGTCGGTCCGGGGAAGATCCGAATCGCCGAGTTCGCCGTGGCGCTGTGCCGGGCCGCGCCCCGACCGGTAGACGATGTCCTGTTCTTCGACGAGACAGGTACGGCCGCCTTGCCGGAACTCACGACGCTCGGTGACGAAGAGGAGTGCCCCGGTGCGTCCGTGCTTGGAGGCGACCGAGCGCAGGCTGCTGACACGTTCGGCGGGTTCACCGAGGCGGAGCGGTTCGGTGATCTGGCAGCGGCCGCCGGCCCACATGCGCTGCCGATCAGGCAGGGGCGGCAGGAAGCGCCCATGGACCGGGTGACCGTCGACGCCGAGCTCGCCGTGCGCCGGCCAGTTCAGGAAGTACAGCCAGTGCCACATCGGCGGTATCGGGTCCCCCGCCTCCGCGGCACTGCCGGGCAGGTCGAGAACGGCCGACAGCGCCGCCACCGGGCCGGCGTGCAGCGGATCCTCGTCCCCGACCGGTGCAGGAGCCCATGACTCCAGGTACGAGTCGAGCGCGGCTGTCCCGGACAGGTCACTGGGAGCGGGGGGCATCGTCGACCTCCAGGGGCGGATGAGAACGGTTCGGTTGCGGGGAAGCAGCCACGCCGGGGCGGGGAGGTGGCGCGGACCTGCTGTCCCGCACTCATCATTGACTGTGATGGGGCGGATTGGGCAATAGAAACCTGTGATGCGGCCATGCCGTACCGACATGGCCGGCAGTGCTCCGTGCCCGGTCCGGCAGTCGGCGGCGCCGACAAGGGCGTCGGACGGAAGGCCCGCACCCGCCGGGAGTCGCGCGCAGCGAGGGCGGCCCGGCACGGGAGAACGGGTGTGGGAAGGGTCAGGCACGTTCTGCGGGACCGTCGGTCTCCAGGATGGCGGAGGGCCATCTTCCCTGACTCACCGCCAGGTCGACCTGCCGGACCAACTCCCGCGCGACGACGTCCACCGCGGGCGGTGTGCGCCCGGACCTCGGTGTGCCGAGGACGATCGAACGCCACACGTCAGGTTCACTCAACGGTGCGGCACTGATCGTGCCCTGCGCGACGTCCTCGGCGATCCCCAGGCCGGGCAGCACCGTCCAGCCCCGCCCGGCGAGGACGAGTTGCTTCTGCAGGCGCATGGAGTTGCCCTGCACGGCGACGTCCAGGGCAACTCCCGCTCGTACCACCGCCGCATCGATCAGACTGCGCAGTGCGTGCCCCGAGGTGGGCATCACCAGCGGATGCCGGGCCGCCTCCTCGAACGGCACGGGACGGTCGGCGCGCAGGCCGGCTGAGGCCGGAGCAACGGCCCACAGGCGCTCGCGCACAAGAGGGCGGGCGCTGAGCGAGGGGGTGCTGTCCAGGTTGTACAGCAGCGTCAGATCGAGGTCCCCGTCGTCGAGCCACTGCTGCAGGTGACCTGAGTACGCGGTCATCAGCCGTAGCTGAACACCGGGGTGGTGGCGTGCGACCGCCGACACCAGCGGCCCGGCGAGCAGATCGCTGGTGCTCTCCAGCAGGCCGACCGTGACGATGCCGGCCACCACGCCCGGGGTCGGCCGTACCTCGGCGCGCGCTCGCTCCAGCTCACCCAGCGCGCGCCTCGCGCGGTCCACCATGATGGCTCCCTCAACGGTGGGGCGCATACCCTGCGAGGTCCGCTCGAAGAGTGGAACGCCGAGCTCCTGCTCCAGGGTGCGGATCTGCCGGGTGACGGCGGGCTGCACCAGGTGCAGCAGCTCCGCAGCCCGCGTCACGCTGCCGACCTCGGCCACCGTGACGATCGCCTTGAGCTGCTTGACGTCCATGACGCCTGCCTTTCGGACGGGTATCCCATGCCTGCATGGGCCCATCAGTGATTGCTATTTCCTTTGCCGGCTCATGAGTATTCATGATGGAAGTTCGATGCAGGGATTGCACCTTCTTGGAGTCACTCATGACCGAGCACCCCGAAGACCTGCCGCTGAGCGGCATCACCGTCGTCAGCATCGAGCAGGCGGTGGCCGCTCCGTTCGCCACCCGCCAACTGGCCGACCTCGGCGCCCGCGTCATCAAGGTGGAGCGGCCGGGCGGTGGTGACTTCGCTCGCCGCTACGACACCGCGGTGCACGGCGAGTCCAGCTACTTCGTATGGCTCAACCGGTCCAAGGAATCCGTGACGCTGGACCTCAAATCGGACGCGGGCCGGGAGATCCTGGAGCAGCTGCTCGCGGAAGCAGACGTGTTCGTGCAGAACCTCGCTCCCGGCGCGGCCGGCCGGATGGGCCTGGGCGTCCAGGACCTGGCCGAGCGCTTCCCCTCGCTCATCCCCTGCTCGGTCTCCGGTTACGGAACCAGCGGTCCGTGGGCCGACCGCAAGGCCTACGACATGCTGGTGCAGTGCCAGACGGGCCTGGTCTCGCTCACCGGGAACGAACACGGCTCCGCCCGGGTCGGGGTGTCGATCGCCGACATCGCCGCCGGCATGTACGCCTACTCGGGCATCCTCGCCGCCCTGCTCAAGCGAGCGACCACAGGGGTCGCGGGAGCGGTCGAGGTGTCGTTGTTCGAAGCACTGGCCGAGTGGGTCAGCCAGCCCGCCTACTACACCCGCTTCGGCGGCACCCAGCCTCCCCGCGTCGGCACGCAACACGCCACCATCGCCCCCTACGGCGCCTACACGGCTGCCGACGGCAAGGACGTACTGCTCAGCGTCCAGAACGAGCGCGAGTGGGCTGCGCTGTGCGAGCGCTTCCTGCACCGCCCCGAGCTGGTCGCGGACGAGCGCTTCGCCTCCACGTCCGACCGGGTGGCTCACCGGGCGGAACTGAACGCGATCCTGGCCGCCCGCTTCACCGAGCTGAGCAGCGCGGAAGCCATGGAACTCCTGGACCGGACGGGCATCGCCAATGCCGGCGTCAACGACATCGAGGACCTCCTGGCCCATCCCGTACTGGAAGAACGTGACCGCTGGCGGGATGTGCGGCTCCCCGGCGGAGTGACCGTGCCCGCTCTGCTGCCCCCGGCCGATCTGGCCGGCGTCCTTCCGCGCATGGGCGCCGTGCCCGCGGCGGGCGAACACACCGCCGGCGTCCTGAGCGGGCTGGGATACGGCTCGGCCGCCATCGACCGGCTGCGTGCCGAGCACGTCATCTGAACCACCCGCCGACATCAGCCCCGTGGCTCTGGAAGGGAGCGCGACAGCATGAGCACTCTGGACATCCTGTCCGACGACGAACAGTTCATGGTCAGGACGGTGCAGGACTTCGTCGACAAGGAGGTGAGGCCCGTCGTCCAGGAACTTGAGCACTCCAACACCTACCCCGAGGCCCTCATCGAGCAGATGAAGCGGCTCGGTATCTACGGTCTCGCGGTACCCGAGGAGTACGGCGGCACTCCCGTCTCCACACCCTGCTACGTCCTCATCACCGAGGAGTTGGCCCGCGGCTGGATGAGCCTGGCCGGCGCGATGGGCGGACACACCGTGGTCGCCAAGCTTCTGCTGCACTTCGGCACCGAGGAACAGAGGCGCCGCTGGCTTCCGGGGATGGCCACCGGTGAGATCCGGGCGACCATGGCGCTGACCGAGCCGGGCGGCGGCTCGGATCTGCAGGCCATCCACACGGTCGCCCGCAAGGACACCGACGGCTACGTCGTCAACGGGGCCAAGACCTGGATCACCAACTCCCGCCGCTCGCAGGTGATCGCGCTGCTGTGCAAGACCGACCCCGCGGCGAGCCCGGCACACCGGGGCATCTCCATCCTGCTCGTCGAACACGGTCCGGGGCTGACCGTGTCACGGGACCTGCCCAAGCTCGGCTACAAGGGCGTGGAGAGCTGCGAGCTGTCCTTCGACGACTTCCGCGCCCCGGCGGAAGCCCTGCTCGGCGGAGTCGAGGGCGAGGGTTTTGCCCAGATGATGAAGGGGCTGGAGACCGGCCGTCTTCAGGTCGCGGCCCGCGCGCTCGGTGTGGGTCGCGCGGCGCTGGAGGACTCCCTCGCCTATGCCCAGGAGCGCGAGTCGTTCGGCAAGCCGATCTGGAAGCACCAGTCGATCGGCAACTACCTGGCGGACATGGCCACTTCGCTGACGGCGGCCCGTCAGCTCACCCTGTACGCGGCCCGGGAGGCCGAGGCCGGCCGGCGCGTCGACATGGAGGCCGGCATGGCGAAGCTGTTCGCCTCCGAGACCGCCATGCAGATCGCCCTCAACGCCGTCCGTGTGCACGGTGGTTACGGCTACTCCACCGAATTCGACGTCGAACGCTACTTCCGCGACGCGCCCTTGATGATCGTCGGCGAGGGCACCAACGAGATCCAGCGGAACGTCGTCGCCAGCCAGCTCGTCAAGCGGGGCGGCCTGGAGGCCTGAGGATCGTCGTCACCTGAAGTGCGTCCTTGCCGAGGCGGTCGGCAAGGACGCGTCGCCGTCGGGCCCGTCCCGGCCGACGGCACGGTCGGGGCCCTGTCGGCCGCCTTCTCCGACGCCGCCACCGGGGTGATCGCGGGTCGGGAGCAGGTGGACCGCTGCGGGGACGGCCACGCAGCCACCCAGCCCCTCGGCCGCCGGTGTGACGGGTGAGACCACCGCACCGGCGGCGAGGGGCTCCGCCATGTCGCCGCCCGCGCCGACCACGTCGTTCCGCCTCCGCGGCACAGGACGCAAGAGGTCCAGTGGCGGGATCGGCGTCATCGGCGTCAGTCGACGACCTTGTTCTTCGTCTCCGGCATGGTCAGGTAGACCACGAGCCCGATGACGGCGGTCGTCGCGCAGTAGAACGCGACCCAGTTCGTGTGGCCGTGGGTGGTCAGCCACGTCACGAGGTACGGCGTGGTACCACCGAAGAGGGCGACGGAGACGGCGTACGGCAGGCCGATGCCGGTCGCACGCACTTCCGGAGGAAACTGCTCGGCCATGATCGCCGCCACGTTGCCCGTGTACCCGAGGAGCAACACCAAGCCGACGACCTGCACCAGGAGAAGGGTCCAGAAGCTGCCGTCGAGGATCTGGAACGCCGGCCAGGCGAAGAGCAGGAAACCACCGGCGAAGGCCGCCATGGTGGGCTTGCGGCCCACCCTGTCGGAGAGGGCACCCGCGAACGGCAGCAGCACCACGTACAGGATGATCCCGACGACGTTGGCGATCAGGGCCTGGTTCAGCGGAATGCCCGTGGCGACAGCCGCGTACGTGGGCATGTAGGTGACCCACATGTTGTAGAGCAGCACCCCTGCGACATTGATACCGAACACTCGCAGCGTGGCTCTCGGGTGTTTCCGGATCATCTGCACGAACGCGTTGCCGCGTTCCCCGGAATCGGCGCTGCGGGATTCACCGCGGTGGAACGAAGGGGTTTCCTCCACCGACCGGCGCACCCAGAGACCGACCAGTCCCAGCGATGCGACCACCACGAACGCGAGCCGCCAGCCCCAGCTCTGGACGGCTTCCGAGGGAAGCGCCGTCGTGACGATCGCGCCCAGTGCCGATGCGGTGAGAATCCCGACACCCACCGATACCTGCTGCCACGAGCCGGCAAAGGCCCGGCGTCCGGGAGCAGCCGACTCCACGAGGAACGCGGAAGCCGATCCGAACTCTCCGCCGGCGGAGAATCCCTGGATCATCCGTGCCAGCACGAGGATGACCGGGGCTACGATCCCGACCTGCTGGTACGTGGGCGAGAGGCCGATCACCAGTGTCGCCCCCGCCATCAGGCCGATCGTGAGCACCAGGCTCTTCTTGCGGCCGTACCGGTCCGCGTACGCCCCCATGACCGCGGCACCCACGGGCCGGATGGCGAATCCCACGGCGAAGATCGCCAGTGTGGACAACAGTGCCGCCGCGTCGTTGCCCGGCGGAAAGAACTGGTGCGCGAAGACGGACGAGAAGGTTGAGTAGACCGCCCAGTCGACGAACTCGACGGCGTTTCCTATGCTTCCGGCGATGATCGCCTTGCGCTGTCTTCTCCCGGGACTGTCTGTGCCGACGGTTTCCGATTCGACTACGGTCCTGGGCGTCTCCTGCATCACTGGCGTCACGACCTCTCATGGGGATCGGTGTTGCGGCATGCCCGTGCCGTCCAAGGGCAGAGGGTGCTGTCCGGGCGACGGGAAGGTGCGGATGACCGAGTGGGGATTCCCCTGCACTCGGAGCGCGCGATACGAGAAGTCCGGGCAGGGCCCACCGCCGTTCGCGGGTGAGCCCCGCCCGGGGTCGACCGCCGCGGCGGGTGCCGAGCAGACGGTCCTGTGAGCGCCGGGCTGCCTGTGGGCCCGGCTAGTGGTCGAGTTCCGTACCGGCGGCGAGCCTGGAGGCTTCGGCCTTCAGCCGTGCGCGGACCGGCTCGGACCGCGCGACGTCCGCCACCGTGAGGGCCATCGCCAGTCCGCCGTCGTGCACGAACTTGTCCCCCTCCGGGCCGGCGGCGGCGACGGCGAAGTCGGCGGTGTGGGTGCCGACCCCCGGCGGAACGTCGAACGAGAGCATGGGGTGAAGTGCGGGGACCTCCAGCGACACGTTGCCCATGTCCGTCGAACCGAACAGCTTGTCCGGGTACTCCGGGAACGTCCGGCCGACGGCTTCCGCGTGGGACTGGAAGAGCGGAGCGAGATCCTGGTCGTGCCGGAACTCGCGGTACAGGGACGGCAGCAGTCCGATCTCCGCGCGGGTTCCGGCCGCGAGGGCGCCGGCCTCGAAGCACCGCTTCACGCGCTCCCACACCTCGTCGACCTCTTCGATCGTGTCGGCGCGGATCATGCACTCCATCACGGTGGTCGCCGGGACGACGTTGACGGCCCCTCCGGGGTCCTTCACGACGTGGTGCACCAGGATGCCGTCACGGAGCTGCTGGCGCAGCAGACCGATGGCGGTCTGCGCCACCACCGTCGAGTCGGCGGCGTTCAAGGTGTCCCACGGCCGCGACGCATGACCGCCGCGGCCGGTGTACGTGATCCGCCAGGACCGCGAAGCACGGAACTTCGGGTCGACGACGTTCCTCAGCGAAGGGTGCACCATCATGGCGGCGTGGGTCCCCCGGAAGACACCGCGCCGCAGCATGATCTCCTTGCCCGTGCCGTCCTCCTCGGCCGGCGTGCCGAACACCCGCAGGGTGATTCCCAGTTCGTCGACGAACGGGGCCAGTGCGAGCGCGGCTCCCACGGCCGACGCGGCGATGGTGTTGTGGCCGCAACCGTGGCCGATGCCGGGCAGTGCGTCCATCTCCGCACAGATGCCGAACACGAAGTCTCCGGAGCCCGCGGTCGCGACGAACGCCGTCGGCAGACCGGCCACCCCGCGCTCCACCTCGAAGGCGCCACCGGCCTCGAGGGCCGCGACGACGCGTGCCGACGTGTCGTGCTCTTCGAAGGCCGGCTCCGGGTGGGCGTTGATTTCGTGCGAGAGTTCCGTGACCGAGTCCAGGTTCTTCCGGAACTCACGCGTCACGCGTTCGCTCATTGCCGTCATCGCCACACCTCGTTCAGCACGCGGAGGATGTTCCCTCCGAGGACGGCTTGGATCTCACCGTCGCTGTACCCGTGCTTGACGAGCCAGCCGGTGATGTTGCGGAAGTTCTCGCTCGGGTTCTCCATGCCGTCGACGTGCGTCACGCGCTCGTATGCGACGTCTCCCGGGTCAAGCATCCCCGAGAGACCGAGGCCTCCGCTGATGGCCTGATGGAACCCGGCGTGGTCGCCGTAGAGTGAATCCGGGCCGAAGGCGACGTGCTCGATGCCCATCAGTTCGACCGCGTAGGTGAAGTGGTCCATCACCGCGTCGATCGTGTGAACCCGGTGGTCGTACGACACCGTCGTGTGCGGCGCGGCTTCGATGCCCAGCACACCGCCCCGCTCCGCGCACGCCTTCAGCACCTCGTCGGTCTTCATGCGCGGGGTCGGCCAGACCGAACGAGCACCGGCGTGCGTGATGGCGACCGACTTGGAGGAAGCCTCGATGGCGTCCAGAGATGTCCGGTCACCCGCGTGCGAGACGTCGATGAGGACGCCCAGCGCGTTCATGCGCTCCACCGCGCGGCGACCGAAAACCGTCAGGCCACCGTCGCGCTGTTCCTTCTGGCCGCCTCCGAGCGTGTTCGAGTCCGAGTAGACCAGGCCCATCTGCCTGACCCCCAGACCGTAGAGCACATCGATACGGTCCAGCTCGTTCTCGATCGGCCCCGCCGACTCGGTGCCCATGACGAAGGCGACGTGGCCGTCGCGCTTGGCGTCGAGCACGTCCTGCACGGTGCGTGCCACCACCGCGCTGTCCTGGTGGGCGAGGTCCGCGAGGCGCAGGCCGAGCGCCGTGATCAGATCGTCCCACTTCCAGCCGGACTTGGAGGTGGTCCCGAGGACGCCGAACCAGTTGTCGAAGACGGCCGTCATACCGGACTTCCGCAGCTCGGTGAAGGCCGTGAACACCTGCGGGGTCCGCAGATACGTGGGCGCGTCCGCCATGTCCGCGGGAAGCAACTGCGGGTGGTCGTGGAAGCTGATGACCACGTTCTCCGCGAGCAGCCGTTCGGCGCGCGCGGTCTGCTCCGCGTTCAGCCCGGGGGTGAACCGGCTCCGGCGGTGCCGGGGGTCGGACAGCTCGACGGACGGGAAGTCGACACCGCGCCGTACGTAGGGAAACGCCTCGTAGTCCGCTGGTGCGGCGGCAGGACTGGCCGTCGAAGGGGACCTTTCCGGCTTGCTCATACCGACTCCCCCTCCGGACGACCCTCGCGTCGCACGGATCCGTCGGCATCCACGACGACGGACGGATCCAGCCCCCGCGACGCCTCCGCGAACCGGGCGAGGATCGACCGTGCCACCTCGGGCCTCGGCATGATCGGCTGGCTGTCCGAGTCGAGTTCCACGGGGTCGAGGCGGAGCCGGGGCCCACCCGGCTCACCCAGTTGGACACGGAACACCGCTCCCTCGTACCAGGGTCCCTTCATGAGAGCCGGCTGGTAGGGCGCGGAAGGATGTGCGTCCTCCTTCGCGACCATCGAATCCGGGCTCCACCCGTCGCACCAGTCGAAGACGAAGTTCCCTGTCGAGTACAGGATCAGCCCGTTCTCGTAGAACTCCACGGGGTGGACGCAGTGGGGATGGTGCCCGATGACGAGGTCCGCCCCCGCGTCGATCAGCCGCCGCGCAAGCGGCTGCTGGTACTGGGCCAGCGGTCCCTGCGCATCAGGCAGGTAACAGAACGGCACACCCCAGTGCAGTGCCACGACGACGACGTCGTTGCGCTCCCTGGCTTCCCGGATCACGCTCTCGGCTGCCCGGACGTCCGGTTCGTGCGCACTGGAGTGCACGAAGGGCGGGGTGCCGGGTGTCTCGTCCATGAAGCCGCTGTCGTACTCGAAGGACTGACGCACGCGGATCGCGCCGATGCCCGCCCGCTCGGCGGTTGCGTTGTATCCCAGCGGAAGAGCCGAGCAGAAACTGAAGAAGGCGAGGCTTCTGTCACCGACGGACACCACCCGAGGGCGCGTCGCCTCGGCAACCGACTCCCCGAATCCCGCGTGCAGGACCCCGGCGCCGTCCAGCGCGTCCACCGTGTCGCGCATGCCGGCCGCCCCGTAGTCGAGCGCATGGTTCGTGGCCAGCGACACCAGGTCGAAGCCGAGCTCCGCAAGCTCTGCCGCACCCGACTTCGGTGTGCGCATGGCGACCAGCTTCTCGGCCCGCTCCCCCGAGTCCGTGAGCGGAGCCTCCAGATTGCCGATGGTCAGATCGCCGCCGCGCAGCAGGCCGAACGCCGAGTCACCCGGTCCGGCGCCCTCCACAGGCCGACGCCGAGGGAACCCCGATACGACGACATCTCCCACGATGGTCAAGTCCACGACGACACCCGTTCCGCTATACGACACGACGTGCCGCAAGATAGTCCGGTCGATCCGCCGCCCGCAAGGGCCGGAGCCGTGCCGCCCGAGAGACAGGTGCACGGGGGGCCGCCGGGGCGGCAGGAAGGAGAGACCCTCACCCGGGCGGCCGCGCCCCCCAAAAAAGGGCCCAGTAAGGGCACTCCGTAATGGAATCCATTTTCATGTAGAGTCTGAGTCGCCCACCGTCGCCGCTCACCGTCACACGGAGGTCCTCATGGCCGTGCCCAAGCGCAAGATGTCCCGCAGCAACACCCGCCACCGCCGCGCCCAGTGGAAGGCCACGACCGCCCAGTTGGTGACGGTCACGGTCGACGGTGTCGCGTACCGCGTGCCCCAGCGGCTCGCCAAGGCGTACGAGCGCGGCCTGCTCCGCCCCGAGGGCTGACACCGCATGGACCACGCCTCCCCGCGGCGCCTGCCCGTCACCGTTCTGTCGGGCTTCCTCGGCGCCGGCAAGACCACCCTGCTCAATCACGTCCTCGGCAACCGCGAGGGCCTGCGCGTCGCCGTCGTCGTCAACGACATGAGCGAGGTCAACATCGACGCCTCCCTGGTGCGCGGCGGCGAGGCCGCCCTGTCCCGCACCGAGGAGCGCCTGGTCGAGCTGACCAACGGGTGCATCTGCTGCACGCTCCGCGACGACCTGCTCGAGGAGGTGGACCGGCTGGCGCGCGAGGAGCGTTTCGACTACCTCCTCATCGAGTCCTCCGGCATCTCCGAGCCCATGCCGGTGGCCGCCACCTTCGCCTTCGCCCGCGACGACGGCGCCACCCTCGGCGAACTGGCCCGCCTGGACACGATGGTCACGGTGGTCGACGCCGCCAACTTCCTGCCGGAGCTGGCCGACGGCGACGAACTGGCCGAACGGGGTCTGGACCAGTACGAGAACGACGAACGCACCGTCAGCGACCTCCTGATGGACCAGATCGAGTTCGCCGACGTCATCGTCCTCAACAAGCTCGACCTCGTCGACGCCGCCTCCGCCGACCGTCTGCGGGCGACCCTGGCGCGGCTCAACCCCGCCGCCCGGGTGGTGACCGCCGTGCGGGGCCGCGTACCGGTGGGCGAAGTCATGGGCACCGGCCGCTTCGACCTGGAACGGGCGCAGCAGGCACCGGGCTGGGTCAGGGAACTCAACGGCGACCACGTGCCCGAGACGGAGGAGTACGGCATCTCCTCGACCGTCTTCCGCTCCGCGACGCCCTTCCACCCCGGGCGGCTGTGGACGTTCGTGACCGAGTCGATGGACAGCGGCGCCCACGGAGAGGTCCTCAGGTCCAAGGGCTTCTTCACGCTCGCCAACCGCCCCTCGGTGACGGGGCTGTGGTCCCAGGCCGGGTCGGTGGCCCGCTTCGAGCCGTCCTCGGCGCGTGACACCGACAGCCCCTTCGCCCAGGAACTCGTCTTCATCGGGACCCACCTGAACTCCGGGTCCCTGCAGGCGGCGCTGACCGACTGCCTCATGCGGGACGGGGAGCAGCAGCCCGGCTCCGACCCCTTCCCCGCCTGGGACACCTACGGCCTCGACGAGACCTGCGAGCACGAGCACGAGCCCCTCACCGCCGTGACGGGGTGACGGGACACTGAGACTCCGGGCCGGGCGGTGGTCGCAGCCACGGCACCGTCCGGCCCGGTACACGATCCGGCGTCAGGGAGGCAGCACCCATGGACAGGAAGAAGCCGCACCTGGGGACGGTCCAGGAGACCCTCCTCATCCCGCTGTACGCACGCGCGGTGGAGAACCGCAAGGAGTTCCCCCTGCTGCGGGACGCCCGGGCCGAGGAGATCGTCGCCGCGATCGACTACGACTTCGAGCGCTTCGACGGCCTGCCCAGCCTCACCGGCTCGCTGTTGCGCACCGTGCTCTTCGACCGGTGGGTGGCGGACTTCCTGGCCACGCATCCGGGCGGCACCGTGGTGGAGATCGGCACCGGCCTGAACACCCGTTACGAGCGCCTCGACAACGGCCGGGCCCGGTGGTTCGAACTCGACCTGCCCGACGTCGTGGACCTGCGCGGTTCCTTCTTCGAAGACACCCCCCGGCGGACGACGCTCGCGGCCTCGGTGACGGACGACGCCTGGGCCGCCGAGGTGGCCTCGGGAGCCGGCGGGCCGTTCCTGTTCGTCGCGGAGGCCGTACTGCCCTACCTGGACGAGGCCGACGTACGCCGGGTCTTCGACCTCCTGTCCGAGCGCTTCCGCGGTTCGCTGCTCGCGCTCGACACGGCCGGTGACGGATTCTTCGACACCCAGGAGGAGCACGACGCCCTGAGCAAGGTCGCGGCCCGTATGCGCTGGTACTGCCCCGACCCGGCCGCGCTCACCGCCTGGCGGCCGGGCATCGGCGTACTGGCCTCGCACACGCTCACGAGCCTTCCCGGGCCACTGGTCGAGGAACTGCCGGTCCCCTACCGGGAAATGCTGTCCGTACTCGCCGCGCAGCGACTCCCGCAGGCCGAGGGTTACCGGCTCAATCTCCTGCGTCTGCCCTGAGGCGGAATCCGCGCATTCCGCACCACCCGGACGAGCGCGCGAGCGGCACGTATTCCGGTGCGGATTGCCGTGCGGATTGCGGTGCGGATTGCCGTGCGGATTGCGGTGCGGATTGCCGTGCGGATTGCGGTGCGGATTGCGGTGCGGATTCGATTCGCTTTCCCGGCCCGCCGGGAAGAACGCTCAGTGGTCGTCCCAGTGGCCGTCGTGGGCCGCGTGCCGGTGGCCGTCGTGCACGTAGTCCATGTGGTCCCCGTGCGGTACGGCCACGTGCCCGCAGCCCTGCCCGTGCGCGTGGTCGTGACCGCCGTGTTCGCGGTGCTCGCCGACCTCGCACTCGTCCGCGTGTCCCTGGTGGTCGCGGTGCAGGTGGCCGTCGTGCGCGTAGTCGACGTGGTCGCCGTGCGGCACCGCCACGTGCCCGCAGCCCTCCCCGTGCGCGTGGTCGTGTCCGGGGTGCGGCCGGTGTTCCGAGGCTGTCGTCATACTGATCAACTCCGCGGTTTCGTGCCGCCGCGCACTGCGCGCGGCGCGTCGGAATTCTTCCTATCCGCTGGCGACACGTTTGCACAGGAGACACGCGTCGGCAAAATATCCAACCCACGGCTCCGGAAACGGTTTTCAATGCGATGTCGGATCGATTTCCGGATCGTTTTCCGGGCCGGGTCCCGGGTTTGCGATACCGGATCGATTGCCGGGTGCAACGTCAGGACGGGTTCGCGTGTTACGGGGCACGTCCGCGCTCCTGCCGTCCGCCGGTGCGGGGCGGCCGCACACGGCGCCACCGCACGGAGCCGCCTGCGGCGTCACAGGGTGGCTCATTAAGCTGTCCCGGTCCCGGCAGCACGCGGGCGCCGTCGCGCGGCGGCCGCCCGGGGAGCGGGTGCTGCCGGACCGGCGAAGCGAGGAACGTGAGCGATCAGAAGCACGCCGAGAGGCGCGGCGGACTCGCGGACGCCGTGCGCCTGGGCACGCGGGCGGGCGTGTACGTGCTGCTGGGCGGGTTCTCGCTCCTCGCGATCACCACGGTCGTGGGCGTCCTGGGGCCGATGCTCGCGCTCGACCTCTACACTCCGCCCGTCGCCGCATGGTGGACGGTGTTCACCGCGGTCGTCGTCCAGGGTGTCCCGTTCCTCCTGCTGGGCGCATGCGTCTCCGCGGCCGTCGGCGTCCTCGTGCCCGAGCGGGTCTTCACCCGTCTCCTGCCGCGCCGCCAGGTCCTCGCCGTACCGGTCGCGGGCGCGGCCGGTGCGGTGCTTCCGGGGTGCGAGTGCGCTTCCGTGCCGGTGGCCGGCAGCCTGATGCGGCGCGGGGTCGCCCCGGCCGCCGCACTGGCGTTCCTGCTCTCCGCCCCCGCGATCAACCCGGTCGTCCTGGTCGCCACGTCCCTCGCGTTCCCCGGCCGGCCCATGATGGTGGTCGCCCGGCTCGTCGCCTCGCTGGGCACGGCCGTGGTCATGGGGTGGCTGTGGGCGCGCTTCGGACGCGAGGAGTGGCTGAGACTTCCGGCGAAGGCACCGGCCGGCACCGGCGCCTCCCGCGTGTCCGCCTTCACGGCCTCGGTCCAGCACGACTTCCTGCACGCCGGGGGTTTCCTGGTGCTGGGGTCGGGCGCGGCGGCGACCTTCAACGTCACGGTGCCGCGTTCGGTGCTGGACGCCTTCACGGCGTCCGCCTGGGTCTCGGTGCTGCTCCTGGCGCTCCTCGCCGTGGTGCTGTGCGTGTGCAGCGAGGCCGACGCGTTCGTGGCGGCCTCACTGAGCGGCTTCGGACCGGTGGCGCAGTTGGCGTTCATGGTGGTCGGTCCGATGGTCGACCTCAAGCTCTTCGCGCTCCAGGCGGGCACGTTCGGGCGGGAGTTCGCCGTGCGCTTCTCGTCCGCGACCTGGGTGGCCGCGGTGGCCGTCAGCGTGCTCGTGGGGTGGTGGGTGCTGTGACCCGGTACGGTCCCGCGGCCCTCCTGCTGCTGGTCGGCGCCGCGGTGCTGCGGATCTCGCTGTTCAGCGACCTGTCCCTGCGTTACGTACAGGCCGGGCTGCGGCCGTATCTGATCGTGTCCGGGGTGCTGTTGGCACTGCTCGGAGTGGTACGGGCGGTGTCGGCGGCGCGCTCGGCGCGGGGCGGCACGACCGCCGCGGACGGGGACCCGCGTCCGGCGGAGGACGACGGGGGCCACGCACACTCGCACGCGAGCGGTCCGCGTGTCGCCTGGCTGCTCTCCCTGCCCGCGGTCGCGCTGCTGTGCTTCCCGCCCCCCGCACTCGGTTCCTACAGCGCGGCGCGCGAGGAGGCCGCGCGCGCCGCGGAGTACGTCGGCGCCTTTCCCGCCCTGCCGGCCGGGGACCAGGTGGAGTTGAGCCTGACCGAGTTCGGCTCCCGGGCCGTCTACGACAGCGCGTACTCGCTGCGAGGCCGTACGGTCCGGCTGACCGGGTTCGTCACCCGCGGCGACGGCGACACCTGGTACGTGACCCGGCTGCGGGTCGCGTGCTGCGCCGCCGACGCGACGGCGGTCAAGGTGGAGATCCGCCGAGCGGCCGCACCGCAGGGCGACGCCTGGGTGACGGTGGCCGGCACTTGGCACCCCGAGGGGGAGCTGGGGTCGGAGGCCGCCTGGCCCCCGGTGCTGGATGCCACGACGGTCCGGCGGATCGCGGCGCCGTCGAATCCGTACGAGTCACGCTGAGGCGGGCTCACGGCGCCCGCCCGCCGGACGCCGTGGGCCACCCACCGCTCCCACCGGCCCAGTCCGGCCCCGTCGGCCCCATCCGCTCAGTCGGCGGCGCGCTGGCACCGCGCGCAGACACCGGCGAGTTCGACGGTGTGTTCCACTGCGGCGAACCCCGATTCGGAGACCACCGAGGCGACCCACGCCTCGACGGCCTCCGCCCCCACCGGGCGGCTGGCCGCGCACACGCGGCAGACCAGGTAGTGCCGGTGCTCGCCACCGCGCCTCCACCGGTACCGCTTCTCCCCCGTTCCCGCCTGGACGACATCGACCCTGCCCGTCTCCTCCGCGTCCCGCAGGGCCCGGTACACGGTCGACAGGCCGATACGTGTGCCCTCCGCGACCATGCGCATGTGCAGTTCCTGCGCGGAGACGATCCGGGGGCAGCCCTTGAGGGCCTCCAGGACAGCGGTGCGTCGGTGAGAGGGCCTCAACTGTCCGTCCGCCGTCGACACCGGGCTCATCTCCCCACAGGTTTATGAACATGAATGTCATAACCATGATGCCACGCAAGGACCGCATCACCTGCCGCCACCGCGGGCCATTGCCAAACCTTGGGTCGACTATCGGCCAGACTTTTCGTCGTTATTGAACATGATTATCAGTCCACCTAAGCTGAGCATGTACACGTCAGCACTACATGCCAACCAAGGAGATCCGACATGCTCCGCTCCACACCCCGCGCGGCGCTGCTCGCCGGTGCCGTCGTCGCTTCGCTCGGGCTCGCCGTCGCGCCCGCGCAGGCCGCCCCGATCACGCTCTCCGAGGGGCACGTCGACGTCGTCGACATCGGGTACGAGGACGGGACCCTCGAACTCGCCCTGGCCGACGGCACCACCGGTACGGAGGTCGAGCGCGACCCGGCCGACGTCCTGCTGCACGTCAAGCCCGAGGCGGAGACGACCGTCCCCGGCGACTCCGCCTACGCGTTCCTGGGATCGCCCGGCGACGCCGTGTGGATCCTCCCGCAGAGCCTGAACGCCGATCTCCTGTTCGCGGGGTGGTCCGCCCACGAGGTGGACACCGGCGTGTTCCAGGGCGACTCCGTGCAGCTGCGGCTCACCGCCGCGAGCGGTCCCGCCGACGTCAGCGTGTACGACATCGTCGACGGCAGTCCGGAGAGACGGTTCGACAGCGGTGACGGCCTGCCGGACTCCGTGAACGTCGCGGCGGGCGAGCACCACCACACCAACTGGGCCTTCGAGGCGGAAGGAGACTACACGCTCACGTTCGAGGCGACCGGCACGCTGCTGGACGGCACGACCGTGGACTCGGCCCCGGTGGACTACCACTTCACCGTCGGCTGACCCGGGCTCCGGGCACGTCCGCCGTCTCCGCCGGGCGCGCGGAGACGGCGTCCCGGTCCGCCTCCTCCCCGTCGTCCGCCCTCCCGCGGCGGCTCCGGCCCGTCAGGAGGCCGTGCCGGGGGGCGAACAGCCAGCACAGGACGAACACGGCCGTGACGACGAGGACGATGAGCCCGCCGGCGGCGAGGTTGAAGGTGTAGGAGAGGTACAGGCCCGTCACGGCGGAGGCACCGCCGATGACCGGCGCGAGCAGCATCATCACGCCGATCCGGTCGGTGAGCAGCCGCGCGCAGGCGGCGGGCGTGATCAGCAGGGCGAGCACCAGGATGTTGCCGACCGCCTGCAAGGAGATCACCACCGTCACGGTGACCAGGACGTACAGGACGATGTCGAGGGCGAAGACCGGCAGCCCGGCGGCCCGGGCGGTCTCCCGGTCCAGGCTCACGGTGACCAGTTCCTTGTGCACCGCGGCCGCGATCGCCAGCAGGACCAGTCCCGTCACCGCCACGGTGACGACGTCCTCGTCGCTGATGCCCAGGATCTGGCCGAAGAGGAACGACTCGAGCGAGCCGCTGTAACCGGGTGCGGTACTGAGGATCACGATGCCGAGACCGAAGGCGGCGGCGAAGAAGACACCGATGACCGTGTCCTCCTTCAGGCGCCGGTTCTGGGAGAACACCGCGACGGCCAGCGCCGTCAACAGCCCCGCCACCGCGCCGCCGATGACGAGGTTGAACTGGAACACGAAGGCGACCGCGACCCCCGGGAAGACGGAGTGGGACACCGCGTCCCCGATGAACGCCATGCCGCGCAGCACCACATGGGCGCCGACGACCCCCGAGACCACGCCGCACATGACGGCGACCTCGATGGCACGCCGCATGAAGAGGTGCTGCCAGGGATCCGTCAGGAAGTCGATGACTGCGCTCACTTCGTCACTCCCGTCGTCACTCCCAGGGACGTCAGCAGCTGGTCGGAGCCGGTCACGCCGAAGGCGCGCAGCCAGACGGAGGGATCCCGCAGGGTGTCCGGGGGCCCGTCCGCGATCACCGTCCTGTTGAGCAGACAC
This sequence comes from Streptomyces mayonensis, assembly GCF_018982965.1. GTDB lineage: Bacteria > Actinomycetota > Actinomycetes > Streptomycetales > Streptomycetaceae > Streptomyces > Streptomyces mayonensis. The sequence continues at coordinate 98,691 of NZ_JACBYP010000007.1, read as the reverse complement.
AGCCTGCTCGCCATGTCCGCGGCTCCCGGCAGGTCGTGGGTCGTCATCAACAGGGCTTTGCCCTCCTCACGCAGGCGCCCGAAGAGCGAGGTCAGCAGTTCCTGCGTGAGGACGTCGAGGCCCGTGAACGGCTCGTCCAGCAGGAGCAGGGTGGGTTCCAGCGCCAACGCTCTCGCCACCAGGACGCGTTGGCGCTGGCCGCCGGAGAGTTCGCCGATCGGGCGGTGCCGCAGGCGGTCCATGGCCACCCGTTGCAGTGCCTCCCGCACGGCTTCGTGGTCCGCCCGCCGGGCCCGGCGCAGCCATCCGATGCGGTGGACGCGTCCGGTGAGCACCGCCTTCTCCACCGACAGGGGGAAGTCCCAGGCGAACTCATGGCGTTGGGGTACGTATCCCACCCGGCCCCTGGCCCGCTGGACGGGACGTCCGTCGACCAGGACGGTGCCGGCCTGCGGGGCGAGCAGTCCCAGCACCGCGCGCAGGAGGGTGGTCTTCCCGGCACCGTTCGGTCCGATCAGTCCCACGAGTTCGCCGGTGCGGACCGTGAGGTCGACGCCGTCGAGGGCCCGCCGTCCGCCGAGTTCGACGGCGAGGGACCTTACGTCGAGTGCCGGCGTGTTGAGGGCCCCGGTGCCGATGCTCTCCGTCTCGACGGGCTCCGTGCTGGTGGTCTCAGGCCGGTCCATCGTTTTCTCCCTTCGCGCTGCCGGGGGCGGAGGCCTGTGTCGTGGCAGCCGGGTCCTGGTCGTCCCCGCGCCGCCTGCGCTGCAGGACGAACAGCCCCGCGCCCGCCGCGACGACCGCCGCCCCGGTCCCCCACCACAGCGGTGCCGAAGAGCTGTCGCCGCCGCCCGAGGAGGCTTCCGCCCGGACGCCGGAGGCACTTCGCGTCGGGTCCGGGCCGGAGGCGTCCGAGCCGGCTGCCGTGAAGGCCTTCTCCGGGTCCTGCGGGCCGACGGAGAAGTGCAGCGTGCGCCGGCTGTCGTGGGCCTTGCCGTCCTTCGTCGTGGCCTTCATCCGCACGTCGAGCAGGTATGTGCCCGGCTCGGTGAACGCCCAGTTGCCGTGCACGTGGCTGTTGACTTCTATCCCGGTCTCCTGGGGCAGCTTCCCCGAGCCGTCGAAGACGACCTCGGGCGTGCCGAAGGCACCGTTCAGGAAGAGCACGAAGTCGCCCGGTCCCGTGACGCCGGTCAGCTCCCAGGTCACCTCTCTGTCCACCGTCGCGGTGACCTGCGGGTCCTGGCTGTTCCAGCCGGGCCACACCACGCCCTCCTGCTGGGCCTGGGGAACGACCCAGACCTCGTCGCCCTGCGCGCCGAGGAAGCCGAACTCCTCGCCGCCCGGCGCCTGGATCTTCGCGGTGTCCCTGACCTGGAGCACGACGTCGTCGGTGTCCCGCCACACGGGAGGCTCGGCCGTGTCGTCGCGGATCTGGACGGTCCAGCCGTCCTCGGCGAACCGCGGCCCGATGTCCACGTGGCCGGAGCCGACGACCGTACGTCCGCCGGCCGTGCCGGGGTCGGCGGACTCGGCCCCCGCCGCGGGCGTCAGCGCGGACAGGGTGAGGCAGACGGCCGCGGCCAGGGCCGCGGCGGTGGAACGCAGCGCGGTGTTCCTCACTTCTTCTCACCTCCGAGGCACGACGCGAGCTCATCGGCGTTGTGGCGCATCATGTCGGTGTAGTGCCGCACGTCGTCGTCGAAGGCGTCGCCGTAGAGCATGCACACCTTCACGTCCTGGTCGTCCGCGACCTGGCCCAGGACGGTGGATCGCTGCACGAGGTTGGGTTCCATGAACACGGCCGGGATCTTGAGGTTCCCGATGGTGCGGGACAGTTTCCGCACGTCGTCCGCGCTGGGTTCCTGGGCCGGATTGGGCGCGACGAACCCGGCGACCGACATTCCGTAGGCGTCGGCCAGGTAGCCGAAGGCGTCGTGGGTGGTGACCAGTTGCCGCTTGTCGGAAGGTATGCCGCCGATCCGCTTCGCCACGTAGGCGTCCAGCTCGTCCAGTTCCCGTTCGTAGGAACGGGTGTGGGCGTCGTACTCCTCGGCGCCCCGCGGGTCCTCCTTCTTCAGCGTGTCGCGCATCAGCTGCGCGTACGCCTTGGCGTTCTCCACGTCCTGCCACAGGTGCGGGTCGATCTCCCCGTGCACGTGCTTGCCCAGCACTGCCTGGGGCAGCTGGTAGATCTCGGCACCGGGCTCGCCGAGGAAGGAGAACTGCTTCCCCGCAGGCACCTTGTCCAGCGCCCGGTTCGGCACGTCGATGACGACGTCGCCGGGCGGGATCTCCTCCTGCTTCTCGCCGTCGGTGCGCGAGTCGGTGAAGGCCGACATCCGGCCCGAGTCGATGTTGACGGTCAGGTCGGTGTGGCCGTCGCCGAGAATGGTGTCCCCGGAGTCCGCCACGGTGTGCGGGTCGACCCCCGCCGCGAAGGTGAAGGTGCCCTCACCGACCGGCTCGGCCTCGGCGCCCGCGTTCTTCAACCGGGCCTCGAGGGTCAGCCGGTAGACACCGGGCTCGGTGAAGGCCCAGTTCAGGTGGGTGTGCGCGGCCGGGGGCAGTGAGGTGGTGTCCTCCGCGGTGAGACCGTCCGACGAGTCGAAGTAGACGTTCGGCTGCCCCAGCGACTCCGTCAGGTAGGCCACGAGGTCACCGGGGCCTTCGACGTCGGTCGCGGAGAGCTGCACGTCGGAGGAGCGGGTCGCCCCGCGTTCCTCGCCCTCGCCGCGGACCCGCAGCCCCAGCCAGATGACGTCCAGGCCGACGTCCTCGACCAGCGGGATCACGTTGGCCCCGTACGTCTCGGACGCCTCGGCGAGCGACACGTTCGGGGCGCCCTTCCTCGCGTTGGAGTCGATCGTCTTGATCAGTGCGTGTTCCTCGAGCAGCAGGTGGTTGGTGAAGGTCACGTCGGCCTTGGACACCGCGTCCGCGTCCGCCGGAGTGGGCTCGTACGAGTGCGGGTCGCCGCCCGGCGGAACGATGGAGTCGACGTGGACCCGGTCCCCGCCGACCTGCCGGACCAGGTCGGCCAGGATCTCGGTGGTGGTCACCACGCGCAGGGCGGCGTCGGGGTTCTCGTCCGCGCCCGACCGGGCGTGGCCCTTGCAGCCGGTCGCGGTCACGGCGAGCAGGGCGAGCACGACCAGCGCCCGCCTTGCCGATCGGGGCACATGCATGGAAGGCAACTCCGGTGGCAGGGGCAGCGCCGGGTCGCCGGGGGGGGGACCCGGCGCTGCCTGGGGAGGGAGGACAAGGAGTACGGTGCTGAACGGCCGGTGGCCGTTCGGCCCGGTGCGCCGGGACGCCCGCCGGCCGAGCGGAGCAGGCGTCCCCGCGCTGGTGCTGGAACTGACTGGTACTGGTGCGGGCGTGGCCGTTATGCGGCCGTGGCTCCGCGCCCACGGCGTCGTACGAACCAGACGGCGACGGCCGCCGCGGCCACCAGGATGACGGCTCCGGCCGTCCACCAGGCGGCGGTTCCCGACGAGTCCGACGCGTCCTGGTCGGAGGCCGCGGTCTGCCGGGTCCCGGACTTCTTGCCGTCCGCCACGTCGAGCACCGCCACGGTGCCTTCGGCGACCACCTTCCCGTCGCCGTCCTTGACTGACGCCAGGACCTGCGCGCCGTTCCAGTCGGCGGGCACCTTCTGCTCCATCGTCGTGCCCCGGACGCCGGTGACCTCGTTGAAGGGGTTCTCCGCGTTCTGCCGCACCGACCACGAGACGGAGTAGTCCTTCGGAGCGTTGCTCACCCGCGCCGTGAACGTGGCCTTGGCACCGGCCCGGTGCTGTTCGGCGTCCTGGTCGACCTCGACGGCGACCGGGGACGCCTGGGCGCCCTTGTCGACCGAGAGGGTCAGGGGAGCGGACTCGGCGAGTACGGCGTGGTCGGCGTTGAAGAGCCGGGCGACGACCTGGGCACCGTCGAGGTCGTCGGTGACCGGGAGTTCCTGGTCGGCGAGCCTGGACTCCTCGATCCACTCGTAGGCGCTCTCGCCCTGGCGCTTGAGGTACCAGTGGTAGTGCTCGTCCTCGGTCTCCGGGCTCTGCGCGGAGGTGAACCGGGCGGTGTCACCCACCTGGTACGTCTTCTTGTCCGGGGTCACCGTGAGCCGTGTGGTGGGATCCAGTGCGCGCACGTGCACCGTGGTCTGCTCCGAGGTCTGCACAGCCTTGCCGTCCTCGACGAGTTCCGCGTAGACCTGCGTGCCGTCGACGGCACGGTCGGGCTTCGTCGTGTAGACCGCCGTCCGCTGCTCGGGATCCTCGGTGAAGGTGCTCTCACCCTTCTTCTTCACGTACCAGCGGTAGTCGGCGTCCTTCCCGGCCTTGTCCGAGGCGGCGGTCAGGTTGACGGTCTGTCCGACGAAATACTCCGCGTCCACCTTGCTCGGGGTGACCAGCAGTTTGTCGGCACCCTCGCTGTAGTGGCGGACCTTCTGGGGCTCGGGGGCGTCCTGCTCGTCGGGCACGTCGCCGACGATGAAGCGCACGGTGGCGGTGTCCTCCACCTCCTTGCCGCCGGCGAGTGTGGCACGGACGCCGAAGTCGATGTCGTAGGTGCCCTCGTCGGTGAAGATCCAGTTGGCGTGCGTGTGGGAGCCGACCTCTCCCGACACCTCGCCGAACGCCGAGCCGGGGACGATGAGCTGGCTGACCTTCTTGTTGCCGAACCCGCCGGGCTGGGTGACCGCGAAGGTCGGCGACTTCGCCTCGCCGGCGTAGGCGAAGCCCTCGAAGGCCATGCTGACGGTGCCCTTGAGCTTGCCGTTGGGGATGCCCTCGAAGGACCAGCCCGGCCAGACGACGGACATGTCCTGGGTCTGCGGGCTGATCCAGGCGTCGGAGCCCGGTTCGCCGAGGAAGGCGTACTCGTCCGGCAGCTTGATGTGGGAGGTCTTGGTGTCGGGTATGTGCAGGGCCACGTCGTCGGGGTCGGCCTCACCGTCGTCCGTCAGTGAACGGATGGTCAGGTCCTCGCCCTTGAGCACCGGGTACACGGCGTCGACGTGCTGACCGGCACCCAGCACCGTGCGGCCCTCGGCCGGGCCGGGGGCCGCCTCCGCGGGCGCGGCGACCGCCAGGGCGAGCACACCTCCCAACGACAGCAGCGAGAGCGCGCGGCGGGCGCGTCGGGGGACGCGTCGGGGGACGCGTCCCAGGAACAGTGTCATGAGTGCCTTCCAGGGTGGAGCGTTCGTTTGGCCGGACCATTCTGGCATTATTGAAAACGATTGTCATTACGATTCACGTGACATGCGTCTCCACTGCCGCTCCGCGCCTCTTGCGCCCCAGGACGGTCACAGCCGCGCCCACGACCACCAACGTCCCCGCGGCCAGCGCGAGCGGCAGCGTGCCCTCCGAGCCGGTGTGGGCGAGGCTTCCACCGCCGTCGGCCGCGGCGTCCGGGCCGGGGACACCGGCGGAGGGCGCGGCGCCGTCCGCGCCGGCACCCGCCCCGCCCCCGCCCGCGCCGGGGGCGGCCGTGGAGCCACCGTCCGTCCCATCGCCGCCCGGGGTCACCTTGCCCGGGTCGACGTCCCCCACCGCGAACGTGTAGGTACGGGTGTCCGAAGCGGTCCTGCCCGACGACGCGAGGGTGCCGCGGAGCCTGAAGGTCACCTTGTAGGTTCCCTCCTTGCTGAAGGCCCAGTTGGCGTGGGCGTGGACACCGAGGTCGACCTTCTGGCCGTCCGGCAGCCCGTCCTTGCTGTTGTAGATCACTTCCGGCGTCCCCAGCCCGGCGGTCTCCCAGACCGCGAGGGTCCCGGGGCCGCTCACCTTCGTGAGCGCCAGGTCGACGGGACCCTTCAGATCCTTGGCGGTCAGGTCCTCGGTGTTCCAGCCGGCCCAGACGACCCCTTGCTGCTGCACCTGGGGTATCAGCCAGAAGTCCGTCCCGGACCGCCCCAGGAACGAGTAGGAACTGCCCGCCGGCACTTGCTGTTTCGCCTGCGGTTTGACGTGCATCACGACGGACGACGGCTCGCGCCACACGATGCCGGACGGGTCGCGGCTGTCCTTGAAGAGCGTGCGCAGCGCGCCGTTCACCATCTTCCCGGCGACCGCGTCCACATGGCCGTCGTCGATGACGATCTTCTCGGTGCGGACGTCCGTCTTCGCCGTGTCGCCGGCGCTTCGGGCAGCGGTGGTCTCCGCGGCGGCGGCCGGGCGCCGCGCCGGCTCCGTGTCACCGGGTGACGGCGGCGCTGCGGGCGTCGGCCCTGGGGCGGCCGTGTCCTGCGCCTCCTCGCCCGCGACGGTCACCGTCCACTCCGCCGTGGCGGTGGTGCCGGTGCCGGACGTGAGCCGCGCGGACGCCTGGGACGTGATCCGGTACTCCCCCGGCGCCGTGAAGGCCCAGACGGCCGCGCCGGTGTCCCCCGCGGCCAGCGTCCGCGCGTCCGGCACCCCGTCGCGGCTGTCGAACAGCACCTGCGGACCGGTGTCCGCCGACGGTTCGAACACGGTCACGTCGCCCGGGCCGTGCACGCCGGTCAGCGCCCATTCGACGGTGCCGTCCTGGACGCTCCCGGCCGGAACGGCGGTCGTGTCCCACTCCGGGACCGCCGCTGCGGCACCCGTCCCGGCCTCCGTGCCTCCCAGCAGCCACACGGAACTTCCGGGACTGCCGAGGAAGTCGTACCGACCACCCCCGGGAACCGTGGTCCGGGACTCCGCGCCGACTTCCAGGTCGGCCCCGTCCCGCGCGCCCGGCTGCCTCAGGTCCAGGGACAGCGTGTCGTCCTCCAACGCCACGACCACCCCGGCCGGCCCGAGGGCCCGGGAGCCGTCGGCGCCCGCCTTGACCGAGTCCGCCGTCGCCGCGGGTGCCGCACCGACGGCCAGGACCACGGATCCCAGTGCGGCCGCGGCCCATCGACGATCCTTGAACGTACCCACCGTGCCCCATTCCCTTCCTCGACAACGGCGCGCCCTCGGCCCGCCGCGCTTCATCGGCCGTCGGACGCAGGCCGCCCCCGCCGGACCAGGTACAGGGCACCGGCTCCGAGCAGGACGGCGCCCGCCCCTCCCACGACGAGCGGCACGGCGGCTCCCGCCCCGGTGCGCGCCAGTTCCCCGCCGCCGGACCCGCTCGCCCGGGCCGCAGGACCCGTCCCCGTGCCCGTACCTGCAGTCGTTCCTGCGCTCGTGCCCGTACCTGCGCTCGTGCTCGTGCCCGTACCTGCGCTCGTGCTCGTGCCCGTGCCACCGTCCGAGCCGCCGCCCGCGACCGCACCGGTGGCCCCGCCGGCGTCCCCGCCCGAAGCGGCACCACTGCCGCCACCGGCGGCCCCACCGGAGTCCCCGCCCGAGCCACCGCCGCCGACTCCACCGACTCCACCGGAGTCACCGGAGCCGCCGGAGCCGCCGGCGGACCCACCGCCGGTCGCCTCTCCGGAGCCCCCACCGGAGTCACCACCCCCGGCCCCGCCCGAGACGCCGCCGGAGTCTCCTCCCGGGACGCCACCGGGGTCGCCGCCCGGGTCGCCCGGGTCGCCCGGCAGAGGCACGTCGTCGGGATCCACGTCCCCGACCGCCATCGTGTACGTCTGGCTGTCCTTCACTTCCTCGCCGGTGGCCAGCGTGGCGGCGACGGTGAACGTCATGCGGTAGACGCCCTGTTCGGTGAAGACCCAGTTGGCGTGCTCGTGCGTCACCGCCGGCACCGCGTAGGCGTCCGGCAGCCCGTCGCGGGAGTCGAAGCGCATCAGGGGTTCGCCGAACGGCGACCAGTTGAAGACCAGCAGGCTCCCCGGTCCCTCGACCTCGTCCAACGAGAAGCTGAACCGGCCCTGGACCGAGGAGGGTTCGAAGGCCTCGGTGCTCCATCCCGCCCACAGGAGGGCGGGGTCCTGGGTCTGCGGGAGGAGGTAGTAGACCTGCCCGGGCTCACCGATGAAGGCCGACCCGCCGGCGGGGTCGGGCACCACGTTCCTGCTCCCGGCCGTGAGGTGCATGATCACCGAACCGGGCTCGCGCCAGACGACGTCGCTCGTCCTGCTGTCCCGGAACAGCGTCCGCAGCCGGCCGTCGACCATGCGCGGCGCGACCGCGTCGACATGTCCCCGGTCGATGACGACGCGTTCGTCGAGTACGTCGCCGGCGGAGGTGTCCGCCGCTGCCGCGTGCGCCCCGCCCGCCGTCAGGACCGGACCTGCCAGTGCCGTACACAGTGCTCCCAGCACACACGCCACACGGGTCAGCGTCCTCATGCTTCCCACCCCATTCGTGACAGCTCACCGCGTGCACCGCCGTGCGGCAGGCAGACAGAGTGAGCGTGACCACGACAAGCTATACCGGGATGGTAATCATTATCAATAAAACCGCCTCATCGATCACCTCGCGCGGTGATCGATGAGGCGTGCGTGCCGGGCGGCCCTCCGGACGCCCTGGTCATCCCGTCAGCCCGTGTTCACTGGGCCGCGGGAAAGTGCAGCGTCGCGAACTTCGGGAAGTCGGCGGCGGTCTTGCCGACGAGCCGGTCCGGGGCGTAGTCGTGGAGCAGCGGTGAGCGGGTGCCGTCCAGCAGTTCGCCGCTGACGAGCCTGCCCAGCAGGGGAGCCAGCGTGATGCCGCTGTGGGTGGCGACGAGGTAGACGCGCGCGGAGTCGGGAACGAAGCCGACCGCGGGCAGCCCGTCGGCGGGCCGTGCGCGCTGGCCGACCTTGATCTGCTCGATGCGGGCGCCCGACGTGTTGTCGAACAGCCGGTTCAGCCGTTCCAGCATCTGCCGGCCGATCAGCGCGCCGGTGTCCGCCTGGTAGGCGGGGTCCGCGCGGTGGTCCAGGTCCGGTGTCTGCAGCAGCAGCCGTCCGCCGCCGTCGGGCCGGACGTTCAGCTCGGGCGTGATGAGGTTGGAGCTCAACTGGACGTACTGCGGGTCGGTGTGGCCGAGGAACCCGCAGGCGAACTTGTTGGGCAGGTCCGGGTCGATCATGGCGAACTGCTTGCCGAGCGTCCGCATGACCGACTCGCTCCACCGCCCGACGGCGCTCACCACGTAGTCGCCGCGCCAGGTGTCCCCGGTGCTCAGTTCCAGGGCGACTCCGCCCGCCTCCTCGGTGATGCCGAGGACGTCGACGGGGGCGCGCAGTTCGGCTCCGTTGCTCCTGGCCTCCGACCACAGCCGGGCCAGCAGCACGCTGGGGACCACGTATCCCTCGCTCGGGAAGTGCACGATCTCGGACGAGCGGGGGTGGATGCGCAGTTCCGGGATACGGGTGCGCAGTTCGTCGGCGGTGACCTTCCGTACGGGGTACCCGGCGTCGGTCAGCCGCTGCACGCGGGCCTGCAACCGCTCCGCGACCTCCGGCTTCGTGGTCCACTCGTAGGTGCCGGTCTGCTGGTACCACTGGGCCTCGGAGGGCGACGTCCGCTGCAGTTCCTCGTGCTCGCGCATGCCGGCCAGGTTCAGCTCGTGGTACGAGGCCGGGGACTTGCCGTTGGAGTTGACCCAGGCGAACGTTCCGGAGCTGGTTCCGGAGCCGATGCGGTGGCGCTCGAAGATCGTCACCTGCGCGCCGGACGACGCCAGGGACCGGGCGACGGAGAGTCCGATGACGCCTGCGCCGATGACGGCGATCGACGGTCGGTTCACAAGAGGGCTCGCTTTCTGCGTGTGGGGTCTGCGAGTTGGGGGGGGCGTGGGGCTGTACGGGCGTGGCGGCCGGTCGGACGGTCGTGCGTGACGGGCAGTCGGACAGCCGCGCGTGGCGGGCAGTCAGGCGATCGTGTGTGACGGACCGTCAGGCGATCGTGTGTGCCCAACAGTCAGGCGGTGGTCACGGACTTGCCCATCGCGGTGAGCATCTGTTCCAGGATGTGGGCGGGAGTGGCGTAGTTGAGGCGTACGAAGCCCTCGCCGGCCCTCCCGCAGAGCCGGCCGTCGGCCACCGACACCCCGGCCCGTTCCAGGAAGTGGGCACCGGCGTCCGTGTCCAGGCCGAGTCCGCGGCAGTCGAGCCAGGCGAGGTAGGTGCCCTCGGGCGGAGACCAGCGCACCCCCGGCAGGTGCTCGGCCACCAGGTCGCCGAGCAGCCGGCGGTTGTCCCCGAGGTACTCCATCACCTCCCGCAGCCACGGTGCTCCGTCGCGGTAGGCGGCGATGGTGGCCTCCGCGCCGAGCGTGGAGGCACCCCGCGAGGCGCTGTGCCGGATCCGGTTCCAGGTGTCCCGGTCCCGGGCACCGAGGATCAGTTGGGCGCACTTGAGTCCCGGGATGTTCCACGCCTTGGACGCCGACGTGGCGGTGATCGTGTGGCGGTCGGTGTGGTCGCCGAGCGGGGCGTAGCAGCGGTGCCGGGCGCCCGGGTGGACCAGTGGGGCGTGGATCTCGTCGGCGAAGACCCGGGCCCCGTGCCGTTCGACGAGTTCGGCGAGTGCGCGCAGTTCCGCTTCCCCGTAGACCTTGCCGATCGGGTTGTGCGGGTTGCACAGCACCACGAGGCCGGCGCCCGCCTCGAGTGCGCGGGCGATGTGGTCCAGGTCGAGTTCCCACGTTCCGGCGTCCTCGCGCAGGGCCACTTGGAGGACGCGGCGGTCCAGCCGGGCCGGTACGGTCAGGAAGGGCATGTAGGCGGGGGTGAGGACGACGACGGGCGATCCGGGCGGGGTGAACCACTCGATGGCGGTCTCCAGTCCGACGATGACGTCGCCGACCGCGTGCACCCGGTCCGGGTCGACGTCCCAGCCGTACTGGTCGCGCTGGTACCGGGCGGTCGCCTCCTCGAGCCGGCCGGTGAGTTCCGGCGGGAAGTAGCCGAACTCCCCGCGCCGCGCGGCCCGGACCAGCGCGTCCGTGACCGGTCCGGCGATTCCGAAGTCCATCTCGGCGACCGAGGCGCCGAGCGCACCGGGGACCCGGCACCACTTGGCGCTGCCGCGGCGGGCGAGTTCGCCGGGGCCGAGCGAAGCCAGCCGGTCCCGGTCCAGCGCGCCGGTCGTCCGCGGGGCCATCAGTGGCTCACGCTCGCGAAGAACCTGCGGGCCCGTTCCGTCGCGGGGTTGAGGAGGATCTGTCCGGGCGGCCCGGACTCGATGATCCTGCCGTCCTCCATCATGACCACCTCGTCGGCGATGTCGCGGGCGAAGGCGAGTTCGTGGGTCACGATCAGCATGGTGTATCCCTCCTCGGCGAGTTCCTTGATGACTGCGAGCACCTCGGCGACCAGCTCGGCGTCGAGCGCGCTGGTGGGTTCGTCGAACAGGAGCACGCTCGGCTTCATCGCCAGTGCCCTGGCGATGGCGACCCGCTGCTGCTGGCCGCCGGAGAGTTCGGCGGGATAGTGGTCGACCCGGTCGGCCAGGCCCACTCGCGTGAGCAACTCGTGCGCCTGGCGCCGGGCTTCGGCCCGGTCCGCACGGAGGACCTCGACCGGTCCGAGAGCCACGTTCTGGGCCGCGGTGAGTTGCGGGATGAGGTTGAAGCTCTGGAAGACCATTCCGAAGTTGACCGCCTGCCGGCGTTTCGTCTTCTTCGTCACCGGGCGGCGGTGATCACCCCGGCTGGTGAATCCGAGCATCTCCCCGCGCAGGTAGACCGCGCCGCCGTCGATGGTCTCCAGCAGGTTGACGGTGCGCAGCAGCGTGCTCTTGCCGGATCCCGAGGGGCCGACGAGACAGGTCACGGTCCCGGCGGCGAGGGTGAGACTCACGCCCTTGAGCGCGGCGAAGTCGCCGAAGTGCTTCTCCACCTCGTGGAGCCTGAGCAGGGGCTGTTCCTCGGTCATGCCGCTCCTCCCTGCGACGCGGGGCCCGCGGAGGCGGTGTTCGTGACGACCCGGCGGTTGAACCCGCGCCCGAACCGTTTCTCCAGGCGCGACTGGCCGAGCATGGCCAGGCTGGTGAGCACGAGGTACCAGATCACCGCGACCGTGAGCATGGGGATGGTCTTGAAGTTCTGGGAGTAGACCAACTGCACGGTGGTCAGCAGTTCCACGTACCCGATGACGGACACGAGTGAGGTGTTCTTGAACATCGTCACGACCTCGTTGGCCAGCGACGGGGTGATCACCCGGATGATCTGCGGGCCCACCACCTTGGTGTACGTCCGCCAGGTCGAGAGTCCGAGCGTGTGGCAGGCCTCGAACTGGCCCTGGTGGACGGAGAGGACACCGCCGCGGAAGATCTCGGCCGAGTAGGCCCCGAGATAGGCGGAGAGGCCGATGACGGCCGCCGAGAACTGCGAGATCACCTCGTTCGTCGGTACTTCGACGAACGGGTCGGCGAAGGGCAGTCCGAGGCTGAGTGTCGGGACCAGTGCGGCGAGGAAGTAGACGAACAGGATCAGCACGAGGCCCGGCGTTGCCCGGACCACCCACACGTACGCGGCGGCCATCGCGCGCAGTACGGCGAAGTTCGACAGACGGAAGGCGGCGATCAGCAGGCCGAGCGCCAGGCCCGCGGCCGTGGACACGAGCGTGATGACGACGGTGTTCAGCAGTCCCGACATGACGCGTTTGCTGAAGAGCCAGGCGCCGATGGTCGGCCAGTCCCAGTGCGGGTTGAGAGCGACGAACCGGAAGACCAGCAGCAGTACGACGGCGCCCAGTGCGTAACTCAGCCAGTGCGCGGCGCGCTTCGGGTCACGTATCGGCATCCGGTGCGGCGGTGTCTTCCCGTCCCGGGCGAGTCCGGATTCGAGGGGCTCATGCACGGTCATCGGCGGGCCCCTCGTTCAGTGGCATGTCCGTCAGCGCGTAGTCCGTCAGTCCGTAGTCGTCCAGGAGTTTCTGGTAGAGGCCGTCCCGCACGCACTTGCGCAGGGCGGCGCGCAGTGCGTCGCGCAGGGCCGTGTCCTGTTTGTTGACCCCGACGCCGTAGGGACCGGAGATCTCGCGGTACAGCTCCTTGTAGCGGCTGGGGTTGTTCTCGGCGTTGTAGGAGATGGACGGCGCGTCCCCCCACGCCGTGTCGATCTGCCCGCTCTGCACCGCCAGGATGGCGGCGTTGATGTCCTGGAAGGCGGTACCGGTCACCGGCTCGCCGCCGCTCTGCCGGCAGTTCTTGTCGGCCTCGGCGACGAGGTCCTGCTGCACGTTGCCCCGGACGTAGCCGACGGAGAGTCCGCACAGCTTCTCGGGGGTGACCTCGTCCTGCGGCAGCGAGGCGGCGCCGAGGATGGCGGTGCCGGTCTGGAGGTAGTCGATGAAGTCGGTCTTCTCCCGCCGGTCGGCGAGATCGTTGATGGAGAGGACGATGTCGAACCGGCCGGCTTCGAGGCCGGGGATCAGGGCGTCGAACGAGGTCTGCTGCATGACGACGTCGAGTCCCATCATCCTGGCGGCGGCGGTGACCAGTTCGGGGGTGAAGCCGGTGATGTGCCCGCCCTCGTCGACGAACTTGATCGGCGGTGACGAGGGGTTGACCGCGGCGGTGAACCGGCCGCGCCTCGCGAGGTCCTCCGGCACCATCGCGGCGATCTCCGGGTCCCGGTCCACCTTCTCGACGAGGTCCTGGGTGTCCTGGCCGACGCCTCCCTCGGCGCCGTCGGCGGGGTTCGCGCACCCCGCCAGCGCACACACGCAGGCCAGAGCGAGCGCCAACTCCCCCGTCGGCCGCTTGCGCAGAGGTTTTCTCATCGTGTGCCTCCTGCTTGTCAGTTGTGCCTGTCGGAGCTCCTGTCCTTCCGCTCTGCGGCGAGCGGTGCTTCGTGGTGCGGGTCATCACAGCTTCGGCGAACGCCGAGCCTTTCGGTAGACCGAATTCTCCTACCCCTGGCGTTAGGATCCGGCTATGCCTCACTCCTCGCTGGAGACCATGGACCTGGAAGTGTTCTCGGCCATCGCGCGACTGGGCAGCTTCAGCGCGGCCGCCGCCGAGCTGCGCCTGGCCGCCCCGTCGGTCAGCAACCGGATCGCCGGGCTCGAACGCCGCCTGGGCACCGCGCTGTTCGTGCGCGGGGCGCGCGGCAGCACACTCACCCCGGCCGGGCAGCGACTGGTGGGGTACGCCCGGCGGTGCCTGGACCTGCTGGACGAGGCGGTGCACAGTCTGGACACGGGCACCCCCGAACGACTGGTGCTGGCCGCGCCGAACAGCTTCGCCGCGACGGTGTTCCCGCTCGCCTTCGGAGCGTTGGACGGGCTGGCCATAGCGGCCCACGGTCGGGTGGCGCACAGCAGGGAGGTCGTGGAGCAGGTCCGTGACGGCAGCGCACACGGCGGGTTCCTGCTGACCCAGGTCGCGACGGGGTCCCTGCGCTCGGAGCGGCTGGGGTCCTCGCCGATGGTCGCCGTCTGCCGGCCGGGCCACCGGCTGTGCGGGGCGCCCGCGCTGACGCCGGACGACCTGGTCCGCAACACGCTCGTCGTCTACCGCTGGGACGCCGAGGGCGAACCGCTGGCCGCGATCTTCGACCATCCCGAGCGTCGGCGCGACACGCCTGTGCACACGACCGGTTCGCCCGAGGCCGCGATCAGGCGCGCCATCGACTCCGATCACGTCGTGGTCGTGCCCCGGTTCGCCGCCCGCAGCTTCCTGCGCCTCGGGCACGTACGGCTGCTGCCGGTGCAACTTCCCCGGTGGAGCGTGGAGTTGCGGTTCGTGCATCTGGCGGCGAACACGGACAACCCCGGCATCGCCGCCCTGCTGGACTCCCTGCCCCGGCTGCGCGACGAGCTGTGCGGGTGATCATTCCCCACCCGTGACATGCACTCGGAACGAGCGGAACGCACACAGAACACACCCCTAAACGCACACAGAACACACCCCTAATAGAAATGATTATCATTGGGATAGCCTGGGCCGGCGCGCCCGCCCCGTACCCGACAGGAGTGCGCCATCGTGCCCACACCCTCCGCCCCGCCACCGGCCGCCGGAGCCCTGCCCGGCAAGCGGCGCTCCGTCCTGCTCGACCTCGCCTTCCTCCGGCTGTGGACGGGTGCCACGGCGTCGGGCCTGGCCACCTGGGCGCTGCCGTTCGTGCTCGGTCTCGCGGTCCTGGACCGCACGCTCACCGCCACCGACCTCGGTCTGCTCCTCGCGGCCCGCACCGCCGGGTTCCTCGCGGCGGTGCCCACGGCCGGCGTACTCGCCGACCGGCACTCCCGTCGCGGCGTCGTCCTGTGGGCGGGGCTCGCCGCCGGAGCCGCGGCACCGGTGATGGCGGCCGGCCTCGGCCGCTCCGTCCTCCTGATGGCGGCGGGCGCCGCGGTCGCCGGGGCGGGTCAGGGTGCCTGCCGGCCCGCCTACCAGGCGCTCACCGCCGAGGTGGTCGATGCCGACCGCAGGCAGCAGGCCAACGCCGCCATGACCCTCGCGGTGCGGGTCACCACCCTCGTGGGGCCCTCGCTGGCCGCCCTGCTCGCGGTCTTCCTCGGCACCGGGGCGCTGTTGACGGGCATCGGACTGCTCTGGCTCGTCGCGGCCTGCGTCCCCGGGCGCGGTGCGCCCCGCGCCGCCGCGGACGGCACGCCGGAGGCCGCGGAAGGGCCCGCGGCCGGTGCGGTCCGGGCCTCGTTCCTCGCCGAGTTCGCCGAGGGCGTCCGCGAAGCCCGCAGGCACCCGTGGTTCCTGGCCGGCCTGGGTGCGCTGACGGCCGTCATCGCGACCGGCTACTCCGCGACCGGTGTCGCCCTTCCCCTGGTCAGCAGGGACGAGTACGGCACCGAGGTCGTGCTCGCCGGGGCGCTGACCGCCTATACCGCGGGGGCGTTGGCCGGGGCGCTGTTCATCGCGCGTTTCCGGCCCCGCTCCCCCGGCTGGGCCGCCCTGGCCGGGCTGGCCGCCTACGGATGCGCCCCGCTCAGCCTCGTCGTCCCGGTGCATCCGGTCGTCGTCATGGCCGCCTACGCCGTCGCGGGCGTCGGCATCGAACTGTTCAACGTTCCGTGGTTCACGGCCGCCCAGCGCGAGGTCGCCCCGGACAAGCTGGCCCGGGTCTCCTCGCTGGACTTCCTGCTCTCCTACGGTCTCGCCCCCGTCGGACTCGCCGTCATCGCCCCCGCCATCGACGCGTTCGGTGCCACGGCGGTCCTCGCCGTCTGCGCGGCCGTCTGCTTCGCGGCACCGGCCGCGGCCGCCCTCGCTCCCGGCGCCCGTACGTTCGCCCGCCCGCCCGACACGACGGCCACGGGCCTGCGGGGCAAGGAGCCGGCCCGGTAGCGCGTACGGCGATGGGACGGGGGTGCGCGGGACACGCGTACGACGGTGGCACGGGGCGGCGCGGGACGCGCGTACGGCGGTGGGGCGGGGGCGGCCGCCGCCGTGACGTGCCGACGGCTCAGCCCGCGAGTTCGCGCACGTACGCCGCGAACTTCTCCAGGCCGTCGATGTTGCGGGGTCCGCTGATCCCCTCGTTGTAGTCGAGGACGAAGAAGTTGTCCTTCCGCACGGCGGGGAGTTCCCTGGTGTGCGGGGACTTCTTCAGGAAGTCGATCTTCTTCTCGGCGGGCAGGTCACCGTAGTCGAGGATGACGACGACCTCGGGCTCGGCCTCCGCCACGGACTCCCAGTTGACCTGGGTCCAGCGCTCGTCGAGGCCGTCGAAGACGTTCCGGCCGCCCGCCTTGCCGATGATGTCGTTGGGCGGCACCTGGTTGCCCGCGGTGAACGGCTGGTCGGTGCCGGAGTCGTAGAGGAAGACGGGCACCGGATCACCGGGCGGGGTCTCGGCCTCGACCGCCGCCACCCGCTTCTTCAGGGCGTCGGTGACCTCGGCGGCCTTCTTCTCGACCCGGAAGATCCTGCCGAGCCTTTCGAGGTCGGTGTAGAGGGCCTCGAAAGGGGTCACCTTCTCCGGGTACTTCGGGTAGTTGAAGCAGCTCTCGGTGTGCATGAAACTCTGGATGCCGAGTTTGTCGAGGATCTCGGGAGTGATGCCCCGCTCGTCCTTGAAGCCGGAGTTCCAGCCCGCCACGACGAGGTCGGCCCGGGCCTCGACCACCACCTCCTTGTTGAGGAGGTCGTCGCTGAGCATCTTCACC
This sequence comes from Streptomyces mayonensis, assembly GCF_018982965.1. GTDB lineage: Bacteria > Actinomycetota > Actinomycetes > Streptomycetales > Streptomycetaceae > Streptomyces > Streptomyces mayonensis. The sequence continues at coordinate 81,752 of NZ_JACBYP010000007.1, read as the reverse complement.
TTCGCGTACTCGGACGCCCACGGGGACTCGCTCACCGGTGGGTTGGCCGGAGGCATCACGTAGCCGTGCACGTGCTCCGTCAGGCCCAGGGCGAACAGCTTGTCGGCGCTGCCGCCCTCGTAGGCGACGGCACGCTCGGGAACGGTGTACGGCACCGGTTCGCCGCAGCGCTCGACGGTGACCTCGCCGGACGCCTTCTCGTCCGGTTCGACCTCGGCACCGCATCCGCCGAGCACCAGGGCCGCGAGGACGGAGCCGAGCACGGCGCGCTGCCGGGCCACGGCGGAGGATCGGGGTCTACTCATGGGTGAAGCCGCCTTTCAGCGGGTGGAGTCGAGCGAATACAACAGCTGGGGGCCGCCCGTGAGCGGATGTTGCACGACACTGGCCCGCACCCCGAAGACATCACCGACCAGCTCCGGCGTGAGCACCGCCGCGGGCGCGCCGGAAGCGACCAGGCGGCCGCCGGAGAGCACGCCGATCCGGTCGCAGGCGGCAGCGGCCAGGTTGAGGTCGTGCAGCACGACGAGGACGGTGAGTCCCGACTCGCGCAGCAGCGAGAGCAGTTCGACCTGGTGGCGGACGTCGAGGTGGTTGGTCGGCTCGTCGAGGACGAGGATCTCCGGCTCCTGCACCAGCGCCCGGGCCAGCAGCACGCGCTGGCGCTCCCCGCCCGACAGGGTGAGGACGCCCCGGTGCGCGAGGTGTCCGATGTCGAGCCGGTCCATCGCCCGTTCGCACAGTTCGCGCTCCCGGCCGCTGAGCGCCTGGTTGCCGCGCAGATGGGGAGCACGGCCGAGGGCCACGACCTCCCCGACCGTGAAGTCGAAGTCGACCCCGCCGTCCTGCGTCATCGCCGCGACGGTCTGTGCGCTGCGGCGCAGCGGCAGCCGGGTCAGCTCCTGCTCGCCCACCCAGACGGTTCCGGAACTGGGGCGCAGCGCCCGGTACACGCAGCGCAGCGCGGTGGACTTGCCGCTCCCGTTCGGGCCGACCAGCCCCACGACCTGTCCGTCGGACACGTCCAGGGACAGTCCGCTCACGAGGCTCCTGCCGTCGGTCACGACGGAGATCGCGTCGAGTCTCAGGTCCATGTCAGCGTCCCCCGAACGTGTAGCCCCTGCGGCGCATCAGGGCGACGAAGACGGGCACCCCGACGAGCGCGGTGATGACACCGAGCGGCAGCTCGCGCGGAGCGACCAGGGTCCGTGCCGCCAGGTCCACCCACACCATGAAGACCGCTCCGGCCAGCGGGGCCACGGCGAGCACCCGGGCGTGCGACGCGCCGACGGCCATCCGCACCACGTGCGGCATGACGAGTCCGACGAACGCGATGGCGCCGCTGACGGCGACCATCACACCCGTGACGAGCGAGACGAGGACCAGCAGCACCTTGCGGTGCCGGTCGGGGCCGACGCCCAGGCTCGCGGCGGTCTCGTCGCCGAGGGAGAGGACGTCGAGCACCCGCCCGTAGCGCCACAGCGTCACGACTCCGGCCGTCACCACCACGGCCACGACGGGCAGCGCGCCCCAGGTCGCGGCGCCGAAGCTGCCCATCGTCCAGTACAGGACCAGGCTGGTCGCCTCGCTGTCCGGCGCGAAGTAGATGATCAGGCTCATCACCGCCTGGAAGCCGAGCGACATGGCGACGCCCGTCAGCACGAGCCGCAGCGGGGAGAGCGCGCCCCGGCTGGAGGCGGCGGCGTACACCAGGAGCGAGGCGGCGAGCGCGCCCAGGAAGGCGCCGGCGGAGACCGCGTAGATCCCCAGTGCCGCCAGCCCTCCGGTGACTGTCACGCCGACGGCGCCGACCGAGGCGCCCGACGAGACGCCGAGGACGAAGGGGTCCGCCAGCGCGTTGCGCACCATGGCCTGGATCGCCACCCCGACCGCGCTCAGACCGGCCCCCACCAGGGCGGCCAGCAGCACCCGGGGCGTGCGGATCTGCCAGATGATCTGGTACGTCGTCACCTCCCCGGCGCCGATGCGGCCGCCGCTGAGGGCCGCCCACAGATGGCGGGCGGTCTCCTGCGGGGTGATGACCGCGGGCCCCAGCCCGATGGCGACGACGACGGAGCCGAGCAGGAGCGCGGTCAGCGCCGCGCAGCCGGCCAGCAGAGCACCGCGGGTGGCGAACCGGCCCCCGGCGGTGGGCGCGGGTGCGGCCGGCGGCAGGCCGACCACGTCCGCAGCGGCCGCGCCCGAACGTGCCGACGGCGGGGAGGTCGAGGGCGGGGGCACGTGGCCTACCTACGCTTTCACTCGATAATGAAGACCATATTCAATACGGGAATCTAGCATGCCGCCATCCGCCGCCACGGCGCGCGGCGAGAGCCGGCTGCGGCCTTCGGTGAAATCCGCGGGGCGTCCGAGGGCCACCGCCTCGGCGCTCCAGCGCGGTCGGATGGGCGCCGAGGGTGTACCGGCCCCGGCCACACCGGGCCCGGCCGGATCAACCACCTCTTCGGCGGCCACGGCACCTACTTCGACGACCCGGACGGCCACAGCATGGGCCGCAGGATGGAGATCATGACGCGTCCGTACGTCCGGCCCCGGCCGGGAGCGGAGCGGACCCGAGGGGCCGGAAAGATCCGGGGCACTCACATGAGTGAACTCGGAGCAGCCGTTCGGCCCCGACGGACACGGCTCGGCTACGTTGGCGTATCAGCGGGTGCCTGACCTCGTCGATTGGGCATTCAACCCGGCTGGGAATCGCCGCGCGTTCGCGGCGACCGGGGTCCTTGCCGGTCCTGTGCGTAGTGAGGATGCAGCACCATGACACCCGTACCGCCCTCCTTCCTCTTCGGTCTGATCGCCGCACCACTGGCGAAACGCGTTCTCAAGCCGGTGTTGCGCGGGGTCGTCAGGACGTCCGTCGGTGTCGCGTACGAAATCAGGCTGGCGGCCGCCGAGGCCGGACAGAACGTGCACGGCCTCGCGGCCGAGGTGGCCGCCGAGATGGCGGCGGCGCAGACCGCGGCCGGAAACCGGAGTGCGGCCAGGGTGCCGAAGGCCCGCGCGGGCACGGGCGCCGGGCAGCAGCGCTGACCCACGCTCACGACCCGTCGGTGTCCGGCCGGACACCTACGCGTGCTCGGGACCGTCTCCCGCGGGATACGGGAAGTGACAGGCGACACGCGCCGTCTCGTCCCAGGGGTCCTGTACGGCGCACACTTCCCGGCCCGGACGCCGGCTCGGCCCGACCGGGCACCGGGGATGGAAGCGGCATCCGGCCGGCGGCGACGCGGGGTCGGGTGCCTCGCCCGACAGCGGGAGCGCCTCCCCGCCGGGTCGTCGTCCGGTGTGCAGGCTCGGCACCGCGGACAGCAGCGTCCGGGTGTACGGGTGCCGGGCGCCGCCGGGCAGGGCCTCGTTGGAGGCGGTCTCGACGATCCGGCCGAGGTACATCACGGCGACGGCGTCCGACACCTGACGCACGGCTGCGAGGTCGTGGCTGATGAACAGCATGGCGAAGCCCATGCGCCGCTGCAGCTCCCTGAGCATGCCGAGGAGCGCCGCCCGGACGGACACGTCGAGCGCCGAGGTGACCTCGTCGGCGACGAGCACCGCCGGGTCCACGGCGAGCGCACGGGCGACGGCCACGCGCTGGCGCTGACCGCCCGAGAGCTGCCCCGGCAGCCGGCCGGCGCAACCGGCGTCGAGTCCCACCAGCTCCAGCAGTTCGCCGACGCGCTGTTCACGGGCGCGGCGGTCCAGCCGGGCGAAGGCCCCAGCCGCTTCGGCGAGCGACTGGCGCACCGTCATGCGGGGGTCCAGTGCCGTGTCCGGGTCCTGGAAGACCAGTTGGACCCGGCGCCCCCACCGGCGCCGGTCGGCCGCCCGGCGCACCGGGTACTCCCGCCCGTCGATCGCGATCCGCCCGGCGCACGGGCGGTCCAGCCCGACGATCGCACGGGCGAGGGTGGATTTGCCCGACCCTGACTCCCCGACCAGTCCGACCGTACGGCCGCGCGCGATCTCCAGTGACACACCGTCCACCGCCGTGACGGGCCCGTACGGCCCGTGGTGGCGCACCGTCACGTCGTGCAGCGCCAGCCCTGCCCCCCGGGCTCCTCGGACTCCCCGGGCTCCCCGGCTCTGTTCGGGTAGTCCGCCCGGGCCGCGTACTCCGCTCATGTGTCGCACTCCTCGGTCTCGGGCCGTCCGGAGGACGCCGTCGGGGGCAGTGGCCGCCAGCAGGCGACCTCGTGGTGCGGGTCGAGCGCGGACAGTACGGGGATCTCCGCGGCACACCGGTCAAGTCGCTGCGGACAGCGGTCCAGGAACGGGCAGCCCGGCGCGGTGCCACCGGGGTCGGGCGGGGCTCCCCCGAGGCCGGGAGGGCTGCTCTCGCGGTCGGCGGTCAGGCCGCGGACCGAGGCGACGAGCATGCGCGTGTACGGGTGCCGTGCACCGTCCGCCAGGGCACGGGCGGGGAGGCTCTCGACGATCGTCCCCCCGTACATGACCAGGACCCGGTCGCAGGCGTCGGCCACGAGGGCGATGTCGTGGCTGATGAAGAGGATGGCGGTGGCGTCGTCGCGCCGGACGCGGCGCAGCAGGTCCATGATCTGCCGCTGCACGGTGACGTCCAGGGCCGTCGTGGGCTCGTCCGCGATGACGAGGTCGGGGCGCATCATCGAGGCGGCGGCGATCGCCACCCGCTGGCGCTGACCCCCGGACAGCTGGAAGGGGCGGGACCGCAGCAGCCGGCGCTCTCCGGGCAGCGCGACCCGCTGGAGCTGGACCCGGGCCTGTTCGACGGCCTGCTCACGAGGGATGCCGTGATGCGCGCGCACGGCCTCCGTCAGCTGCGTCTCGATCCGGAGCGCCGGGTTGAAGGCGGAGGCGGGGTTCTGGAAGATCATCGCCATCCCGGTCGCGAGCTGCCGGTGCCGTTCCCTGCGCGTCAACGACCCGACGTCCGCGCCGAGGAAGCGGTGGGCGCTCCAGGTGGCGCGGGCGCCGTCGGGCAGCAGGTCGGCGAGGGCGAGCGCGGTCAGGGACTTGCCGGAACCGGACTCGCCCACCAGGCCGACCATCTCACCGCGTCGTAGCGCGAGGGAGACGCCGCGCACGGGCCGGATCGTCCGGTCCCCCGCGGGCAGGGCGACCCGCAGATCCGCCACCTCCAGCAGGAGGTCCGCGCCGGCCGGCCGGCGGCCGGTGGGCGCCGGGGACGCCGCGGGTTCTCCCGTCTGCCGCGCAGGGGGGTGCTGCCGCGTGGCGGCCTTCGCCAGTACCTCGCCGAGCAGTTGGAAGGCCACGCCGGCGTAGACGATGGCGATGCCGGGGGCCACGGCGGGCAGCGGTTCGGTGTAGACGCGGTCCAGCCCCTGGCTGAGCAGCAGCCCCCAGTCGTACGAAGGGGGCTGCGCGCCCAGTCCCAGGAAGCTCAGCCCCGACAGGGCCACGAGCGCCGAGCCCACGGCGACGGTGGTGTTGAGGAGCAGCGGTTCGGCGACGTGCGGCAGGACGTGACGCCGGAGGAGCCGGTGGCGGCGCAGGCCGAGCACCCTTGCGGCCGCCATGAAGTCGGTTCCGGCCACCCCGGCGGCGAGGGTCTGCGTGAGGCGCGCGAAACCCGGTGCGCAGGCGACGGCGAGCGCGAACACCGCCCCGCGGGCTCCCGCGCCGAAGAGCACCGCGAAGAACATCGCGACGAGGAGCGCCGGAAAGGCCAGCAGGAGGTTGATGAACGCACCCAGCAGACGGCGGGTGCGCCCTCCCACGACGGCGGTCAGCGCCCCGAGGGTGACACCGGCCGCCGCTCCGAGGAGCGTGGCCGTGACCGCCGGCAGCAGGGACGACCAGGTCGAGGCGAGCAGCCTGGCGAGCAGGTCGCGTCCGAGGTGGTCGGTGCCGAGCGGATGACCGCCGGTGGGGCCCTGCAGTACCGCCGACGGATCCGGGCGGTCGGCGGCGGGACCCCACAGCACCGGGCCCACGACGGCCAGTACGGCGAGCGACGCCAGCATCGCCAGGGCGGTCACCCCCATGGGTGTGGCCCAGCACGACCGGGACAGGCGCGGCCCGCCGCCGTCGCCGCGCGCCGGGCGCGGGGTGGAGGCGGGCGAGAGGGGCGCGGGGGACGAAGAAGATGAATGCGACGAGGGAGGCGAAGGGGATGAGGGGGATGAGGGGGATGAGGGAGACGAAGGGGACGGTGTCATGGGGATCACGTCTCTCGGATGACCGAGCGGGGGTCGAGCAGGGCCAGGGCCAGATCGACGAGGAAGTTCGCGACGAGGACGGCCGAGCCGAGTACCAGGACCGACGCCTGGACGACCGCGTAGTCCTGGGCGACCACGGACTGTGCCATCGCCGAACCGATGCCCGGCCAGGCGAACACCTTCTCGACCAGCACGGTCCCCGCGATCAGGGCGGGCAGCAGACTTCCGGCGACGGTCAGCGACGCGGTCAGCGTGTTCGGCGCCACATGGCGGAGATGGAGCGTGGCGGCGGGCAGCCGTTTCGCGCGGGCGGCCCGCACATGGTCCATGGCGAGAACCCGCAGGGTCTCCACCCGCACGATCCGCAGGAGGACCGCGGTCGGAGCGAGCGCCAGCGCGAGCACGGGCAGCACGTAGGACTGGGGGCCGAGGTCGCCGGCCACCGGAAAGGCGCGCAGGCCGACCGCGAGGCCCGCGGTGAGACCCGCCGCCAGCACGAAGTCAGGTACGCCCGCCACCACGGACGTGACGACGGTGAGCGTCAGCTCCGTCCGGGGCCGCCGCCCGCCGCGGGTCCGGATCCCCGCGAGCATCCCTCCCGGAAGGGCCACGGCGAGAACGCAGACGAACGCCGGCACGGCCAGCCGCAGGGTGGCCGGCAGACGCGCCCTGATCAGCTCGGTCACCGGCTCACCGGTCACCAGCGAGACCCCGAGGTCCCCGTGGGCCAGCCGGCGCAGGTACGACCAGTACTGGGCCGTCAGTTCGCGGTCCAGGCCGAGGTTCCGCCGTTCGGCGGCGACGAGGTCCGGCGGGGCGTCCACGCCGAGAGCGGCCCGGACGGGGTCGCCCGGCACCAGTCTGATCATCGCGAAGGAAGCGGTGACGACCAGCAGGAGCAGGACGGTCAGCCGCACCGCTCTCCGGCAGCAGAACACCGCCCACGGATGGCGCCGGGACAGGGCACCGATCCGCGCGGACACGGTGGCCATGGGGAACCTCCTTCGTACTTCGGCTCCTTGGGCGGGGCGGCGACCGGTACGCCGCAGGGCGCACGGCGTCCGTGACCTGCCGCCCGCCCGCCGTCCGCCCACCGTCGGCACGTCCGGGTCGCGTCATCGGGGCATCGGGGCATCGCGTCATTCGTGCAGGCGGATGCTGGTCGGTACGATCTGGCCGCCGGGCACGACGGCGAAGGTGGTCCGGTTGCCGTACACCGTGCTCGTGCCGTCGGCGACGGGGAGCGCGTCCGCCGAGCGGAACAGCGCGGCGGCGGCCCTGTTCCAGTCGGCGCAGCTGTCCTCACCCGGCGCGCGCAGGGCGCGGCGGACGAACCGGTCGTAGGTGCGGTTGGTGACACGGGCGAAGTTCAGTCCTGCGGACGGCGCGGGCCCGGAGAAGTAGCCGACGAGTTGCGCGGGCAGCGGCGGGCCCGGCGAGCTGCCGACCACGACGTCGAAGTCGCCGCTCTGGTACATGGCCTGCACCACCGCGTTGCCGCTCTCGCTGACGAGGTCGACGTCGGCGCCCAGCTTCCGCCAGGAGACGGCCATCAGTTCGGCGACCGACGGGAGGGTGGAGCCGAAGTCGGCGCTGCTGAGCAGCCGCAACCGCAAGCGCCGTCCGTCCCTCACCAGCCTGCCCCGGTCGTCCTTCGTCCACCCTGCGCCTTCCAGGGCCTTCTGGGCGTCGCCCGACGGCAGGTTCGCGGCGGCCACGTCGGCGTGGCACACGGAGTCCTCGGCGGTCAGGTGCCGCGCGGGCGTTCCCGTCCCTCCCATCGCCACGTTGGCGAGTCCCTGCCGGTCCAGGGCGCCCACCAGCGCCTTGCGCAGCGTCGGATCGCTCAGGGGGCGGCCGGCCCGTTCGTTGAAGAAGGTCAGTCCCACCACGGTCGGCACCTCCGCCGCGGTCAGGCCGCCGCTGCCCGTCAGCCGGGCGCGGTCCGGGCCGCTCACCATCGCGATGTTCACACCGCCCGTCAGCAGCAGGTTCGCCACCGTGGACTCCTGCGGCACCACCGACACCACAATCCTCCCGGGTTGCCCCACCGTCGCGTTGGTCGCTCCCCGCGGCCCCCACGCGTACCCCTCGCGCCGCGTGAAGGTGTACGGACCGCCGGAGGCGTACCCGCTGAGGACGTACGGCCCGGTGCCCTCCGTCCTCCGGTCCAGCGCGGCGGGATCCGCAAGGCCGGCGGGGCAGACGATCGGCACCAGGCCGATCGTCCGCAGGACGAAGCTGTACGGTGACGCCATCCGCACCGACACCGTCCGCGCCGTGTCGTCGGCGGACACCGTGAACGGCGCACCGGGCAACGCCGTTCGGACGCCGACGAGTCGGTTGCGGGGGTCACTCGCGTACGTCAGTGACCGGGCCACCGCGGAGGCCGTGAGGGCCGAACCGTCGGAGCAGGTCACGTCCCCGCGGAGGGTGAAGCTCGCCGAAGTGGCTCCGGCCTGCCACTTCTCGGCCAGGCCCGACACCACACCGCCGTCCGGCGCCGTGTTGACCAACGAGTCGTACGCGTACCGCGCCAGGCCGGAGCCGAACTGCGAGTACGGGTGGAAACTCGATGTCTCGGAGGCGGTGGCGATCGTGACGGTGCCCTCCTCGACGAGGGGCGTACGGGTCGACGGCACGTCGCCGCCGTCGCAGCCGGCGGTCACACCCGACACGGCAAGGGCTGCCGCCACCGCGACCGACCGGGACCGGGGGAACGACGCGGTTCGGCGGTGCATGGCGCTCATCGTGTCACCGGCTTCCCAGGCGCCCCGCCGCATCGTCCGGACCTTCCACGAACGGGCGGAATGAATCGCCCGTCCGAGTGATACGCCCCGGAATCCGGGTTTGCCCCAGCGTCCGGCGAGGTGCCGGTAGAGGGCGCGGAGCCTGTAGTTCCGCATGCGGCACAAGGAACACTCCCGCGACACATGGAACGGCAGGTGGGCGTGCGGCGCTTCGTTACCGGGGTGTTGTCGGATTCCAGCCATCGTTGTCCTGAACAGGACGGCGGGACAAGGCTGTTGTACTCGAATGGGTGAAGGCGGCGGCAGAGTATGTACCTGCCTTGTCGGCCTCGGATACCGTCCATGGTGAAGGACTCGTTGCGATGAACGCCATGAACGCTGATGAACGCCATGAACGCGTTGAAGCGACGAATGCGATGAACGGGATCGGGCACGACGAAGGATTCGGGCACGTTTCCCGTCGCGACGAGAAGCCGCAGAGTAATCGGCGGAAGAGAAGGACGTAACGCCATGCCGCCCGTAGTACCTCCTTTCCTCATCGGCCTGGTCGCCGCAACCCTGGTCAAGCGACTGGGCAAGCCGGTGTTCCGGGGCCTCGTGAAAACCTCGGTCAGCCTGGGGATCGAAGCCAAGAGGGCGGTGGACGAAGCCAGTGCGGGAATGCACGACCTCGCGGCCGAGGCAACCGCCGAGATCCTCGCCGCCCAGATGGCGCGCGGAGCCGAGCCCGCTGCCGTCACCGAGGCCCCGAAGAGCGGAAGCGGACCCAAGCCCGCGAGCAAGACACGCAGCACCGGTTCGGCCACCGCCAAGTCGCGCTGAATTCCCGGCCCGGTGGAAGGCATGACCGAAAAAGAAGGCACCCTGACGGAGGCGGGTCAGAATCCGGTGACCGGAACACCCCTGTATTCCGCCGAACTCCTCCAAGAAGGCGGCACTTACAAACTCGTCGTGACCGATCGCCTGCGCCACACGGTGCAGACCACCTACGTGTCCCGAAGAGCGGTGGAGCAACTGCCCACCTTCCTCGCCAAGCTCAACTCCCTGCAGCCGGGCGGTATGCGGCGGCGATGACCACGCACGACACGACGCCGGGGCACGCTGCGAACGCATGGTTCCGCGTCCGTCGGCGCGCCGCGGAGCCCCGACTGCGCCTGGTGTGTCTCCCCCACGCGGGCGGGACGGCACAGCTGTTCCACCGCTGGCCCACGCTGTTGCCGGAGGACATCGAGGTTCTCGCCGTGCGGTACCCCGGCCGTCAGGACCGGCTCGCGGAAGCCTGCGTCGAGGACATGACCACGCTCGCCGACGCGATCGACGGCGCGCTGCGCCCCTGGCTCGACCGGCCGCTGGCGCTCTTCGGCCACAGCATGGGCGCCTGCGTCGCCTACGAGCTGGCGTTGAGGCTTGAGGACCGCGGCTTCGTCCCCGAACACCTGATGGTCTCCGCGCACGCGGCCCCTCAGCGCGCCGGACACAGCGCACTGCACTCGGCCGGCGACGAAGCCCTCGTCGCCCACGTCCGGAGCCTCGGAGACCTTCACGGCGACGCCTACGACATTCCGGAGCTGCGTGAACTCCTGCTGCCCGCCCTGCGCGCGGACTACCGGCTCATCGAGGGCTACCGTCCCCGGCGGCCGGCTCCGGTCAAGGCGCCGATCACCGCGTACGTGGGCCGGGACGACGTGAGTTGCCCGCTCGACGACGTCCTCGCGTGGTCCGGACTCAGCGCGTCCGGCTCCTTCGACCTCGGCTCGTTCCCCGGGGACCACTTCTACCTCGCGGAGCGGGAGGCGGACGTCGTCGCCGACGTGGCGGCGCGTCTCACGCACACGTCCGGCGCGGTGCACGTCTGACGGTCGCGCTCGGCCGGCGGGCACATGCGTCGCCGACGTGATACGCCGTGCGCTCGGCCGGGGACCGGGCCGGAACGGCCGTCGCCGTCGTTCCGGCGGCCGCGGGCCCGAGGAGCTGAGCGCCGCACCGGCCGGGGGGGGGTGGTCCTGGGACGGCCGGAGTCAGCCGGCCCCGCCGTCGAGGAGCAGGCTGTAGCGCAGGCGCAGCGCACGCTCGGTGCTGGCCGCCGCCGTGACCAGCCCGACCGCGGTGTTCGCCCAGCCGGAGAGGTGGACGGGCGAGGTGAAGGTCCCGACGTACTGGGCGATCTCCTGCGGCCGGGTGAGCTGTTCGGCGAGCTGGACGAGGAGGACGAGCAGGGCCACGACGAGGACGGCCGCCGAGACGGCACCGGTCCAGCGGCTCAGTGCGGGGTGCTTGCGGTCGAAGTGGGCACGACGCCCTTCGGCCGAGTCGCGGTCCGGGACGAGCTGGTGCTCGGCACCGTCGTCGGTGACGTAGTGGCACCGTTTGAGCCCGAAACTGCTCGCGCGCACTTCGACGGCACCTCCCGGAACGGGGAAGACGGCCGGCAGCCGTGACTCGGCGTGGTGCCTACCATCCAGGTACAGATGGGCCCTGACGTGGCCGTTCGAGTCCTGTCTGCCGTGCTTGACGTCGACGGCCCAGACCGACTGCCGGCCGTCGCCCGCCGTCAGCCGGAGATAGAAGAGGGCGCGGGACAACGACTGCCACCAGCGGAAGCGCTTCAGTGGCCGCCCGTTCCCGGGCACGACCCTCTTCAGTGCCCGCTGCCGCCTCAGGTTCTCGAACATGCCTCCCACTTCCTCCGGTTCTCCTCCGTCCGGATCTCGCGGTCGTCCGGACCTGCCGACGAGTCTGTGGGAGCCGCGCGCCCGGCACATCGGCCCAGCGGCCCGACCCGTCCCCGACCGCGGGCGGGACGGGCATTCGACCTGGGTCCAAGGCGCCTCCCACCTCGGTATGACCCGGCGGCCGCACACTTTCGCGATACTGAACCGGTGAACATCGACACCGGCCGTGTGAACCCCGGCGCCGCGCCACCGCTCGGGTGGTGGCGGCAGACCTGGCGGCCGGCGGCAGCCGCGGCCGTGGGCGCGTCGGGCTGGTTCTCCACCGGTGTGGTGCTGGCTCGGGAGCAGGGGACCGGCGCGGACTCGTGGTTCCTCGTCGGAGACCCCCTGGTGGGGCTCGGCTGTCTGGTGCTTCTGCTGTGGCGGCGGCGGCTCCCGGTGACGGTCGCCCTGGTCACCACCGCGGCCTCGATCCCGTCGGCCATCGCCTCGGGTGCCGCTCTGGTGGCGCTGGGCTCGGTCGCCACCCGTCGACGTCCGGTGGAGATCGGTGCGGTGGCGGCGGCCCACGTGGTCGCCTCGCAGTTCGCGCTCCAGTTCTACGCGGTCGACAGCCCGCCGGACGCGTGGTGGCTGCGGCTCACCCTGCCGGTGCTGACCGCGGGCATCGCGGTGGCGCTGGGCACGGCCGTCGGGGCCCGGCGGGTCGAGGTCCGGTCCCTGCGGGACCGTGCGGAGAGCGCGGAGCGGGAACAGTCCGCGCGGGCGGCGCAGGCACGGGCCCTGGAACGCAACCGCATCGCCCGCGAGATGCACGACGTGCTCGCGCACCGTATCTCCCTCGTGGCCATGCAGGCCGGGGTGCTGGACCACCGGGACAACCTCAGGGCCGAGGAGAGCCGTGTGCTGGTCCGGGGCATCGCCGAGGGCTCCCACCAGGCCCTGGAGGAACTGCGGGACGTGCTCGGTGTGCTCCGGGCCGATCCGGGCCGGCCCGAACCGCCCCAGCCCTCCCTCGACGGGATTCCCGGCCTGGTGGCCGACACCCGCGCGTCGGGACTCGACGTCACGCTGACCACCACCGTGGCGGGGACACCGCCCGACCTTGTCGGACGGACCTGCTACCGGGTCGTCCAGGAAGGTCTGACCAACGCCGCCAAGCACGCGCCGGGCGCCCGCGTGCGGGTCACCGTCGAAGGAGCGGCGGGCGACCGGCTCGAGGTCGGCGTGCACAACGCACCGGCCGCCCGTGACTCCTCCTCGCTGACTGCCGAGCTCGCGCCGCCACCGGCGTCGGGCTTCGGTCTGCTCGGGCTCGGCGAACGGGTCGGGCTGGCCGGTGGAGAACTCAGCCACCACCCCACCCCCGGCAACGGATACGTCCTGACCGCGCGGCTGCCCTGGCCGAACACCCCCCACGAGAGGAAAGCCTGAGTGGACACCGGGCGGGAGCCGGTACGTGTCGTCGTCGTCGACGACGAACAGCTGGTGCGCATGGCGCTGCGGCTCGTCATCGACGGCGAGCCGGACCTGAGAGTCGTCGGCGAGGCGGCGGACGGGGACGCGGCGGTCGCCGCGGTGGACGCGCTGCGTCCGGACGTGGTCCTGATGGACGTGCGGATGCCGGGCCGCGACGGCCTCAGCGCGACCCGGGAGCTGCTGGGCCGGCCTGCTCCGCCGCGGGTGCTGATCCTGACGACGTTCGACTCCGACGACCTCGTGCTCGACGCGCTGCGCACCGGCGCGCTCGGGTTCGTACTCAAGGACACCCAGCCGCCGCAGCTGCTCGACGCGGTGCGGGCGGTCGCCGACGGCAATCCCGTGCTGTCCCCGGCGGCCACGGCCCGGGTGATCGCGGCGGCCACCGGTCCGCACTCCTCCCACGCCCGCGACGCGTCCCGCGAGGCGGCGCGGAGGCAGCTGTCCGTACTGACCGACCGGGAACTGGAGACCGCCCGGGCCGTCGCGGACGGGCTGGCCAACCCGGAGATCGCCAGACGGCTGCGGATCAGTGTGGCGACCGTCAAGGCGCACACGGGCAGCCTGTTCGCCAAGCTCGCGGTCGAGAACCGGGTGCAGATCGCGCTCCTGGTCCGGGACGCCGAAGTCTGACCGCGGCCGGTCCGTGGCACCGCCGGGGTGACACCGTCCGGACGGTCATACGTCGCCGGTCCCGCCCAGGCCGGTGAGGGCGCCGACCGGGTCCGGGTCGGGGGTGCCGCGCGGCCACCAGTCCTCACGGCCGGGCTCGGACTCGTAGGCGTACCAGAGTCCTGTCCTGCCGAGCCGGAGCTGGACATGGCCCTGGGGGTGTGTCAGGCGGTTGCGCCAAGGGCGGAAGGCGGGGAGGTCGGCGGCGAGCAGCAGCGGGCGGGCGCGGTCGAAGCGGCCGGCCGGCGGGTCCCACGGCTCCTCCAGCACGTCGAGTCCGTCCGGGCCGCCCTGGCGCCAGGCGGCCACGGCCCTCGCCAGCTCCGCGGGATCGCGCCCGGTCGCTCCGGCCAGGGACGCGTACAGCGCGCGGGTGCCGGCGGTGAGGCCGGAGCCGGGCCGGGCGGCGGCGAGACGGACGGCGTCCTGCCACAGCGTCAGGCTCCCGACCGGGTCGCGTCCCGTGACGAGCAGGGCGTGGGCGCGGGCGGCGGCGTCCGTGGCCAACTGGTCCAGGGAGATGGGGTCGGGGCCGCCCGGTGCCGCCGGGTAGGAGGGGGGCTGCTCGGGGTGAGGAGGCGTGGGCAGGGGCGCGGGGAGGGGCGGCAGGGCTCGCTCGGTGAGCGCCGCGCCGGCCCGGACGCCGGGCAACGGCGCGGGGCCCCGGTCCTGGGCGGCGCGGGCGGCGCGGGCCGCGTTCAGCCGGGAGAGGGCGTCGAGCAGTTCCCGTTCGCCGCGGCCGCGCAGCAGGAGGAGGACGAAGGGGTCGGCGTCCAGCAGGCGTGCCGTCTGGTAGCAGAGCGCGGCGGCGTGCTTGCAGGGGTGGCCGGAGTCGGGGCAGCTGCACTGCGGCGCGAGGTCGCCGGGACCCGGGAGCAGGGGGACGCCGCAGTCGGCCAGCGAGTGGGGCAGCTCCTTGTCGAGCAGCGCCGCGATGTGTCCGGGGCGCTCGACGGCCGTGTCCAGGAAGCGCCGCCAGTCGTCGTCGCCCAGGGTGCGCAGCCGGACCTGCACGCGGTACGGCCGTGGGCGGCTGCCCTGTACGTAGGCGAGGACCAGGCCGGGTGTGACGGTGACGGCGTCGACGTGCCCCCGCTCGGCATAGCCGCGCCCTCTCGCCAGCCGAGCGGCGTCCAGGGCTCCCTCCTCCAGCGCGGTCACCCATGCGTTCCCCCACCAGGTACCGGCGAGTCCGGCGCCCGCCGGCCGGGGCGGCAGCGCGGGGAAGGTCCGGCGGTGCTCGCCGTCCCGGACCCCCCGCACGATGGCCGCTCCCGACCGGGACGGCACGGACTGTGACGTCGCCGGGTCTGTCCCCACCGTCTCCGTGTCCGCGAGTCCTCGTCCCGCCGCCGTGTTCGTGTTCGCCCGGCCTCCTCCCACAGCCGGCTCCCGGTCCGCCCGGCCTCCTCCCACAGCCGCCTCCGTGTCCGCCGGCTTGCGTCCCGCCGGTTCTGCGCCCTCCTTCGCCAGCCCCACCGGGTCAGTGCCCGCCAGGCCCGGCCCTGCGGCGTTCCGTCCGGCCGACCCCGGTCCCGGCGGGTCCGACCCCACATCCCGGCCGTCCGATCCCGACCCCGCCGGGTCCGGCCCCACCGCATCCCGGCGGACCGACCCCGGCTCCGCGGCGTCCCCTTGCGCCGTGCGCGCCTCCGCCGGGGCCGGATCCGGCGAGCCCGGCCCCGACAGGTCCGGGCTCGGCGGGCGTTCGTCCCCGGTGGCCGTCGTCGGGGTCGTGCGCGACATGTTCCGCCGCGTCGGGGCCTGCTGTGGCGGGGCCTCATGCGTCCGCTTCCTCATCGGCGCGTCCGCGCCCGCCCCGGCCCGCGCAGCCGCCTCCCCCGCTCCGGCATGCGGTGTTGTCTGGACGTCCGGTGTCGATCCGGCGTCCGAGTCCGGTGGGAGCCGGAACGCCTCCGCGGCGAAGGCACGGACGGTGCGGGCGCGGGCGTCCGCCGTGCGGGAGCCGGCCGTGGCCTGCGGGTGACGGGGCGTGCCGGGGCGTGGCCGTACGCCCGTCGCCGCTTCCGCCTTCGCCCGGCGGCGAGCCGCCCGCAGGGCCTCGCGGGCCACGTCCGCCGGCCGGCTGCCGTCCTCGTCGGCGGGATCGGGGGCGGCGGGGCCGCTCGCGCCGCCGTCCGGTTCGTCCTCCTCTTTCGCCGCATCGGCGGCACCGGTGTCCGTCGCCGCGTGCCGCTGGGTGGCCCGGGTGCTGCGCAGCGCCGCCCGGGCGACATCCCCGGGGCGCGGCTGCCGTTCCGGGGACCGGTGCGGCTCGGGTCCGCGGTCCGCGGTGCCGGTGTCCGGGTCCGTCCCGGTGTTCGGACCAGTCCCCGTGTCCGTGTCCGGGTTCCCCGTGTCCGTGTGGCCGACCCGCGGCCCTTCGTCGTCCCGGTCGGGGGTGCCGTCGGGGTCCGTGTCGCCGCGCAGGCGGGCCTCCCGCAGGGCGCGGCGCGCCTCGTCGGCGGGGCGGGGGGTCATGACGGCCTCCGCAGGGACACCAGGTCGGACAGCTCGCGGGAGGTCAGCTCGGTGAGGGCCGACTCGCCGGAGCCGAGGATCGCGTCGGCCAGGGCGCGCTTGGAGCGGAGCATCTCGGCGATGCGGTCCTCGACCGTGCCCTCGGTGACGAGCCGGTGGACCTGGACCGGTTGGGTCTGTCCGATGCGGTAGGCCCGGTCGGTGGCCTGTTCCTCCACGGCCGGGTTCCACCAGCGGTCGAAGTGCACGACGTGGCCCGCGCGGGTGAGGTTCAGGCCGGTGCCCGCGGCCTTCAGGGACAGGACGAGGACGGGGGTCGCCCCGCTCTGGAAGCGGTCGACCATGCGCTCGCGCTCCGGCACCGGCGTACCGCCGTGGAGCAGGTCGACGGGGACGGCTCGGGCGGCCAGGTGGGAGGCGATGAGCCGGGCCATACCGACGTACTGCGTGAAGACGAGCGCCGAACCGTCCTCCGCCAGCACCGTGTCCAGCAGTTCGTCCAGCAGTGCCAGCTTGCCCGAGCGGGCGGTCGTCCGGTCGGCTCCGCCCGGCGGGTGCTCCTCCTTCAGGAACAGCGCGGGGTGGTCGCAGATCTGCTTGAGCGAGGTCAGGAGCTTGAGGACGAGGCCCCGGCGGCCCATGCCCTCGGCCGACTCGATGGCGAGCATCGACTCGCGCACCACCGCCTCGTACAACGCGGCCTGTTCGCGGGTGAGCGGGACGGGGTGGTCCGTCTCGGTCTTCGGCGGCAGCTCGGGGACGATGCCCGGGTCGGACTTCCTGCGGCGCAGGAGGAAGGGGCGGATCAGCCGGGCCAGACGCTCCGCGGCCTCCTCGTCCTCGCCGTTCTCCACGGCGCGCGCGTGCCGGGCGCGGAAGGACTTGAGCGGGCCGAGGAGCCCGGGGGTGGTCCAGTCGAGCAGGGCCCACAGCTCGGAGAGGTTGTTCTCCACCGGGGTGCCGGTCAGGGCCACGCGCGCCGGGGAGTCGATGGTGCGCAGGGCCTTCGCGGTCGCCGAGTACGGGTTCTTGACGTGCTGTGCCTCGTCGGCGACGACCATCCCCCAGCTCTGCGCGGCCAGTGTCCGGGCGGCGGACCGCATCGTGCCGTACGTGGTGAGGACGAAACCTCCGGTCAGGTCGTCCAGGGTGCGCTCGGCGCCGTGGAAGCGGCGGACCGGCACACCGGGGGCGAACCGGGTGATCTCCCGCTGCCAGTTGCCCAGCAGGGAGGCCGGGCAGACCACCAGGGTCGGTTCGCTGCGGGCCCGCTCGAGGTGCAGCGCGATGACGGTGACCGTCTTGCCGAGGCCCATGTCGTCGGCGAGGCAGCCGCCGAGGCCGAGGGAGGTCATGAGGTCGAGCCAGGCCAGGCCGCGGAGCTGGTAGTCGCGGAGGGTGGCGTCCAGGCCCGGGGGCGGTTCGGCGGGGCGGACTCCCGCCGTGAGCCGGTCGCGCAGGGCGGCCAGCGCCCCGGCCGGCACCACGTCGACGGTCTCGCCGTCCGCCTCGGCGGTGCCGGTGAGGGCGACGGAGAGCGCGTCGACCGGGTCGAGCAGGCCGAGGTCGCGCTTGCGCGCCCGGCGGACGAGTGCGGGGTCGACCAGCACCCACCGGTCGCGCAGCCGGACGACCGGGCGGTGGGACTCCGCGAGGGCGTCCATTTCGGCCTCGGTGAGCGGGTCGCCGCCGATCGCCAGCTGCCAGCGGAACTGGAGGAGGTCCTCGCTCTCGAAGAAGCCGGTGCCGTCGGTCGCGGAGCCGGGGGCGGGCCGGACGACCGCGGTCGCGGTGAGGTCCTGGGCCAGGTCGCGGGGCCAGTGCACGGCGACCCCGGCGGCGGCCAATCGGCCGGCCGCCACGCCGAGCAGGTCGGTGACCTCGTCCTCGGAGAGGGCGAGGACGTCGGGCACGTCCTGCTCGGTGAGCCGGTCGAGCGGCGGCCAGATCCGCGCCGCGCGCCGCACGGCGAGGGCGGCGTCCACACGGGCCCGGGTGCCGAACGCCGCGTCGGCCTCACCCGACCACAGGTCCGCGGCGTCGGCCACGAGAGTGGGGTCGGCGAGGCTGTGCACCTGCACGATCGCCGCGCCCGCGCTGCGCACGCCGTCCGGGGCGGCGTCCGCGTCGAACAGGTCGTACGCCGACAGGTCCAGGCGGAGCGAGATCCGTACGCCCGCGTCCATCCCGGCGGCGACCTCCGCGGCCCAGTCGTGCGCACCGGGCAGTCGCTGGGCCGTGCGCGCGGCGAACGGGCGCCCCGAGACGTGCGGCGCGGCGGGGCTGCGCGGCAGGGTGTCGGCGACCGCGTCCAGGAAGGCCCGGATCAGCGCCTCCGGCTCGGGCAGTCGGAGCGGGCCGGGGCCGTCCAGGGGAACCGCGTGGCCCTCCGGGGGCAGGGCCGCGGCCACGGCGCGCAGGTGCGCGATGTCGTCGGGGTCGAGCGGACCCGCCCGCCAGGCGTCGTGTCCGCTCGCGGTCAGGCCGGGCAGCAGCCGGCCGCGCGCGGTGAGCCGCAGGGCGTGCAGGGCGGCGGCGCCCCAGCAGGCGGTGGCCGGGTGGGCGGCGGGGTCGTGCCGGGCGCGGACGAGGAGGGGCAGCGCCTCGGCGAGGGGCAACGACAGCGCGGGCGTCCTGCGGCGTCGTGCACCCGCGCCGTGCCGCCGTACGACGGTGAGCTCCGTGGGCGCGGGCCCCGGGGCGTGCGGCACGTCCGCTGCGAGCGCCTCACCGGCGCGCCCCGCCGCGGCCTCGTGACCGGTGCCGACGGGACCGGTGGGGACAGGACCGGCCTCGTGACCGGTGCCGACGGGACCGGCACCGTGACCGGTGGGGACAGGCCCGTCCCCGGGGTCCCAGAAGGCGACGCGGCCGTCGCGCGGGAGGGGTGCGGGCAGGAAGACGGCTGCGAGCCGGAGCGGAACGGGTGTGCCGCGGGCGCCCGCCTCTCCAGCGGCATCCGTCCCCCCGGAGGCTCCCGGCGCTCCCTGCCGGTCCCGGTCCCCCGCCCGCACGGTGGCCGTCGGGTCCGCCACGGCTCCGTCGTACATACGTCCTGTCACCTCCCGCCCCGTCCTCCGGATCAGATGTCTTCGACTCTACGGGCGGGGTCTGACAATCGGCTCCGGCGGCCTGCCCGAGCCTTGTCTGCGCGGGGCGGCGGTCGGTCAGGGGACCGTGTGCGAGACGAGGTACACCATCGGGTAGTCCGGGTTGTCCAGGTCCACGACGATGTCCTGGGTCGGCGCCGGGTTCTCCTGTGTGTTGACGACGCCCCACCAGGTGCTGGACTCGCGGAACTTCCAGCCGGTGACCTGCTGGGCTCGGTCGCTGATGGTGACCTTGTCCTTCTCCAGTGCGTCCCGGTCGAGCCCCAGCCCGGCCAGGAAGACGTCGAGACCGGCGGCGGTGGTCTCGAACTGGACGTAGAGCCGGCTGGTCTTCCAGTTGTTCGTCTCGTAGTACGCGATCTTGTCGGAGGGAACCGGGACCGGCACCTCGTAGATGCGGCGCTGGAGTTTGGACGGCCAGCCCCTGGTCATGCCGGTCGCCGCGTACTTGGCCTCCTTGTCCCGGCCGCTGTCGCGGCTCTGGCCGGCGGAGATCGCGAGGTAGCCGGCGGGGACGCCGATCAGCAGCACGATGATGAGCAGCGTGAGTGCGCGGCGGCGGATCATGTGCCGGCGGTCCTCGCCCGGGGGCCCGGGCTCCTCCGGGGACGGCGCCTGGTGCGGCAGGGTCTCCGTCACAGCGACTCCCCGGAGGTGCGGCGGGCCTCGGCGTACCGCTCGTAGCGCTCGTAGCGCTCCACGCGGCGCCGCTTGGCCCGGCGGAAGCGGCGGGCGACCAGCCGGGCCAGGTCGGCGGCGCCCACCATGCCGGCCTCGGGGCCGAGCTGGGCGCGGACGATGTGGGCCTCGGGACGGTAGCCGCGGCCGGTGAGCTGGCGTTTGAAGGCGTCGCGCGCGGGGCCGATCAGCAGGTCATCGGCGGCGCTGACCCCGCCGCCGATCACGAAGCAGGACGGGTCGAGGGCCGCGGCGAGGTTGGCGATGCCGACGCCGAGCCACTGGCCGATGTCCTGGAGCAGCTCGACGCACATCGCGTCGCCCTCGCGGGCCAGCTCGGTGATCATCGGACCGGAGATGTCGCCGATGCTGCCCTTGACGTGCTCGATGATGCCGTAGGCGACCGGCGAGTCGGCGGCGGCCAGCTCGCGGGCCTCCCTGACCAGGGCGTTCCCCGAGCTGTACTGCTCCCAGCAGCCGCGGTTGCCGCAGGGGCAGCGGTGGCCGCCTGGCACCACCTGCATGTGCCCGAACTCGCCGGCGACCCCGTACTTGCCCCGCTTGACCTGGCCGTCCTCCAGGATCGCACCGCCGATGCCGGTGCCGAGCGTGATCATGACGAGGTGGTCCTCACCGCGGCCGGCGCCGAAGCGCCACTCGGCCCAGGCTGCGGAGTTGGCGTCGTTGTCCACCAGGACGGGGACGGCGAGGCGGCCGGCGAGGCGGTCGCGCAGCGGTTCGTTGCGCCAGGACAGGTGGGGGGCGAACAGCACGCGGTTGCGGTCGGCGTCGACCCAGCCGGCCGCGCCGATGCCGACGGCGTGCACGTCGTGCCGGTCGGACAGGTCCAGGACCAGCTCGACGATGGTGTCCTCGACGACCTTGGGGCTCTTGGACTTGTCCGGGGTCTCCGTGCGGAGCCGTTCCAGGATGTTCCCGTCGGCGTCGACCACGCCCGCCATGACCTTCGTGCCGCCGATGTCGATGCCGACCGTCGGCACGCGCGGTGCCGTCAGGTGCGAGCGGCGTTCCCTCGTGCCCACGGTGCGCAGGACCGGGGCACGGCGGGATCCGATGGGGGCGGTGAAGTCGCGGTAGGTGCTCATCGGGTGCGATTGTGCCGCACGGCTGTGCCGGGTGCCGAATGGGACGGGTACCGGGCCCGGTTTCGTCGCCGCATACGGTGCGCCGTGGTTACGCGCGCCGGTCCCCGCGCCCCTGGGTGCGCTGGAGCTCGTGGCGGAGATCGTCCAGCTCCGTTCCGCCCGCCATCTGCGTCGTCAGCTCGTCCAGGGTGATGTCCTCGCGCTCGTGGTTGCCCACCATCGTGCCGCGTTTCAGCAGGACGAACCTGTCTCCGACCAGGTACGCGTGGTGCGGGTTGTGGGTGATGAGGACGACACCGAGGCCCTGGTCGCGGGCCGCCGCCACGTACTTCAGGACGACTCCCGACTGCTTGACGCCCAGGGCCGCCGTCGGCTCGTCCAGGACCAGGACCTTCGCGCCGAAGTGCACCGCGCGGGCGATGGCCACGCACTGGCGCTCGCCTCCCGAGAGGGTGCCGATGGGCTGGTCGACGTCGCGCAGGTCGATGCCCATGCGCAGGAGTTCCGCGTGGGTGGTGCGGCGCATGTGGTCGACGTCCATGCGCTTGAAGGGGCCCGCCCCCTTGCGCGGTTCGGAGCCGAGGAAGAAGTTGCGCCAGACCGGCATCAGCGGGACGACGGCCAGGTCCTGGTAGACGGTGGCGATGCCGCGGTCCAGGGCCTCGCGCGGGGAGGCGAGGCGGGTCTCCGCACCGTCGAGGCTCAGCGTGCCGCCGTCGTGCTGGTGCAGCCCGGCGATGATCTTGATGAGCGTCGACTTGCCCGCGCCGTTGTCACCCAGCACACAGGTGATCTCTCCGGCGCGGACCTCCAGGGACACGCCCTCGAGGGCACGGACGTTCCCGTAGTTCTTGCTGACGCCGGACAGCTCGACGAGCGCTTCGGCTGCTGGGGTCTGCGTCACTTGGTGGCCTCCGCGCGCTTGCGGACCCAGGCGTTGAGCAGGGTCGCGAGGAGCAGCATCGCTCCGAGGAAGAACTTGAACCAGTCGGGGTTCCACTCGGCGAAGACGATGCCCTTGCTGGTCATGCCGAAGATGAGGGCGCCGACCGCCGAGCCGACGGCGCTGCCGTAGCCGCCGGTGATCAGGCAGCCGCCGATGACGGCGGCGATGATGTAGATCAGCTCGTTGCCGACGCCCTCGCCGGACTGGACGACGTCGTAGGAGAAGAGCAGGTGCTGGCCGGCGATCCAGGCGCCGAGAGCGACCCCCATGTAGAGGCCGATTTTCGTCCTGGTGACCGGAACGCCCACCGCGCGGGCGGCGTCCTTGTTGCCGCCGACCGCGAAGATCCAGTTGCCGGCGCGGGTGCGCAGCAGGATCCAGCTGGCGACGGCGACCAGGGCGAGCCACCACAGGATGGTGACCTTGAAGCCGACGCCTGCGACGGTGACCGTGGAGGCGAAGACGTCACGGGCTGAGGGGAAGCCCTCCATGTCGGCGATCGACTTGGTGGAGACGGTGCCGTCGATGAGCTTGGTGAAGCCCAGGTTCAGGCCGGTCAGCATGAGGAACGTGCCCAGCGTGATGATGAAGCTGGGGAGTTTCGTGCGGGTGAGCATGAAGCCGTTGAAGGCGCCGATCGCCAGGGTGACCAGCAGGGACACGCCCACGCCCACCCAGACGTTGGCGGTCGCCTGGTAGCTGAACATCGACGACACGAGGGCCGAGGAGGTGACCATGACGCCCGCGGACAGGTCGAACTCGCCGCCGATCATCAGCAGCGCCACGGGCACGGCCATGATGCCGATCGTGGAGGCGGCGTAGAGGACCGTGCTGAGACTGGAGGCGCGCAGGAAGCTGTCGGCGAAGAACACGAAGAACACGAAGACGGCGATGGCGCCGACGACGGAGCCGAGTTCGGGGCGGCCCAGGAGTTTCCGCAGCGGAGAGGTCCGCAGAATCCTTTCGTCGGCTTCCTTGACCTGCGTGGTGCTCATCGCGTGCCCCGCTTGGTGTAGTCGGCCAGCGCGTCGGCGTCGTCCTTGGTGACGACCTGCGGTCCGGTGAGCACCGGGCGGCCGCCGCCGAGGACGTCGGCGTTGTACTTGTGGAGCCACAGCAGGTCCACGGCCTCGTACCCCTGGAGGTAGGGCTGCTGGTCGACGGCGAAGCCGAGGGTGCCGTCCGCCAGCCCGGCGGCCACCTTGGCGTTGAGGTCGAAGGTGTCGACCTCCGCCTTGCTGCCCGCGCCCTGCTTGGCCTTGACGGCGGTGTCGGCGTAGGGGGCGCCGAGGGTGACCACGGCGTCGACGGACTTGTCGGTCTGGAGTTTGGCCTCGATGGCGGACTGCACGTCCGGCATGCTGGTGCCGTTGACGTAGAGCCGCTGGACCTTGCCGTCGAAGGACTTCTCGACACCGTCGCAGCGCTGCTCGTGGCCGACGTTGCCCTGCTCGTGCAGCACGCACAGGGCCTGCCCCCGGCCCCGCTCGTTCAGTTCGTCGCCGACCGCCTCGCCCGCGATCGTCTCGTCCTGGCCGACATGGGTGAGGGCGCCGAACGCCTTGGACTCCTCGGACCCGGAGTTCACGGTGATCACCGGAATGCCGGCCTTGGCCGCGCGGGCCAGGGCGGACTTCATGGCGTCGGGCTTGGCGAGCGTGACGACGATGCCGTCGACCTTCTTGTCGATGGCGGCGTCCACGAGCTGGGCCTGCTGCTGGGCCTCGTCGTCGTGCGAGTAGAGGAAGTTGATGTTGTCCTTGACCGCGGCCTGCTCGGCGCCGCTCTGGACGATGTCCCAGAAGGTGTCGCCGTCACCCGAGTGGGTGATCATGGCGAAGGTCCAGCGCGGTGTGTTCACCGCCGCCTTCCCCTGGGCCGAAGCGGCCTTGCGGGCATCCTCGGCGCGCTTGCCGCCGGTACTGCTGCAGCCGGCCAGGGACACCGACAGTGCCCCTGCCAGCGCGATGCCCACCCATGTCCGAAACCGTGCCACGAGGCCGTGCCCTTCTTGCTGTGCCGTGCTGTGCGTGCCGGGCGCCCGGAGCCCCGGCCGGGTCCGCGGGACCCAAACGCCCCATTGTCCGACACACAAGCGGAGCGCATGCTTCCGGGGATCGGCCGACGGTCACATTGTCCGGACATTACGGCGAACCCGCACGGCGCGGGCCACCACTCGGCCGAGCCGCCGGGCCGTGCCGAGCCGCCGGGCCGGGCGGCCGGGGAGGACACGTACGAGCCGGGCCGGGCGGCCGGGGAGGACACGTACGGGCGGGGCCGGGCGGCAGGGGAGGGTGGGTGCGTACGGGCGGGCCGGGCGTCAGGACCGTACGAGCAGCTGGAACTCGAACGAGTAGCGGGACGGCCGGTAGGTGTGCGTGCCGAACTCGACCGCGCGCCCCGTGTCGTCGAACGTCGTGCGCTCCATGGTGAGCAGCGGGGCGCCCTCGTCCTCGCCGAGCCGGTCGGCCTCGCCGGCGGTGGCGGCCCGGGCCCCGATGGACTGGCGGGCGCTGTGCAGCGTGATGCCGACGGCCCGCATCAGCCGGTACAGGCCGGTGACCTCCAGCTGCCCGGTGTCCAGGTCGAGGAGGCCGGGCGGCAGGTAGTTGCACATGTACGCCATCGGCTCGCCGTGGGTGAGCCGCAGCCGTTCCACGCGGTGCACGTCGCTGTCCTCGGCCACGGAAAGTGCCGCAGCGATCTCCGCGGTGGCCGGAACGACCGTGTTGACCAGGACCTTCGTGGCCGGGCGCTGCCCCGCCGCCTCCAGGTCGTCGAAGAGGCTGCTGAGTTCGAGCGGCCGTCTGACCTTGCTGTGCACGACCTGGGTGCCCACGCCCCGGCGGCGTACCAGGAGGCCCTTGTCGACCAGTGACTGGATGGCCTGGCGGACGGTGGGCCGGGACAGACCGAGCCGCGCGGCCAGCTCGATCTCGTTGCCCAGCAGGCTGCCCGGGGTCAGTGCGCCGTGCTCGATCGCGGCCTCCAGTTGCTGCGCCAGCTGGAAGTACAGCGGCACGGGGCTGCTGCGATCCACGCTGAGGTCCAGCGACACGGTCGGGTCCACTTCTGGTTTCGGCACGGGCCGAGCGTAGCTCTGCGCACTGACGACGGGAAGTTGTGCAGTCCGATTGTCCGGACATACGGATTGACAGGGCGCGGGCTGTGAGCCCACTTTGATTCCATGCGCATCGGGGTCATCGGTACGGGCCGCATCGGCACCGTTCACGCCAACACGCTCAGCCGCCATCGCGACGTCGGGTCACTGATCCTCACGGACGCCGACCTCGCCCGGGCCCAGGACCTGGCCCACCGTCTGGGCGAGACCGCGGCACCCGGCGTGGACGAGATCTTCCAGTGGGGCGTGGACGCGGTGGTGATCACCACGGCGACGCCGGCCCACGCCGAGCTGATCGGCCGGGCGGCGCGCTCGGGGCTGCCGGTGTTCTGCGAGAAGCCCATAGCGCTCGACCTGCCCGGGACCTTACAGGCGATCGCCGAGGTGGAGAACGCGGGCACGATTCTGCAGATGGGCTTCCAGCGCCGCTTCGACGCCGGGTACACGGGCGCCCGGGAGGCGGTGCGGTCCGGGCGGCTGGGCCGGCTGCACACCGTCCGCGCGGTGACCAGCGACCAGGCGCCGCCACCGGCCGAGTACCTGCCGCAGTCCGGCGGCCTGTACCGGGACACGCTCATCCACGACTTCGACGTCCTGCGCTGGGTGACCGGCCGGGAGGTCGTCGACGTGTACGCCGCCGGGTCCGACGCCGGGCCGCCGATGTTCCGCGCGGCGGACGACGTGGACACCGGCACGGCCCTGCTCACCCTGGACGACGGCACCCTGGCCACGGTCACGGCGACGCGGCTGAACGGGGCGGGGTACGACGTGCGCATGGAACTGGCCGGGGAGCTGGACCAGATCGTCGTCGGCCTGGACGACCGTACGCCGATCGCGTCCACGGAGCCGACCGGGCCGCCGGCCGCGGACAAGCCGTGGACGGGCTTCGTGGAGCGCTTCGGACCGGCGTACGAGGCGGAGCTGGCCGCCTTCGTGCAGGTCGTGCGGGGCGAGCTGCCCAACCCGTGCGACGGGCGCGAGGCGCTGCAGGCCCTGCGGATCGCCGAGGCCTGCGACATCTCCCGCCGCGAGCGCAGGCCCGTAGGCCCCGAAGAGATCCCGGGCGCGCCCACCGGCCACCACCCCGCGGGCGTGTCCTAGCACCAGCCCGCGCCGGCAGCACCTGCCCCGCCACCGGCAGCCCTGCCCGCATCGGCGCGCCCGTCAGCGCATCTCCTGCCGGTGCCCCTCCCGTCCTGCCGGTGTTCCTACCGCTGGTGTCCCTCCTCCTGCTGCTCCACCGGGTGTTCCTCCAGCAGCCCCGCGTCGTGCGCCAGGAGCGCGATCTGGACGCGGTTGTCGAGGCCGAGCTTGGCCAGGATGCGGGAGACATGTGTCTTGACCGTGGCGACGCTCATGAACAGCTCCGTCGCGATGGCCGCGTTGGCCAGGCCGCGCCCGACCGCGACGGCGACCTCGCGCTCGCGGTCGTTGAGGGTGGCGACGCGTGCACGCGCGCGCGTGCGCCGCGTGTCGGACGTGCCTCCGGCCGCCTGCTCCATCAGCCGCCGGGTCACGGCGGGCGACAGTACCGGGTCACCGGCCGCGACCCTGCGCACCGCGTCGACGATCTCGGTGGGCGGGGTGTCCTTGAGTACGAATCCGGCCGCGCCGGCACGCAGCGCGCGCAGCACCTGTTCGTCCGCGTGGAAGGTGGTCAGCACGATGACCTGCGGGGCGTCCCGGCGGGCCCGCAACCGCTCGGTCGCCGTGAGACCGTCCACCACCGGCATCCGGATGTCCATGAGGACGACGTCCGGACGGGTCCGGTCGACGAGTGCACCGGCCTCGGCCCCGTCGGCGGCCTCGCCGACGATCTCGATGTCGTCGGCGCCGCCCAGCATGAAGGACAGCCCCGCACGTACCAGCGGGTCGTCGTCGACGATGAGCAGTCTGATCGCAGTCATGTCCTCACGTAATCACGATTGCCGACGGCCGAGTTGTACGGTGGGTACAGGCCCTCGGACTCTCCCCGGGCTCACCCCGCGCCCTCCCGGGGCCGAGGGTCAGCGGTCCCGCCCCACGGCAGTCGCGCCCGCACCTCGAAGCCGCCTTCGGGGGTGGGTCCGTGGTCCAGGGTGCCGCCGACGAGCGAGGCACGCTCGGCCAGCCCGATCAGGCCCTGCCCGGAGCCGGGTACGGACGGCACCTTCCCCTGGGGCGGGGCGTTGCGCACGGACAGCACCAGACCCTCGCCGGGTCCTCCGCCGACGGTGACCGTCACCCCGGTGCCCGGGGCGTGCTTGCGCGCGTTCGTCAGCGCCTCCTGGGCGATGCGGTAGGCGGTGCGGCCGACGGAGACCGGCACGGCGGCGGGGTCGGTGACGTGTCCGACGAGACCGACCCGCATGCCGGCCCCGCGGGACTCGGTGACCAGCCCGTCGAGCGCCGCGAGCGTCGGCTGGGGCCGGCCCGCGTCGTCGGGCTCCGCCGCCCGCAGCACGCCGATGATCTCCCGCAGGTCCTGGAGGGCTTCGTGGGCGCTCTCGCGGATGACGCCGGCCGCCCGTGCCACCTGCTCGCGGGACGCGTCGGGCCGGAACTCCAGGGCGCCCGCGTGCACGCTGAGCAGCGTCAGGCGGTGGGCGAGGACGTCGTGCATCTCGCGGGCGATGGCCTCCCGGGCCAGCCGTTGCGCCTGCTCGGCCCGCAGCGCCGCCTCGGTCTCGGCGTGCCGGGCCCGGTCGCGCAGGCTGAGCAGCAGCTGACGCTTGGAGCGGACGAGCAGGCCCCAGCCGACCACGGTGAGGGCGAGCAGGAACGCGAGGGCGACGGACGCCGGGAACGCCAGTCCGGGCTCCGGGCGCATCCAGTAGTACAGGGGCGCCACGGCGACGCTCACGCCGCCGATCCACGCCACGTACCGGAAGGGCCGGTGCACGGCGAGCGTGAACAGGGAGACGAGGACGGCGCCCCCGGCGGTGGCGGAGACGAGGGAGACGGGCAGCATCGCCACGGCCAGTTGGACCGGCCACCGGCGCCGGAGCCAGACGGCGGCGCAGGACAGGGCCCCGATCCACTGGTCGGCGCTCGCCATCGCGGGCGAGAGGTCCGTCTCCTGGTCCAGCGCGTCGGCGGCCATCAGGCCGATGGCGACCGCGCTCAGGAAGCACGCGAAGTCGACGATCCAGTCGCGTGCGGTGCGGTGCGGCCGGCCGTGGGGCGCACGCTGGGACCGCGGGTACAGGTCCTCGACCACCGCCGCGGGCAGCACCCAGCGACGCCGGGCGTACGCGGGAAGGGCAGGGGTCCGCTCGTCACTCTTCACAGTCGACAAATCTATGCATCACCGGCGGGCGGGACCCCGCTGCGGGGCGCATCACCTACCGAAGTCGCGCCGTCGTCGACTTAGGTCGCGGAGGGCGGTGCACGGCGCAGTCTTCCGTCGGGCGGGGCCCGACCGGCGGCCGACGCGGGTGAGGGGTCCGCGGGGCGAGAGTCGGTGGCATGAAGGAACTGCTGGAGCTGTGCGGCTTCCTGGCCCTGGTGCAGGGCGTCATGGGCCTGGTGCACGAGTTCACCGACTGGAACTGGGGCCTGGTGCACCGGATCGGCTTCCTCGACGGCTACGAGGTGTACGCGAGTGTGGCGCTGCTCGCCCTCGGCATCGCGCTCTTCGCGGCCGCCGAGAGCCGCAAGTCCGGGTGAGTGCCGTCGACGGGCCGCGGGGCGAAGCGGAGTGGACGCGTCCCGCGGCCGCTGGGAAAACCCGTTGCGGGCGGCCCGCCCCGGATGTCTGACTGGTCGGCCACACCACCAGGGAGGGACCATGAGCACGCCGCTGCCCACCCCCTCGTTGCACACCGCTCGCCTTCGGCTGCGCCCGTTCGAGGACGCGGATGCGAACGACCTCTTCGCGCTGCACAGCAGCGCCCGCATCCTGCGCTACTGGGACTCGCCGCCGTGGACGGAACGCTCGCGCGCCGAGACGTTCCTCCGTACGTGCCGGCGGATGGAACAGGAGGGCACCGGCGCGCGGTTGGCCGTGGAGCGCACCGGTGACGGGACGTTCGTCGGCTGGTGCACCCTGCACAGCTGGAACCCGGACTTCCGCAGCGCGTCGCTCGGCTACTGCTACGACGACACGGTGTGGGGGCGGGGCTACGCGACCGAGGCCGCGCGTGCTCTGCTCGGGTGGGCGTTCGGCACCCTGGACCTGAATCGCGTCCAGGCGGAGGCCGACACGCGCAATGCGGCCTCCGCCCGCGTGCTGGAGAAGCTCGGCTTCGTGCGTGAGGGCACGTTGCGGGAGGACTGCGTCGTGGACGGCGATGTCTCCGACTCGTGGATCTACGGGCTGCTCAGGCGGGAGTGGCAGCCGTCGCCCGAACCGGTTCCCGGCCGTTGAACGACCGGGGCACCACGAAGCGGGCGAGCGGGGTGAGCGGGGCACCGGCCGCGTCGCATGGGCGCCGGCGCCCCGGTTCCATCGGCCCGGCCCCGTCGGGTCTTCTCCCTCTGGTCCCTTCGGGCCTTCTCCCCGCCCTGCTCTGCTTCGACGCCCGGCGAGCCGCATGGACGAGGTTCCGTTCCGACTGAGTGAGGGTGGACATCAGCTTGGGGTTGTTCATCCACCCGTTGAGCAGCGCATGTGATCCTCCCAGTCGCAGGGAGTAGGACCAGGCGCTCTCCCCTCTCAGGTCTCCTTGCCATCCGGCGGCCCACCTCAGCAGGTGAGCGATCTTCTGTGTGTGGCTGTAGTGCATTGAACTCATCGGCCTAATCGGTCAGTTACGTCACATCCAGACATGCAACGGTGCACGGGCCGAGGCGGTTCACTGCGTCATCGGCAGCGAGGGCGGCAGTCGTGCGCGCGGGGTGTGCCGGTGCCGTCCGGCCGGCGCGCCCCGCGCGGGTTGGTGAGTGGTGGCGGGTCAGCCGCCCAGTTCCTGATGGCGGTCAGCCTCCCAGTTCCTGGTGGCGGGCGGCGAGACGGGCGGCTCCGTCCTCCGTGAGCGAGCCGAACAGGCGCAGCCGGGAGATGCCTCCGTCGGGGAAGATGTCCACGCGCGCGTGGGTGCCGACGGCCGTCCCGGGCAGGACGAAGCGGTGGTTGGTGTCGGGCTGCAGCCGGGTGCGTGCCAGTACCTCGCGCCATGCGCCGCCCTCGCCGTCCCTGACGGAGACCGAGGCCCAGCCGGCCGAGTTGCCCTTGAGATACGCCGTGTCGATCTCGACGGCACGGACCTGGGAGCGGTCCACCAGGCGGTACTCGATCCAGTCGTTGCCCCGGTCACGGCGGCGGCGGGTCTCCCAGCCGTCGTCCATCTTGCGGGAGCGGCCGGGCTGAATGGTGTTGGTGGCCGGGGAGTAGAAGAGGTCGGAGGCGTCCTCGACCCGGCCGCCGTTCTCCAGGGCGACCACGTCGAAGGTGCCGAGGGCGGTGAGCCAGGCCGGGTCGGGCACGACCTCGCCGTACACGCGCAGGCGGGCGATGCCGCCGTCGGGGTGCTGCTTCAGGCGCAGGTGGGTGAAGCGCTGCTCGGCCCGGACGGCGAAGCCGTTGGCGGCGTGGCCCCCGACAGGGGTGCGCGGGACGAGGGCCGTCCACTTGACGTCGTCGGCGAGCAGTTCCTCCGGCGAGGGCGAGCCTTCGAGCGAGGCGCCCTCGACGGAGACGGCCTGCGGGTAGTTGCCCCGGAAGTGGGCGGTGTCGACGACGATGCCGCGGACGACGCCGGGGGCGCCGAGGCGGATCAGCGCCCAGTCGTGGGCGTCCTCGGTGGGCCAGGGGTCGCCGGCCGACGCGCCACGGCGCCTGCGGGTCTCCCAGCCGTCCATGACCTTGCCCTTGTGCCCGAAGTGCTCGGGATCGAACTCGGCGGCCTCGGGCACCAGCAGGTTCTCGCGCTGGGCGAAGAACTCGTCGTTGGCGGCGACGACACCTGCGCCCAGTCGCCGGTCGGCGAGGTTGGCGTGCCGGGTGAAGGGGAGGCCGGCCGTGCGGTAGTCCGCGTACGGGTCGCCGCCTCCGTAGGGCTTCGCGTCGCCGGTGAAGCCTGCCGACGAGGTGTTCTGCTGGGCCGTCACAGTGATCAGGTGTTCCTCTCGGGTCGTTCGGGATGGACTGGGTTCAGGAGGTCCGGGCGGGCCGGGCCCGGTCGAGGAGCTGTCCCTTCGGCTCGGTGAACGCGCCGTCCGCCACGATGCGCCTGCCGCGCAGCCAGGTGGACTTCACGACGCCGTACAGGGTCTTGCCGGCGTACGCGGTGACGCGGTTGCGGTGCTGGAGGGCGGCCGGGTCGACGGTGAAGGTCTCGTCCGGGGCGAGGACCGCGAAGTCCGCGTCGTGGCCCGCCGCGACGGCGCCCTTGCGGCCGTCGAGCCCCACCAGGTGTGCCGTGCGCGCCGACATCCAGCGCACGACGTCCTCCAGGCCCAGACCGCGTGCGCGGGCCGCGGTCCACATGGCCGGCAGGCTCAGCTGGAGTCCGGCGATGCCGCCCCAGGCGGTGGCGAAGTCGTCGGTCTTCAGGTCGGCGGTGGACGGGGAGTGGTCGGTGACTACGCAGTCGATGGTGCCGTCGGCCAGCGCCTGCCAGAGCAGGTCCTGGTTGGCTGCCTCGCGGATCGGCGGGCAGCACTTGAACTCACTGGCGCCGTCGGGCACTTCCTCGGCGGTGAGGGTGAGGTAGTGCGGGCAGGTCTCGACGCTCACGCGTACGCCGTCGGCGCGGGCCCCGGCGATCAGCGGCAGGGCGTCGCTGGAGGACAGGTGGAGTACGTGCACACGCGCGTCGAACCGTTTCGCCTGTTCGAGCAGGGCCGCGACGGCCGTGTCCTCCGCGCCGCGGGGACGGCTGGCGAGGAAGTGGGCGTACTCGGGGCCGCCGTGCTGCGGGGCGGCGGCCAGGTGGTGCGGGTCCTCGGCGTGCACGATCAGCAGGCCGTCGAAGGCGGCGATCTCCGCCAGGGACCGGGCGAGTTGCTCCTGGTCGAGGTGGGGGAACTCGTCGACGCCGGAGGGCGAGAGGAACGCCTTGAAGCCGAAGACCCCGGCCTCGTGCAGCGGGCGCAGGTCCTTGACGTTGTCGGGCAGGGCGCCGCCCCAGAAGCCGACGTCGATGTGGGCCTTGTCGGCGGCCACCTCGCGCTTGGTGCGCAGGTGGCCGACCGTGGTGGTCGGGGGGATGGAGTTGAGCGGCATGTCGACGAGGGTGGTGATGCCGCCGGCCGCCGCGGCGCGGGTGGCGGTCCAGAAGCCCTCCCACTCGGTGCGGCCCGGGTCGTTCACGTGCACGTGGGTGTCGACGATGCCGGGCAGGACGACGTGGTCCCCGACGTCCTCCAGCCTGGCCCCCGCCGGGACGGGGGCGTCGTACGGCAGGACGGCCGTGATCTTCTCCCCGGTCACCGCGACCGACGCGGCGCGGCTTCCCTCGGGAGTGATGACACGCGTCGAACGCAGCACCAGTTCAGCTTCGGACACCCGGATCCCCTTCTGTGCGTCTTCCCTGCGTCTTCTCTGCGTGTTCTCTGCGTCTTCTCCGCAGTCTTCTCCGCCGCCAGGTTTCAACGTTCTGTTGAATTCATTGAAGGAGTCTTCACTCCCGCCTCCGGAGCGTCAAGAGGCACCCTTTGTGCAGGCATGCCGGACCACTCACCCTGGACGTTTCCACAACACGGAATTAAGATTCCAGCAAGCAGAACGTAGCTACGTACAAGCCGGTAGTCAACCGGCCGCCGGGTACGCTTCTTTCTCCCGCCAGTCCCGAAAGGAACGTGCCGTGCCGTCGTCCAGCGCCAGCACCACCGACTCAGCCAGGTCCGCCACCGGCGGCGTCCAGTCATTGGAGCGCGCCTTCGACCTGCTCGAACGGATGGCGGACGCGGGCGGCGAGGTCGGCCTCAGCGAGCTGTCGGCGAGCAGCGGACTGCCGCTGCCGACCATCCACCGCCTGATGCGCACGCTCGTGGCCTGCGGATACGTCCGCCAGCAGCCCAACCGCCGCTACGCGCTCGGCCCCCGCCTGATCCGCCTGGGCGAGTCCGCCTCCCGCCTGCTCGGCACCTGGGCCCGCCCGCACCTGGCCCGTCTGGTCGAGGAGACCGGCGAGACCGCCAACATGGCGCTGCTCGACGGCGACGAGATCGTGTACGTCGCCCAGGTGCCGTCCAAGCACTCCATGCGCATGTTCACCGAGGTCGGCCGGCGCGTCCTGCCGCACTCCACCGGCGTCGGCAAGGCACTCCTCGCGGACTTCCCGGCGGACGAGGTGCGGGCGCTGCTGGGCCGCACGGGCATGCCCGCCGCGACGGACAAGACGATCACCACGCCGGACGGCTTCGTCGCGGCCCTGGAGGACGTGCGGCGCCAGGGCTACGCGATCGACGACAACGAGCAGGAGATCGGCGTCCGCTGCCTGGCGGTCTCGGTGCCGGACTCCCCCACCGCGGCGGCCATCTCGATCTCCGGCCCCGCGGGCCGCGTCACCGAAGCGGCCACCGACCGCATCGTGCCGCTGCTCCAGCAGGTCGCGGCGGAACTGTCCCAGGCCCTGCTGGCCACGAACGGCACCCCGACCGCCTGAGCGCCGCCGCTCCTCGAAACCGCCACCGCGGCGCCGACCGGCCCGTCACAGGGACGGTCCACGCAGCCACGGCGGCGGGCGGAACGACGCCTCGGCGTAGGGCGAGGGATGCACGGCCCTGCTGCGGCCGCCCTGGACCTGGTAGACGAGCGGGGCCTGGGACAGGGACGGGTCGGGGTTCTCGTCCGGGAAGGCGGCGTTGGTCTGACCGGCCGCGCCGAGGAAGTAGGCGCCGTTGACTCCCCGGTGCACCACGCTGCGCAGCGCGGCCACCGTCTCGGCGGGCCGTCCCGGGGTGGTCAGGGTGCTCCAGGCCCGGGCGAGGACCTGGATCTGGTCGTACCCGGCGCCCGCGAGGCCGTGACCCGGCTCCCTGTCGTGCAGGCGGGCGTAGTCGCGGGCGAACCGGGCGCCCCGGGCGTCGCCGTAGCGACCGGTGACGCTGGCCCAGACCACACCCTCGGCGGCCTCGCCCGCCTCGGCCAGGTACGCGGGCACCGACGGTGTGTACACGTTGTAGACGAGCGTGGGCGAGGCGTCGCGGACGAAGGCACGCTGGAAGGCGGCCATCGCCGCCGGCGGGTGGTTGCCCAGCAGCAGCGCGTCCGGAGTGGTGCGCCGCAGCTGCCCGAAGACGTCGGACCAGTCGTCGTAGGGCGCCTCGGTCCGGATCCGGAACTCGACCCGCCAGCCCGCGGCCTCCAGCAGCTCGGCACCGCGCTCGGGGAGGATCTCCCCGTCCGCGACACGGGGTTCGACGACGCCGATCGTGCGCCGTGCGGGCCGCCACAGGCCCTGTTCGCCGGTCTGCGCGGCGAAGCGCAGGAAGCCGCGCACATAGTTGCTGCGGCGCGGGCCCGCCTGGAAGACGTTGCCGAACACGGACGGTTCCGAAGCGACCCAGGTCGCCTGGAGGTCACTGCTGCCGACGTTCAGGTACGGGATCCCGTACTCGGCGGCCCGCTCGTAACTGGCCCTTTCGTCGACCAGGAGATAGGCGCCCACCATCGCCGACAGGTCGTGGTCGGCCACCTCGCGGAACGCGGAGTCCACCGAGCCGTCGTCCTGGTTGTCCAGCGGGAAGGTGGCCAACCGCATCGGGCGGCCGGACACCCCGCCCCGCACGTTGACCTCCGCCACGGCCAGTTCGGCGCCCCGCAGCAGTTCCTCGCCGTCGGCCCCGTAGGAACCGAGCAGGGGCGCCAGCAGCCCCACGGTCAGCGGCCGGGGCACGAAACGGCGGGGTGCCGGACGGGGAGCACCGGCGAACCGGGGCAGCGCCGCGGGCCGGCGGTCGAGGGCGTCCAGCATGCCGACCCCGAGCGCGGAGAGTTCCGCGCAGCCGCCCGGCACCGGCAGCCTCAGCAGTCCGCTGTCCACCGCGAACGCCGCCGCCGCGCCGCGGCCCGGCTGCCCCAGCTTGTCGAGCAGTGACTCGACCTGCTTGCCGACCGTGCGGGGGCTGGTGCCCAGGTAGTGGGCGACGGAATTGTTGGTCAGACCGCCCGCGAGCAGGGTCAGCACGTCCAGTTCGCGCACGGTGAGCCCGTACGGCGGATCGCAGCGGCGCACCGCCGCGGTCACGTCGACGGTCCGGTCCTCGGCGGTGGGCGGCACGGCGAGGTCCACCCTGACCCACTCCCGCTCGTCCGTGATCCACACGAAGGAGACCGCGGGCCTCGGAACGCCCCGCATGGACGCCGCCCACCGGCGGACCCGGTCGTGGAGGACCAGGTCGCAGCCCAGCACGTCCAGGCGCTCGCCGTGTCCTGCGGCGTCGAAACGGGCCACTCCGGGGCGCGCAGGGTGCGCCCACCGCGCGTTTTCGGACACGTCCGGCCCACGCCGGGACCGCTCTCCCGTCATGTCCGCACCTCCTTCGTCGCTGTGGTCCCGCTGCTGGGACGGCAGCCCGACCGGCACGGCCGCCGTCTCACGTCCATGGGGAGAACGACGTATTACGGCGCATCGTCGGCCATGGGAACGTCCGAGTTCAAGGCCGGAAAACGATTCCGACATGACCTCCCACATCGCGGAAAGGGGCGCTTTCATGCGCATAGGTGTCGAATGCGGTGGCACCTTCACGGACCTGGTCGTCCTGGACGACACCGGCGCGCTGCGGGCCACCGCGAAGGTCCACTCCACCCCGGACGACCCGTCGCTCGCGGTGATCGAGGCGCTCGACCGGCTCCCCGCCGACCTGCGCGAGGAGGCCCTGCTGCTGCACGGCAGCACGGTCGCGACCAACGCGCTGCTGGAGCGCCGCGGTCCGCGGCTCGGCCTGCTGGTGACCCGCGGTTTCCGCGACCTGCTCACGCTCCAGCGCCAGGACCGGGACCGGATGTACGACCTGCGTTACGTCAAGCCCTCACCCCTGGTGCCGCGGCATCTGGTCCGGGAGGTGGACGAGCGGATCACGGCGGCGGGGGAGGTGGCCGTCGCTCTGGACGACGAGAGCGTACGGCACGCCGTCAAGGAACTCCTGGCGCAGGACGTCACCGCGATCGCCGTGTGCCTGCTGCACTCCTACGGCAACCCCGCACACGAGCGGCGGGTCGCCGAACTGATCGCTTCCGTGGCGCCGGACCTCCCGGTGTCGCTGTCCTGCTCGGTGGCCCGCGAGTTCCGCGAGTACGAACGCACCAGCACCACCGCCGTCGACGCCTTCGTGCGGCCCGCCGTCGCCGGCTACCTGTCCCGGCTGTCCGACCAGGCCGCCCGGCGCGGCATCACGGGTCTGCAGGTCATGCAGTCCAACGCCGGCGCGGTCCCGGTGCCGGTGGTGACCGCCCGGCCGGTGACCCTGCTGCTGTCCGGACCGGCCGCCGGGGTCAGCGGCGCCGTCGCGGTCGCCGAGGCCGGCGGGCTGGGCGACGTCGTCACCATGGACATGGGGGGCACGAGCACCGACGTGGCGCTCGTCGTCGACGGCGCGCCGCGGCTGACTCCCGAGGTCACCGTCGACGGGCTTCCGGTGCGCGTGCCCATGGTCGACATCACCACGGTCGGGGCCGGCGGCGGCAGCGTCGTCGGCGTGGACAGCGGCGGTCT
The DNA here is from genome assembly GCF_018982965.1 of Streptomyces mayonensis. Classification (GTDB taxonomy): domain Bacteria; phylum Actinomycetota; class Actinomycetes; order Streptomycetales; family Streptomycetaceae; genus Streptomyces; species Streptomyces mayonensis. The sequence continues at coordinate 44,982 of NZ_JACBYP010000007.1, read as the reverse complement.
GCTCACCGTCGGTCCGCGCAGCGCCGGCTCCCGGCCCGGTCCGGCCTGCTACGGCCACGGCGGGGAGCTGCCCACCATCACCGACGCCGACGCGGTCCTGGGGCTGCTCGGGCCCCGGCCCCTGATGGCCGGCCGCTTCGCTCTCGATCTGGACGCCGCGTCGGCCGTGTTCGCCCCGCTCGCCGCCCGACTGGGCCGCACGGTGGGCGAAGTCGCCTGGTCCGCGCATCAGCTGGCCAACGTCGCGATGGCGGGCGCCATCCGCGTCGCCTCGGTGGAACGCGGTCACGACCCGCGCGGACTGACTCTGCTCGCCTACGGCGGGGCCGGGCCCCTGCACGCCGCGGGCGTGGCGGACGAGCTCGGGATGAGCAGGGTCGTGGTCGCCCCGCACGCCGGGCTTGCCTCCGCCTACGGACTGCTGGTGTCCGGCTTCCGGCGCGAGTTCGCCCGCACCGTGCTCGTCGCCTCGGACACCCTCGACGCCGCGCGGCTGCGCACGGTGCTGGACTCGGTCACCGAAGAGGCCCACGCCGAACTCGCCGGCCAGGGCGTCGATCCCGGCAGCGTGTCCGACGGCTGGAGCGTGGACATGCGGTACGCCGGCCAGGGCTTCGAGCTGTCGGTGCCGCTGCCCGACGACGGTCCCGACCGGGTCGGCCGGCTGACCACCGCCTTCCACGAGCTGCACGCCCGGCGCTTCGGGCACGCCGACCCGCACGCCGCGGTCCAGGTGGTGACACTCCGGCTGAGCGTCACCCGGCCGCGCCCCTCCGTCGCTCTTCCCGAGGTCGCCCACCGCCCCGGTGCCGTTTCCCAGGAGTGCGCGGTGCTGGAACAGGGGGCGCCCGGGACGGCCGTGGTCCTGCCCCGGACGGCTCTGGCTCCCGGCGCCACGGCGGCGGGCCCCGCGATCGTCACCGACGACTCCTCCACGGCCTACGTCCCCAGCGGCTGGACCGCCACCGTCGACCGGGCCACCAACCTCGTCCTCACCAGGAGCTGACCCATGGCACTCGACGCCTCCCGCCTGGGGCTGATCCAGGCCGCGTTCTCCTCCGTCACCCGCGAGATGGCCACGGACCTGCGCCGGGCCGCGTTCTCCTCGATCGTCCGTGAGGCACGGGACTACTCCGTGGCCCTGACCGACGCCCGGGGCGAAGTCGTCGACCAGGCCGAATGCATCCCGATCATGACAGCGGGCATCTCCTTCGCGCTCCGCGGGCTGGCGGACGCCGTGGACCTCTCCACGCTCACCGAGGACGACGCGCTGCTCATGAACGACCCGTTCAACGGCGGCCAGCACCTCCAGGACATCTACCTCTTCACACCGGTCTTCGTGGACGGGCGGCTGGCGGCGTTCGCCGCGAGTGTCGCCCACCACGTGGACATCGGCGGCGGCAGTCCCGGCCTCAACGCCACCGCGACCGAGATCTACCAGGAGGGTCTGCGCCTGCCGCTGAGCCGGTTCTCGGTCTCCCGCGACTGGGGTCGCGGCGGTTTCGTCGAGGAACTGGTGCGCGCCAACGTCCGCGTGCCCGACCTGGTGGTCGGCGATCTCAACGCCCAGTTCGCCGCGAACCGTACGGCCGCGATCCGTCTGCGGGAGGCCGCCGCGCGGTTCGGCACGGCGGACTGCCTGGACGCGATGGACCAGCTGAAGGACTACGCCGAGCGGCGCACCAGGGCCGCCCTGGGCCGTATCCCCGACGGCGTCTACGAGTCCGTGCAGACGCTCGACGCCAGTCCCTGGAACGCCGGAACGGTCGAGGTGCACGCCCGGATCACCGTGTCGGGCGACTCCATCGACCTCGACTTCACCGGCACCGGCGACCAGGTCGAGGGCAACGTCAACTGCCCGCCGGCCTCCACCGCCTCCGCCGCAATCAGCGCCGTACGCTGTCTGCTGGACGAACCGGACATCCCGTTCAACGAGGGCTGCAACCGTCCGGTCACCGTGCACGCCCCCCTGGGCAGCGTCCTCAATCCGCGCTCCCCTGCCGCCGTCCGCAGCCGCCTCACCCCGGCGAGCCGGGTCTTCAACGCGGTCGTCGACGCCCTCGGCGACCAGGTGCCCGAGCGGACCGCCGCCACCGGCTTCGACACCACCACCGCGTTCACCGTCAGCCATCTCGACCGGGCCACCGGCGGCTACCAGGTCGTCCTCGAGATCCTCGGAGGGGGCTGGGGCGCCTGCGACGCGCACGACGGCGCGGACGCCCTCGACAACCCGATCTCCAACTGCGCCAACGCCCCCGTCGAGGCCCTGGAGTCCGACTACTCCCACTTCCGCATCGTCGAGTACGCCCTGCACGAGGAGTCCGGCGGGCCGGGCACCCGTCGCGGCGGCCACGGCATCCGGCGTACCTACGAGGCCGTCACGGACGGAGTGGACATCGCCGGGTACGCCGACCGGCACCGGACCGGTGCTCCCGGCCGGGCGGGCGCCGAGCCCGGTGCCACCGGCGCCTTCTCCGTCACCCGCGCCGACGGGTCGGTGGCTGACCTGCCCGTCGTCTTCCACGACCGGCTGCAGGCCGGCGACCGGGTCAGCGTCGTGACCGGGGGCGGGGGCGGCCACGGCCGGCCCGGCGCGTAACCGTCCCGCCGCCCGCTCGCACCGCCCGCACCGCCCGCCGGCACCACCCGCTCGCACCGAGAGCGACGAGTCCCGCACCTCACCGCACCGCGTCACCTCTTCTCCTCGTCCCAGGAGTCACGCCATGCGTCAAAGAACCGCTCCCGCCTCCGCGCCCGGAACGGAGTCGGCACCCTCGGCGTCGAGGCTCGCCTCGGCCCAGATCATCGGCACCACCATCGAGTGGTACGACTTCTTCATCTACGGCACGGCGTCCGCGCTCGTCTTCAACCAGGTCTTCTTCCCCGAGCTGCCGTCCCTGGTCGGCACTCTCCTGGCGCTCGCCACGTTCGGTGCGGGATTCCTCGCCCGCCCGCTCGGCGCCATCGTGTTCGGGCACTTCGGTGACCGGGTCGGCCGCAAACGCACCCTTGTCGCAACGCTGTTGCTGATGGGCGGCGCCACCGTCGCGGTGGGTCTCCTGCCGTCCTACGAGGTGCTCGGCGCGGCCTCTCCCCTCCTGCTGCTGCTCCTGCGCATCATTCAGGGCATGGCCGTGGGCGGCGAGTGGGGCGGTGCGGCCCTCATCGGCATCGAGCACGCGGAGCCCCGCCGCAAGACCCTCTTCGGCGCTTTCGCCCAGCTGGGGTCCCCCCTCGGCCTGGTCCTGGCCACCGTGGTGTTCCTCGCCGTCACCGCCGGCTCGGACGCCTGGCTGCAGAGCTGGGGCTGGCGCATCCCGTTCGTCGCGTCGGTGCTGCTCATCCCGGTCGGCCTGGTGATCCGCAGGAAGATCCAGGAGTCGCCGGACTTCCGGGCGGCCGACAGGTCGGCGGCAACCGCGCGCCGACTGCCCGTCGCCGAGGTGCTGCGCAAGGACTGGCGGCGCATCCTGGTCGGCGTCGGCGCGTTCTCGGGGGTCTTCGTCACCTACTACCTGCTCACCACGTTCACCCTGGTCTACGCGACCGACACGCTGGGCATGAGCACTTCTCTCACCCTGCCCGCCAACCTCATCGCGGCGGTCAGCGAGGGCCTGTTCGTCCTGGTGGGAGCTTTCCTGGCGCCCCGCTTCACCGCCCGGCGGGTCGCCACCGTGTCCGCCGCGGGCCTGCTGGTGTGGGCGTGGCCCGCCTTCGCCCTGGTGGACACCGAGCGGGCCGGGCTCCTCTACCTCGGCGTCGCGGTCAGCATGGCCTTCGTCGGCGCCGGCTACGGGGTCCTGGCCACCGAGGTCTCCCTGCTCTTCCGGCCGGAGGTCCGCTACACGGGCGCCTCGCTCTGCTACGGCATCGCCGGGTCCATCGGTGGCATCGCGCCCAGCCTGTCCACCTACCTGCTCGACCGTTCCGGTTCCACGACGCCGGTGACGGTACTGACCGCGGGCGTCGCCGCGGCGATGACCGTGGCCTGCGTCGCGCTGCCGCACAGGCGCGGGGACGACGCCCCGTCACCGGCGGGGACCTCCGACACGTCCGCCGTCGTCCACTGACCGTCCTCGTCCCGCCCATCCCGCTCGTCCCGCTTCCGGCATCCGTCCCCGCCGCCCTCTCCGCCTGCCGTCCTCTCTGTCTCCCGTCCTCTCTGTCTCCCGTCCTCCTCCGCCGCATCCGCCCTCACCCCGGAGTACCGACATGCCCGACCCCGCTCCTGTCAACGGCCAGGTGTCGTTCTGGTTCCGCCAGACCGGCATACCCGCACGGCGTGCCCCGCTGGACGGTCCCACCATCGCCGACGTCTGCGTGATCGGCGCCGGATACACCGGATTGTGGACCGCGTACCACCTGAAGAAGGCCCGGCCGGACTGGGACGTCCTCGTGCTGGAGCGCGAGTTCGCGGGCTTCGGCGCCTCCGGCCGCAACGGCGGCTGGCTCTCGGGCAAGATCCCCGGCTCACCCGGCCGGTTCGCCAGGGAACGCGGCAAGGAGGCCGTGCTGCGGTTCCAGAGGCTGATGGACCGCGAGGTCGACGAGGTGCTCGCGACGCTGGACGCGGAGGGCATCGACGCGGACGCGGTCAAGAGCGGCTGTCTGCGCGTGGCGCACGCCCCGGCCCAGCTGGGGCGGCTGCGGGCCTCGGTGGAACGTGCCCGTGACTGGGGCAACGAGGACGAGGTGCTGCTGTCGGCGGGCGAGCTGAAGGAGCGGATCGAGGTCGCCGGCGCCCTCGGTGCGGCCTACAACCCGCACTGCGCGCGCATCCACCCCGCGCGGCTGGTCACCGGTCTCGCCGAGGCCGTCGCCCGGCTCGGCGTCCGGATCCACGAGTCGACGCCGGTCACCGCGATCGCGCCCCGCGCCGTCAGCACGCCCTTCGGTCAGGTGTCGGCCCGCTACGTGCTGCGGTGCACGGAGGGGTTCACGTCCCAGCTGCCCGGCCGGCGGCGCACCTGGCTGCCGATGAACTCCTCGATGATCGTCTCGGAGCCGCTGCCCGACGAGGCCTGGCGGCACATCGGCTGGTCGGGCCAGGAACTGTTCAGTGATCAGACCCATGCGTACCTGTACGGTCAGCGCACCGCGGACGGACGGATCGCGCTGGGCGGCCGGGGGGTGCCGTACCGGTTCGGCTCACGGGTGGACGCGGACGGCCGCACGAGCGCGTCGACGGTGGCCTCGCTGGCGGCGACCCTGGCACGGCTGTTCCCCGCGGCGGCGGCCGTGCCGGTGGCCCACGCCTGGTCGGGGGTCCTGGCGGTGCCCCGCGACTGGTGTCCGTCGGTCCACGTGGACCGGGCCGGCGGTGTCGGCTGGGCGGGCGGTTACGTGGGGCAGGGCGTGACCGCGTCGCACCTCGCGGCACGCACCCTCACGGACCTCGTCCTAGGCCGGGACACCGAGCTCACCCGGCTGCCGTGGACGGGCCGCAGGTCCCGGAGCTGGGAGCCGGAGCCCGCCCGGTGGCTGGGAGTGCACGGGATGTACGCGGCCTACCGCGCCGCCGACCGTCAGGAGGCCACCCTCCGTACCACCACGTCGCCCCTGGCTCGCATCGCCGACCTCATCTCGTCCCGCTGACCCCGGCCGTCCCGGCGGGTGAGCCGCCCACGGGGCGGGCGCCGGGCCGACCACGCCCGTCCCGCCGGCGGGTCAGCGGCGCGGCGGGTCCCCGAACAGTTCGACTGCGTGGCGGACCTCCGTCAGGCCCGGTTTGAGGGCGCTGACGGATCCGACCGCGCCGGCGACCAGCAGCAGGGAGCGGCGCAGTCGCGGCACCTCGGGGACGCCGTGCGTCGCCATCGCGGCAAGGTCGGCCAGTTCGTTCTCCGCGATCGCCCGGTCGGGGAAATCGGCGGGCAGCAGGGCGAGTTGGCGGCGCAATCGGGACACCGCGGTGCGCAGCGCCGCCACCCTCACGTCTTCGTCGCCGACGGCCACGTGCCTCTGTCCCAAGCTCTGCAACTCAGCCCTCCCCCTCACACCCCGTGGCGCCGGGCGGGCGCCGGGGACGCGGGCCAGTAAACGCCACCCCGCGCACAACGCGCCACCGTGCGGACCGAAATTCAGCCTCCTTTCACTGGTCTCTCATCCCGCGCACGCCGGAGCGTTTGGCGCGCCGTCAGGTATGCAAGAGGCATGACCGACATCGAGGACCAGGCAAACGACGAGGTGGCGGACGGGGTGGCGGGACTGCTGCTCGCCGCCGGGGGCGGCCGGCGGCTCGGCGGCCGCCCCAAGGCGCTGCTCGAACACCGTGGACAGCCGCTCGTCGAACACGCGGTCGCGGCGCTGCGCGCGGCCGGCTGCGCCCGCGTACACGTCGTACTCGGGGCGCGCGCCGCAGACGTACGCGCGCGGGCGGCGCTGGACGGCTGCGTGCTCGTGGACAACCCCCGCTGGGAGCAGGGCATGGGCTCGTCGCTGCGGGCCGGGCTGGACTCGCTCGCCGGAACCCGGGCGCGGGCGGCACTGGTCTCGCTGGTGGACCAGCCGGGCATCGGCGCGGAGGCCATGGCCCGGGTGCGGTCCGGGTACCGGGACGCGTCGTCGCTCGTCTCGGCGGCGTACGCGGGCGTGCGCGGGCATCCCGTGCTGCTGGGCGCCGCCCACTGGGCGGGGATCGCGGCGACCGCCACCGGGGACCGGGGGGCACGCGCGTATCTGCGGGAGCACGCGGGGGACATCGCTCTCGTGGAGTGCGGGGACGTGGCGCGGCCGTACGACATCGACACCGAGGCGGACCTGGTCCACCTTGAACCCTGAGGGGAACCACCTTGTGTGAGGGAGGTGGCACTCAGCGCCACCTTCCCTCGATCCGGAGAATCTCGACATCAACAAACGATTGAAGTTCCACGATAAGGAAACTACTATCCACTGACCAGAAGCACCCGGCCGCGCAACGGGTGCGCAATGCCCCATACGTGCCCGCTGGCACCCGGTGCCACCGCTGAAGGAAGTGACAGCTCATGTCCGCACCAGCGCCGTCCCCGCTGGCCATCGTCGACGCCGAGCCCCTGCCCCGGCAGGAGGAGGTCCTCACCGACGCGGCGCTCGCCTTCGTGGCCGAGCTGCACCGGCGGTTCACACCCCGGCGTGACGAACTCCTCGGCCGCCGCGCCGAGCGCCGCGCCGAGATCGCCCGCACCTCCACGCTCGACTTCCTGCCGGAGACCGCCGCGGTCCGCGCGGACGACTCCTGGCAGGTGGCCCCGGCCCCGGATGCGCTGCAGGACCGCCGGGTGGAGATCACCGGTCCCACCGACCGCAAGATGACCGTCAACGCCCTCAACTCGGGCGCGCGGGTCTGGCTCGCCGACTTCGAGGACGCCTCAGCTCCGACCTGGGAGAACGTGATCCTCGGTCAGCTCAACCTGATCTCGGCGTACACCCGCACCATCGACTTCACCGACGAGCGCACCGGCAAGTCGTACGCCCTGCGCCCGGCCGACGAGTTGGCGACGGCCGTCGTGCGCCCGCGCGGCTGGCACCTCGACGAGCGCCATCTCCAGGTCGACGGCCGCCCGGTCCCCGGCGCCCTGGTCGACTTCGGCCTGTACTTCTTCCACAACGCGCAGCGCCTGCTCGACCTCGGCAAGGGCCCGTACTTCTACCTCCCGAAGACGGAGTCCCACCTGGAGGCCCGCCTCTGGAACGAGGTGTTCGTCTTCGCGCAGGACCACGTCGACATCCCGCAGGGCACGGTCCGCGCCACCGTCCTGATCGAGACGATCACAGCCGCGTACGAGATGGAGGAGATCCTCTACGAACTGCGCGACCACGCCTCCGGGTTGAACGCGGGACGCTGGGACTACCTGTTCTCCATCGTGAAGAACTTCCGTGACGGCGGCGCCAGGTTCGTCCTGCCGGACCGCAACGCCGTGACGATGACCGCCCCGTTCATGCGGGCGTACACCGAACTCCTCGTGCGCACCTGCCACAAGCGCGGCGCGCACGCGATCGGCGGCATGGCGGCGTTCATCCCCTCGCGCCGGGACGCCGAGGTCAACAAGGTCGCCTTCGAGAAGGTCCGCGCCGACAAGGACCGCGAGGCCGGCGACGGCTTCGACGGCTCCTGGGTCGCCCACCCCGACCTGGTCCCGATCGCCATGGAGTCCTTCGACAGGGTCCTCGGGGACAGGCCCCACCAGAAGGACCGTCTGCGCGAGGACGTCCAGGTGACCGCGGCCGACCTGATCGCCGTCGACTCCCTGGACGCCAGGCCGACGTACGCGGGACTGGTCAACGCCGTCCAGGTCGGGATCCGCTACATCGAGGCGTGGCTGCGCGGCCTCGGCGCGGTCGCCATCTTCAACCTCATGGAGGACGCGGCCACCGCCGAGATCTCCCGCTCGCAGATCTGGCAGTGGATCAACGCGCAGGTCGTCCTCGACAACGGCGAGCAGGTCACCGCCGAACTGGCCCGCAAGGTCGCCGCCGAGGAACTGGCGAACATCCGCGCGGAGATCGGCGACGAGGCCTTCGCGGCCGGCAACTGGCAGCAGGCGCACGACCTGCTCCTGACGGTGTCGCTCGACGAGGACTACGCCGACTTCCTGACGCTGCCGGCGTACGAGCAGCTCAAGGGCTGACGCCGCACGGACACCCTCCGTGCCCCCGGCACCGGACAGCGCCGGGGGCACGGGCCGTGTTCAGCCCAGGTGGACGGACCAGTCCTGCTCCGCGGGCGGCTTGCCGTGCAGGTCGGGGACCCGTTTGAGCCAGTCCGGCCGGCCCCGCCGCGTCCGTGCGGCGCGGGCGGCGTTCTCGGCGGCCAGCTCGGCGCGGCTCGGGAAGCCCGTGGGCAGCCACTCGTGGGACGCCTGCACGCGCGCGTGCAGGTGGCCGGCGTACGCGGCACGCACCTCCTCCGGCGTGCCGAACCCGGCCTCGCACGTCAGCCAGGCCTCGGGCACCCGGCCCACCACCTCCCGCAGCAGCTCCTCGGTCACCTCGGGGGCCAGGTCGGCGTCGGCGGCCCGGACGTCGGGCGCGCAGTGGCCGAGGGCGTGGTGACGGAAGTCGTACGCCTTCTGCGGCACCGCACCGTCCCAGCGGTGGTGGAAGACGAGGGCGGCGCCGTGGTCGATCAGCCACAGGCGCGGCGGCACGGTGCCGAGGGTCGGCCAGACCATCAGGTTCGAACTGTGCACGGTCCGGTCGACGTTCACGGTGAGGGCGTCCAGCCAGACGACCCGCCCGGCCTCCCCGGGGTCCACCGGGAACACCTCGGCCACCTCGGGCGTGAAGTCGGCGCCGCCGGACAGGTAGTCCATGCCGAGGTTGAGCCCCGCGCTGGCATGCAGCAGGTCCTGCACCTCCTGGTGCGGCTCGCTCTCGGCGATCGCCGGGTCGAAGTGCGCGAGCACCAGCTCCGGCACCCGCAGCCCCAGCTCACGCCCCAGCTCCCCGACGATCACCTCGGCGACCAGCGCCTTGAGTCCCTGCGCGGAGCCGGTGAACTTGAGGACGTAGGTGCCGAGATCGTCGGCCTCGACGACGGCGGGGACGGAACCCCCGGAGCGCAGGGGCTCGATGTAGCGGGTGGCGGTGACCTCTCTCAACACTCTCCTGGCTCCCCTGGTGACTCGTCTCCCGGGCATGCGGTGCCGGGCCGATCGCGGCGGAGCGGAGCTGTGGCGTCGCCCGTGGACTCCCCGTCGAACATGGTAACGAGGCTGATGGCGGGCCCGCCCTCCGCACCGGCCCCGGAGGGCCTGTTGGCCGACCCCCGTTCGAGTGCTTCCCGCGCGGAGCCCCCCGCGTGGCGTTTGCTTCCGGTGCCGTGCCGGGCTCCGCGCAAGGAGGATGGACCCGATCGTCACTCACGGTATCGAGAGAAGCCCATTCTGTGACCACCATCGAAGAGCCTCCCAGGCCCGCAGCCGGTGACTACTACACGGACGAACTGCCCCTGCGGTGCAGGACGCCCGGCAATGTAGTGATCAAGTGGCTGACGACCACCGACCACAAGACGATCGGCACGCTGTATCTGGTGACGTCGTTCGCCTTCTTCCTGATCGGCGGCGTGATGGCGCTGGTCATGCGCGCCGAGCTGGCCCGGCCGGGTCTGCAGATCGTGTCCAACGAGCAGTACAACCAGGCGTTCACGATGCACGGCACGATCATGCTGCTGATGTTCGCGACGCCGCTGTTCTCCGGCTTCGCGAACTGGATCATGCCGCTGCAGATCGGCGCGCCGGACGTCGCCTTCCCGCGGCTGAACATGCTCGCCTACTGGTTCTACCTGTTCGGCTCGACCATCGCCGTGGCCGGGTTCCTGACACCGGGCGGCGCCGCCGACTTCGGCTGGTTCGCCTACAACCCGCTGTCCAGCCTGGAGCACTCCCCCGGCATCGGCGGCGATCTGTGGATCACGGGTCTGGCCTTCTCCGGTTTCGGCACCATCCTCGGCTCGGTCAACTTCATCACCACGATCGTCTGCATGCGGGCGCCGGGCATGACGATGTTCCGCATGCCGATCTTCACGTGGAACGTGCTGCTGACCGGTGTGCTGGTCCTGCTGGCCTTCCCCGTCCTGGCCGGGGCCCTGCTGGCCCTCGAGGCGGACCGGAAGTTCGGTGCGCACATCTTCGACTCGGCCAACGGCGGGGCCCTGCTGTGGCAGCACCTGTTCTGGTTCTTCGGGCATCCCGAGGTGTACATCATCGCGCTGCCGTTCTTCGGCATCGTCACCGAGGTCATCCCGGTCTTCTCCCGCAAGCCGATCTTCGGCTACATGGGCCTGGTGGGCGCGACGATCGCGATCGCGGGGCTGTCGGTGACGGTGTGGGCGCACCACATGTTCGTGACCGGGAGCGTGCTGCTGCCGTTCTTCTCGTTCATGTCCTTCCTGATCGCGGTCCCGACCGGGGTGAAGTTCTTCAACTGGACCGGCACCATGTGGAAGGGGTCGCTGAGCTTCGAGACGCCCATGCTGTGGGCCCTGGGCTTCCTGGTGACCTTCCTCTTCGGCGGCCTGACGGGGGTGCTGCTGGCTTCACCGCCGCTGGACTTCCACGTCTCGGACTCGTACTTCGTGGTGGCGCACTTCCACTACGTGGTCTTCGGCACCGTGGTGTTCGCGATGTTCGCCGGCTTCCACTTCTGGTGGCCGAAGTTCACCGGCAAGCTCCTCGACGAGCGCCTGGGCAAGATCACCTTCTGGACGCTGTTCGTCGGCTTCCACGCCACGTTCCTCGTCCAGCACTGGCTCGGGGCGGAGGGCATGCCCCGCCGGTACGCCGACTACCTGGCGGCCGACGGCTTCACCGCGCTGAACACGATCTCGACGATCGGCTCGTTCCTGCTCGGCTTCTCCATGCTCCCGTTCCTCTACAACGTCTGGAAGACGTCCAGGTACGGCAGGCCGGTCGGCGTCGACGACCCGTGGGGCTACGGCCGTTCGCTGGAGTGGGCGACCTCCTGCCCGCCGCCGCGGCACAACTTCTGCACCCTGCCGCGCATCCGCAGTGAATCCCCCGCCTTCGACCTCCACCACTTCGAACTCACGGCTTTCGACCAGAAGGAGAACACCGGCCGCCGTGACGTCATCGACGCCGCGGGACACGAGGGCGAGCGGTCGTGACCCGCGGCCGGCGCCCGCACCCGCCCGCCGCAGCCGGCGCCGACGTCGCCACGCAGGCCGAGGGCTATCTGCAGGCTCGGGCCCATCACACGGCGGCCCGTGCCGAGGCGGAGGCGCTGTGCGGCCGGATGCCGTGGCTGACCGCCGCCCAGGCCGAGGACCTCACACGGCACTACGTCGACCACCGGCTCGTCCTGACGCGGACCATGCTCGGCGCGACGGTGGCACGCGCGGGGGAGCTGCGCCAGGAGTACGAAGGCCGCTACCTGGAGCTGCGGCGCGACCTGCTCCGACGGCACACGGCCGGGCTCTCGGTCCTGCTGGCCGCGGCCGCCGGCCTGCACGCGGCGGTGGCCTGGATCTGGCTGCGGTAGGCCCGGCGCGGGCTCGGCAGCGGCTCCCCGGGTGCACAGGGGGTCGCGGTGTTCCCCGGCCTTTCCGCACAGGCGCCGATCAAGACGTCTTCGGATAAATTGCTTACCCGGTACGTCGGTTCGGCTCAGCGCCACGAGGGGGCAGGCACATGAGCGGAAGGCACCACGACGAAGGGCACACCATCGCGGGATGGACCGGTACGGCCGTGACCACGGCCGGGTCCGTCGTCACCGGCCTGGGTCTGGTCGGCTGGCGTCCCGGGCTGTGGCTGGGGCCCGGTTGTCGTCGCCCTGGCGGCGCTCGTGACCTGGGTCCTGCACCTCGCGGGCTGGGGGAAGGGGCCCGGCATACGCGGCGTGGACCAGCGGGGCATCGGGATCCGCGACCGCTCCGCCCGCGCGGGACACCCGAACTGCCTCGGGTGCCGTCTTGCGGGCCGGAGGGGCGTCGCCGTCCGCGCGGCCGGAGCGCCGGCCGACGTGCCGGCCGGGTCTCCGGCGTCCTGACTCACTCCGGTGCCGCTCGGCCGCACAGCGGGTTGGGCACCGGCAGGTACCGCGCGTCCGCGCCGTCCGCGCCCGTCCAGCGGAGCAGGAGGTTGGTCTTGCCGGGGAGGGTGGGCGAGCCGATGAGGGCGCGGACCTCCGGCAGGTCGTGGCGGGCGAGGGCGCCGCGGACGGCGGGCCAGGGGTCGAAACCCCGGTGGTGCTCGCCGAGAGCCGCCGCGATCTCCAGCAGATGGTTGACCAGCAGGCAGTAGACCAGCCGTTCCCAGCCCGCCGCCCGCGGCGTCCCGGGCACCAGCTTGACGCCCTCCGCGTCGCGGAACAGCGCCTGCACCGGCGTACCGGTGGCGTCCACGGCGACCAGGGTGTTCTGGAGGTGCGCCTCCAGCACGACGCCGTTCTCGGCGAAGGCGGTCAGGACGGGCGGGACGACGACGGCGAGGTACGCGTCCCACCAGGACGCCGGGTCGCCGGTGCCGGGCAGCGGACCGTCCGGGAGGTCTTCCACCAGCGCGGCGGCCAGGAGCGGGGTCGTTCCGGGGAGCAGGTGGTCGCGGAAACCGTCGCGGACCACCACGGCCAGTTCCTCGTACGCGAAGTCCGCGGTGCGGTGACCGCGGTCGGCGAGCCAGACCGCCGCGGGGCCGAGCGCCGCGAAGGCCTCGGTGGCGGCCGTGTCGGTGCGGCGCAGCTTCAGCAGGTCGTGCCGCCACAGGCGGCGGATGTCGTTGGTGATGCGCACGTCGAGGCTGAACTTCAGGAAGAGGTCGTGCTCCGGCGCGTACACGGTGCGGATGGCCGCGGTGGGCCACACCGGGGAGCCGGCCGCGCCCAGGCGGACCAGGCGGCCGTCGGCGAAGGCGGCCCTCAGGGCCGGTGCCGCAAGGTCCAGTTGCCAGGGGTGGGCCGGCAGGAGGCGGTAGCCCGGCGGGGGGTCTCCCAGGGAGTCCAGGGCGGTGGTGTCGCCCTCGTCGACGACCGTGTCCTCGCGCACGGCGAGCAGCGTCAGCGGGAAACGTGCGTGCGCTTCGGGCGCGTACGGCAGCCAGCCGGCGTGCGGACCGCCGCCGCGCGCCTTGGGGGCGGGGTGGTGGGTGTGGCCGGTGAGCAGGGACTGCTCGGACCGGAGGTAGGGGTCGGCGGGCGGGGTGGCACGCGCGCGTGCCGTCAGCAGCGCGGCCACCGCGTCGCGGCTGTCGGTCATCTCGGTGGGCAGTTCGTGGTTGGGCAGACCCGTGTGCCGGCGCAGTTCCTCGGCGACGAGTTTCACCAGTTCGTCGTGGTCGACGCGGTGCCAGGCGTCCGCCGCGCGGATCTCCGGTTCGGCGGGGCGCCGGCCCGCGCGCACGCGCAGCAGTCTGCCGCCGGGCAGCCGGTACACCGGCCGGGCGGCGTCCGAGGGCACGGGCTCGGCGACCTCGCGCAGCAGGCAGTTCAGCAGCGGTACGGCCGCGTAGGCGTCGGCGCGTACGGAGATGTCGTCCCGCCGGGCGGGGTCGCCGCCGGGGGCCGGGGGCAGGAGATCCACGCGTTCCACTCGTTCCCAACGGTCGGTCCATGGCGGAGGTGTCGGAGGTGCCGGAAGCATCGGAGGTGCCGGAAGCATCGGGGGGTCGGAAGCATCGGGGGGCGGAGAAGATCAGTATGTCTGTTGTCGTCCTTGCGCAATGACGCAGTATTTGTACCCGAGGAGCCTGCCCGTGCACCGTCCCCCCAGCGCAGCGGCCGAGGTCGTCGAGGAGTTGGCGTCCGTACGACCCGGTCTGGTCGACCGTTTCGCCGACCGCCTGCCCGGCGCCCGCGCGGCCGTGCTGTCGCGGCTGTGGCGGGCCTTCGCCCACGAACCGCTGCCGTGGATCGCGGACCGGGAGTCCGCCGGGGACGGGCTCGTGCTGCGGCTTCGGGACGGGCGCCGGCTGACCGGCCCGGCCGCCGACCCGTACCGCACGGACGCGTACGTGTCGGCCGTGCGCCTGGACGGGGTCGCGTACGACGATCCGGCACGGCTGGTGAGAGGCCTGGGCACGGCGCTCTCCGCGGAATTCGCCGCCGAACTCGGGCACAGCGCGGCGTCGTTGGCGCTCTCGCGTGCGGCCCAGTCCGCAGCGGCGCGGGAGAGCGGGCCACAACGTCACCCGGACGAGTGGCCGGACAGCGACTGGGGCTGGGAACGGCGGGTGGTGGACGGGCATCCCTACCACCCCAACTGCCGTTCCCGGCCCGGCTTCTCGGTGGCGGAACAGCTCGCGTACGGGCCGGAGCACGGGCCCGTGGTACGGCTGGGGCTGGTGCCGGTCGCGGCCGCCGAGTGCCTGGTGTCCGGGGTGTGGCCGCGGGAACTGCGGGACGGGGCACGGCTGCTGGTGCCGGTGCATCCGTGGCAGGCGGCGCACGTGCTCGCCGGACGGTCCTGCGGGGAGGGTCCCGCCGCGCACCCCCTGATGTCCCTGCGGACACTCGCCGTGCCCGGCGGGCCGCACGTCAAGACGGCGCTGAGTGCCCGGTTGACCTCGTCGGTGCGGGACATCTCGGTCGCCTCCGTCGGCGCGTCGGCGGACGTCTCCGGCTTCGGGCAGGCACTGGCGAAGCGGCTGGACGGGCTGCTGCACGTCACCGGGACGCTGGGCGCGGTGGCCGCCGGTTCCCCCGACCTGGCCGCGGTACTGCGCGAGTCCCCCCGGGTGTACGCGGCGCACGGCGAGCACGTGGTCCCGGTGGCCGCGCTGACCAGTACCGGGCTGCCGGACTCCCCCGCGTGGCTGGCGGCGTTCGCGCGCCTGGCCCTCGGTGTGGGGCTGCGGCTGCTGGAGACGGGCGTGGCCCTGGAGGCGCACGGCCAGAATCTCCTGGTGGTGCTCTCGTCCTCCGGTGAGCCGCTGCGCCTGGTCTACCGCGACCTCGCCGACATCCGCGTCTCCCCGGCCCGCCTCGCCCGGCACGGCATCGCCGTCCCCGGGCTGCCCGCGCGGATGCTCACCGACGATCCGGTGGCGCTGCGCCGCAAGTTGTTCGGTTCGCTGGTGGCCGGCGCGCTGGCGGCGACGGCCGGATCGGGACCTGCGCTCGGCAAGGCGCTGGAGGCGGCCGTGCCCGAACTGCCGGGTACACCCGACCTCGTGGCCCTGTGTGAGGAGCGGCTGCCGGTGAAGTCGCTGACCCTGATGCGCACTTCGCCCCGGAACATGGGCGACCTGTGGACCGAACTGCCGAATCCGCTGCGGGAGACGTGACGTATCCGTTGCGCGAGACATGACGCATCCACTGCGGGAGACGTGACGTCGAGGTGTCGTGGCGATCTCGTTTTGGAGCCCGGCACCCCCGCTCAATAGGATCCGCCGATGATCACAAGAACACGGCTGGCGGCGGGTGCCTGTGCCCTGCTCGCCGCGCTGACGGCCGGGACGGCCTTCCCGGCCGGGGCGGCAGCCGGGGAACCCACGGGTGAGGACGCGCCGAAGGTCGACCTCGTGCTCGACGTCAGCGGCTCGATGCGGACGCGGGACATCGACGGCGGTACGCGGATGGCCGCGGCGAAGCAGGCGTTCAACGAGGTGCTCGACGCGACGCCGGAGGAGGTGCAGCTGGGGATCCGGACGCTGGGCGCGGACTATCCCGGCGACGACCGCAAGACCGGCTGCAAGGACACCGCGCAGCTCTACCCGGTCGGCCCGCTGGACCGCACCGAGGCGAAGACTGCGGTCGCCACCCTGTCGCCCACCGGCTGGACGCCGATCGGCCCCGCGCTGCTCAAGGCCGCCGACGACCTCGACGGCGGCGACGGTTCCAAGCGCATCGTGCTCATCAGCGACGGCGAGGACACCTGTGCCCCGCTGGACCCCTGCGAGGTGGCCCGCGAGATAGCCGCGAAGGGCATCGGCGTCACGATCGACACGCTGGGCCTGGTCCCCAGCACCAAGCTGCGCCGGCAGCTCAGCTGCATCGCGGAGGCGACCGGCGGCACGTACACCTCGGTCGAGCACACCGACGAACTGACCGACAAGGTCAACCAGTTGGTGGACCGGGCGGCCGACCCGGTGGTGACGCCGGTCGCCACCGAGGGCGCGGACGCGTGCGCCAAGGCACCGACGCTCGAGTCGGGGCTCTACACGGACCGTGAGGAGTTCGGTCAGCAGCGCTGGTACCGCGTCGACGTGGAGCCGGGGCAGGAACTGCGCGCCTCGGTGAGCGTGGGCGCCGACCGGGCCGTGAACCCCTCCCACGGGGTGCTGCTGCGGGCGGTGACGGCGAACGGCCGGGAGATCGTGCGCGGTGAGGCGGCGGGCAACGGCCGCACCGACGTGCTCTCGACGGGACTGCGCTACCCGAAGGCGGAGAGCGACGACAGCGACGAGGGGAACGCCGCGGCCGAGGCCGTGTGCCTCCAGGTCACCAACTCCTTCTCCCCGGCCTCCGGCGTGCAGACCACGCCCGGACTGCCGCTGGAGCTGACGGTCGACGTCGTGGACGGCCCGTCCGACTCCGACGACGTGGCCTCCTTCGGCCTCGGGCGCGGCTGGTGGCTGCTCGGCCTGCTGGTGCTCGTCGGCTTCCTCGCCGGTCTGCTGTGGGGCTGGCTGTCGCGGTGGCGGTTCGCGGTCTGGAGGACCAACTGATGCGGTGCACACGACTTCTGGGTGCAGCGGTGATGCTGCTCGCTCTCGCCGCGGCTCCCGCGGCGGCCGACTCCTCGCCCTCCGCGAGCCCGTCCGGGGGCGCTGCCGGTGGCGCCTCCGGTGACAGCGACGCGCCGACCGTGGCGGGCACGTCCTTCCGCACGGCGACCGAGATCGACCAGGGGCAGCGGGCCACGGCGAGCGGTTCCGCCGGCGACTACCTGTACTGGTCGTTCCCGGCCGACGCCGGTCAGCGGCCCACCGTGCAGGCCACGGTGAAGCTGCCCGAGACGCATGCCGCCGAGACCTGGCGCATCGACGTGTACGACGGCCTGCGCCGCCGCCAGGCCTGCCAGTGGGGCGCCGAGACCCGCACGGCGCAGGCGGACGCCCCGTCCCTGGAGCTGGCCTGTGTGCTGCGCACGGTGCGTGCCTGGTCGGAGCCGTGGGCCAACGACCCGCTGCCGGGCACGTACTACGTCCGGCTGACGGCGGTGAACCTGCCGGCCTCCGGCCTCGGCGCCCCGGTCTCCGCCGAGGTCCAGGTGGACTCGAAGGACATGGGCGGGGCCGCGGCGGTGGACGGTTCGCTGGCCGAACCGCTGGTGCCGGGCATCGCGGTGACGTCCGGTCAGGACGACGGCGAAGGTGACGGGGACTCGGAGGACGGCGAGCGCAACGCCGTCCTGTCCGCCATCGAGCCGGAGGACGGCTGGTCGTCGGGCTGGTGGTCGGACCGCTGGGTGTGGACCGGCATCGGCGCCGTACTGGCCGCGCTCGCGGGCATCGGCGGCTACGCGCTGACCCGCGGAACGGGCCGGCCGAGGCGAGTACCGCCGGGCGCCTGACAGCCCGTCACGGGAGGGCCCGCCCCGGGCGGGCGGGCCTCCTGCCGCCTCACCCTTCCTTCACGCCTCCCTTCACGCCTCCCTTTACGGCTCCCTTCACCCCTCCCGCAGCGCCTTGGCCGCCGTGCCGTCGCCGGTCACCTCGACACGGCCGTCGCGCACCGCCTCCCGCAGGCCGGTCTCCCCGCGGCCGAGCGCCGCGCAGGTCCCGGCGTCCAGCACGAGCCGGGCGTCGGGCTCCCCGGGCGCGGGCCCGTCCCCGTACACGGGACCGTCCTCCGCCTCGTCGGCGTACAGATGGAAGTCCCCCTCCTCCAGCCGGACTTCGACGACGCCCTCCGCCGCCCCGGCCTCCCGCAGCGCCCGCAGCAGAGGCAGCGCGAACCAGTGCGCCCGTACGGCGTCGGTGGGCCGCCGCTCCCCCAGCTCACCCGCCCCCCAGGTGCCGAGCGCCTCCAGCACGGGCAGCAGGCCGCGGCCCCGCGCGGTCAGCTCGTACACGTACGCCGCTCCGGGCGGCGGCAGCCGGCGGCGGGTCGTCAGCCCGTCGCGCTCCATGTCCTTCAGCCGCGACGCGAGTACGTCCGTGCTGACGCCGGGCAGGTCGGCGTGCAGGTCGGTGTAGCGCCGCGGGCCGGCGAGCAGCTCCCGGACGATCAGCAGGGTCCAGCGGTCCCCGACGGCGTCGAGCGCGCGGGCGGCGGAACAGAACTGGTCGTAGCTACGGCGAGCGCGAGGTGACATGCGACGCAGTGTAGACAAGTTGTTGGACTTTCCAAGCTGTCACTTGGTAAAACCAAGCAACACCAGATTCCGGAGGGGAAGCCGCGCATGGAGTTCCGGCAGTCGAACAAGCTCAGCGAGGTCTGCTACGAGATCCGCGGCCCGGTGATCGAGCACGCCAACGCACTGGAGGAGGCGGGCCACAGCGTCCTGCGCCTCAACACCGGCAACCCGGCGCTCTTCGGCTTCGAGGCGCCGGAGGAGATCGTCCAGGACATGATCCGGATGCTGCCGCAGGCGCACGGCTACACGGACTCGCGCGGCATCCTCTCCGCCCGCCGGGCCGTCGCCCAGCGCTACCAGGCACTGGGCCTGGAGGTGGACGTGGACGACGTCTTCCTGGGCAACGGCGTCTCGGAGCTGGTTTCCATGGCCGTGCAGGCTCTCCTCGAGGACGGCGACGAGGTCCTGATCCCCGCCCCCGACTTCCCCCTCTGGACGGCGGTGACGACCCTCGCGGGCGGCAGGGCGGTCCACTACCTGTGCGACGAGCAGGCTGACTGGTACCCCGACCTGGCCGACATGGAGTCGAAGATCACCGACCGCACCAAGGCGGTCGTCATCATCAACCCCAACAACCCCACCGGCGCCGTCTACCCCAAGGAGATCGTCGAGGGCATCCTGGACCTGGCCCGCCGCCACGGCCTGATGGTCTTCGCCGACGAGATCTACGACCAGATCCTGTACGACGACGCCGTCCACCACGCGGCCGCCTCCCTCGCCCCCGACCTGGTGGTCCTCACCTTCTGCGGCCTCTCCAAGACGTACCGGGTGGCGGGCTTCCGCTCCGGCTGGCTGGTGGTGACGGGCCCGAAGCAGCATGCGAAGGACTACCTGGAGGGCCTGACCATGCTGGCCTCCATGCGGCTGTGCGCCAACGCGCCCGCGCAGTACGCCATCCAGGCCGCGCTCGGCGGCCGCCAGTCCATCCACGAACTGACCGCTCCGGGCGGCCGGCTGCGCGAACAGCGGGACGTGGCCTGGGAGCGCCTGAACGACATCCCGGGTGTCTCCTGCGTCAAGCCCAGGGGCGCGCTGTACGCCTTCCCTCGGATCGACCCGAAGGTCCACAGGATCCACGACGACGAGAAGTTCGTCCTCGACCTGCTGCTCCGCGAGAAGATCCAGGTCGTCCAGGGCACCGGCTTCAACTGGCCGGGAACGGACCACTTCCGCATCCTGACCCTGCCCTACGCGGACGACCTGGAGGCGGCGATCGGCCGCATCGGCCGCTTCCTGAGCGGGTACCGGCAGTAGGCGCCCCCCGCGCTCGGACGTGCCCCCCACAGTTTCGTTCAGGCCCGGGCCTTGTGGGTCTCACACGGAGCGGCTCGTGAGAAGGGCGGCGGCCAGGGCGACGGATCCGATGTCGATGGAGACGAGGACCAGGAACCGCGCCTTGCGCAGTTCCCGGCGGTACACGCCGTAGTAGAGCTGGGCCAGTTGCAGGCCCGTGACGGGAGCGGTGAGGAGGATCGGCTCGGGGCGTCGCAGTGTCGTGGACAGCAGGACGAGCAGCACCGCGTTCGTGGCGACCAGCAGGTGGAGCAGGGCGGCGAACCAGGCCGGGGGAAGGATGACGGCGAGGGTTCTGCGCGAGACGGCACGGTCCCCGTCCCGGTCGGAGGCGTTGCCGTAGGCGACCACGAGGAGGAGCCACAGCCCGACCAGGGCGCTGACCAGGAGCGTGGTGGGGCTGAGGGTGGCGGTGACGAACCAGTAGGGCACGAAAACGGTGTAGGCGCCGGTGAAGAGGACTGTCGATTCCAGTCCGAGGGGGCGGTAGCTGAGCTTGGCGCCGCAGGAGTACTGGACGGCGAAGGCCGGGGTGAGAACGGCCACCGCCAGCGCCGGGACGGGGACGTGCCGGCCGAGCGAGGCGGCGGCGAGCAGGAGGGCGGCCAGGCCGGCGCACCATGTGACGACGGCGAACCGCGTGGCCTCCGGCAGCGTCAGCGCGCCGGTGAGCAGGGGCTTGCGCACGCGCGTGATCGCCGGCCGGTCCGCGTAGTTGCGGGCGTCGCTGCCGTTGAGGAATCCGCAGACGTCGTCGGCCGCCGAGGTGCTCCATTGGAACGCCAGGATGCCGACGAGCAGGAGGGTCAGGGGGACGGCCTTGGTGGTGACGGCGATGCCGTCGGTGTGCAGGAGCACCAGGCCGAGCGCCCATCCGTACACGTAGTGGTAGATGCGTGCCTTGCCGAGCCTGAGGTAGCTGACGGCCTTGGGAACGGGTGTGATCGCTCCGGCGGGTGGGTGCCCGGCGCTCATGTGGCGGCCCGGTTGCCGGGGTCGGCGGTGATCTCCAGCAGTTGAAAGGTCACCGGGACGTCGGATGTGTGGCGGGCGCTGTCCCGGCGGGCGGTGATCCGCGTTCCCGACGCTGTGGCCAGTGAGGTCAGCCGGGGCAGGTCCCCGAGACTGTTGAAGCCGAGGAACAGCCGGCCCGCTTCGGTCAGACGCGTCAGGCCGTCGCTCAGGTAGCGACGGTGCGCGCTGTAACCGCGGTCGAAGATCGCGTGCTGGAGCCCGTGGTCGTAGACGAACTCGTCGGGGGCGGGGACGACGTTGGAGTTCCAGAACACCAGGTCGAAGCGTTCACCGGGTGCCAGAGCATCGAAGAGGTCGCTTCGCACAGCCCGGACTCGGTCACCGACACCGTGGCGTGCGGCGTTGACCTCGGTGTTGTGGACCGCTTCCGCGGTGATGTCCACCGCCGTCACGTGTGCGCAGCCGGCGAGGGCCGCCACGACCGCGGTCACCCCCGCGCCACAGCCCACTTCCAGGAACTTCCCTCCCACCGGGAAGGGCAGCCATGCGGTGAACAGCTCGGTGGAGTCGGTGTGCACAGGAGCGAACACCCCCGGCAGCAGATCCCACCGCAGGTCGAACATCGCGAACTCCCGGGGACTGCCCTCATGCGCGTGCCGGTCCACCAGCCGCAGGCCGGTCTCGAACGGTGCCTGGGCATCGGCGAGCGGCTCGGCGAAGGTACCGGCCGCCGGGGCCGGGACGTACGGGCTGGGCATGAGACTCCCTGAAGGGCAGGCCGGGTCCGGGCACGGCGGTCTCCCGTACAGCGGCAGCCGCCGGACACACGGCCCCGCTCCCCCTTGGGACACGATCCGGCCGGTTCCGCGGGTGACGGTCACACTGCCGTACCAACGAGCCGGGTGATTCGAGCGTCACGGTGAAGAGAGCGCGCTTTGCCCTGCCTGCCTCCACGGCAGTTCATGACCGCAGAGGCACGCGTTCTCCGCGATGGAGCTCGCCGCCCGCCACCCGCGTACCGGAGAACTGCTGTCCACCGTGAAGTTCATGGTGCAGACCCTCGCCGCCGGCGAACTCCGGCGCGAGCTGCCCGTAGCCTGGACGTATGGGTGATCTTTTTCTGGTTCGGCACGGTGAGACCGAGTGGTCGCGGTCCGGGCGGCACACCGGGCTGACGGACGTTCCGCTGACCGCGAAGGGGCGGGAGCAGGCGCGGAGTCTGGTGCCGCTGATCAGGTCGCACCGGATCGGGGCCGCCTTCGTCAGCCCCTTCGAGCGGGCGCGGGAGACGGCCGAGCTGATCGGGCTGCACGAGGTGCGCGTCGAGCCGGATCTGCACGAGTGGGACTACGGCGGCTACGAGGGCGTCACGACGGTCGAGATCCACCGGGACCGGCCGGACTGGTTCCTGTTCACGGACGGGGTCGCGCCCGGCCCGCCGGACCGCCCCGGGGAGACGCCCGAGCAGGTGGGGGCGCGGGCCGACCGGGTGCTGGCCACGGTGGAGGCCTCGTTCGCCGACACCGAGGGGTGTGTGGTGCTGGTGGCGCACGGGCACTTCCTGCGGGTGCTGACCGCACGGCACCTGGGGCTGCCGCCGTCGCACGGCGCGCTGTTCCAGCTCGGCACCGGCACGCTGTGCCGGCTGGGCACGGAGCACGGGCGGCCGGTGATCGCCGCCTGGAATGTCAGACCTCCGTCGTAGTCTTCGAAGGCGTCACCGGTGAGCCGACGAGACGGAAGGGGGCGTGCCGTGGCCCTGTCGCCCACCGCCGCCCAGCGGCGTGTCATCGCTGCCGCCGATCCCGTCTCCGGACGCCTGAAGGGGACGGAGGCGCAGCTGGCGGCGCTGGTGAAGCGGGGGCTCGCCTTCCGGCATCCGCGCCCGCCGCACGACCACTTCCTGACACCGGCCGGGCATCGGATACGGGAGGCGGACGGGCGGGAAGCGGACAGGCGGGAAGCGGTCGGGCGGGAAGCGGATGGCCGGCCGGATGCCTCGGCGGCCCGGGCGTCGTCCGGACCGGCCTCGCGGGACGTGTTCGCCGCGCGGGTCGGCGGTGAGGAGCCGGTGCCGGGTGAGGCCGCCTCCGCGCGGCTGCGGGAGGTTCGGGGGGCCTGGCAGGGGCTGCTCGAGCTGCGGCGGATGACGCAGCCCGACGGGAGTACGGAGCGGCCGTGCGGGTGGGAGCGGTCGCATCTCGTGCGCGCTGCCGCACTGGCGCTGGAGGCGGCCGGGCACCGTCCGGCGGGGCCGGACGGCCGCGACGGGTACCGGGTGCGGGCGACGCCGCAGCCGGAGGCCGTCGCCGTGCACGGCCCGGACGGCAACGCGTTGCAGGCGTACGCCGGGACGCTGGAGGGGGCGGGCTGGCAGGTCGGGGAGCACACCGAGCCGCGCTCCCGGGCCCGTTACCTGCTGGCCTCCCCCCGGAAGGTGTGACGCCACCGTGCCAGGACGCACTGGGCCGATACGTCCACGAGGAGAGGCAGCAGCGGTGAGCGAGCCGTTTTCCGTGCCGGTGACCGTCCGCGGGTACGAGACCGACACCCAGGGCCACCTGAACCAGGCCGTGTATCTGAACTACGCCGAACACGCCCGCTGGTCGCTGCTCCAGGCGGCCGGGATCAGGCAGTCCGAACTGGTCGCGGGCGGGGTCGGACCGGTCGCCCTGGAGACCAGGATCCGCTACCGGCGGGAGCTCCTCGCCGGTGACGAAGTGACGGTGACCTGCGCATTCGAGTGGGGCGAGGGCAAGACCTTCCGGATCCTGCAGCTCATCCGCAAGACCGACGGCACGGTGGCGGCGGAGGCCGAGGGCGTCGGCGGGCTGATGGACCTGGCTGCCCGCAAGCTGGTCGCCGACCCGCGGCAGCGGTTCAAGGAACTGGCGGCGGATCCGGGGCTGTTCGGGCTGTAGCGCCCCGGCCGGCCGCGCGGGCGGCGACGGGGCTCACGGGGTGGCCGCGGCCCTGGACGACTCGGTGAGCTCGCCGCCCGCCTCCATCGGGTGGGTGACGTCCTCCGCGTCGCGGTCCCGGCCGCCGCCGACGTGGTTGAAGACCAGGTTGAGCAGGACCGCGGCCACACAGCCCGTCGAGATGCCGGAGTCCAGGATGATCTTCGCGTTCTCCGGGAACGCGTGGTAGAACTCCGGCGCCGCGATGGGGATGATGCCGACGGCCAGCGAGACGGCCACGATCAGGGCGTTGTTGTCCTTGTCCAGGCTCGCCCGCACCAGGGTCTGGATGCCGCTCGCCGCGACCGAGCCGAACAGCACCACGCCGGCCCCGCCGAGCACCGGGCGCGGTACGACGGCGATGAGCGAGGCGGCCACCGGGCACAGGCCCATCAGCACCAGGAAGCCGCCGCCCACGGCGACGACGTAGCGGCTGCGGATCCTCGTCATCGCGACCAGGCCGATGTTCTGGGCGAAGGCACTGCACATGAAGCCGTTGAAGACCGGGCTGATCGCGGTGCCGAGGGTGTCGGCGCGCAGCCCGGCGGCGATGGTCTTCTCGTCGGCCGGGCGGTCCACGATCTCGCCGAGGGCGAGCATGTCGGCGGTGGACTCGGTCATCGAGACCACCATCACGACGCACATGGAGACGATCGCGGCGATCTGGAACTGCGGGGCGCCGAAGTGGAAGGGCGTCGGGAAGCCGACGACGTCCGCCTCCGCGACGGGGGCGAAGTCCGTGGCGCCGAAGGGGATCGCGATGAGGGTGCCCGCGACCAGGCCGAGGAGTACGGCGATCTGTTTGACGAAGCCGCGGGTGAACCGGCGCAGGACGAGGACGATCACGAGGGTGGCCGCGGCCAGGCCGAGGTGGGTGGCCGAGCCGTAGTCGTCCGCCGTGGGGCTGGGGCCCTGCGCCCAGTCGAAGGCGACGGGCAGCAGGGATATGCCGATGAGGGTGATGACGGTGCCGGTGACGACCGGCGGGAAGAAGCGGATCGCCTTGCAGAAGACGGGGGCGGCGAGGAAGCCGAGGAGTCCCGCGACGATGACCGCGCCGAAGATGATCGGCAGCGCGTCGGACGTGTCGTCGGTGGAGGCGACGACCGCGGTCATGGGGGCGACACCGGCGAAGGTGACGCCGTTGACGAAGGGCAGCCGGGCGCCGATCTTCCAGATGCCGAGGGTCTGGAGGAAGGTGGCGAGGCCCGCGGTGAACAGGCAGGCGCCGGTGAGGAAGGTGAGTTCGGTGGCGGTCAGGCCGATGGCCGCACCGACGACCAGGGGCGGGGCGACGACTCCGGCGTACATCGCGGCCACGTGCTGGAGGCCGGTCGTCGCCATCTTGAGTGGCGGGAGCTTCTCGTCAACTGGGTGGTCGGCCACGGCGGTGTTCCTCCGGTCGGTTACACGTCGGCTCTGACGCGGGTGTCAGGGAGGTGGTGCGGGTGTGGTCGTGCGGGACCGTTGTGGGAACGGGGTACCGCTCCGGGGCGTGCGCTCGGGCGCGCACGCCCCGGAGTCGGTCGCCGTGGGCCGCTGGGGTCCACGGCTGCCGGCCGGGAGCCGTCCCTCCCGGCCGGAGTTCACGTGGTGTGCTGTTGTACGGGGTTGACCTGGCCGAGGAGCGGGCTCAGGCCTGGGCGGCGCGACGGGCCAGGCGGCGTGCCTCGTCCCTCGTGGCGTGGGCGACGGCGTCCTCGTCGACCGTGAGCAGCCTGCCGTTCTCGACGATCCGGCGGCCGTTCACGAACGACGCCGTGACCGGGGCGGCGGCGCCGAGGACCAGGGCGGTCACCGGGTCGGCGATCGAGGAGTGGGCGAGGGTGTCCATGCGCCACAGCACCAGGTCGGCGAGCTTGCCCGCCTCCAGGGAGCCGGTCTCCGCGGCCCGGCCGAGGACCTGTGCGCCGCCGTGGGTGCCCAGGCGCAGCGCCTTGCGGGCGTTCAGCGCGGCCTCGCCGTGGGCGCCGAGGCGGTTCACGAGCAGGGCGTTGCGGAGTTCGGTGTGGAGTTCGCCGGACTCGTTGGAGGCGGTGCCGTCGACGCCGAGACCGACGGGGACGCCGGCGGCGAGCAGGTCGGGGACGCGGGCGATTCCGGCGGCGAGGCGGGCGTTGGAGGACGGGCAGTGGGCGACGCCGGTGCCGGTGCGGGCGAAGGCGGCGATGTCGGAGTCGTTCATGTGGACGCAGTGCGCCATCCACACGTCGGCGCCGAGCCAGCCGGTGGACTCGAAGTAGTCGGTCGGGCCCATGCCGAACAGCTCGTGGCAGAACTTCTCCTCCTCCTTGGTCTCCGAGCCGTGGGTGTGCAGTCGCACCCCGAGCCGGCGCGCCAGCTCGGCGCTCCGGCGCAGCAGTTCGGTGGAGACGGAGAAGGGGGAGCAGGGTGCCACGGCAACCTGGGTCATGGCGTCGAAGGACGGGTCGTGGTGTTCGCGGACGGTGGCCTCGGTGGCGGCGAGCGCGTCGTCCAGGCTCTCCACCGCGAAGTCCGGCGGCAGCCCGCCGTCGGACTCGCCGCGGTCCATGGAGCCGCGGGCGAGGGTGAAGCGGACGCCCATGTCGCGGGCGGCGCGGATGATCGTGCCGGAGAGGTCGCCGGTGCCCTCGGGGTAGATGTAGTGGTGGTCCATGGCGGTGGTGACGCCGCCGCGGGCCATCATGGCGAGGGAGCCCTGGGCCGCCGCGTGGGCCATCGGCTCGTCGATGCGCGCCCACGTCGGGTACAGCGCGGTCAGCCAGTCGAAGAGGTTGTGGTCGGTGGCCAGGCCCCGGGTGAGCCACTGGTAGAAGTGGTGGTGGGTGTTGACCAGGCCGGGTGTGAGGAGGTGTCCGGTCGCGTCGATCCGGGCCACGACGTTCTCCAGGTCCTCGGGGGCCCGGCCGGCGCCGACGGACTCGATCCTGTTGCCGGCGATCACGACGTGTCCCGAGGCGTACTCGGTGTCGTCCGCGTCGACGGTGGCGATCGCGCCGTTCTCGATGACGGTGCGCTCGGCTGCCGGTGCTGTGCCGGGTGTTGCTGCCATGCTGCTTCCTTGTCTTCGGTGGGGCCCGTGGGCGGGGAGTCGAGTACCCACGGGGAGGGCACGGCAGGACCCTGGGAGGATTTGAGTGCCGGAGCCGGTGGCTCCGGGTGCCGAGGGGTCGGGGAGGATGCGCTCCCGGGGGCGGTCGGCCGGCCCCGGGACCACACCCTTCGGGTCAGAGGTTGGTCATGTCGACCGGGATGAGCTGTTCGGCGCCGTCGCGCAGGATGGTGGCCTCGATCAGTCCGTAGGGGCGGTCGGCGGCGTAGTAGACCGCGCCGTCCTTGGCGTCGTTGTCGATCCCGAAGGGCGACAGGTCCGAGCGGAAGTGGTGCTTGTTGGGCATCGAGAAGCGGATCTCGTCCACCTCGTCGCGGGAGTTGAGGACCCGTACCCCCATCTCGAAGAGGGTCTGCTGGAGCGAGTACGAGTAGGTCTCGGCGAAGGCCTGGAGCGCGTGCTTGCGCACCCCGGCGTACGAGCGGTCCCAGTCGGGGGCGTGCGGGTCGGCGCCGTCCCAGTTGTGGCGCCACCAGGTGGAGACGGTGGTGGCGAGGATGCGGTCGTGGTCCTCCTGGAGGGTCGTGTACTTGTCCTTGAGGAAGCCGAAGAACTCGGAGTTGGTGGAGTTCAGTACGGTCAGGTCCTTGAAGCCGGAGAGCACCTGGATGCCGTGGCCGTCGTAGGTGATCTGCGCGACGCGCGTCTCCTGGCCGGTGCGGACGAAGGAGTGCGCGATCTCGTCGGCGCCGACGAAGCGGGCGCCGCCCTGGGAGGTCTCGATCCGCTCCCAGCCGTACTCCTCGATGCGGATGCGGGCCCGGCGGATGGGCTCGTTGTCGTCGACGAAGTGGCGGGCGAGCTTGACGCCGAGGTCCTCGGCGCTCTCGATGCCGTGTTCCTTGGCGAAGGCGAACACGGTGTTCTTGGTGGTGTCGGTCGGCAGGACGTTGGCGTTGGAGCCGCTGCGGTGGACCTCCTCCATGTCGCCGGACAGGGCGACGGAGACGTTCAGGTCCTTGATGTGGTGCGTGTCGCCGTCCCGCGTGATCTTGACGACGCGGTTCTCGGCCTTGCCGTACTGGTTCTGTCCCAGGACGAATCGGGTCATGTGTCGGTCAGCTCCCTCGGTAAACGGAGTAGCCGAACGGGTTGAGCAGCAGCGGAACGTGGAAGTGCTCGCCGGGCACCACCGCGAAGGCGATGGTGACCTCGGGGAAGAACACGGGCCGGCCGTTCTCGCTGTCCCGGAGCGCGGGGGCGTCCTGCTGGGCCGCGGCTTGTTTCCTGGCGGAATACGTCTCGGTGAAGTACGCCTCGGTGTCGAAGCCGAGCCGTACGTGGGTGGTGCCCTCCGGCGGGGCCGGGAGGTCCTTGCACCGGCCGTCGGCGTCGGTCGCGGAGGTGCCGAGCGTCTGCCAGTCCGCGTCCGCACCGGTGCGTGCGGAGAGGTGGACGGCGACGCCCTCGGCGGGGCGGCCGGCGCTGGTGTCCAGGATGTGCGTGGACACGGAGGCGGTGGTGCTGGTGCTCATGGTCGGGCGTCCTGTTCGACGAGTCGGGTCAGGCGGATGCGGTTGATCTTCCCCAGTTCGGTGCGGACGGTCTCCCGCTCCTGCTCGGGAGAGTTGCCGATCCGTTCCCTCACCGCGTCGCGCATCTGCTCCCCGGTCCGGCCGGTGGCGCAGATCAGGAAGACGTGGCCGAACTTCTCCTGGTAGGCCAGGTTCAGTTCGAGCATCTCCGCCTTGAGTTCCTCGGCGGCGCCCGCCATGCCCGCCTGTTCGCGGGACGAGGTGGCATCGCCCGGCTTCGGGCGGCCGATCGGGGGATGTGCGGCCATGGCCTCGGCGAGGTCGTCCGCCGTCAGCCGGGCCGTGGCGGTGTCGCTCGCGGCGTACAGGGCGTCGGTGGTGGCGAACGGGCGGACGGCGAGCAGGTGCCGGGCCCATGCCGTGGCGGCGCACACCTCGTGGAGTGCGGCGCGCGCCACCGGTTCCTCGAGGGCGTTGAACCGGGCCAGGCCCGACGCGGAAGTGGACGTCACGGGAGCCTCCGTGGCCTTGAGCTGAACGGGCGTGCCGACAGCTAACGCCCTGGGAAACGAAGCGTCAACACTTTGTTGAAAAAAGGGGGCCGGAAAAGCCGCCCCCCGGTGACCGGACGGCGGCGGGAGGCGCGAGCGGACCGTGCAGGTCGGGCGCGAGGGAGGCGTGCAGTTCGGGCGCGAGGGGACCCTGCGTGTCAGGCGCGAGGAAAACGCGCAGGTCAGGTGCCCTTCTCCCGGTTGAGGTAGTTGTACACCGTGAAGCGGCTGACGCCGAGGGCGCTCGCGACCGTCTCCACTCCGTGCCGTACGGCGAAGGCGCCGCGCGCCTCCAGGGCCCGTACGACCTCCTGCTTGGTCCTGCGGTCCAGGTCGGCCAGGGGCCTGCCCTGCCGGCGTTCCATGGCGGCCAGGATGTGGTCCAGGGAGTCGGCGAGCTGGGGCAGGCGTACGGCGACGACGTCGGCACCCTCCCAGGAGAGCACGACGTCCTCCGGGCCGGCCTCGTCCGGCGGCAGCATCTCGCCGCCCATGGCGTCGACCAGGGGCTTGACGGCCGCGAGGAACGACTCCTCGGCGGGGCCGGTCACCGCTCGCCCCCTCCCTCGGCGCCGTCTCCGACCACGTTGACCTGGAGCGAGATCCGGGTGGCACCCGCCTCCAGGGAGCGGCGCAGCAGCGCGTCCACGGCGGTGAGCACCCGGCCGGCGTCCCCCTCGGCCGTGTTGCCGAACGGGCCGACGTCGACCGCGTCCAGCTCGGCGGCCTCGACGACCTCCCGGGCCACCACCGCGTGGGCGGGTGCCTCGTCGAGGTCGAAGGGTTCGGTCGTGAACTCCACTCTCAATCGCACCCGGTCAACCTAACGCGGGGTGAGCGCATTGCGCCGCCCCCTCTTGACAAGCACGACACACCCCCGGCAATCTTCCATTAAGCAGAAATGAACTTCCGCAATACGGAACAAGCGAAATCTCTCCATCGAGACGGAAGGGAGCGCGGCACCCGATGCCAGGTTTCAAGTTGAGCACCGCCGCAGATCAGCGCTTCAGCGTCAACCTGTCGATCCTCTTCACGGAACTCCCGCTCCTGGAGCGTCCCGCGGCCGCCGCCGCGGCCGGCTTCACCGCGGTCGAGCTGTGGTGGCCCTGGACCGACACGCCCACCCCCGAGCAGTCCGAGCTCGACGCCCTGAAGGCGGCCGTCGAGGACGCGGGCGTCCGCCTCACAGGGCTCAACTTCTACGCCGGGCAGCTGCCCGGACCCGACCGGGGCGCGCTGTCGGTTCCCGGTGAGGAGTCGGACCGCTTCCGCGCCAACATCGACGTGGCCGCCGGCTTCGCCCACGCGCTGGGCTGCGGCGCCCTCAACGCCCTGTACGGCAACCGCGTCGACGGCGTGGACCCGGCCGAGCAGGACCGGCTCGCGCTGGAGAACCTGGTCCTCGCAGCCCGAGCCGCCGACCGGATCGGCGCGGTCCTGCTGATCGAGGCGCTCAACGAGCGCGAGTCGCCGCTCTACCCGCTGGTGTCGGCGCCGGCCGCGCTCGGGGTCGTGGACAGGGTCAACGAGGCCACCGGGCTCGGCAACGCCAAGTTCCTCATGGACCTCTACCACCTGTCCATGAACGGCGAGGACCTGCCGCAGGTGATCGACGCCCATGCCGCGAAGACCGGCCACGTGCAGATCGCCGACAACCCGGGCCGCGGCGCTCCCGGTACGGGCTCCCTTCCGCTGGAGGACCTGCTCGACCGCCTCGGGAAGGCCGGATACGACGGCTGGGTCGGCCTGGAGTACAAGCCGGGCGACGGACCCAGCGCCCAGTCCTTCTCCTGGCTGCCGGACGGGGCCCGCGCGGCCAGCTGAGCGCCGGCCGCGGAACTTCCCGGAGACCGGCAGCCGCCGAACTTCCCAGCGAAACGCCAGAGAGGTACCCATCATGAGCACGCTCCCCAAGGTCGCCTGGATCGGTCTCGGCATCATGGGCTCCCCCATGTCCGAGAACCTGATCAAGGCGGGTTACCAGGTCACCGGCTTCACCCTGGAGCAGGAGAAGCTGGACCGGCTCTCCGCCGCCGGCGGCACCGCGGCCGGCTCGATCGCCGAGGCCGTGCGCGACGCCGACGTGATCGTGACCATGGTGCCCGCGTCCCCGCAGGTCGAGGCCATCGCCTACGGCCCCGACGGCATCCTGGAGAACGCACGGTCCGGCGCCCTGCTGGTCGACATGTCGTCGATCACCCCGCAGACCTCCGTGGACCTCGCGAAGGCCGCGAAGGACAAGGGCGTCCGCGTCCTGGACGCCCCCGTCTCCGGCGGCGAGGCCGGGGCCGTCGAGGCCGTGCTGTCCATCATGGTCGGCGGTGAGCAGGCCGACTTCGACGAGGCCGGGCCGCTCCTGGAGGCGCTCGGCAAGACCATCGTGCTGTGCGGTCCGCACGGCTCGGGGCAGACCGTGAAGGCCGCCAACCAGCTGATCGTCGCCGTCAACATCCAGGCGTGCGCCGAGGCCGTGGTCTTCCTGGAGAAGTCCGGCGTGGACCTGAGGGCCGCGCTCGACGTGCTGAACGGCGGCCTGGCCGGCTCGACCGTGCTGACGCGCAAGAAGGACAACTTCCTCGCCCGCGACTTCAAGCCGGGCTTCCGCATCGACCTGCACCACAAGGACATGGGCATCGTCACCGACGCCGCCCGCACCGTCGGCGCGGCCCTGCCGGTGGGCGCGGTGGTGGCCCAGCTGGTCGCGTCGCTGCGCGCCCAGGGCGACGGCGGCCTGGACCACTCGGCCCTGCTGCGTGCCGTGGAGCGCCTCTCCGGCGACCGGGTCTGACCTCCGTACGCACCGCGGTATGAGACCTCCGGGTGGCGGCGCCGCTGACACCTGTCCTGTCGCGCCCGAGCGGCGGCGCCACCCGGAACCCACTTCAACAAACTGTTGACGGGCCACTGCCCCAAACCTAAGCTCCACGAAGCGGAAACGAGTTTCCGCTGAACATCGCCAGTACGGTCATGGAAGGTCCACGATGTCGCAGCGCGTGCTCACCACCGAGTCCGGCGCCCCCGTCGCCGACAACCAGAACTCCGCCTCCGCCGGCGTCGGCGGCCCGCTCCTGATCCAGGACCAGCACCTCATCGAGAAGCTCGCCCGCTTCAACCGCGAGCGCATCCCCGAGCGTGTGGTGCACGCGCGCGGCTCCGGCGCCTACGGCCACTTCGAAGTGACCGACGACGTCACGGACTTCACGCACGCCGACTTCCTGAGCGCGGTCGGCAGGCGCACCGAGGTCTTCCTGCGCTTCTCCACGGTGGCCGACTCGCTGGGCGGCGCGGACGCGGTGCGCGACCCGCGCGGCTTCGCGGTGAAGTTCTACACCGAGGAGGGAAACTACGACCTCGTCGGCAACAACACCCCGGTGTTCTTCATCAAGGACCCCGTCAAATTCCCCGACTTCATCCACTCGCAGAAGCGCGACCCGTTCTCGGGCCGTCAGGAGCCGGACAACGTCTGGGACTTCTGGGCGCACTCCCCCGAGGCCACGCACCAGGTGACGTGGCTGATGGGCGACCGCGGCATCCCGGCGTCGTACCGCCACATGGACGGCTTCGGCTCCCACACCTACCAGTGGACGAACGCCCGGGGCGAGTCGTACTTCGTCAAGTACCACTTCAAGACCGACCAGGGCATCCGCTGCCTGACCGCCGACGAGGCCGCGAGGCTCGCGGGCGAGGACCCCGCCTCGCACCAGACGGACCTGGTGCAGGCGATCGAGCGCGGGGTGCACCCGTCCTGGACGCTGTACGTGCAGCTGATGCCGGTGGCCGAGGCGGCGGACTACCGTTTCAACCCGTTCGACGTGACCAAGGTGTGGCCGCACCGCGACCACCCGCTCAGGCGGGTGGGCCGGCTGGTACTGGACCGCAATCCGGACAACGTCTTCGCGGAGGTCGAGCAGGCCGCGTTCTCGCCCAACAACTTCGTTCCGGGCATCGGCCCCTCCCCCGACAAGATGCTCCAGGGCCGTCTGTTCGCGTACGCGGACGCGCACCGCTACCGCCTGGGCGTCAACCACACCCGGCTCGCGGTCAACGCACCGAGGGCCGTGCCCGGCGGCGCGGCCAACTACGGCCGCGACGGCCTGATGGCGGCCAACCCGCAGGGCCGCGACGCCCGGAACTACGAACCGAACTCCTACGACGGCCCGGTCGAGTCCGGCCGGCCGCTGTCGGCACCGCTCTCGGTCTCCGGCCACACCGGCACCCACGAGGCGCCGCGGCACACCAAGGACGACCCCTTCTTCCAGGCCGGTGAGCTGTACCGGCTGATGGCCGAGGAGGAGCGGGAGCGGCTGGTCGCGACCATCGCGGGCGGCCTCTCCCAGGTCTCCCGGAACAGTGTCGTCGAGAAGAACCTCGCACACTTCCACGCCGCCGACCCGGAGTACGGCAGGCGCGTCCAGGAGGCGGTCCGCGCCCTGCGCGAGGACTGACCCACCGGCCCGCGCACGGAACCCGGCGGGGAGGCCGGGGCCGTGTGCGCGGCCCGCGCAGGCACCGGGCGGCCCGGATGAGGGGTGCGAACCGGGTGCCGGCGCGGGCAGGGCGAGGACCGCGGCGGCCTGCGAGCCAGTGCGGTGGTGAACGGCACGGACGCTTCTCCTACGACCTGAGGGGAGCAGCGTCGCGGGCCCGTCGCACCGCCGCGGTCCCAGCCACCCGCCTCTCCCCCGAGAGGCCCCGAGACCCCGTCCGGCGGCGCGAACGACCTGTCGCGCCCGGCCTCGCACCGCCGGACGGGCACCACGTGCGGCACTTCTCGGCGAGAACTTCTCGGCGAGAACTCTTCACCGGCCGGAAGGCGCTGGATGCGGACGGTCCCGCATCCAGCGCCTTCCGGCGTTCACCGGGTGCGGATTCCCCTCCCGCGCAGCAGCCTGGAGGCATGGCAATGGCACACCCTCCCGAACATCCGCACGTCGTCGTGCACTCCCCCGCCCTGGACGGCTCCCGCCGGGTCACCTCCGGCGAGGAGACGCTCGGTGTCGCCTCGCACGTCGACGACGTCGCCGAACTGCTCCGCCTGGCCGACCTGTACGTGACCGACGTCGAGGACAGCGACCTGGTCGAGTGGCAGGGCGGCGGCCCGGAGGACTGGCCGGGGCTGCACGAGCACCCCGAGGACTGACCCGCGCGTAGGAGGCACCCGCAGCGGGCACAACCCCGGCACAACACGGGGCGCACGGGGGTGGTGTCGTGGACAGTGCCACGGAGATCGGGCGGGAGCCGCACGAGATCGCACTGCTGGGCGGTGGGCCGCCGGCCGCCGTCACGGTGGCGCTGGTCGCCCTGCACCTGCTGGGCGCGGTCGAGACCGGCCCGCGCAGGACGCTGTGCGCGACGGGCCCCGAGCCGGAGGGCCTGGGGCCGTTCGAGGGGGCCGTCCTGGACTGTCTGCACGAGCCGCTCACCGCTCGTGAGCTGGTGCGGCACACGGACGTGCGCCTGGCCCTGGCCCTGGCGCGCATCCCGCTCGCGGAGGACGGACTGCTCGGCCGCCCCTGGCTCAGGCCGAACCGGAGTGCCCGTCGGCGCGTGGAGTTCTGGCGGGAGCGGCATCCGCTGCCGGCGGTCAGGCACGGGCTGACGGACGACGACACGCTGCTCGCGGTCGCCCTGCACGGTGATACCGCCCTGCGCCTGCTGCTGCCGCGCTTCGCGCTGCGGGCCGGGCTGGCGGACCCAGGAGCCCCGGCCGAAGGAGGGCACTTCTCCCTGGGCGGCGGCGGCCGGAGCAGGTTCCGCTGGTGGAGCGGTGCGTACGAGGACTCGGTGCCGGGCGACTGGGGCTCGGGCCACGCCGACCACGCGGGCGGCGGCGGGGGCGGGGGCGGCTCGGACTGAGCGCGTACGTGGGGAGTGCCCGCGTACACGTGGGAGCGGCCCGTCCCCTGGGGGACGGGCCGCTCTCGGGCACTCGGGCGGTCGAGTGGTCGGGCGGTCGAATGGCGGGCGGGTCAGGCCTTCAGGGTCCGGACCGCTGTCGGGGCGTGCCCCGGCTCGGTCGCGAGCTCCTCGAACTCCACCACGTCGGAGATGTCGTTGGTCCCCGACATGGAGATGTTGGTGACGCGCTCCAGGATCGCCTCGACGACCACCGGCACCCGGT
Source organism: Streptomyces mayonensis (assembly GCF_018982965.1). Classification (GTDB taxonomy): domain Bacteria; phylum Actinomycetota; class Actinomycetes; order Streptomycetales; family Streptomycetaceae; genus Streptomyces; species Streptomyces mayonensis. The sequence goes on along the minus strand of NZ_JACBYP010000007.1, from coordinate 9,783 downwards.
GTTCGGCGGCGAGCTTCTTGGCCTGCTCCAGGGCCGCGCCCAGTTCGTTCGGGTCGGTCACCCGGACGGCCTTGCAGCCCAGGCCCTCGGCGACCTTGACGTGGTCGACGCCGTAGACGCCCAGCTCGGGCGAGTTGATGTTCTCGAACTCCAGGTTGACCTGGAAGTCGATGTCGAACGCCCGCTGCGCCTGGCGGATCAGGCCCAGGTAGGAGTTGTTGACCAGGACGTGCACGTACGGGATCTTGTGCTGCGCGCCGACCGCCAGCTCCTCCAGCAGGAACTGGAAGTCGTAGTCCCCGGAGAGCGCCACCACCCGGGCGTCCGGGTCGGCCTTGGCGACGCCGAGCGCGGCCGGGACGGTCCAGCCGAGCGGTCCCGCCTGGCCGCAGTTGATCCAGTGCCGCGGGCGGTAGACGTGCAGCATCTGGGCGCCGGCGATCTGCGAGAGGCCGATGGTGGAGACGTACCGGGTCTCGGGACCGAAGGCCTTGTTCATCTCCTCGTAGACGCGCTGCGGTTTGATCGGGACGTCGTCGAAGTGCGTACGGCGCTGGAGGGTGGCCCGGCGCTCCTGCGCGGCGGCGGCCCAGGCGGAGCGGTCGGGCAGTTTCCCGGCCGCCTTCAGTTCGCCGGCCACCTCGACGAACAGCTTGAGGGCCGCCTTGGCGTCGGAGGCGATGCCGTAGTCCGGGGCGAAGATCCTGCCGATCTGGGTCGGTTCGACGTCGACGTGGACGAACTTCCGCCCCGCCGTGTAGACATCGAGTTTTCCGGTGTGGCGGTTGGCCCAGCGGTTGCCGATGCCGAGGACGAAGTCGGACTCCAGGAAGGTCGCGTTGCCGTAGCGGTGCGAGGTCTGCAGTCCGACCATGCCCGCGTTCAGCTCGTGGTCGTCGGGCAGGGCGCCCCAGCCCATCAGGGTCGGCACGACCGGCGTGCCGGTCAGCTCGGCGAACTCCACCAGCAGGTCGGCCGCGTCGGCGTTGATCACGCCGCCGCCGGCCACGATCAGCGGGCGCTCGGCGGAGTTGAGCAGGCCAATCGCCTTCTCGGCCTGGGCGCGGGTGGCGGTGGGCCGGTAGACGGGGAGCGGTTCGTAGGTCTCCGGGTCGAACTCGATCTCCGTCGTCTGGACGTCGATCGGCAGGTCGATCAGGACGGGTCCCGGACGGCCGGAGCGCATCAGGTGGAAGGCCTGCTGGAAGACGCCGGGGACCTGCGCGGCCTCCAGGACGGTGACCGCCGACTTCGTCACAGGCCCCGCGACGGAGGCGATGTCGACGGCCTGGAAGTCCTCCTTGTGGATCACCGCGGTCGGTGCCTGGCCGGTGATGCACAGGATCGGGATCGAGTCGCCGGAGGCCGAGTACAGGCCGGTGATCATGTCGGTGCCGGCCGGGCCCGAGGTGCCGATGCAGACGCCGATGTTGCCGGGGTGGGTGCGGGTGTAGCCCTCGGCCATGTGCGAGGCGCCCTCGACATGGCGGGCGAGGGTGTGCTGGACGCCGCCGGACGCCTTGAGCGCCGCGTAGAAGGGGTTGATCGCCGCGCCCGGCACACCGAACGCGTCGGTGACGCCCTCGCGCTTGAGGATCTCAACTGCCGCTCGGGCAGCGGTCATACGAGCCATCGAGTACTCCTGCTCCGGCTGTCGGATTCGCACTCCCGTCGCGCCCAGCGGTGAGCTCTTCCGTAGCAATTTCCGTATAGTGGAATGCACTTTCTACTATCTGGAAGTAATGTAGGTGGGTGGTCCAGGGCCGTCAAGAGAGGACGATGGGGTCCATGTCCGGGACCATCTCGGTGTGCTGCACCGCCTGCGGGCGCCGGCACCGCTACACGGCACCCTCGTACCCCTGCGTGTGCGGGCGGCCCGTCGCCCCGGCGCTCGACCCGGACGGGCGGGCGAGCCCGGTCACCCACCGGGCCTGGGACGAGGAGTGGATCGCGGTGCGCTGCGCGGCCTGCGGGACCGAGAGCCCCTCGCCGCGGCCCGAACTGGGCTGCCCCTGCGGGACGGTGCTGTGCGTACCGGTGGACACCACCGCCGCGGGCCGGCCCGAACGCGCCCCGGGGTCACGGGTGCCGGCCCACCGGGCGGTGCCGATCCGCACGGCCCGGGACGCGGTCACCGCCGCCGTGCTGTACCTGCGCGGGCTGGGGCACCGGGACGTGCGGCGCGCCGACCAGCGGCCGCTGTCCGGCATCGGGCTGGCCGCGCCCGGCATCGTCGTCCAGGTGGACCCGACGGCGGGCCCGGCCTCGGTGCGGGACGTGGAGTGCCTGTGGCTGACGGCGATGGCGGAGTCGGCGCGGTGCGTGTACTTCTCGCTGGCCGGTTACGCGGCGGACGCCCGGGTCCGTGCCGACCTGCTGGACGTGCCGCTGTTCGTGCTGGAGAGGACGGGCGTGCCGCGCCCGGTGAACGCGTCGGCCGTGGCGCTGGACGCCACGGCCGGCTGAGAGCCGCCCGGGTACGGACCGTCGGCCGCGCACCCGGGCGGGGACCGCCCGCTGCGGACTACCTCGCCGCGTACCCGAAGGCCGTGCCGGAGGCCGGGAGTCCGCCCTGGCCCGGCTGGTACACGGTGGGCTCGGCGTTGGGCTCGCCGAGGGTCACGTTGGACATCGGCAGGGCGTACAGCGCGCCGGTGGCGGTCGGCCCGTACGGCATGCCGACGTACAGGTGGGTGCCGGTGAAGTGGAGGCTGGAGCCGAGGCGCTGGCCCGCGCCGGGCGCGCCCGGGATGCCGTCGCCGTCGCCGGACTCGATCCACTTGTCGTGGGCGCCGGGCGAGCCGAGCATCGAGAAGACGTGCACGGCGCCGGAGCTCTTCGCCGTACCGATGGCCTCGTCCGGGATGCCGACGGCCATCTTCATGGTCGCCTCCGTACTGACCGCGCGCGGCGCGGTGTTGATCGCGGTCAGGGTGGCGCCGAAGTGGTCACCGGCCTCGGAGGTGCCGGAGACGTCGTCGTCGCCGGTGCCGGAGGAGATGCCGTTGAGCTGGGTGAAGGTGCCGTTCGCGGTGACACGGAAGGTGAGGACGCTGCCCGTCTCCGCCTTGCTGACGCCGTTCACGTTCAGTGCCTCGCCCGGTGAACCGATCGCGAGCAGCGACTCGTCGGCCGTCGCGGAGCCGGCGGGGCGGTACGGTGCCAGGGCCACGGCCGCGCCGAACAGGTCGCCGGGCTCGGCGCCGCCGGAGACGGTGTCCAGGTCCTGGTCCATGCCGAACAGCGGGGTGGGCCGCTTCTCGGCGTTCAGGTCGTGCGAGTACACCGTCACGCCGCCGGCTTCGGCGTCGGTGCCGATCGCCTCGCCGGGCACGCCGATGGCGATGTGGTGGGCGTCGGCTGCGACGCTCTCGCTGAAGCGGTCGCCCGCCTCCGCGGTGCCGGGGGTGTCGGCGCGGTCCTGGTGCAGGGTGACGTTGGTGCCGTCGTGCACGTAGAAGGCCTCGCCTGCGGCGGCGAGGCTGCCGAGGGACTCGCCCGGCGTGCCGATCACCACGAAGGGCTTGCCGGCGGCGGTGGTGCCGGCGGCGAGGGAGGTGCCCATCAGGTCGCCGGTCTCCGGGGTGGAGGCGGAGAGGGAGCCGTTGCCCTTGGCCTGCTCGAAGTGGGTCGCCTTGGTCGCCGAGGTGCCGAGCCCCTCCCGGCCGCCGTGCAGGATGTCGACCATGCCGGCGTCGGTGGCCGAGCCGAGGTCCTCGCGCGGGGTGCCGACCACGAGGTCCGTGCAGCCGTCCTCGTCGTAGTCGACGGTGGCCAGCGCCGCCCCGAACTGGTCGTCCGGCTCGGAACCGCCCGGGACCCAGTCCAGGTCCTGGGAGATCTCGGCGGTGCCCCGGCCGCCGCCGTAGACGATCCGGACGAGGCCGGCCTCGGCGTCGCCGCCGACGGCGGCCAGCGGGTCGGCGACCGCGATGTCCTCGACGCCGTCGCAGTTGAAGTCGGTGATCCGGTTGGCGCCCACCTTGGACGCCACCCAGGAGGCGAGGTCGTCGACACGGGTGACGATGCCGTCGGTACGTGTCTCGGCGGCGTCGATGCCGTAGCAGCCCGCCTGGTAGGAGCGGCTGCCGAGGGCGGCCAGCTGCGCGGTGCCGTTCACGGTGCGCACCAGGGGGCCTCCGGTGTCGCCCATGCACGCGGCCACACCGTCCTCGCCGGTGACGGTGGCGGTGGTGGCGTCGGCGGCGCCGACGGAGAAGGTGCCGGTGTGCAGGTTCAGCGGCGCCCACTCGGTCGTGGTGCGGCCGTAGCCGCTGAGGGTCAGCTCCTCGCCCGCGGTGGGTGCGGCGGTGGCCAGTGCGACGGGCGTGACGTCGGTGACCGGGCGGTTCAGCCGGGCCAGGACCGCGTCGCGGTCGGTGCGGGGCACCAGCTCCACGACCGTGCGGACCGCGCCTCCGGTGCCGGTGAGGTCGGCGCGGCCGATGGTCGCCGTGGTGGTCGAGGCGGGCTTGCCCGCGGGCACGGCGAGGCTCTCGACGGGGTACTCGGCGAAGCAACTCGCCGCGGTGAGCAGCCACTCGGCGTCGACCAGGACTCCGGAGCAGCCGCGGTCGTGGTCGCCGACGACTATCCGGGCGGTGTAGGCGCGGGTGGTGTCGGAGTCGGGGACCGCGGGGCCGGTCACGGCGGCGGCGGGGCCGGCGGTCAGCGCGACCGGCCCGGCGAGCAGGGCGGCGGCGAGTGCGGTGAGGCGCGCGTGTCTGGGCACGCGTCTGGGTCTGGAGTGCGGCATGGTCGTGTTCCTTGCTGCGGGTCCGGAGGGTCGGTTCGGCTGATTGCCCGTCACTGCTCGGGCCCTGTCGGTCACTTGACCGTCCTGGTCTCCACCAGGGCGTGCGGACGCCCCTGCCCGTCGTCGAGGGTGTCCGCCTCGGCCACCACCAGCCGTGCCGGGGTTCCCGGGGCCGCCGTCCCCGCCGGGAGACGACCCTTCGTTCCCGATCTTCCGCTGCGCGACTTTCTCTTCATAACCGTCCCATGGATCGATGCGAAACGAATCTGCGACCGGACTGCTCCACGGGGTGACCGAGACCGTGCCCGCACCCCGCGGCGTCCCGATGGAAGTCGGCGGAGATGTGTTTGTCCAACGACTTAACCGTCACAAAAAGGTCACCGATTGCAAGGGGCATGTGACGTGCGCCACTTGAAAGAAAGTTGCACGGAACGACGTGGAGCTTCTGTGGAGACTGCGTGAAGATCCAGTAACGCATTTCCCGTTCGACAGCGCACCCACCTCGGCGTATTTACCTTCCGCGAGAGTCCTTTCGCTCAAATGACGGTGATGATTCGGTGACGGCGAGGTAATGCCCGGCGTGCGCTCCCGACGCCGTGCCGGCGGTCCCTCAACGCTGCGGGGTGCCGAACCGCTCGCGCAGCTCCACCTTGCGCACCTTCCCCGAGACGGTCATCGGGAAGGAGTTCAGGAGCTGGAGGCGGCTGGGGACCTTGTAGTGGGCCAACTGCCCGTCGCAGTAGGCCCGCAGCTCCTGGAGCGTGAGCGGGTCGGCGGCGTCGCGCACGACGACGCAGGCCAGCACCTCCTCGCCGTAGCGCTCGTGCGGTACGCCGACGACCTGGACGTCCGCGATCTTCGGGTGGCCGTACAGGAACTCCTCGATCTCCCGCGGGTAGATGTTCTCGCCGCCCCGGATGATCATGTCCTTGATGCGGCCGACGATCTCCACGTACCCGTCCTCGCGCATCACCGCGAGGTCCCCGGTGTGCATCCAGCGCCCGGCGTCGACGGCCTCGGCCGTCCTCTCCGGCTCCTCCCAGTAGCCGAGCATCACGCTGTAGCCGCGGGTGCGCAGTTCGCCCGCCTCGCCGCGGGGCACGGTCACTCCGGTGACCGGGTCGACGACCTTGACCTCGATGTGCGGCAGGACGCGGCCGACGGTGCCGGTGCGGTGTCCGAGGTCGTCGTCCATGCGGGTCTGCAGGGAGACCGGGGAGGTCTCGGTCATGCCGTAGCAGATGGAGACCTGCTCCATGTGCATCTCGGCGACCACCCGTTTCATCACCTCCACCGGGCAGGGCGAGCCCGCCATGATGCCGGTGCGCAGGGAGGTGAGGTCGTAGGAGGCGAAGTCCGGGAGGTTCAGCTCCGCGATGAACATCGTCGGGACGCCGTACAGGGACGTGCACCGCTCCCGCTGCACCGCCTCCAGGGTCGCCGCGGGCTCGAAGGACGGGGCGGGGACGACGATGCACGCGCCGTGGGAGGTGGCGCCCAGGTTGCCCATGACCATGCCGAAGCAGTGGTAGAAGGGAACCGGCAGACACACCCGGTCCTGTTCCGTGTAGCCGACCGTGCGGCCCACCCAGTAGCCGTTGTTGAGGATGTTGTGGTGGGAGAGGGTGGCGCCCTTGGGGAAGCCGGTCGTGCCCGAGGTGTACTGGATGTTGACCGGGTCGTCGCAGCTCAGCCCGGCGGCGAGCTGCTCCACCTGTTCCTGCGGCACCGACGCGGCGCCCGCGACGAGGGCGTCCCAGGACGGGTCGCCGATGTGGACGGTCTCGCGCAGCGCGGGGCACCGGCCGCGGACCTCCTGGACGATCGCCCGGTAGTCGCTGCCCTTGTGGGCGAGGGAGGCGACGAGCAGGGTGATGCCGGACTGCCGGAGGACGAACTCCAGCTCGTGGGCCCGGTAGGCGGGGTTGACGTTGACCATGATGACGCCGATGCGGGCGGTGGCGTACTGGACGAGGATCCACTCGGGGCAGTTGACGGCCCAGATGCCGACCCGGTCGCCCTTGGTGACACCCTTCGCGAGCAGTCCGCGGGCCACCTCGTCGACGGCGGCGCCGAACTCGGCGTAGGTCCAGCGCCGTCCGGACGGCACGTCCACGAGGGCCTCGCGGTCCGGGTGGGCGGCGATCGCGCGGGCGAGGTTCGCGCCGACGGTGTCGCCGAGCAGCGGGGTGGTGCTGGTGCCGTGGGCGTACGACGGCTGCGGCGCGGGCGGGGTCATCGGAAGTCCTCCTCGCGGTACTCGTTCGCGGAACCGGCCGCGGTGGCCTCGCGCAGCTCGATGCGGCGGATCTTGCCGGAGACGGTCTTGGGCAGCTCGCCGAACTCCAGGCGCCGCAGGCGCTTGTAGGGGGCGAGCGTGGAGCGGGAGTGCTCGAAGAGCGCCTTGGCGGTGTCCGGTCCGGGCTCCCAGCCGGCCGCGAGCACGACGTACGCCTTGGGCACCGCGAGGCGCAGCGCGTCCGGGGCCGGTACGACCGCCGCCTCGGCGACCGCCTCGTGTTCGAGCAGCGCGCTCTCCAGCTCGAAGGGGCTGATCTTGTAGTCGGAGGCCTTGAACACGTCGTCGGCGCGGCCCACGTAGGTCAGGTAGCCGTCCTCGTCGCGGGCGCCGATGTCGCCGGTGCGGTAGTAGCCGCCGGCCATCGCCTCGGCCGTGCGGTCGGGGTCGCCGTGGTAGCCGGTCATCAGGCCCACGGGGCTCTGGGACAGGTCCAGGGCGATCTCTCCCTCGTCGGCGCCGGGCGCGCCGCTGACCGGGTCGAGGAGTTCCACGCGGTAGCCGGGGCTGGGGCGGCCCATGGAACCGGTCTTGAGGATCTGCCCGGGGCTGTTGGAGACCTGGACGGCGGTCTCGGTCTGTCCGAAGCCGTCGCGGATGGTCACGTTCCAGGAGCGGCGTACCTGTTCGATGACCTCGGGGTTGAGCGGCTCACCGGCGGCGACGACCTCGCGGGGCGGGGTGGCTAGCTGCGTGATGTCGGCCTGGATCAGCATGCGCCACACGGTCGGCGGGGCGCAGAAGGTGGTCACGCCGGCCCGGTCCATCTCGGACAGCAGCCGGGCCGCGTCGAACCGGGTGTAGTTGTACAGGAAGACGGTCGCCTCGGCGTTCCAGGGCGCGAAGAGGTTGGACCACGCGTGCTTGGCCCAGCCGGGCGAGGAGATGTTCAGGTGGACGTCGCCGGGCTGGAGGCCGATCCAGTACATGGTCGACAGGTGGCCGACGGGGTACGACACGTGGGTGTGCTCGACCAGCTTGGGGCGGGCGGTGGTGCCCGAGGTGAAGTAGAGCATCAGCGGGTCGTCGGCGGCGGTGGGGCCGTCCGGGGTGAAGGCGTCGGAGGCGGTGTGCGTGTCCTCGTAGGCCAGCCAGCCCGGCGCGCTCGTGCCGCCGACGGCGACACGGGTGTAGTCGCCGGGCACGGCGTCGAACTTGCCGGTGTCCTGGGAACGGACGATCACGTGTTTCACCCGGCCGCGGTCGACGCGGTCGCGCAGGTCGGCGGGGCCGAGCAGCGGGGTGGCCGGGATGACGACGGCGCGCAGTTTCATCGCGGCGAGCGCGGTCTCCCAGAGTTCGGCCTGGTTGCCGAGCATGACGAGGACGCGGTCCTCGGGGCGCACCCCCCACTCGCGCAGCCGGTTGGCGACGCGGTCGGAGCGGGCGGACATCTCGGCGAAGGAGACGCGGACCTCGCGGCCGTCCTCCTCGACGATGTGCAGGGCGGTGCGCTCGTTGCCCTCGGCGACGACGTCGAACCAGTCCAGTGCCCAGTTGAAGTACGCGGGCCGGGGCCAGGCGAAGCCCTCGTAGGCGGCGGTGTAGTCCGTACGGTGTTCCAGCAGGAAGTCCCGTGCGCTGCGGAACAGCTCCGTGGCCGTCGTCATCTGTCCTCCTTCGTGCCGGACCTTGCCGGGCGGCTCGATCTCATCGTGTAATCCGTGATGCAGGTCTCACTACCCCCGAACGGGGGTGTGCGCCCCGGGACGGGCGCGAGGAGGGCGGAACGAGTGGCGGTGGACGCGGCCGACGGGGTGGAGATCCGCAGCGCGCTGCTGCGGCTGCGGCGGGCGACGGGCCTGCCGGTGGCCTTCGGCGGGCTGGTGGAGTCCGGACGGCGGCAGGTGCGCATCAGCGAGCTGAGCGGCACGGCGACGGCGGCGCTCAGCGCGCTGGCGGTGACCTCGGGCAACGGCCTGGGCGGGCGGGCGGTGGCGCTGTCGCGGCCGTGCGCGGTGACGGACTACTCGGTCTCGCGGCAGATCAGCCACGAGTACGACCTGCCGGTCGCCGCCGAGGGGCTGCGCTCGGTGCTGGCGGTGCCGGTGGTGGTACGGCGCCGGGTGCGCGGCGTGCTGTACGGCGCCCTGCGCACGGCCGAGCCGCTGGGCGACCGGACGCTGGGTGCGGCGGTGGCGGCGGCGCGGGACGTCGAGCAGGCACTGGTGCTGCGGGACGAGGCGGGCGACCTGCTGGCGGCGGCCCGGCCGGGGGCCCACGGCCGGGGACCGGGTGTCGCGTCGGGTGTCGTGGCCGGTGCCGCGCCGGGTGCCGCACCGGTTTCGTCCCGTGACGCGGTGGGCGGCGCGGTGGGCGGTGCGATCGACGGTGCGGTCTGGGAGCAGGTGCGGGAGGCGCACGCCGCGCTGCGGGCGCTGGCGCCCAGGATCACGGATCCGGTGCTGCGGGACGAGCTGCTGCGCGCGTGCGGCCTGCTGGCGACGGGGGACGCTCCCCGGCCCGGACCCCGGCTGGCTCCGCGCGAGGTGGACGTCCTGGCGTGCGTGGCGGCGGGCGCCACCAACGCCCAGGCCGGGCGGCGGCTCGGCGTGGGCCCGGAGACGGTCAAGAGCTATCTCCGTTCGGCGATGCGCAAACTGGGCGCCCGCACCCGCGGCGAGGCGGTCGCGACGGCCCGCCGGACGGGGTGGCTGCCGTGAGCCACGGATGCCGGGGGGGTGCGGCAGGGGGCACGTGCCGGAGGGAGTGCGGCAGGGGCGCGGCG
>NZ_JACBYP010000079.1 GCF_018982965.1 Streptomyces mayonensis | reverse complement strand
GCACCCAGCGCACCAGGGCCTCCAGGCCGGCGACCTGGCCGTCGAAGCGGACCTTGGGCTGGTAGTGCAGCTGGACCGCGCTCGGCCCCCGGCGCCGGAGGACCTGTCCGACCTCTCCCCTCCTGCGCCCTGCCGTCCGGTGCCGCCCCCGGCCCTCACCCCGGTACCGCGCCCTCCGAGCGCCGGGCGGGCTGCCGCCGTGGGCGGTGCCGGACGAGGCGTTTCGCGGTCCGGGGGAAACCGTTTAACGGCCACGGGGCCCGGCCCCATAGGATTGGGCCAAACCGACTTGCCCAAGCCGATTTGCCCACCCGACACACACTCACCCCAGAGGAACGCTGCATGCCTGGCATCACGCGCGAGGAGGTCGCCCACCTCGCCCGGCTGGCGCGTCTGGAGCTGAAGCCCGAAGAGCTCGAGCACTTCGCGGGACAGCTGGACGACATCATCGGCGCGGTCGCCCGCGTCAGCGAGGTCGCCGACCAAGACGTACCGCCGACCTCGCACCCGCTCCCGCTGACGAACGTCATGCGGCCGGACGAGGTCCGTCCGTCGCTCACGCCCGAGCAGGCGCTCTCCGGCGCGCCGGCCCAGGAGCAGCAGCGTTTCAAGGTGCCGCAGATCCTGGGGGAGGAGTAACCGCCATGAGCGACATCACCAAGCTCACCGCGGCCGGGATCGCCGCGAAGATCGCCTCCGGCGAGCTGACCGCCGTCCAGGTCACCGAGGCCCACCTGGCCCGTATCGAGGCCGTCGACGAGAAGGTGCACGCCTTCCTGCACGTCGACCGCGAGGGCGCGCTGGCCCAGGCCCGCGCCGTGGACGAGAAGCGCGAGCGCGGCGAGAAGCTCGGCCCGCTGGCCGGCGTCCCCCTCGCGCTCAAGGACATCTTCACCACCGAGGGCATCCCCACCACCGTCGGTTCGAAGATCCTGGAAGGCTGGATCCCGCCGTACGACGCGACGGTCACCCGGCGCCTCAAGGCCGCCGACGTCGTCATCCTCGGCAAGACCAACATGGACGAGTTCGCCATGGGCTCCTCCACCGAGAACAGCGCCTACGGCCCCACCGGCAACCCCTGGGACCTCACCAGGATCCCCGGCGGCTCCGGCGGCGGCTCCTCCGCGGCGCTCGCCGCCTTCCAGGCCCCGCTCGCCATCGGCACCGACACCGGCGGCTCCATCCGCCAGCCCGCGGCCGTCACCGGCACGGTCGGCGTCAAGCCGACCTACGGCGGCGTCTCCCGCTACGGCATGGTGGCCTTCTCCTCCTCCCTCGACCAGGGCGGGCCCTGCGCCCGCACGGTCCTGGACGCGGCCCTGCTGCACGAGGCGATCGCCGGGCACGACCCGATGGACTCCACCTCCATCGACGCCCCGGTCCCCGCGGTCGTCGAGGCCGCCCGCAACGGCAGCGTCGACGGCATGCGCGTCGGCGTCGTCAAGCAGTTCCGCGGCGAGGGCTACCAGGCCGGTGTCGTCCAGCGCTTCGACGAGTCCGTCGAGCTGCTGAAGTCGCTGGGCGCCCAGATCGTCGAGCTGGACTGCCCGTCCTTCGACCTCGCGCTCTCCGCGTACTACCTGATCGCGCCCTCCGAGTGCTCCTCCAACCTCGCCCGCTTCGACGGCCTGCGCTACGGCGCGCGCGTCGGCGACGACGGCACGCACTCCGCCGAGGAGGTCACCTCCCTGACCCGCGAGGCCGGCTTCGGCCCCGAGGTCAAGCGCCGCATCATGCTCGGCACGTACGCCCTGTCGAGCGGGTACTACGACGCGTACTACGGCAGCGCCCAGAAGGTCCGCACCCTCATCAAGCAGGAGTTCGAGCAGGCCTTCGAGCAGGTCGACGTGATCGTCTCCCCGACGACCCCGACCACCGCCTTCGCCATCGGCGAGCGCGCCGACGACCCGATGGCGATGTACCTGGCCGACCTGTGCACCATCCCCACCAACCTGGCGGGCAACGCGGCCATGTCGCTGCCCTGCGGCCTCGCACCCGAGGACAACCTGCCGGTGGGTCTGCAGATCATCGCCCCCGCCATGAAGGACGACCGGCTCTACAGGGTCGGCGCCGCCGTCGAGGCCGCCTTCGTGGAACAGTGGGGCCACCCGCTGATCGAGGAGGCACCGTCGCTGTGAGTGCACTGTCCAAGGCCAAGGGCTTCAAGAAGTCCAAGTCCGGTCTGTACGTCTCGATGGCCACCTCGGCGTTCGGCGCCGTGGGTGTCTACAAGCAGATCAAGAAGGCGCGTGACGAGAGCGACACGCTGCGGCTGCTCGACGCGGTCGTCACCGGAGTCGCCGTCGTCACCAACCTCGCCATCCTCTACCGCGAGGTCAAGCGCCTCGGCGACGACGACGTTCTGCTGGGCTGAGAGGGAAGTTTCACCGTGACCACCACGACCGACCTGGTGTCGTACGAGGACGCACTCGCGTCGTACGACCCCGTCATGGGCCTCGAGGTTCATGTCGAACTCGGCACCAGGACCAAGATGTTCTGCGGCTGCTCGACCGCGCTCGGTGCCGAGCCGAACACCCAGACGTGTCCCGTCTGCCTCGGCATGCCCGGCGCGCTCCCGGCCGTCAACGCGACCGGCGTCGAGTCGGCGATCAGAATCGGCCTCGCGCTCAACTGCGACATCGCCGAATGGTGCCGCTTCGCCCGGAAGAACTACTTCTATCCGGACATGCCGAAGAACTTCCAGACCTCCCAGTACGACGAGCCGATCGCCTTCGACGGCCACCTCGACGTGCAGCTGGAGGACGGGGAGACCTTCCGCGTCCAGATCGAGCGCGCCCACATGGAGGAGGACACCGGCAAGTCGCTGCACGTCGGTGGCGCGACGGGCCGCATCCACGGCGCCTCGCACTCCCTGCTCGACTACAACCGCGCCGGCATCCCGCTCATCGAGATCGTCACCAAGCCGATCGAGGGAGCGGGCGAGCGGGCCCCGGAGGTCGCGCGGGCGTACGTCCGCGAGCTGCGCGAGCTCATCCGCGCCCTCGGTGTGTCCGAGGCCCGCATGGAGATGGGCCAGATGCGCTGCGACGTCAACCTGTCGCTGCGCCCGCACGGCCGCGAGAAGTTCGGCACCCGCAGCGAGACCAAGAACGTCAACTCGCTGCGTTCCGTGGAGCGCGCGGCCCGCTTCGAGATCCAGCGCCACGCGGCGGTGCTGAGCGGCGGCGGCACGATCGTCCAGGAGACCCGCCACTTCCACGAGGACACGGGGTCCACCACCTCGGGCCGCGTGAAGGAGGAGGCCGAGGACTACCGGTACTTCCCGGAGCCCGACCTGGTGCCCGTCGCCCCGTCCCGCGAGTGGGTCGAGGAGATCCGCTCCGCGCTGCCCGAGTTGCCGCTGGTGCGCCGCAACCGGCTCCGCGAGGAGTGGGGCATCTCCGGCAACGACATGCAGTCCATCCTCAACGCCGGAGCGCTCGACCCGATCGTGGCCACGATCGACGCCGGCGCCGACGCGGCCTCCGCCCGCAAGTGGTGGATGGGCGAGCTGGCCCGCAGCGCCAACGAGTCGGGCAAGGCACTCGACGAGCTGGCGATCACTCCGGTCCAGGTCGCCCGCGTCGCCGAGCTGGTGACGAAGGGCGAGCTGAACGACAAGCTCGCCCGCCAGGTCATCCTCGGCGTCCTCGCCGGTGAGGGCACGCCGGACGAGGTCGTCGACAAGCGCGGCCTCAAGGTCGTCTCCGACGAGGGCGCGCTGACCGCCGCCGTCGACGAGGCCATCGCCGGCAACCCGGGCGTCGCGGACAAGATCCGCGGCGGCAAGGTGGCCGCGGCCGGCGCCCTCGTCGGCGCGGTCATGAAGGCCACCCGGGGACAGGCGGACGCGGCCCGCGTCAAGGAGCTGATCCTGGAGAAGCTGGGCGTGAGCGAGGGCTGACACCCCGCCTCGTACCCCACGGGCCCTGGAGGGCGCGCCGGTCACGGCGCGTTCCTCCAGGGCCGTTGTTGTGAACAAGCCCACTAAGTGCGCAAAGGATCACTTCTGCCTGCAAGAGTGATTCCGCATTGCTCATGCGTTCTTTGCGGGCTGTTCGCACCACGGACGAATGTTCCGGTGTGTTTCAGGTTTTTCCGGCGTTCCTGGTGTTCCCGGTGTTCCCGGTGTTCCCGGTCAAAGATCCACAATCAGACACCCCTGGGAGCACGTTCGTGGCAGCCCTCGCACGCTGGTGTGTTCGACGTCGTCTCGTCACCGTCCTGCTCTGGCTGCTCGCCCTCGGCGGGGTGGCCTCCGCCGCCACGGCCGTGGGCTCCGCGTACTCCAACGACTACGGGATCCCCGGCACCGACTCCGACCACGCCTCCCGGCTGCTCGCCACCGACTTCCCCGACCTCGGCGGCGACAGCGACACGATCGTCTGGCACACCGCGGACGGCACCGTCCGCGCCAGTGACGTCGAACAGGCCATGACCCACACCCTGGACCGCATCGCGGACCTGCCCGGCGTGGCCGCGGTGACCAATCCGTACGACGACCCCGACTCGCCGCAGATCAGCGAGAACGCCCGCACCGCGTACGCCACCGTCACCTTCGAGGACGCCTCCCAGGACGTCGACGCCGGCGAAGCGCAGGCCGTGGTCGACACCGCCCGGGCCGCCGGCACCGACGGACTCCGCGTCGAACTGGGCGGCGGTGCCATAGAGCTCACCGAGTCCACCGGCGGCCACCTCGCCGAGGCCGTGGGCGTGGCCGTGGCCGCCCTCGTACTGTTCCTCGCCTTCGGGTCCGCCGCCGCGGCCCTGCTGCCCATCGCCACCGCACTGGTCTCCGTCGGCACCGCCTACGCCGGCATCACCCTCCTCGGCCACTTCATGACCGTCGCCGACTTCGCGCCCATGCTGGGCACCCTCATCGGCCTCGGCGTGGGCATCGACTACGCGCTGTTCGTCGTCACCCGGCACCGGCGCGGCCTGAAGCGCGGCCTGTCCGTCACCGAGGCCGCCGCCCATGCCGTGGCGACGACCGGACGGGCCGTCGTCTTCGCGGGCGCCACCGTGTGCATCGCCCTGCTGGGCATGCTGATCCTCCGGCTGAGCTTCCTCAACGGCGTCGCCGTCGCCGCCTCGCTGACCGTGCTCCTCACCGTCGCGGCCTCCGTGACACTGCTGCCCGCCCTGCTGTCCTACATCGGCCCCCGCGCCCTGAGCCGGCGCGAGCGGCGGCGGCTCGCGGAGCACGGGCCCGAACCCCAGGTGCCGACCGGGTTCGCCGCCCGCTGGTCGGCCTTCGTCGAGCGGCGCCCGAAGCTGCTGGGCGCCCTCGCCCTCGTCGTCGTCACCGTCCTCGCACTGCCCACCCTCGACCTGCGCCTCGGCACCTCCGACCAGGGCAACGACCCCGGCGGCAGCACCACCCGCCAGGCCTACGACCTCCTCGCCGAAGGCTTCGGCCCGGGCGTCAACGGACCGCTCACCCTGGTCACCGAGGTCCGCGGCGCCGAGGACCGCCTCGCGCTCGACAACCTCGACGCCACCCTGCGCACCACCGAGGGCGTCTCCTCGGTGACCCCGGTGACGTACAACGCCGCGGGCGACGCCGCCCACCTCACCGTCGTACCCGAGTCGGCGCCGCAGTCCAGGGACACCAGCGACCTCGTCGAGCGGCTGCGCTCCGAGGTGCTGCCGCGCGCCGAGTCCGGCACCGCGCTGGACGTGCACGTGGGCGGCGTGACGGCCGGCTACGACGACTTCGCGGGCGTCATCGTGGGCAAGCTGCCACTCTTCGTCGGCGTGGTCATCGGCCTGGGCTGCCTGCTCCTCCTGCTGGCCTTCCGCTCCGTCGGCATCCCCCTCAAGGCCGCCGCCATGAACGTCGCCGCCGTGGCCGCCGCCTTCGGCGTCGTCGTGGCGATCTTCCAGTGGGGCTGGGGGAGCGAACTGCTCGGCCTCGGCAGCGCGGGCCCCATCGAGCCGTTCCTTCCCGTGATCATGGTCTCGGTGCTCTTCGGGCTCTCCATGGACTACCAGGTCTTCCTGGTCAGCCGGATGTACGAGGAGTGGCTGGAGACCGGTGACAACCGGCGCGCCGTCCGGGTCGGGCTCGCCGAGACCGGCCGCGTGATCAACTCCGCCGCCGTCATCATGATCTCGGTCTTCCTCGCCTTCGTGCTCAGCGGCGACCGGGTGATCGCCATGTTCGGCATCGCGCTCGCCGCCGCCGTCGCCCTGGACGCCTTCGTCCTGCGCACGCTTCTCGTGCCCGCCCTGATGCACCTGCTCGGCCGCGCCAACTGGTGGCTGCCGCGCCGCCTGGACGCCGTCCTGCCGCGGATCAGCATCGAGCCGCCCGAGTGCCGGGCCGCCCACGAGAGGCCGGCCGCGGCGACGGACGCCGAGGTGGCGGACGTCCTCGTGCAGCAGGAGCGGCAGCGGGACGTGCGCGACACGGCCGGGTGACGACGGCCCCCTTTCCACGGGAGAGACGGTGTCCCCCTCGGCGAACACCCCGGGTGCCGGGGCCGCCCGGCGACTCGGCATGATGCGTGGGGGCGTGCCGCGCGAGAGCCTCCCCACCGGGGCGGCACGCGCGCCTACCGCCCACAGGGATCATTAAGCAACCTCTCAGACAGCGTCCGTACGGTGCGAGGCATGGGAACGAAGACAGTGGACGAGACCGGCGTGAAGACCGACAAGCACGAGACGGACGAGGTGACCGAGGCCGCCGAGTCCACCGGGGCCGCGAAGGAGGCCGAAGCGGCCGAAGCGGCCGGGACCGACACCCCCGAGGACGGCGACACGCCGAAGGACGCCGACGACACGCCGGAGAGCGGCGACGACACGCCGGTGGACGCGGACGACAGGGACGGCACCGGCACCCCGGCCGGCCCCACCGGCGTCGGCCAGGGCACGGGCGCCGTCGTCTCCGCCGGGCTGGGCATCGTGTCCCTGACCGGCAGCTGGGTCGGCACCGTGGCCTCCGCGCGGGAGTCGCTGATCGGGCAGCTGCAGACGTCCTCGTCGTCCGACGTGGGCATGCTGATCGAGAAGGGCTACGGCAACGCCTGGCAGGCCACCGCGATGTGGGGCGGCATCTTCGCCCTGGTCGCGCTGGTCGTCGGTGTGGTGGTGCTGGCCCGGCCCGCGTTCGGCGCGCCCGGCCGGCCGCAGGCCCCGTGGATCAAGTCGGTCGCCTGGGCGGGTGTCGCCCTCGGCGTCATCGGCCTGCTCCTGGCCGTCCTGAAGTACACGAACGTCCTGCTGGGCCTGCCCTCCACGGGCTGACCCGGGCACTCCTGAGGGGTCTTAGGGCACCGCGCGCCGGAAAGGCGCGTGCCCTAAGACCCCTCACGCGCGTCTGAGGCCCCGCACGGCGCCGAAGATGCGGAACTTGCCCGATGTGGCGGCCCCCCTGGGAGCCGAAGGTTGAGGCATCGCGAACGAGCGAGGCCGGAACCCGGACCGGCCCCGGAACCGCGCGGCGACGGACGACGGATCCGGAATCCGGTGCGGCGACCGACGCCGGGCCCGAGCCCGGACCGGTGCGGCAACCGACGCCGGGCCCGGCACCCACCAGGAGACGAGGGACACGCCATGCACGAGTACGAGACCCAGCGCTACCGCTCCGCCGAGCGGATCCGCTGCGGCGCCGAGGCCCGGCTCGCCCGCGAGGCCGTCCAGGCCCGCCGCGCCGCCCGCCGTGCCGCCCGTCGCACCCGGCGCGACGCCTCCGGGACGGAGAGCCATACGCCGCGCCACCGCCGGCACCGGTTCGCCCGGGCGGCGTGAACGGGGAAGCCGGGGAGGGAGGCCGCACGGCTTCCCTCCCCGCCCTCGTTCCGGCACCGCCCAAAACCGCTGCCGCGCTGTCGTACCCGCGTGCGATGCTCGGATCCGTGGAGACCAGGTCAGTCCCGTGTTCGTCGGCCGCACCGGCGAACTGGACACGCTGAACGACGCGCTCGCCCGCGCGTCCGCCACCGGCGGAGAGCCGCAGGCACTGCTGCTCGGCGGCGAGGCCGGCGTCGGCAAGACGCGGCTCGTCGAGGAGTTCGCCACCGCCGCGGGCCGCGGGGGCGCCGTCGTCGCGCTGGGCGGCTGCGTCGAGATCGGCGGCGACGGACTGCCCTTCGCACCCTTCTCCGCCGCCCTGCGCGCCCTGCGCCGCCGGCTCCCGGCCGAGCTGGCCCGGGCCGCCAGGGACCAGGAGGAGGAGCCGGCCCGGCTGCTGCCCGAGCTGGGCGACAGCACCGCCCCGGGCACCGGCGGCGGCCGCCGGGACGAGGAGGGCATCGTCCGGCTCTTCGAACTCACCGCCCGCCTGCTGGAGTGCGTCGCCGCCGACCGCACCGTCGTCCTGGTCCTCGAGGACCTGCACTGGGCCGACGCCGCCACCCGCCACCTGGTCACCTACCTCTTCCGCACCCCGCGCACGGGCCGCCTCGTCGTCCTGGCCACCTACCGCTCCGACGACATCCACCGCCGCCACCCCCTGCGCCCCCTGCTCGCCGAACTCGACCGGCTGCGCACCGTCCGCCGTGTCGAACTGGGCCGCTTCACCCGCGAGGAGGTGGGCCGCCAGATCGCGGGGATCCTCGCCCACGAGCCCGACCCGCTGCAGGTCGACGAGATCTTCGAACGCTCCGACGGCAACGCCTTCCTCGTCGAGGAACTCGCCGTCGCCGCCCACGAGGGCAGCCGCACCGGCCTCACCGACTCCCTGCGCGACCTGCTCCTGGTCCGCGTCGAAGCCCTGCCCGGCAGAGAGCGGAGGAGCTCTTCATCTCGCCCAGGACGGCGAGCGTGCACGTCTCCCACGTCCTCGCCAAGCTCGGCGTCTCCGGCCGCGGCGAGGCGGCGGCGGTGGCCCACCGGCTGGCGCTGTTTCCGGCCGAACGGCTCACGTCCGGTTCGGCCGAGTGACGTTTACGCTGTAAGGGACGCCGAGTGACGGAGGCACCCGTGTTCAACGCATTCGAGGAACTGTTCTCCCCCGGCCGCAAGCACACCCAGGACGAGCAGAACCGCCTCGAGCTGACCCGCGAGGACGTCGGCGACGGCGACCCCGGCCGGGGCCCGATAGACCTCGGCTCGGGCAAGGTCGTCGTCCACGCGCCGGCTCCCGGAAGCCCCCAGAACCCCCAGATCCAGAACACGGACGCCGCCCCGCAACCCGGCACCGAGGAGTCGCCGACCGGGGGATAATGGCGCTCAGTGCCCGAGTCACGGAGGAACCGTGTTGTACCAGATCGAGTTCACGGAGCGCGCCGCCACGCAGCGTGATGCCCTTTCCGAAGACCGGCGCAAGCTCCTGGAGCGAGGGCTCCTGAAGCTGGCCGAGGACCCGTTCACGCCGGTCTCGAGGGCGGTCAGCGGCGAGGACATCCGCCTGGTGTCCGTCGCCCCCGGGCTGACGGTGGACTACATGGTCCACCGGGCCTTTCTCATTCTCGTGTCCGTGGCGATCCTCGACCAGTCACTCATAGAGGATGAGTGACGGGGCGGCCTACTTCACCCGCAGCTCCAGAACCCGGTCGTCGTCCCCCTTGGCGTCCCCGCGGCCGTCCGTGTTGCTGGTGACGAGCCACAGCTTGTCGCCGCCCGCCGGTGCCACCGTGCGCAGCCGTCCGTACTCGCCGTCCAGGAACGCCTGCGGGTCGGCGGAGGTCTCCGTGCCCTTCAGCGGGATCCGCCACAGCCGCTCACCGCGCAGCCCCGCCATCCACACGGAGCCCGCGGCGTAGGCGATGCCACTGGGGGAGGCCTCGTCGGTGCTCCACTGGGCGACGGGGTCCTGGAAGCCGGAGCCGCCCTCCTTGCCCTCGGCCTCGGGCCAGCCGTAGTTGTCGCCGGGCTCGATCGCGTTCAGCTCGTCCCAGGTGTCCTGCCCGAACTCCGACGCGAACAGCCGCTGCTTGGCGTCCCAGGCGAGCCCCTGCACGTTCCGGTGGCCGTACGAGTAGACGGGGGAGTCGGGGAAGGGGTTGCCGGGCGCCGGCTCACCGTCCGGCGTCAGCCGCAGGATCTTGCCGCCGAGGGACTTCCTGTCCTGCGAGAGGCCGGTGTCACCGCTCTCGCCCGTCCCCGCGTAGAGCATCTTGTCGGGCCCGAACGCGATGCGGCCACCGTTGTGGATCACGCCCTTGGGGATGCCGCGGAAGACCGTGTCCGGCGCGCCCAGCTGCTCGCCCGCCGGCTTCTTCTCGTCGTACCGCATCCGCACGATGCGGTTGTCGGAGGCGGAGGTGAAGTACGCGTAGACCATGTGGTCCGAGGCGTAGTCCGGGGAGAGGGCGATGCCGAGCAGTCCGCCCTCGCCCGAGGCCGACACCCCGGGGACCTCGCCCAGCTCGGTCTTCTCGCCGGTCTTCTCGTCGATCCGGGTGACCGTGGCCTCGTCGCGGGAGGACACCAGCAGGCCGCCGCCGGGCAGCGGGGCCAGGCCCCAGGGGCTCTTCAGCCCCGTGGCCACCGTCCGGACCACCTCCACGGAGCCCTTCGCGGGCGGTGTCTCCTCGGCCGGCGACCCGGCGGGTGAGGACTGCGCCGCCGTACGCGTGGGCGTGGCGCTCCGGTCCGCTCCGGACGGGTCGCCGTCGTCGGAGGAGCACCCGGCCGTCAGCAGGAGGGCGGCGGCCAACACGGCCGGTACGGCTCGACGTTGCACGATCATGGTCCCTTCGACGCGGCGGGTTCTCCCTGTCATACACCGCACGGGCCCTCCAAGTTCCCGATCGCCGCAACCCGAACCGGTGAGCGCACCACGGGCCGCCACCCCGGCGGCCGGGCGGCGCGACGGATCACTCCCAGGACCCCTGGGCCGGCGGCAGCGCGCCCGCCTCCGCCAGGTCCTGCCCGGTCAGCCGCAGGCCGGCCGCGCCCGCGTTCTCCGTAACCCAGCGCGCCTGCTTCGTTCCCGGCACCGGGACCACGTGCCGCCCCTGGGCCAGCACCCAGGCCAGCGCCACCTGCGCCGGTGTGACCGTGTCGCCGTGCCGGGCCGCTATACGGCGCAGACCGGCGACGACCGGCTGGTTGGCGGCCATCATCTCGGCGGTGAAACGGGGGTGCCGGGCGCGCAGGTCCTCCGGCTCGAAACCCTGCCCCGGCGTCAGCGTGCCGGTCAGGTAGCCGTTGCCGAGCGGCATCGCGGCGAGGAAACCGACCCCCCGCGCGGCGCACCACGGCAGCAGCGTCCGCAGCGCCTCCGGCGACCACACCGACAGCTCGGCCTCGACCGCGGCGACCGGGAAGACCTGCTGCACCCGCTCCAGCTGGCGGACCGTCGCGTCGTGCAGCCGGGCACCCGGCCGCCGGGCGGAGCGCGCACCGACCGCGCACAGTCCCAGCGCCCGCACCTTCCCGGCCCGCACCAGGTCCGCCATCGCGCCCCAGGTCTCCTCCACCGGCACCTCGGGATCGGCGCGGTGCAGCTGGTAGAGGTCGATGACGTCCGTCTGGAGCCGGCGCAGCGAGGCGTCGCAGGCACGTTTCACGTAGCCGGGGCGGCCGTTGGCCACGATGTGCTGCTCGCCCACCAGCAGACCGACCTTGGTCGACACGAAGGCCTCCGACCGCCGCTCCTTCAACACCCGCCCCAGCAGCAGCTCGTTGGTGAACGGGCCGTACATGTCCGCCGTGTCGAGCAGGTCGGCGCCCAGGTCGAGGGCGCGGTGCACCGCCCGGACCGACTCGTCCCCCCGCTGCCGCGACGTGCTGTACGCCCAGTTCATCGGCATGCACCCCAGTCCGACGGCCCCCACCGCGAGTGCCGTCGCGCCGATCGTCCTGCGCTCCACCTGGTCGTGACCCTCCCTCGTCAGGTCACCCAACCTAACCTCTGCCCCCGGGCGCGACTGACATAGCCTCCTGACCATGACTGCTGACGTGTGGCTGCCCATCCCGCCCGACGAGATCGAGGGCCTCCCCGAGGGCCCCGCCTACCGCCACTGGGACGGCGAGGAGACCTTCCCCGCCGACCCGGCGGACTGCGCGTTCTACGTCGTCCCCTACATGAAGCCCGGCCCGGTCGGGCTGCGTCCGCTGCCCGCCATGCGCTCCGTGCAGGTCGTCCAGACGCTCTCCGCCGGCATCGACCACGTCGAGCCCGCCCTGAAGGACCTGCCCGCCGGTGTCCGGCTGTGCAACGCGCGCGGTGTGCACGAGGCCAGCACCGCGGAGCTGGCCCTGACCCTGATCCTCGCCTCGCTGCGCGGCATCCCGGACTTCGTGCGGGCGCAGGACCGGGGCGAGTGGCGCGGCGGTTTCCGGCCCGCGCTCGCCGACCGGACGGTGCTCATCGTCGGGTACGGGTCGATCGGCGCCGCCATCGAGGACCGGCTCGTGCCGTTCGAGGTCGCGCCGGTGGTGCGCGTCGCGCGCTCCGCCCGCACCACGGAGCGCGGCCCGGTGCACCCGCTCACCGACCTCCCCGCCCTGCTCCCGCAGGCCGACGTGGTCGTCCTGTCCACACCGCTCACCGAGGCCACCCGCCACCTGGCCGACGCCGATTTCCTGGCCCGCATGAAGGACGGCGCCCTGCTCGTCAACGTCGCGCGCGGACCGGTCGTCCACACGAAGGCGTTGCTCACCGAACTGGAGAGCGGGCGCCTGACCGCGGCCCTCGACGTGACCGACCCGGAACCGCTGCCGGGGGACCATCCGCTGTGGCATGCTCCCGGCATAGTCGTCAGCCCTCACGTCGGCGGGCCGACCTCCGCCTTCCTGCCGCGCGCCAAGCGGCTGCTGGTGGACCAGTTGAACCGCTTCGTGAACCAGGAGCCGCTGCGCAACGTGATCCTGACGACGGGCGCGTAATCCGTTTCGGGTACCCTCCGCAGTTCCCCGGACGCGGTGGGTACGCGCATATCCGCTGGTCGTCACGGAGCGTAGAGGCACTATGTCCCTGAGTGACGATCCTGGTGTATCGTCCGACAGGGGATGCGCCGCGCACCGGTCGGCGCCGGGGATGGACATTTCAGGACTGTGAGGGGGGCGACGGGCGATGCACGGCCTATGGACGAACGACCCGACGCGGCGGAGCCGACGCCGGCGACCCTGGCGCACGACCACGACCGCGCGCAGACGGAACCGCCACCGCCACCACGACGGCCCGCACGGCCGCAGCCGCTTGCACCGGCGCCGGCCGGAGGGCCGCAGGAGGCAGAGCGCCCCCACTCACCGGTCCGGGCGGGACACCGGAGCGGCACGGCCCGGGAGGCTCCGATGAGTCCGCCCTCCGCGCCCACACTGGACGGAGCGCTGCGCACGCAGCCCTCGCCCGCTCCGCCGCCGCCCCGGCCGGCCGTCGTCACGGCCGGACCGGCTCTCGCCCGCCAGCTCCTGCTGGCCCTGGTCTGCGCGGCCTACGCCGTCGGTGCCGCGCTCGGCTGGGGCTCGGACTACGTCGCCAAGATCATGGGCGACTTCGGGCTGAGCGCCGCCGCGGCCGCCGCCGCCGTCTCCTGCTTCCTCTACGCCCGCGGGCGCCGCGTCCGCTTCCGGTCGGCCTGGCTGCTGTTCGCCGTCTCGTCGGCCATGGCGTCCCTGGGCAACCTGGTCTGGGGGTGGTACGAGGTCGTCCTGCGCGTCCCCGTCCCCAGCCCCAGCTACGCCGACCTGTTCTTCCTGTGCTTCGCGCCGCCCGCCATCGTCGGACTCCTGGTGCTGGCCAAGCGTCCGGTGACCAAGGCCGGGTGGATCTGCCTGGGCCTGGACTCCTGGCTGATCGGCGGTTCGCTGCTGACCCTGGCCTGGAGCCTGGCGCTCGCCCAGGCGGCGAAGGCCGAGGGCGGGTCCAGCGTGGCGCACTCCGCGCTGACGGTGGCGTACCCGCTGCTGGACATCGCCCTGGTCAGCATGGTGCTGGCGCTGCACTTCAGGCGGTCGCCCGTCGGGAGGTCCGCCGTCAACACCGCCATCGGGGCGCTTGCCCTGACGGTGGTGTGCGACGCCCTGTTCACCTCGCCGATGCTGCACAACAACTACCACTCCGGCCAGTTGCTCGACGCGGGCTGGTTCGCCGGCTCCCTGCTGCTCGCCTACGCGCCCTGGGCCGCGCACCGGCGCGGTCTGAAGCCGTGGGACGAGGAGTGCTCCGAGGGGCGCACGCGCGTGGTGCGCGAACACGTCCCCGCACAGCGCGGCGCCGGCCACCGGCCCGCGGCCGGGACGGCACCCGCCGCCGCTCCCGCCCCGTCCCTGCCGGGATCCGGTCCGGGCTGCGGCGAACGCGAGCGCTATCCGGCCGCCCGGCCCATCGCCGGGTCCCTGGCCGCGCTCACCCCGTACCTCGCCGCCGCCGTCTGCACCCTGGGCATCCTCTACAACGTCCTCAACGGCCGCAGCGTCGACCGCGTGGTACTCCTGACCGGCGGCACGGTGGTGCTCGCGCTCGTCGTCCGCCAGGGCATCATGCTGCTCGACAACATCGTCCTCACCCAGGAACTGGCGCAGAAGGAGAACCACTTCCGCTCCCTGGTGCAGGGCTCCAGCGACGTCATCATGATCGCCGCACCCAACGGCACCCTCCGCTACGTCTCCCCGGCCGCCGCGGGTGTCTACGGCCGCCCCGCCGAGGAACTCGTCGGCAGCGAGCTGGCCGGGCTCATCCACCCGGACGACCTCGGCTCCGTGCTGCACGAGGTGCGCAGGTTCCTCGCCGCCGACCCGGTCGAGGAACCGACCACCCGCATCGAGTGCCGCTTCCGGTCCGGCGGCGGGGACACCTCCCGACCGAGCGGCCCGGGCGGGACCGGGACCGGGGAAAGCTGGCTCAACGTCGAGTCCACCGTCAACCGGCACCACGGCGGCCTCATCTTCAACAGCCGGGACGTCACCGAAAGGGTGCGTCTGCAGGCGCAGCTCCAGCACAACGCCGAACACGACCCGCTCACCGACCTGCCCAACCGCTCCCTGTTCACCCGGCGCGTGCAGCAGGCCCTCGCGGGCCGGCGCGCCCTGGACCGCGGCACCGCCCTGCGCGGTACGGCGGTGCTCTTCATCGACCTCGACGGCTTCAAGGGCGTCAACGACACCATCGGTCACCAGGCCGGCGACGAACTGCTCGTCCAGGCCGCCCGCAGACTCCACGAGGCCGTCCGCAAGGGCGACACCGCGGCGAGGCTCGGCGGTGACGAGTTCGCGGCGCTGATCGTCGGGGACGGGGCCCGCGACCGCGCCGCCCGCGAGGGACACATCCGGGAACTCGCCGACCGTCTCCGGCTGACCCTCTCCCAGCCCTACCTCATCGACGGCAACGACGTCCGGGTCAACGCCTCCATCGGCGTCGCCTTCGCCGAACCGGGCCTCGGTGCGGGCGAGTTGCTCCGCAACGCCGACCTCGCGATGTACCGCGCCAAGGCGGGCGGCAAGGGACGCGTCGAGCTGTACCGACCACAGATGCAGCAGGACGTCGTCCGCAAGGCGGAGCTGGCCGGACGGCTCCGGGCCGCGCTGCACGAGGGGGAGTTCGCCCTGCTGCACCAGCCGGTGGTCTCCCTGACGGACGGCCGGATCACGTCGGTCTGCGCCCAGCCGCGCTGGCGTTCCTCGCAGGGCGTGCTGTTCACCCCCGCCGAGTTCCTGCGGGTCGCCGAGGACGGCGACAGAACCGCCGAGCTGGACCGCTGGGTGCTCCGGGAAGCCGTCGAGCAGGCCGCCGAGCGCGCCGCGGCCGGTCTCCCGGTCAGCGTGGCCATACGCATGGGCGCCCGCCGCCTGCTGGACCGCTCCATGCCGCTCGGCTCCGTGGAGGCGCTGCTGACCCGCCACGGACTCCCGCCGGGCTCTCTTGTGATCGAGCTGTCGGACATCGACCCACGGGTCGGCCTCGACGAACTGGACCGCCGGCTGAACGCGCTGCGCCGGGTCGGTGTCCGCATCGCCCTGGACGGCTTCGGCAGCGGCTACGCGGCGATCACCGCGCTGCGCCGCCTGCCCGTGGACGTCCTCAAGCTCGACCGCGGCCTGATCGAGGGGGTGGTGGAGTCGGCGCGGCTGCACAAGATCACCAGTGGCCTGCTGCGCATCGCCACCGACCTCGGGCTGAAGTCCGTGGCCGACGGCGTGGACCTGCCGGAGCAGATCGTCGCCCTGCGCGCCATGGGCTGCACGCACGGGCAGGGCATGGCGTTCTCCGGCCCGCTGGACGAGTACCGGCTGCGCAGAGCGCTGGGAACCGGCCACTACCCGGTACCGCACGGCCCGGCCGAACCGGCCTTCGCCGGCGGTGGCTCGGGGGTGTACGCGACGGGGGCCGCCGTCGGCGTCGGCAACGCCGCGGGCGGCCAGGTCACCGGTGGTGTCGCCGGGCTGCCGGCGGTCCTCGGCGGCGGCACGGCACTGCGCTCACATGATGAGACTCCCGTCCCACCCACTTGACAGTGAGTGCGTGCCGGGGGGAGGGTCAGTGCCATGCGCACCCGAATTCTCGTACTTGGTAAGCGCGTCGGCTGAAGCCGGTGACGTCCGGATCGACCCGGACTCCCGGCGACCCACTCCCGGCGCGCTCCCCTCGCTTGCCTTCTGGCACGAGGGGTTTTTTGTTGCACAGGCACCTGCCGCAGAGCAACCGCAGACCGTACAAACCTCGCAAAAACCCTCAGCATCGAGAAGAGAACGCCGATGACCGAGCAGGCCACCGGGGCTCACCCGCAGCCCCGGCCCCGATCCGGAGGACAGTCCGCCCCCGAGCACGTCACGGGTGCGCAGTCCCTCATTCGCTCTCTCGAGGAGGTCGGCGCCGACACCGTATTCGGCATCCCCGGCGGCACGATCCTTCCGGCCTACGACCCGCTGATGGACTCCACCAGGGTGCGCCACGTCCTGGTCCGTCACGAGCAGGGCGCCGGACACGCGGCCACCGGCTACGCGCAGGCCACGGGCAAGGTCGGCGTCTGCATGGCGACCTCGGGCCCCGGTGCCACCAACCTGGTCACCCCGATCGCCGACGCCAACATGGACTCCGTGCCGCTGGTCGCGATCACCGGTCAGGTGGTGTCCGCCGCGATCGGCACGGACGCCTTCCAGGAGGCGGACATCGTCGGCATCAGCATGCCGATCACCAAGCACAGCTTCCTCGTCACCAAGGCCGAGGACATCCCGCGGGTGATCGCGCAGGCGTTCCACATCGCCTCCACCGGCCGCCCCGGGCCGGTCCTGGTCGACATCCCCAAGGACATCCTCCAGAAGAAGACCACCTTCTCCTGGCCCCCGGTCATGGACCTGCCCGGCTACCGCCCGGTCACCAAGCCGCACGCCAAGCAGATCCGCGAGGCGGCCAAGCTGATCTCGGCCGCGAAGCGCCCCGTGCTGTACGTCGGCGGCGGCGTGCTCAAGGCGCAGGCCACCGCCGAGCTGCGGGTCCTCGCCGAACTCACCGAAGCGCCCGTCACCACCACCCTGATGGCGCTCGGCGCGTTCCCCGACAGCCACCCGCTGCACGTGGGAATGCCGGGCATGCACGGTTCGGTCACCGCCGTCACCGCGCTGCAGAAGGCCGACCTGATCGTCGCCCTCGGAGCCCGTTTCGACGACCGTGTCACCGGCAAGCTGGACAGCTTCGCCCCGCACGCCAAGATCGTGCACGCCGACATCGACCCGGCCGAGATCGGCAAGAACCGGGCCGCCGACGTCCCGATCGTCGGCGACGCCCGCGAGGTCCTCGCCGACCTCGTGCAGGCCGTCCAGAAGGAGCACGACGAGGGCAACCGGGGCGAGGCCGCCGCATCGGGATACGCGGCCTGGTGGAAGGACCTCAGCCGCTGGCGCGACACCTACCCCCTGGGCTACGACCAGCCCGAGGACGGTTCGCTCTCCCCGCAGCACGTCATCGAGCGCATCGGGCAACTGGCCCCGGAGGGCACGATCTTCGCGGCCGGCGTCGGCCAGCACCAGATGTGGGCCGCGCACTTCGTCCAGTACGACAAGCCCGCCACCTGGCTGAACTCGGGCGGCGCCGGGACCATGGGCTACGCCGTCCCGGCCGCCATGGGCGCGCAGGCCGGCATGCCCGGCCGCACCGTCTGGGCGATCGACGGCGACGGCTGCTTCCAGATGACCAACCAGGAACTGACCACCTGCGCCCTGAACAACATCCCGATCAAGGTCGCCGTCATCAACAACGGCGCCCTCGGGATGGTCCGCCAGTGGCAGACCCTGTTCTACAACCAGCGGTACTCCAACACCGTGCTGCACTCCGGCCCCGAGGACGTCAACCCGGAGGCCCGCGGCACCCGCGTCCCCGACTTCGTCAAGCTGTCGGAGGCCATGGGCTGCTACGCCATCCGCTGCGACGACCCCGCCGACCTCGACAAGGTGATCGAGGAGGCGAACTCCGTCAACGACCGGCCCGTCGTGGTCGACTTCATCGTCCACGAGGACGCGATGGTCTGGCCGATGGTCGCCGCCGGCACCTCGAACGACGAGATCATGGCCGCCCGGGACGTCCGCCCCGACTTCGGCGACAACGAAGACGACTGACGAAGACGACTGAGCGAGAGAGACCGAAGAGACCATGTCCAAGCACACGCTCTCCGTCCTGGTGGAGAACACCCCCGGCATCCTCGCCCGGATCGCCGCCCTCTTCTCCCGTCGCGGCTTCAACATCGACTCGCTCGCGGTCGGTGTCACCGAGCACCCCGACATCTCCCGCATCACCATCGTGGTGAGCGTCGAGGAGTTCCCGCTGGAGCAGGTGACCAAGCAGCTCAACAAGCTCGTCAACGTGCTCAAGATCGTCGAGCTGGAGCCGACCCAGGCCGTCCAGCGAGAACTCGTTCTGGTGAAGGTGCGCTCCGACAACGAGACGCGCTCCCAGATCGTCGAGATCGTCCAGCTCTTCCGCGCGAAGACCGTCGACGTCTCCCCGGAGGCCGTCACCATCGAGGCCACCGGCAGCAGCGACAAGCTGTCCGCCATGCTCAGGATGCTGGAACCGTACGGCATCAAGGAACTCGTCCAGTCCGGCACGATCGCCATCGGCCGCGGCGCCCGTTCGATCACGGACCGCTCGCTGCGCGCACTGGACCGGTCCGCATAACGACGGAGACGGGCGGCCGGTGAAAATCCGGCCGCCCGTATTCCGAGACCCCGAAACTTCCCTTCCCCTCACCGGCATACGGTGGGACGCAACACCTGCACACAAGGAGAGAACCCAGTGGCCGAGCTGTTCTACGACGCCGACGCCGACCTGTCCATCATCCAGGGCCGCAAGGTCGCGGTCATCGGGTACGGCAGCCAGGGCCACGCCCACGCCCTGTCGCTGCGCGACTCCGGTGTCGACGTGCGCGTCGGTCTGCACGAGGGCTCCAAGTCCAAGGCCAAGGCCGAGGAGCAGGGCCTGCGCGTGGTGAGCCCCTCCGAGGCCGCCGCCGAGGCCGACGTCATCATGATCCTGGTCCCGGACCCGATCCAGGGCGAGGTCTACGAGAAGCACATCAAGGACAACCTGAAGGACGGCGACGCGCTGTTCTTCGGCCACGGCCTGAACATCCGCTACGGCTTCGTCAAGCCCCCGGCCGGCGTGGACGTCTGCATGGTCGCCCCCAAGGGCCCGGGCCACCTGGTGCGCCGCCAGTACGAGGAGGGCCGCGGCGTTCCCTGCATCGCCGCCGTCGAGCAGGACGCCACGGGCAACGGCTTCGCGCTGGCCCTGTCGTACGCGAAGGGCATCGGCGGCACCCGCGCCGGCGTCATCAAGACGACCTTCACCGAGGAGACCGAGACCGACCTCTTCGGTGAGCAGGCCGTCCTGTGCGGTGGCACCGCGGCCCTGGTCAAGGCGGGCTTCGAGACGCTGACCGAGGCGGGCTACCAGCCGGAGATCGCCTACTTCGAGTGCCTGCACGAGCTGAAGCTGATCGTGGACCTCATGTACGAGGGCGGCCTGGAGAAGATGCGCTGGTCGATCTCCGAGACCGCCGAGTGGGGCGACTACGTCAGCGGCCCGCGGATCATCACCGACGCCACCAAGGCCGAGATGAAGAAGATCCTCGGCGAGATCCAGGACGGCACCTTCGCCAAGAACTGGATGGACGAGTACCACGGCGGTCTGAAGAAGTACAACGAGTACAAGAAGCAGGACTCCGAGCACCTCCTGGAGACCACCGGCAAGGAGCTGCGCAAGCTCATGAGCTGGGTCGACGAAGAGGCGTAAGTCCGCGTCCGCCGCCCCGTGACGGCGCCCGGCCCGGGCACCGTCACGGGGCACGCGACTGCCCCGGCCGGCCTGCGGGCCACGTCCGGGTGATCCTTCCGCACGGGCGCCGGACGACCCCCGCCACGCCACTACACTGCTGAACACATACGCGTCAGGCCCACAGCGTCGTGCGTCTTCCACGCGGCTCAGCGACACCGAATGCGGCCGTCGGGACGGCCGTCCGCATTGGACTTGTGAGGACTCACGTGAGCTCGAAACCTGTCGTACTCATCGCCGAAGAGCTGTCGCCCGCGACCGTGGACGCGCTCGGCCCCGACTTCGAGATCCGCCAGTGCAACGGCGCGGACCGGGCCGAACTGCTCCCCGCCATCGCCGACGTGGACGCGATCCTGGTCCGCTCCGCCACCAAGGTCGACGCCGAGGCCGTCGCGGCAGCCAAGAAGCTCAAGGTCGTCGCACGAGCCGGCGTCGGCCTGGACAACGTCGACGTCTCCGCCGCCACCAAGGCCGGCGTGATGGTCGTCAACGCCCCGACCTCCAACATCGTGACCGCCGCCGAGCTGGCCTGCGGCCTGATCGTCGCCACCGCCCGCAACATCCCGCAGGCCAACGCCGCGCTGAAGAACGGCGAGTGGAAGCGCAGCAAGTACACCGGCGTCGAGCTGGCCGAGAAGACCCTCGGCGTCGTGGGCCTGGGCCGCATCGGTGCCCTCGTCGCCCAGCGCATGTCGGCCTTCGGCATGAAGGTCGTCGCCTACGACCCCTACGTGCAGCCCGCGCGCGCCGCGCAGATGGGCGTCAAGGTCCTCTCGCTCGACGAGCTGCTCGAGGTCTCCGACTTCATCACCGTCCACCTCCCCAAGACCCCCGAGACCGTCGGCCTGATCGGCGACGAGGCGCTGCGCAAGGTCAAGCCGAGCGTCCGCATCGTCAACGCCGCCCGCGGCGGCATCGTCGACGAGGAGGCGCTGTACTCGGCGCTCAAGGAGGGCCGCGTCGCCGGCGCCGGCCTGGACGTGTACGCGAAGGAGCCGTGCACGGACTCGCCGCTGTTCGAGTTCGACCAGGTGGTCTGTACGCCGCACCTCGGCGCCTCCACCGACGAGGCCCAGGAGAAGGCCGGCATCGCCGTCGCCAAGTCCGTCCGCCTCGCCCTCGCCGGTGAACTGGTCCCCGACGCGGTCAACGTCCAGGGCGGCGTCATCGCCGAGGACGTCAAGCCGGGCCTGCCGCTCGCCGAGCGCCTCGGCCGCATCTTCACCGCGCTCGCCGGCGAGGTCGCCGTCCGCCTCGACGTCGAGGTCTACGGCGAGATCACCCAGCACGACGTGAAGGTGCTGGAGCTCTCCGCCCTCAAGGGCGTGTTCGAGGACGTCGTCGACGAGACCGTGTCGTACGTCAACGCCCCCCTGTTCGCCCAGGAGCGCGGCGTCGAGGTCCGGCTGACCACCAGCTCGGAGTCGGCGGAGCACCGCAACGTCGTCATCGTGCGCGGCACCCTCGCGGACGGCGAGGAGGTGTCGGTCTCCGGCACGCTGGCCGGCCCGAAGCACCTGCAGAAGATCGTCGCCGTCGGCGAGTACGACGTCGACCTCGCCCTCGCCGACCACATGGTCGTCCTGCGCTACGAGGACCGTCCCGGCGTCGTCGGCACCGTCGGCCGCGTCATCGGCGAGGCCGGCGTCAACATCGCCGGCATGCAGGTCGCGCGTTCCACGGTGGGCGGCGAGGCGCTGGCCGTCCTGACCGTCGACGACACGGTGCCCGCCGGGGTCCTTACGGAGGTCGCGGCGGAGATCGGGGCGACGTCGGCCCGGTCGGTCAACCTGGTCTGAGGTCCGGGGGCGCTCCTGCCCCGGACCCCGGTACCGGCCCTGAACGGGCCTCGTCCTCAAACGCCGGACGGGCTGAGCGAGTCGGCCTGTCCGGCGTCTTTGTCGTCCTCGCTGCCCTCCGGGCGCGTCTCCGGGCGCACCCGGATGTTCCGCAGCCCCCTCGCCGCCAGCGCCGCCGCCCCGAGGAGCAGCAGCGCCCCCGCCGTCGCGGCGCCCCGCATGCCGTCGGTGAACGCCTCACGGGCCGCGGTCGCCAGGGCGTCTCCCGCGCGCCCGGGCAGTCCGGCGGCGACGGCCAGCGCGCCGCCCAGCGTCTCCTGTGCCGCGGCGGGCGCGTCCGCGGGAACGCCGTGGCGGTAGACGGCCGTACCGATCGACCCGAGGACGGCCATGCCCAGGGCGCCGCCGAACTCGGTGCCGGTCTCCAGGAGCGAGGAGGCCGAGCCCGCCCTCTCGACCGGGGCCGAGCTGAGCGCCAGGTCGGTGAGCTGGGACATCACGACGACGATGCCGACGGCGAGGACCCCGGACGCGGCCAGCACCAGCCACAGCGAGTCCGTACCGGCCAGGGTCAGCAGCCCGTAGCCGCCCGCCGCGACCGCGAAGCCGGCCGTGACGACGTGAGCGCGCTGCACGCCCCGCTGGACCAGCAGGGTGGTGACCGGTGCGGCGGCCCCGATGAGCACGGACGGCAGCAGACTCCACAGCGCGGCCTCCAGCGCGCTCTTGCCCAGGACCGACTGCAGGTACTGGGTGGTGAAGTACGCGGAGCCCATCATCCCGAAGGCCGACAGGGTGTTGAGGACGAGCGCCGGGCTGAAGCCGTGCCCGCGGAAGAGGGCCGGCGAGATCATCGGCGCGGCGGACGTGCGCTGGCGGTGCACGAACAGCGCCGCGAACAGCAGGCCGACGGTGATCGAGACGACGTAGCGGACGTTCCAGCCCTCGGAGGGCAGTTCCTTCAGGCCGTAGACCACGGGCAGCACCGCCGCCATCGACAGCGGGACGCTCAGCAGGTCGAAGCGGCCGGGGGAGGGGTCCTTCGACTCGGGCAGCAGCAGCGGTCCGAGGACCAGCAGCAGAACCATCGCGGGCAGGTTGACCAGGAAGACCGAGCCCCACCAGAAGTGCTCGACGAGGACCCCGCTCATCACCGAGCCGAGTGCTACCCCGGCCGTCATCACCCCCGACCACAGCCCGATCGCCTTCGCCCGCTGGACGGGGTCGGTGAACATCGTGCGGACCAGCGCCATCGTCGACGGCATCAGCGTCGCGCCGCCGATGCCGAGCACCGCGCGGGCCGCGATCAGGGTCTCGGCGGTGTGCGCGTAGGCGGCGAGCAGGGAGGCGGCGCCGAAGGCCACCGCGCCGATCAGCAGCAGCCTGCGGCGGCCGACGCGGTCGCCGAGCGAGCCCATCGTCATCAGCAGGCCCGCGAGGACGAAGCCGTAGATGTCGAAGATCCACAGCTGTTGGGTGCCGCTGGGGTCCAGGTCGGCGCTGATCTGCGGGATCGCGAAGTAGAGGACGGAGACGTCCATCGAGACCAGCAGCAGCGGAAGCATCAGCACGGCCAGCGCGGTCCACTCGCGGCGGCCGGCACGGGTCGGGTTCGTTGTCATAGGCGTGACTGTACGCATGTCTTATACGCTTGTCTAGGACGGTTGTATAAGACGGTCGTCTTGCACGGTCGTATGAGACGACCGTGTAAGACGTGCGTATGGAGGGCTGGGTAAGGTGACGTCATGGGACATCGTGAGGATCTGCTCGAAGGCGCCAAGCGCTGCCTGCTCGCCAAGGGGTTCGTGCGCACGACGGCCCGCGACATCGTCAAGGAGTCGGGGACCAACCTGGCCTCCATCGGCTACCACTACGGGTCGAAGGACGCCCTGCTCGCGCAGGCGTACGTGGCGATGGTCGAGAACATGTCCGAGGCCTTCGACGGCGAGGTCAAGGGCGGGCCCGGCTCGCTGGAGCGGTTCGCCTCGGTGTGGTCGAACGTCGTCGGAACCATGCGCGGGCCGGGCTCGATGTGGCGGCTGAGCATGGAGGTCGTGGCCCTCGGGGACCAGGTGCCGGAGGTCCGCGACCACCTGGCGCGCGCCCAGCGCGAGGGCTCGCGCGGACTCGTCGCCCTGTTCACGGACGCCCCCGAGGACGAGGTGCCGGAGGAGGCCGTCGACACGCTCGGCACCTTCTACACGACCCTGATGATGGGCCTCATGGCCCAGTGGACGTTCGACCCCGGGTCCGCCCCCGAGGCGGACCGGCTCACCGAGGGCCTGCGCCGGGTGATCGAGGGGACCGGGGCCGCCGCTACAGGCGGTGCGCCTTGAGCGCCATGTGCAGCAGCAGCCGGTCCTCCCCGTCGTCCAGGTCCAGGCCGGTGAGCTGTTCGACGCGGGAGAGCCGGTAGTACAGCGTCTGGCGGTGGATGCCCAGCTCGGCGGCGGTACGGCCGGCCTGGCCCGCACGGTCCAGGTACACCTCCGCCGTGCGGGCGAGTTCACGGTGGGCGGGGGAGAGCAGCGCCCGTACGGCGGGGTCGTGGGCCGAGTGCGGGGGCAGTCCGGCCAGCAGCCGGAACGGCCCGATCGACGTCCACTGCGCGACCGGCCCGAACCGCGACTCGGCCCGCGCCGCCCGGGCCGCCGCCGACGCCTCCCACCAGGCCGCCCCCAGCTCCGCGAGCCCCGTGCGCGGTGCGGACACCCCGGCCGCGACCACCCCCGCGGCACCCGGGCCCGGGCCGGCCGCGCCCGGGGCCCGTTCCAGCAGCCGCCCCGCCGCCGCGGTCGCCGGGGCCGGCACGTCCGCCGCACGCAGCCTGACCAGCAGCGCCAGCGACTGCCCCGCCGTCCCCCACGGCACCGTGCACAGTGCGGTCGCCCCCGGCACCGTACGGACCGAGGGCGCGTCGTCCGGGTCCGCCGACGGCCAGGGCGCCACACAGACCACCGCGTGCGGGGTGTCCGCGCGGGCGCCGAGCGCCGTGCGCAGCTCCGCGATCGCCATGTCCCGCTGCCAGCCCCGCTCGGCGGTCAGCACCGCCCGCAGCTCCCGGCTCAGGTCGGCGCCGTGCTGTGCCTCGTCCGCGAGCAGCGCGCCGATCCGGACCGTCACCGCCATGGCCGCCGCCAGCTGCCGCTCGGTCGGGCCCGGATCGGTGTCGAGCAGCCAGACGTAGCCGAGGACCACACCCCGATGGCGTACCGGCAGACATGTACGGCCCCGGTACACCCCCGCCTGAGGGGTCGGCGGGATACGGACCGGCCCGGTCGCCCGGGTGATGCCGAAGCCCTCGAACCAGGAGCGGACGGCGGCGGTGGAGCGCCGGGTCAGGATCGACCGGGTGCGCACCGGGTCCAGGACGGAGGGGTCGAGGTCGCCCTCGCTGTCGTACGCGCCGAAGGCGATCAGCTCGAAGTCGCGGTTCTCGAGCGTCGCGGGAGCGCCCAGGAGCTCCGAGATCTCGTCGATCAGCTCCTGGTACTCACTTCTGGAATCCGGCGTCACCCGGGCATTCTGCCGCATACTCGCACGGCCTTCATACATCTGTATGAGATCCGCGGCACGGATGCGTGACAGCTGTCGATGGCCGACGATCGGGACCGTCCCTAGATTTCACGGTGGTTCTCCGTGCCGTTCCCGAACCCCTGGACACCGGACTCCGGGCGCGGCCTCGTGTTGGTTGGCAAGTGGAGGTGCCCCGTGCTGGGTCCCGTGATTCTCGCCGCGTCGCGCAGCGACCGGATGCGCCGGCTGGTCTCGGCCGCGCCTGTGACGAAGCCGGTCGTCGACCGGTTCATCCCCGGCGAGTCGGTCGACGAGATCGTGCCGATCGTCCGCGACCTCACCGAGCAGGGCCTGGAGCTGACGATGGACGTCGTCGGCGAGGACATCACCACCCCCGCACAGGCCGGGGCCGCCCGCGACGCCTACCTCGAGCTGATCGACCGGCTGAAGCCCCTGGGCCTCGGCACCCGCGCCGAGATGTCCGTGAAGCTGTCGATGTTCGGCCAGGCGCTGGACGGCGGCCACGAGCTGGCCGCCGCGAACGTCCGTCCGGTCGTCGAGGCCGCCGCCGAGATCGGCACCACGGTCACCCTGGACGCGGAGGACCACACGACCCTCGACTCGATGTTCGCCATCCACGAGGAGCTGCGCAAGGACTTCCCGCAGACCGGCTGCGTCATCCAGGCCTACCTCTTCCGCACCGAGGACGACGCGCGCCGCCTGGCCGACAGCGGCTCTCGCGTACGGTTGGTGAAGGGCGCCTACAAGGAGCCCGCAGAGGTCGCGTACCAGCAGCGCCACGAGATCGACAAGGCGTACGTGCGGATCCTGCGCACCCTGATGGAGGGCGAGGGCTATCCGATGGTCGGGTCGCACGACCCGCGCCTGATCTCCATCGCCCAGGAGCTGGCCCGCACGGCCGGACGCAAGCTCGACGAGTACGAGTTCCAGATGCTGTACGGCATCCGGGGCGACGAGCACCTGCGGCTGGCCGCCGAGGGGCACCGCATGCGCGTCTACACGGCCTACGGCACCGACTGGTACGGCTACTTCATGCGCCGTCTCGCGGAGAAGCCGGCGAACCTCCGGTTCTTCGCCCGCTCGATGGTCAGCAAGGGCTGAGCCCGCACCCGCTCGCACAACCCGCTCAAGTCAAGGAGTTACGGAACCCATGGACGCTGTGACCCAGGTCCCCACCCCCGTCAACGAGCCGGTGCACGGCTACGCCCCCGGTTCGCCCGAGCGCGCCCGTCTGGAGGCCAAACTCAAGGAGCTGGCCGACAACCCCGTCGACCTGCCCTGCACCATCGGCGGCGTCAGGCGGATGGGCGGCGGTGAGCGCTTCGACGTCGTGCAGCCGCACAACCACAAGTCCCGCCTGGGCACCTACGCCAACGCCACGCAGGCGGACGCCCAGGACGCGATCGACGCCGCCCTGGCCGCCGCCCCGGCGTGGCGCGCGATGTCCTTCGACGACCGCGCGGCGATCATCCTGCGCGCCGCCGAACTGCTGTCCGGCCCGTGGCGCGAGACGATTGCCGCCTCCACCATGCTCGGCCAGTCCAAGACCGCGCAGCAGGCCGAGATCGACAGCCCCTGCGAGCTGATCGACTTCTGGCGCTTCAACGTCCACTACGCCCGGAACATCCTGGCCGAGCAGCCCCCGGCCAACTCCCAGGGCGTGTGGAACCGGATGGACCACCGCCCGCTGGAGGGCTTCGTCTACGCGATCACGCCCTTCAACTTCAGCGCGATCGCGGCCAACCTGCCCACCGCCCCGGCCCTGATGGGCAACGTCGTGGTCTGGAAGCCGTCCCCGACGCAGACCCACGCCGCCGTGCTGCTCATGCGGCTCCTGGAGGAGGCCGGGCTGCCCAAGGGCGTCATCAACCTGGTCACCGGCGACGGCATCGCGGTCTCCGAGGTCGCGCTGGAACACCGGGACCTGGCGGGCATCCACTTCACCGGCTCGACCAGGACCTTCCAGCACCTGTGGAAGACGGTCGGCAACAACATCGAGAAGTACCGCACCTACCCGCGCCTGGTCGGCGAGACCGGCGGCAAGGACTTCCTGGTCGCCCACCCGAGCGCCGACCGCGCCGTGCTCAAGACGGCCCTGACCCGCGGCGCGTTCGAGTACCAGGGCCAGAAGTGCAGCGCCACCTCCCGCGCGTACATCCCGGCGTCCATCTGGAACGACGGGTTCAAGGAGGAGTTCGCCGCCGAGGTCGACTACCTCACCATGGGTGACGTCACCGACCTGTCGAACTTCGTCGGCGCCGTCATCGACGAGCGGTCCTTCGCCAAGAACAAGGCCGCCATCGACCGCGCCAAGGAGGACGAGACCTGCACGATCGTCGCGGGCGGCTCCTACGACGACTCGGTCGGCTACTTCGTCCGCCCGACCGTCGTCGAGTGCACCGACCCGGAGAACGAGGTCTTCCGCACCGAGTACTTCGGCCCGTTCCTCGCCGTGTACGTGTACGACGACAGCAAGGCCGACGCGTACGACGAGATGCTGACGCAGATGGAATCCGTGTCCGACTACGCGCTCACCGGATCGGTCGTGTCGAACGACCGCGCGGCGGCGGCGTACACGATGGAGAAGCTGCGCTACGCGGCGGGCAACTTCTACATCAACGACAAGTCGACCGGCGCCGTGGTCGGCCAGCAGCCCTTCGGCGGCGGCCGTGCCTCCGGCACCAACGACAAGGCCGGCGCCCCGCAGAACCTGATGCGCTGGACCCTGACCCGCGCCATCAAGGAGACGCTGGTCCCGCCGACCGACTACACCTACCCGCACATGGGCTGAAAACCGCTCGCGAACGCCCCGGGGGCCAGGTCGACCGGCCTGGCCCCCGGGGCGTTTTCACAGGTCGGGGCCGTGTGACCGAGGGCACTGTCTCAGATAGTAGGAAGTCCGAGTAAGTGTGGAGACAGATGCTCCCCGCTCCCTTAACTTTGTAGGAGCCGAACGTTCCGCTCGATCGAGCGGCCGGCGGTCGTGAGCCCCGTGCAGGCGATCCCTGCGGCCCGCGCTCCCCGCCCCTTCCGGCGACTCTCCGCACCGCTCGCTCTCCGCGCTGCCTCAGCGCCGAAGGAGTCGATTCCCATGGCCGAGACGATCGTCCGCCGCCGAGTCCGTCACCCCTCCCGTACGAGCGACTCCGACCGCAAGAACGCCGCGGCCGCCCTCCAGCGCGCCCTCGACCGCCGGGACAACGGCGGCGCCACCGGCCACTGAGCGACAGCCGCGGACGGCGTCCGCATGCCGGACGGAGCGTGTCATCCCGTGGGACAGGGGGGTAGGGTGCCGCACATGTCGGCAAGTTCTCGCAGCCTCAATCTCGCAGTGATCCCCGGTGACGGCATCGGCCAGGAGGTCGTGACCGAAGGTCTCAAGGTCCTGGCCGCCGTCCTCCCGCAGGATGTGAAGCTGGAGACCAAGGAGTTCGACTTCGGCGCCCGGCGCTACCACGCCACCGGTGAGACCCTCACCGACGCCGACCTCGACGCCCTGAAGGGCCACGACGCCATCCTGCTCGGCGCCATCGGCGACCCCTCCGTGCCGTCCGGCGTGCTGGAGCGCGGCTTCCTGCTCAAGCTCCGCTTCGCCTTCGACCACCACGTCAACCTGCGCCCGAGCAAGCTGCAGCCCGGAGTCGAGTCGCCGCTGGCCGGCCGGCCGGAGATCGACTTCGTCGTCGTCCGCGAAGGCACCGAGGGTCCGTACACGGGCAACGGCGGCACCATCCGCAAGGGCACCGAGCACGAGGTCGCCACCGAGGTCTCCGTCAACACGGCCTACGGCGTCGAGCGCGTCGTCCGTGACGCCTTCGCCCGCGCCCAGGCCCGTCCCCGCAAGAAGCTCACGCTGGTCCACAAGAACAACGTGCTGACCTTCGCGGGCCACCTGTGGACCGACACCTTCAACAAGGTGGCCGCCGAGTTCCCCGAGGTCACCACCGACTACATCCACGTCGACGCCGCGACCATCTACCTGGTCACCGACCCGGCCCGCTTCGACGTGATCGTCACCGACAACCTCTTCGGCGACATCATCACCGACCTCGCCGCGGCCGTCTCCGGCGGCATCGGCGTCGCCGCCAGCGGGAACATCAACCCGTCCGGCGAATTCCCCTCGATGTTCGAGCCGGTGCACGGCTCCGCGCCCGACATCGCCGGCCAGGGCAAGGCCGACCCCACCGCCACGGTCCTGTCCGTCGCCCTGCTCCTGCGCCACCTCGGCCACGACGCCGAGGCGGCCCGGATCGAGGCGGCCGTCTCCGCCGACCTCGGCGAGCGCGGCGGTCTGCCCGCCCGGAGCACCTCCGAGATCGGCGACGCACTCGCCGTACGAGTAGCCGGCTGACCCGCCGCGCCACTCGACCGAATCCAAGCCGAAGCCGCCGGGTCCAGAACGAGACACCCGGCGGCTTTCTCCTGCGTCCGCCAGGTGCGACCATTCAGAACCTGGGCCGCATTCACCCCGTTTCATCCGTCACAGGCCGCGCGCGATAATCGAACGCGGAGCCGCGACATGAGGGAATGCCCGGACGCCCCGGCACCGGCCACCGGCCGTACGGGCGTGACAGCGGCCCGTCACAACCAAAACCGGTGAAGGACATCACTCCATGACGACGCCCACGATCGAGCTCAAGCCCTCCGCCACCCCGCTCTCCGACGCGGAACGGGAGGCGATTCTGGCCAACCCCGGGTTCGGCCGCCACTTCACCGACCACATGGTGACCATCAAGTGGACCGAGGGCCGCGGCTGGCACGACGGCCGGCTCGTTCCGTACGCCCCGCTCTCCCTGGACCCGGCCGCCATGGTCCTGCACTACGCCCAGGAGATCTTCGAGGGCCTCAAGGCCTACCGCCGCCCCGACGGCTCGGTCGCGACCTTCCGCCCCGAGAAGAACGGCGCCCGCTTCCAGGCCTCCGCCCGCCGCCTCGGGATGCCGGAGCTGCCGGTGGAGACCTTCATCGAGGCCTGCGACGCGCTGGTCGGCCAGGACGAGAAGTGGGTTCCGGCGCACGGCGGCGAGGAATCCCTCTACCTGCGCCCCTTCATGATCGCCACCGAGGTCGGACTGGGCGTCAAGCCGGCCAACGAGTACCTGTTCCTGGTCATCGCCTCCCCGGCCGGCGCCTACTTCCCGGGCGGCGTCAAGCCGGTCTCCATCTGGGTCTCCGAGGACCGCGTGCGCGCCGTCCCCGGCGGCATGGGCGATGCCAAGACCGGCGGCAACTACGCGGCCTCCCTGCTCGCCCAGGCCGAGGCCGCCGCGAAGGGCTGCGACCAGGTCTGCTACCTCGACGCCATCGAGCGCACGTGGGTCGAGGAACTGGGCGGCATGAACCTGTACTTCGTCTACGGGAACAAGATCATCACCCCCACCCTCACCGGCTCCATCCTGGAGGGCGTCACGCGCGACTCCCTGCTCACCGTCGCCCGCGACCTCGGCTACGAGGCAGAGGAGGGCCGTGTCTCGATCGACCAGTGGCAGCGCGACTCGGAGAACGGCACCCTCACCGAGGTCTTCGCCTGCGGCACCGCCGCCGTGATCACACCGGTCGGCACGGTCAAGCGGCCCGGCGCCGAGTGGCAGCAGAGCGGCGGCGAGCCCGGCGAGGTGACGCAGCGCCTGCGGGCGGCCCTACTGGACATCCAGCGCGGCACGACCGAGGACAAGCACGGTTGGATGCACACGCTGGGCTGAGAACGGCGGCTGTTGCAGCCGAGACCTGTGACGAAGGGCTGCCCGGCGGGGAACGGGGCAGCCCTTCACCCGTTCCCCGCCGCCACGATCGCACTGATCCGGACGGTCTCCGCTCGCATCCTGAGACGGGCAGTGAGAAGAGGAACAGAGTGTGCCAAAATTCCCCCGTGCTCTCGTTCGCCATGATTATTGGCAGCAGGCGCGCCGGTCCGCAGTGACCACCGCGTACGACCAGGTACGGGTGGACACCGTCGTCCTCGACCCGCGCGCAGACCTCTCGCACCCGCGAGAGGTTTTTCGTTTTCCCGGCCCATCTCCAGCCGGGAGGGGGCAGCGGCGCGGGAAGCCACACGGCCGGTGGAATCCGTCATTCCGGTAGACCGAGACCCCATACAGGAGCCTTCAGATCATGACCGCAACCAGCGAACTCGACGATTCGTTCCACGTATTCGACACCACCCTGCGCGACGGCGCGCAGCGCGAGGGGATCAACCTCACGGTCGCGGACAAGCTGGCCATCGCACGGTACCTGGACGACTTCGGGGTGGGCTTCATCGAGGGCGGCTGGCCCGGCGCCAATCCCCGGGACACCGAGTTCTTCGCCCGCGCCCGGGAGGAGATCGACTTCCGGCACGCCCGGCTGGTCGCCTTCGGCGCCACCCGCCGCCCGGGCGCGCGCGCCGCCGACGACTACCAGGTCAAGGCGCTGCTGGACTCGGGTGCCGAGGTGATCACCCTGGTCGCCAAGTCCCACGACCGGCACGTCGAGCTGGCGTTGCGGACCACGCTGGAGGAGAACCTGGCGATGATCGCCGACACGGTCTCCCACCTCAGGGCCGAGGGCCGCCGGGTCTTCGTCGACTGCGAGCACTTCTTCGACGGCTACCGGGCCAACCCCGAGTACGCGAAGTCGGTCGTGCGCACCGCCGCGGAGGCCGGCGCCGACGTCGTCATCCTGTGCGACACCAACGGAGGCATGCTCCCGGCGCAGATCCAGGCCGTGGTCGCCACGGTGCTGGCCGACACCGGCGCCCGGCTCGGCATCCACGCCCAGGACGACACCGGGTGCGCCGTCGCCAACAGCCTCGCCGCCGTCGACGCGGGCGCGACCCACGTCCAGTGCACGGCGAACGGCTACGGCGAGCGCGTCGGCAACGCCAACCTCTTCCCGGTCGTGGCCGCGCTGGAGCTCAAGTACGGCAAGAAGGTCCTGCCCGAGGGCCGGCTGCGGGAGACGACGCGGATCTCCCACGCCATCGCCGAGATCGTCAACCTCACCCCCTCCACCCACCAGCCCTACGTCGGCGTGTCCGCCTTCGCGCACAAGGCCGGACTGCACGCCTCCGCCATCAAGGTCGACCCCGACCTGTACCAGCACATCGACCCCGAGCTGGTCGGCAACACCATGCGGATGCTCGTCTCCGACATGGCCGGCCGCGCCTCCATCGAGCTCAAGGGCAAGGAACTCGGCATCGACCTCGGCGGCGACCGGGAACTGGTCGGGCGGGTCGTCGAGCGGGTCAAGGAGCGCGAGCTGGCGGGCTACACCTACGAGGCCGCCGACGCCAGCTTCGAGCTGCTGCTGCGCGCCGAGGTCCAGGGCGAGCCCCTGAAGTACTTCGACGTCGAGTCCCGGCGGGCGATCATCGAGGACCGCCCCGACGGCAGCCACGCCAACGAGGCCACGGTGAAGCTCTGGGCCAAGGGCGAGCGCATCGTCGCCACCGCCGAGGGCAACGGCCCGGTCAACGCGCTGGACCGGTGCCTGCGCGTCGCCCTGGAGAAGATCTACCCGGAGCTGGCCAAGCTGGACCTGGTCGACTACAAGGTCCGCATCCTGGAGGGCGTGCACGGCACCCGGTCCACGACCCGGGTGCTCATCTCCACGAGCGACGGCACGGGGGAGTGGGCCACCGTGGGTGTCGCGGAGAACGTCATCGCCGCCTCGTGGCAGGCCCTGGAGGACGCCTACACGTACGGGCTGCTGCGGGCCGGGGTCACGCCCCAGCACTGACCCGCGCGGTGCCCCGCACACCGGCGCGGGCGGTGATCCGAGCGACGCGGGCGGTGACGTGAGCGACACGGACGGCGACTCGGGCGATCCCGTGCAGTGCGCCGTGCGACTCGCCGTGGCGATTCGCCGTGCGATGAGGGCCCGCTCATGTCTCATTCAGGCGCATTCGGGTACGTTCGAACGTATGAAGGGCGATCGTGCTCACGTTTTCCTGCGTCTCCTGGTCGCGCCGGTCATAGCCGCCCTGGCGGTGCTGCTGGCCGGTGCGCCGGGCGCACAGGCGGCCACCGACGTCTCCGAGATCGGTGCCGCCCTGCGCGAGAGCCCCGTGTACGTGGACCCGGACGCCTCCGACCTGCTGTCCAAGTCGGACGCCGAGGCGCTCGCCGACAAGATCGAGGACGCGGGCGAACCGGTCTTCGTGGCGGTGCTCCCGGCCGATTACCCGACCCAGAACCTCTTCCAGAACCTGCGCACCGAGACCGGCATCACCGGTCTGTACGGCATCCGCCTGGGCGACCGCTTCGACGCGCGGGCCGACAGCAGCGTGCTGAGCCGCCAGGGCGTGAACAACCTGGTCACGGCGGCGCAGGGCGCCGGTGACACCAAGGCCCAGCTCAACGACTTCGTCGACGACGCGCTGCGCAGCGTACGCGGCTCCGCGCCCTCCTCCTGGGACTCCGGCGGCGGCTCCGTGCCCGCCGCCGGACTGATCACCGCCGGTGCCGTGGTCGTGATCGGCGGCGCGGGCGTCTACGCGCTGGCCCGGCGCAGCAGGCGGCGCCGCGAGGAGGAGCAGCGGGAGGCGCTCGAACGGCTGCGCGTCGTGGTCGACGAGGACATCACGGCGTTCGGCGAGGAGCTGGACCGCCTGGACTTCCACCCCGGCGAACCCCGGGCCGACGACGCGATGCGGGCGGACTACGAACGCGCCCTCGACGCCTACGAGCAGGCCAAGACCTCCATGGCGGACGCCCGCAAACCGGAGGACGTGCGCTCCGTCACCCAGGCGCTGGAGGACGGCCGCTTCTCGCTCGCCGAACTCGCCGCCCGCCGGGAGGGCAGGGAGCTTCCCGAGCGCCGCCCGCCCTGCTTC
Source organism: Streptomyces mayonensis (assembly GCF_018982965.1). GTDB lineage: Bacteria > Actinomycetota > Actinomycetes > Streptomycetales > Streptomycetaceae > Streptomyces > Streptomyces mayonensis. Next base: position 5,515 of record NZ_JACBYP010000079.1, on the reverse strand, counting down.
TTCGACCCGCGGCACGGTCCGTCGGTCGCCGACGCCACCTGGACCCCGCCGGGCGGCGTGACCCGCCAGGTGCCGGTCTGCGCGGCCGACCGGGTGCGGCTCTCCGAGGGCCGGGACCCGATGGTCCGCGAGGTGGACACCGAGTACGGCCGCCGGCCCTACTGGGACGCGGGCCCGGCGTACGGGCCCTGGGCGGGCGGCTACTTCGGCGGCGGCATCCTGCCGGGACTGCTGGTCGGCACCATGCTGGGCAGCATGATGGCCGGGCCCGCCTACGGGGCCGGCTACGGCACGGGGTACGGCGACTTCGGCGGCGGCTACGAGGGCGGCGACGTCTCCGGCGCGGACTTCGACCCCGGCGACTTCGGCGGCGGATTCGGCGGCGGCGACTTCGGCGGTGGCGGCGGGTTCGGCGGCGGCGGGGACTTCGGCGGAGGGTTCTGACCCCTCTTCGGCTTCTGGCCCTCTTCGGCCCGCGGGCCGAGGTCCGCCGACCGGGCGGACGCGTCAGCGGCGCGTGGCGGACACGGACGGCACCGTCGCGTCCCGCCGGCCGGCGGACGAAGCGACGACGCCGGGCCGGGCCCGGTGCCGGACCACGGCCACGGCCGCCAGCCCCACCACGAGGCCGACGGCGGTCTGCACGCCGAAGTGCTCGCCGAACATCAGGGCGCCCCACACGGCCGTGACCGGAGCCATGAGAAACATCAGGGTGTTCACCTCGGTGACGCCCGACCGGCGCAGGATCAGCCAGTACAGGCCGTAGCCGCCGAAGGTCGGCAGCACCACGAGCCAGGCGGTCGCCAGCCAGAAGCTCCCGCCCGCCGGCGGGGCGGCGGATCCGGTGCCGAGCGCCAGGCCCGCGAAGAGGACGGCGCTGGTCACGCAGTGGATCGTCAGCGCGGCCCGGGGCGCGACCGGCGTGCGCGAGCGGCCTTCGAGGAAGGTGGCCGCCACCAGCGACAGCATGCCGAGGAACGGCACGAGGTACGCCCACCACGCCACGTCCGCGCTCGCCGCCGCGGCGTCCGCGGTGGTGACCGTGGCGACTCCGGCCAGCCCCAGCCACAGGCCCAGCCACTGCCGGCGCGAGACGTACTGCCGCAGCAGCGGTCCGGCGAGCGCGCCGGCGACCAGTGGCTGCACGCCGTCGATCAGTGCCGTGGTGCCGCTGGAGACGCCGAGCTGGATGGCGTAGTACACGCTGAGCAGGTAGCCGGTCTGCGACAGGGCGCCTATGGCGGCCTGGCGGCCGGTGTCCCGCAGCGTCAGCCCGCGCCACGCCGTCCGGGAGACGGCCGCGACGGCGAGCAGGACCAGGGCCAGCGGCAGGAAGCGCCACATGAGCAGCGTCGTCGCGGCCGCGGTGCCCGCGCCCAGCTTGGCTCCGATGAATCCGGAGCTCCAGCAGAGGACGAAGGCGACGGAGAGCAGGGCGTTCATGTCGACCCCAGCCAGTAGACAGATCGGTTTACTAGTGCTGGGTGACCACTATACAGAACGGTATACTTCCGAGGTATGGAACCACTGGAGCAGGAGCAGGGGCCGGAGACGGTGCACCAGGTGCGGCGGGTGCGGATGACGCCCGGCGCGCGGCGGGTCCTGCGGGCGGCGGAGGGCCTGTTCTACGAGCGCGGCATCCATGCGGTGGGGGTGGACCTGATCGCCGCCGAGGCGGGGGTGACGAAGAAGACGCTGTACGACCGGTTCGGCTCGAAGGAGCAGATCGTCGTGGAGTACCTGGCCGGGCGGGACGAGCGCTGGCGGGAACTCCTGGCCGCCCGCCTGGGCGCGGTCTCCGGCCGGGAGCCGTCCGTGCGGGTGGTGGCCGTCTTCGAGGCCTCGCGGGAGTGGGCGGCGGAGTACGGCAGCAAGGGGTGCAGCATGATCAACGCGCACGCCGAGATCGGCGACCCGTCCCACCCGGCGTACCCGGTCATCACCGGTCAGAAGCGGTGGATGCTGGACCTGTTCACGGAACTCGCCCGCGGGGTCGAGCCGGACGGCGGGAATCACACGGACCGCACGGACCGCACGGACCGCACGGACCGAGGGCATCGTGCGACCCGTCTGGGGCGCACCCTGATGCTGCTGCACGAGGGCGCGCTGGTCGCGCACGGGCTCGGGGTGTTCCCCGACCCCTTCGGGCACGCGGTCGACGAGGTGCGGGAGCTGCTGGGGGTGGCGTCAGCCCTGCTTGATCGCCGAGATGTCGAAGCTCAGCTTGATCTTGTCGGACACCAGCACGCCGCCCGTCTCGAGGGCCGCGTTCCAGGTGAGGCCCCACTCCGAGCGCTTGATCTCCGCCTTGCCCTCGAAGCCGACGCGCTCGTTGCCGAACGGGTCCTTGGCGGCGCCGTTGAACTCCAGGTCGATGGTGAGCGGCTTGGTGGTGCCGAGGACCGTCAGGTCGCCGGTGATCCGGTAGTCGTCGCCCCCGAGCGACTCGGCCGAGGTGGAGCGGAACGTCATCGTCGGGAACTCGTCCGTCTTGAAGAAGTCCGAGCTCTTGAGGTGGCCGTCGCGGTCCGCGGACCCGGTGTCGATGCTGTCCATCGTGACGTCCAGGGACGCCGTGGAGCGGGTCGGGTCGGTGCCGTCCAGGTGCAGCGTGCCGGAGAAGTCGAGGAACTTGCCCTTGACGTTGGTGACCATGGCGTGGCGCGCCGTGAAGCCGATCGCCGAGTGGGCGGGGTCGACGGTGTACTCGCCGGTCAGGGTGGCGAGGTCGGGGGTGGTGGTCATGGCGTCCTCCGTAGAAGGTCTTGATGTTGAATGTTCAACCAGTCCAACGTGATTCGACTGTAGACCTATTCCTGGCCGCCAACAACCACTTCGCGCGTCGCGTCGCGGCACCGTTCCCCGACCGCGTTCCGCGTGATAAACGGCATGGGCATGACCTCACAGCACCCCGCCGTCCCCACCCGCCGCGCCGTCCTGCTCGCCGCCGCCCTGGCTGCCGCACTCGCGCCCGCGCCGCGTTCCGCCGCGGCCGAGGGGGACGACCCCTACGGCACCCTCCGCGGACGCTGGCTCGATCTCACCCTCGGCACCGGCTACGACCCGGCCGCCGAGCCGTACGCCGCCCGCCTCGCCGAGACCGGCGAACGCGCCCGCGACCACCGCGCCACCATGGCCCCCACCGCCACGTCCCTGTGGCCAGGCCAGCCCTTCGACCCGCCCGCCGGCATCACGTTCTCCTACGGCCGCCTGTGGACGATGACCGAGGCGTACGTCCAGCAGGGCACCGGCTCCACCGGTGACCCCGACCTCCTCGCCGGGATCCTGCGCGGCCTCGACCACCTCTCGGCCACCGTCTACAACCCCGCCACCACCCGCTACGGCAACTGGTGGGAATGGCAGATCGGCAGCCCCCGCCTCCTGATGGACATCACCGCCGCCCTCCACGACCACCTGGGCGCCGACCGCGTCGCCGCCGCGTGTGCGGCCGTCGACCACTTCGTCCCCGACACGATGCTCGGCGACTACACCGGCACCTCCACCGGCGCCAACCGCGTCGACCTGTGCCGCTCCGTCGCCCTGCGCGGCATCCTCGGCCGGGCCCCCGCCAAGATCGCTCTCGCCCGCGACGCCCTCTCACCGGTCTTCCCGTACGTGACGCGGGGCGACGGGCTCTACGCCGACGGCTCCTTCGTCCAGCACACCTGGGTCGCCTACTCGGGGACGTACGGCCAGGTGATGCTCGACGGACTCGGCCGGCTCTTCACCCTGCTCGCCGGGTCCGAGTGGGAGGTCACCGACCCCCGCAGGCAGATCGTTCTCGACAGTGCCGAGCACGCCTACGCGCCCCTCGTCCACGACGGCCTGGTCATGGACGTGGTCAACGGCCGCGCGATCAGCCGGGGTCAGCTCGCCGCCGACGACCTGCACGTCATGCGCAGCGACCACTACCACGGGCAGCAGCTCGTCGCCGCCATGGCGGTCCTCGCGGGCGGCGCGGGCGACGCCGACCGCGAGCGACTGCACGCCCGGATCAAGGGCTGGATCGAACGGGACACCGTCACCCCGATCCTCACGGCGCCCCAGCTCCCGGTCGCCGACCTGGCCCGGCTGCACGCGATCGCTGACGCCCCCGTCGAGGCGGCGCCCGAAGCCGCCGGGCACCGGCTCTTCGCGGCCATGGACCGCGCCGTCCACCGCCGCCCCGCCTTCACCGCCGCCCTCGCCATGGCCAGTGACCGCATCGCCCACTACGAGTGCGGCAACGGCGAGAACCCGCGCGGCTGGCACACCGGCGCGGGCATGCTCACCTGGTGGGCGAACGGGACCGGATCCGACCAGTACACGGACTGGTTCTGGCCGACCGTCGACTGGTACCGGCTGCCCGGCACCACCGTCTCCACCCGGCGCCTGCCCGACCGGGCGGGCGGCGAGTGGGGCGAGCCCAAGCCCGACGTCCGCTGGGTCGGCGGCGCGACCGACGGCCAGTACGCGGCCGTGGGGCAGCACCTCAAGGGGCTCGGTTCGACGCTCGAAGCCCGCAGGTCCTGGTTCTTCCTCGACGACGAGGTGGTCTGCCTGGGCGCCGGCATCACCTGCGCGGACGGCGTCCCGGTCGAGACGGTGGTCGACAACAGGAACCTGGGGGAGGGCGGCACCCACGCCCTCGCCCGCGGCCGGGACTGGGCGCACCTGGAGGGCCACGGCGGCTGGATCGTGCCCGGCGGCGGCCTGCGGACCCTGCGCGAGGACCGCACCGGGGCCTGGTCCGACATCAACGCCACCAGCACGACCGAGCGCCGCACCCGCCGCTGGCAGACCCTGTGGCTGGAGCACGGCACGGACCCGGCCGACGCGGACTACGTGTACGTCCTCCTGCCGGGCGCCTCCCGTGCCGCCGTCGCCCGCCGCGCCGCCGACCGCAGCGGCCGGCGGATCCTCGCCAACGACGCCCGCTGCCAGGCGGTCGACGTGCCCCGGCTCGGATTCACGGCGGCGAACTTCTGGCAGGCCGGTACGGCGGGCCCGCTCACCGCGACCGCCGGGGCGAGCGTGCTGGTCCGCCGCCGCGGCCGCACCGCTACGCTCTGCGTGAGCGAACCACCGCGCACGGGAGAGCCCCTGGAGATCGTCTGGGACCACCCGGTACGAGCTGCCGTACGGTCCGACGAGACGGTCGAGATCCTCGCGACCGGACGCCGTCTGCGCCTCCGCGTCACTCCGGGGGTGGTATGCACCACCCATGAATGTGAGGTGACTCTCAGCTGACGACTTTGTGCGACCCCTACAAGCCCCGTGCCCTCTGAGCAGTCGAAAGGGCTGCATGTCGACCGGGTTCTGTTCGGTGCTACCAGGAAAACGGTCCTGAGACTGTGCAGAGTCGACGTCTCGCGATCCTTGGTTCGCTTCGTAGAGTCGCTACATGACCGTTTTGGATGATGCGCCGGGTGAGCCGACGGACGCCCGCGGGCGGGTGGCCGAGCTGCACGGGATCCGTGCGCAGGCGCTGGCGGGACCGAGTGAGAAGGCGACGGCGGCGCAGCACGCCAAGGGG
>NZ_JACBYP010000078.1 GCF_018982965.1 Streptomyces mayonensis | reverse complement strand
TACGCGTGCGGACACTTCGACCACCGCGACCGCGGATGCTCACACTCCTTGAAAAACGAACCCATCCCACGAACCAACGAACCCGCCACACTGTCACATCCTGTACAGCTAGTAATTTCCACACGGTTCGGCGTATTTCGATCCGCGGCATTAGCGCCAGTATCGGGCTGACCGGGGATCGGAGTTCGCTTCAACAACCCAATATTCGTTGCTGCCTCACCCAGGCTTCGACCTCTGACACTTTGAATCGGATTTTGGCGTTCGCTCCCGCACCAAACTTGTACATCACCAATCCCGACCGGGCGGAATTTTTGTACAGCCAGGAGATGGACACGTTCAAATACTCGGCAGTTTCCTTGACATCCATAAAATGAACAGTCACCACCCGAAAATCTCCCTTTTAAAACTATGCTCCGTAGCCGCACCATGCTGCTTCGAAATGCCACGCTTGGGATCCGATGTCTGACTGGCCCCCAGGCGTTACAACCAATACTCCGCAAGGTCGCCGGTTTGCCCAACCGGCAATCGTCGGCTATGTTGCGCTCGCCATGAACGCCTCCAGTGGTCCTCGGCTAGCGGTTCGAACTCGCGAGGAAGCCCGTCAACCCGAGCCACGCACAGGAGTGGCGGGACTCAACTCGGCTGGAGATCGGGCTTGACGAGAGCCGCGGGGTTGGAGGGCGGCAACGACATCGACCCCGCCAAGAGATGTGGTCCGGGACTGCGCCTCGAAACGATCACACTGGTTCGCTTGGTTGCGGAGCCGGGTCCTGGTTGGCTCCGGTGCTTTCAAATGTTTGGTGCGTCTGGGTATGACCTACAACTTGGCTGCTCAGGAAGACGAGCCGTCGTCGGAGCGACCAACGCCGCCGATGTCTTCGACTGCCCGACTCTCCCTCGACACAGTCAAGGAGGGGCTGGTGTACGCCCACCGCATACCTCAAGGAATACTGAACCGGCCTCGGCGCTGGCCACCTTCAGAGCGTGGACATCAGACCGGGACTCGAGTCCGGCAACCCAGCACCGACGCTCCCGTCGGCTGGCTATTGACACCACGGGATGCGCCTCCCGGATGTGCGGCCGCCGCCGCAGTCCTGCGGTCCCGAACCACGGCCCGCAAGCAGCCGAGCTTCACCCACCACGGATGCAACCTGTGCGACCATCCGGCGCCCCAGGCCGCTTCCCAAGCGACGCTGTCGGCAAAGGCCCGCCACTCCCAGCAGCGCCGGGCCCTGCCGATTCAGATCTCGCTCCATGGCCGCAGCAGTTACAACAGCGCAGCGGAGCGCAAATGGGTCTCCGGTAAGATCCGTCCTCAGCCCGCCGGTGGTCCCATAGTTGGCTACGATCTGCTGCGATGGAACGTCCGCGGACAAGACGAGACGGCGTCGCCCGAAGGGCGATGCCGCTATTTGTACTGCGCTGTGCCGCTCTGCTCGCAGTCTTGGTCTGGGTCCTCCCGGTCTGCACGCACGCCTCGTTCGACTCCGCTGCGGCAACCAGAGCCTCGGCGGCGACCGCAGTAACGCCTGCCGCCGCCGCTACTGCTCCTCTCACCTTGCACACGTGCCCTGACATGCGACACGAGCCGGGTGACACGCACTGCCGTCCCGCCACCGGGGCTGCTTTGGCCACTCCTTCAGTCCCGGTGCCCTCCGCGGAGACTGCCGACGGGGCCGCCGTGTGGCGGCCTCACCGGCAGTCCGCCCCCGGCAACCCGGCCCGTCACCCCCGAGTGCCCGGCATACATCAACTCCAGGTCCAGCGGATCTAGAAGCGGCATGCTGTGCAGCCGCGCGTTCGCACGGCTGCGTTGCGCCGCCTTCTCCCGCCCGCGTGCCGCACCCGGGTAGGCAACCGACCGCCAGCCGTACCACCGCCGATGCCTTGACGCTCGGCGGGGACAAGGACCTGTCATGGGATCTTCCCGAGCAAAAGTTCAGCGTGCCGCCCGACGCGAGAAGATAGAGGAGATACGTCGCGTCCAAGCGGCGCGGGAGCGTCGCAACAAGATCATCGCCTGGACTGCCAGCCTGGTGATCGTCTCCGGTGCCGTCGCCGGCAGCTGGTACCTCATGGACCGGACTGCATCTCAAAACGAAGCGAAGAAGCAGGCGGCGGCTTCCCCGGTCAAGGGCGAGAAGTCCTTCGAGGACCTCGGCCGCAACCACGTCACCACCCCGGTCGACTACAAGATGTCCCCGGCGGCCGGCGGGGACCACAATCCCGCTTGGATGAACTGCAACGGTGACGTGTACGAGCAGGAGATTGACGAGACCAACGCTGTCCATTCCCTTGAGCACGGCGCGGTCTGGATCACCTATAGCGACAAGGCTGCGGGCAAGGACGTCAACGCTCTCAAGTCGAAGGTGCAGAAGACGCCTTACACGCTGATGAGCCCCTACGCCGACCAGTTGTCGGCGATCACCCTGTCCGCCTGGGGGAAGCAACTGAACGTGGATTCCGCGTCGGACGGGCGGATCGAGAAGTTCCTCGACAAGTACGTGCAGGGGCAGCAGACTCCCGAGCCGGGGGCCGCCTGCACGGGCGGTGTCTCCGCGTGAGCGAGAAGCGGAAGAGGCCACAACCAGCGAGGCGGGCAAACGCCGCGTCCCGCGCCTGATCGCAGGGGCCCAGCTCTGGGATTGGCACCAGGGCCGGGCCCCTGCCGGAGCTCTTCGGGACCGGCTACCAGCCGACGCGGTCGCAGCCGGCGTGTTCGGCGGGTTCCACCTGCAGGGTGGCGTGCGCGACGCCGTGCAGGTCGCGGAGCAGATCGCGGGCTTGGTCCAGTACCGCGTGGCCGTCGGCGGAGCCGGCCGTGACCAGATGTGCCGTGGCCACGTTCATACCGGAGGTGAGCGTCCACAGGTGCAGGTCGTGGACATCCTTGACGCCCTCGACCGCCGCCAGGTCGTCGGCGACCGCTGCCGGCTCCACACCCGCCGGCGCGTGCTGGCCGAGGACGGCGAAGACCTCTCGTCCCAGGGCAATGGCACGCAGCGCCACGAACACGCCGATCGCGAGGGCAACGAGGGTGTCCCACAACGGCTGGCCCGTGGCAGCCACCAGCGCGCCGGCCACGATCACGCCGACCGAACCTGCGGTGTCGGCGAGGACTTCGAGGTAGGCGCCCTTGACGTTGAGGCTCTCCGAGGCGCCGGACCGCAGCAGCAACAAGGCGACCATGTTCACGGCCAGACCGATCGCGCCCACGACGAGCATGGGGCCGGAGGAGATCTCGGCGTCACCGCCGATGCGGCCGACGGCTTCGGTGACGACGTAAACCGACACGCCGAGCATCAGCAGCACCGACAGCAGGGAGGCGAACACTTCCGCGCGGTAGGAGCCGTAGGTGCGGCGGCCGGTGGTGTCGGGCCGGGTGGCTATGCGGGTGGCGACCAGCGCCGCGCCGAGGGCGACTACGTCGGCGGCCATGTGGCCGGCGTCCGAGAGCAGGGCCAGTGAGCCGGACAGGAGTCCGTAGACCAGTTCGATGCCGAAGTAGGAGCCGACCAGGGCGAACGACATCCCGAGGCGCCAACGGTGCCGGCCTCCCGCGTGAGCGTCGACGTGACTGTGGCTGTGGCTGTGTCCACCCATGACTTCCCGTCCCTCCCCTGTTCCGGTGACCGTCGACGACAGCGAAGCACAGCGGGGATGAAAGGGGCAAAGGCTGCATCGGTGACCGTTGTCATCTCCGGTAACGAGCCTCTGACCTGGGTAAACGTCTCGACCGCGTACTGGGGCATAGAAGCACCACCCGGCGGCCTGCTGTGGAACGCCAAGTGGGTACGCTGCCCAAGCACACGATGACGCGACCTGTGCGCCACGCAGGTTCCGATCCCGCACCGGACCGACCGAAAGTTCGAGCTCATGCGACCGCACACGACAGGTACCGCCGCATCGCCGGCGGCCGGCGTACTGCGCGGTATCCGGGCCAGTGCGCTGGCGGTCCTGTGCGTGCTGTTGCCGCTGGCCGGACATGTGCTGTCCCAGGGGCACACCCCGCGGTGGCTCGTGGTCGCGGCGACAGCAGCCGTGGCGACACCCGGAGCAGTCGTCCTGACCCGCCGCCGGCTCACGGACACCGAGCTGCTCGCGGTGCTCGCGGCGGCACAGCTGGCCTACCACGTCGTCTACTCGCTGCCGGGCGCCTGCGCCGCGATGGCCGGGACAGACGGAGCACCCGGCGGTCTGCCGGGTCTGACCGAGCACGATGCCGTGGCCGGACCGCCCACCGGAGTGCTGCTCGCCGGGCATCTGGTGACGGTCCTGCTCGCCGCGCGGCTGCTCGGTGTGACCGAGCGCCTGCTGTGGCAGGGCAAGCCACTGCTGACGGCCGTACGCCGACTGTTGCTGTTCGTATGGCCTCTGCTGGGCCGCGCGCACGGTACGGGACCGGAGAGCGCCGTCCGCGAGACCGCGACGCCGCTGAGGTCCGTGCTGCTGGTGCGGCTGCACGATGGTCGGGCGCCGCCGCAGCCCGCGCGTGTCACCACCGCCCTTTTCCGGCCCCTGCCGACCGGCGGTCCCTGCCCAGCCTGACGACGGGCACACGGAAGGGACTTCTTCGGCGCGCCGGTCCCTTCCGTCCCGGCGCCCTGCCGGGGGACACAGAGAGTCCCGCATCATGCACGTCGCACCCCGGCGTGCCGCCCGCTCGGCGGCACGCACACTCGTCGTACCCGCTGCCCTGACAGTCTTGGCCGCGACCGCACCGCAGGCCGCCGCCCACACCGACCTGGAGTCCAGCAGCCCCGGCGCCAACGCGACACTGGCCGGGCTGCCGCCGCGCGTCACCCTGACCTTCAGTGACCCGATGACCGAGAAGTACGCCAAGGTCGCTGTGACCACGGCGGACGGCACATCGGCCGCCCAGGGCGAGCCGCAGGTCTCGGGGCAGCAGGTCACACTCGCCTTGAACAGCACCGCGCCGTCCGGCCGCTACACCGTGGGATACCGCGTGGTGTCCGCAGACGGACATCCTGTATCCGGCTCGTACACGTTCACGGTGAAGGGCAGGACGGCGGCGGCACGTTCTGCCAGCCCGCAGGTGCCGGCCCCTGCCCCGGCCCCCGAGTCCCCGAAGGCTGCTGCCGCGAACGAATCCGACGGTGGGGGTTCCGGTGCGACCGTGCTCTTGGTCGGCGGAACCGGCGCCTTGGTCGTGGCGGTCGGCGCCGCGAGCGTGTTCGCGACGCGACGCAGGCGGTCCCGCCGTGGCGACTGACACCCGGATCGCCCCGGCCGGGCGGCGGCTGCCCATGATCTTGGCAGCGTCGACCGGTGCCTGCCTCGCCGTCGCACTCGCCGCCGTGTGGGCAGGCGGCGGCACTGCGGCCGACGTCCCCGGCATCGAGGACGCCGGGGCACTGACGACCTGGGGTCTGCCGACCGCACGGGCCGTCTCCGACGCGGCGGCGGTCGCCACGGTCGGCGCCCTGCTCCTCGTCGTGGTCCTGCTCCCGGGCGGCAGAGCACTCAGCGCCGTACAGCTGCGCTACCTGCTCTGGGCGGCGTGCGCCGCAGCGGTATGGACGGCGGCGTCGGCGGTGACGCTGGTGTTCACCCTGTCCGATCTGTTCGCCCAGCCCGTCGGCACGGTTGTCTCGCCCGCGATCGTGGCGGACTTCGTCAGCACCGACGCCCAGGGCCGGGCGTACGCGCTGTCGGCCGCCGCGGCGGGGACGATCGCCACGATGTGCGTCGGCGTCGGCACCGCCCGCTGGGCCCGCCTGGCACTCCTGCTCGCCGTCGCCGGCCTGCTGCCGCCCGCGTTCACGGGCCACTCCTCGGCGGCCGGGAACCACGACGCGGCCGTCACCAGCCTGGCATTGCACCTCGTCGGCGTGGCCGTGTGGGTGGGCGGACTGGTGTTCGTCCTGGTCGCCGCGACCCGCCGTGAGGACAGGGCGGCGGACGCCGCCCGGCGCTTCAGTCCGCTCGCGGGCTGGTCGCTGCTGGCGGTCGCCGCGAGCGGAATCGTCAACGCAGCGGTGCGGCTGCCGTCCCTCACGGACGTGTTCAGCAGCAGGTACGGGGCGATGATCCTGGTGAAGACCGTGGCTCTCGCCGGCCTGGGCGGTATCGGTCTGTGGCACCGCCGACGCACCCTGCCCGCTCTGCAGAACGGCCGGAGAAGGGCGTTCGTGCGGCTCGCGGCCGGCGAGCTGCTGCTCATGGCCGCGGCCATGGGGCTCGCCGTGGGCCTGTCGCGCACGCCGGCACCCGGCGCCGACGGCGCCTCCCTGTCTTCCAGCGAGGAGTTGCTCGGCTTCCCGATGCCGCCGCCCCTGGGCGACTTCCCCTGGACGCCGCTGTTCACCCAGTGGCACTTCGATCCGCTGTTCGCCTTCGGTACCGCCGCCGCCGCACTGCTGTACCTGGCAGGGGTGCGCAAGCTGCGGGCCCGCGGCGACAGCTGGCCGGTGGGGCGCACCGTCGCATGGCTGTTGGGTCTCGCGGTGGCCGTCATCGCCACGATGAGCGGGCTGGGCGTCTACGGCAAGGTGCTGTTCAGCGTCCACATGGGCCAGCACATGATCCTCGCGATGACCGTGCCCCTGCTGCTCGTCCTCGGGGCGCCGGCAACCCTGGCCCTGCGTGCGCTGCCGGCCGTGCCGAAGGGCGAGCCGGACGGTCCGCGGGAGATGCTGCTCAAGCTGCTGCACAGCCGCTACGTGAAGGTGGTCTCCCACCCGGTGGTGGCGAGCGTGCTGTTCATCTTCAGCGCCTTCGCCGTCTACTACACCTCGCTGTTCGAGACCCTGATGCGCAGTCACCTCGGTCACATGTTCATGCTGGTGCACTTCCTGGCCGTGGGTTTGCTGTTCTTCTGGGTGATCATCGGCATCGACCCGGGCCCACGTCGCCCGCCCTACCTGGGCAAACTGTTCGTGATCGTCCTGACGATGCCGTTCCACTCCTGGTTCAGCATCTCGCTGATGAGTTCCACCGCGCTGATCGGCGAAGGCTGGTGGTCCATGCTCGATCGGCCCTGGGTCGAGTACCCCATGGACGACCAGTACAACGCCGGCGCGATCGCCTGGGCCACCGGCGACATCCCGGTACTGATCACCACCATCGTGCTGGCCGTCCAATGGATCCGGTCCGACGGCCGCGAGGCCCGGCGCGTCGACCGGCAGATCGACCGCGGCGGCGCCGGCGACCCACTCGCCGCCTACAACGCCTACCTGGCCGGGCTACGGGCCCGCGACCACCGCCCAGCACCCGCCGTGCCCACGCCGCACGGTGCCCATCCGCCAACGACGACAACCGGCCCGGCCGACAACGCTCCCCGTGAGGAATCATGACCAGACTCAAGAAGCACCTGATCGTCGCCGCGGTGATCGTGGCCGGATTCGCAGCAGCCCTCGGCTCCTACCTGCTACTCGCCCCCGAGGACAGGAACAGCGGCGGCCTGGACGTGCCTGCCGCCCAGGCCATGCCCGTACGGGACAACAGCCATCGCCTCACCCAACCGGCGAAGAGCGAACTGACCGTCGTGGAATTTCTCGACTTCGAGTGCGAGGCATGCGGGGCCGCCTACCCGATGGTGGAGAAACTCCGCGAGGAGTACGGCGACCGGGTCACCTTCATCGCCCGCTACTTCCCCATGCCCGGTCACCGCAACGGCGAACTCGCGGCTCGGACCGCTGAAGCCGCCGCCCAGCAGGGAAAGTTCGAGCAGATGTACACCAAGTTGTTCACCACCCAGAAGCAGTGGGGCGAATCGCAGGAGTGGAAGCAGGACGTCTTCCGCGGCTACGCCAAGGAACTCGGCTTGGACATGGCCCGGTTCGACGCGGCCCTCGCCGACCCGGAAGTCGCCGGACGCGTCGAAACGGACCAGCGTGACGGACTGGGGCTGGGTGTCCGGGGCACGCCCACCTTCTTCGTCGACGGCCAGATGATCGACACACCGCGGTCCTACGAGCAGTTCAAGGCCCTCATCGACGACCGGCTCTCCGGCTGACCGGGCACGGAGGACCAGCCATGCAGTACCTCATCGACCAAGCCCGCGTCTTCCGGGCCCGCGCGACGGCGCACGGCATCGACCTCGGGCTCCACCGCCAGGAACACCGCCCACGTGCGATGTTCGTCTCCTGTTCCGACGCCCGGATCGTCCCCGCCCTGATCACCGACAGCCGGCCCGGTGACCTGTTCGAGCTGCGGACCTACGGCGGGCGCATCCCACCGTTCGAAGCCGAGGAGCCAACCGGCGAATCCCTCACCATCGAACACGCCGTCCTCGATCTGGAAGTCACCGACATCGTCGTGTGCGGCCACTCCCACTGCAACGTCGTCCAGGACGCGGTGGCCGGGAACCCGGGCCCCGCCGGGCCCGCGGCGGCCGGGCAGTGGCACACCCTGACACAACTCGACCACCTCGCCGCCTACCCCTGCGTCGCTCCCCGGCTCGCCGACCGTTCCCTGCGGCTGCACGCCTGGTTCTACGAGGCCGACACCGGCGCCGTACACCAGTACGCGCCCCGGGCCAGCGCCTTCCTCCCCCTGTGAACCAGCCCACCAACCGATCCGTATACGACAAGGTGACCGCAGTGACCACCACGCCCAAGGCACCCGCCTACGACGAACGCCTCACAGCTCCCAGGCTCTGGTGGGGTATCGCCTTCCTCTTCGGCCTCTCCATGGCAGCGATCTTCCTTCCCTTCGGCATCATCCCCGCCCTGACCGCCCTCGTCGCCGGTACCGGTTTGGTCGGCTTCTACGTCAGCAGCCAGGGATCCATGCGCATCCGAGTCGTGGCCGGCCTGCTCGTCGCCGGGGAGGCCCGCATTCCGCTCTCGGCCCTCGGCGAACCTGAGGTCCTCGCCGGGGAGGAAGCACGCGCCTGGCGCACCTACAAGGCCAACATGCGGGCGTTCATGGTGATGCGGAGCTACATCGTCACCGCTGTGCGCGTCGAGGTCGTCGATCCGGACGATCCGACCCCGTACGTCTATCTCTCCACCCGCAGCCCGGACGAACTCGCGGAGGCGATCCGCAGCTCACGGTGACAGGCAGACAGCAAGGCTAGGAAGAGGCGGGTGATCGTGGCGGCTGACCGTGGAGCGCAGGCTGATGACCAGCGCGACAGGAGCGCGCGTCGCGGGCATGCCACAGCATGCGTCCGTGCCGGGCTGTTCGCCCTAGTTGGCACGGTGCTCGCTGCCCTGGGCCATCACGCTGTCGCCGAAGGGCCCTTCCCCTGGCGTCTGGTGAGCGCGTTCACGCTGGTCCAGTTCGGCCTCATCTGGCCGGCCGCCCGCCGTCGGCTCCCCTTGAGCATGATCCTGGCGTGCACGCTCGCCGCCCAGGGCTCGCTGCATCTCGCTCTTACGTGGGCGGGTGCCGCGACTGCAGCCCACACCGGCCTTGAGGCACGCCGGTCGACCGGTGTGGTCCACCCCGCCACCCGTGACGGTCATGCCTGGCATCACGCGTCGGCAGCGATGACGGCGGCTCACGTGACAGCCGCGCTGCTGGCCGGCTGGTTGCTGCACCGGGCGGATGTCACGGTCTCAGGGGCTCTGGCCGCTGCTCGGACCGTGCGCCGCGTCACCACCATCGTCGTGGGCTGGCTCGTCCCTTGGCGCCGCATCACTGCGGTCACGGCGCCATCCGTCGCGCACCCGGTCAGCCGCTTCGTGCTGCCTGCAGCGCCCAACTCCCGCCTTTTGCATCACGTGCTGGTGCGCAGAGGACCGCCGGGACACGTCTCGCCCCCAGCGAATGTCCTCTCACTGGGCTGCGGCCACGGGCTGCAGCCCGGCATCATCAGCTAGGAGTCCTGCATGTCCCATTACCGGACTGTCCGCACGGTCCGCCGGGCGGCGCTCGTCGGTACGATCGCCATGGCCGCCCTGCTCACGCTGGCCGGACCCGCCGCCGCCCATGCCGAAGTCGAGGCCGACAAGCCGCAGGCACTGGCAGAGAACGTCACCCTCAGCTTTGTGTCCGAGGCCGAGTCCGGCACGGCCGGATTCACCGAACTCCGCGTCGTCCTGCCCAAGGGAATCGTGCCCGGTGACGTGACACTCGGCACGGCACCCAAGGGCTGGAAGCTCAAGCCCACCAGTGACGGCTACACCGTCGGGGGCCCCGCGCTCAAAGCCGGCGTCGACGCCGAGCACGAGGTCAAGGCCCGGCAGCTCCCGGACGCCAAGGAGCTCGCCTTCAAGACGGTGGAGACGCGACGGTGAGATCTCCCGCTGGGGAGAACTGCCCAAGGACGGCCAGGAGCCGGAACAACCTGCACCGCTCCTCACACTGAAGCCCGCAGCACCGAACGCGAGTCCGATCGCACCTGGTCCCTCCGCAACTCCGACCCCCAGCCCCACCCCGTCTGCCATCACCACACCGTCTGCCGACGCCTCCCCGCAGACTGCGGAGGAAGCCGCCGAGGAGGAAGACGACTCGTCCACTGGTTGGATCATCGGCGGCGTGATCGCAGCCGTGCTAGTGCTCGGGGGCGGAACGACGTGGCTGGTCAACCGTCGCGCCTCATCGACGGGCGGCTGACACGTCCCGATATGCGGGCCATCGGCTGCTTGACGGCCATTCAGTTGCCCCGTCTCTCAGCGAGGCGGGGCAGCACCGCATGGGGGCCAACTCAGCACTACGCGTCCAGATGCGGTCGAGGCACGGGTACGAACACTGGCCTTCCCAGGAGAGCAGGCAGCACTTCACTTGGGGCTGGGAGGCGGATTGCCTTCCGGGGCGTGCCGAGAACGTCTCAGGAGGCTGGACAGCAATGAGGTCGGGCGCCTTTCACATGCGCTTGAGGATGGTGCAGATGTCGGCCTGGCCGCAATCGGCTGGATCGGTGGTGGTCGCGCGGTCGGCGAGAGCGCGCAAGGCTTCCCGGGTGGCGCTGAGTTCGGCCATCCGCTTGTCAATGTCGTCCAGGTGCTCGTGGATCAGGCTGGAGACATGCGTGCATGGGGCGTGGCCGTCGTCGCGGATCGCGAGGATCGAGCGGATCTCGGCGAGCGTGAGGCCGGCGCGCTGGGCGTCACGGACGAAGGCGAGCCGGGTGACGCTGCGGTCAGGGTAATCGCGGTATCCGCCTCGGGTGCGCGGTGGCGCGGGCAGCAGGCCGCTGTCCTCGTAGAAGCGGATAGTCTTGGTCGTGAGCCCGGTGCGGGCGGCAAGGTCGCCGATACGCATACCTCCAGGCTAGCCCTTGACCTTCCAGCGCGCTGGAAGGTCTAGCGTCGGTCAATAGGAAGCAGCCTTTGAAGGGAGGATCTCGTGCGGATCACGGTCTTGACAGTGGCAGACTGCCCGAACGCGCAGCCCGCGCTGGAACGAATAACTGCCGTCCTGGACGGACTGGACACCGAGCTGGAGCTGGTTGAGGTCGCTAGCGAGACCGAGGCTGCTCGGCGGGGTATGTACGGGTCGCCAACGATCCTGATCGATGGCAACGACCCCTTCGCACAGCCGGGAGCGGGTCCGAGCCTGTCCTGCCGCCTCTACCACAAATCCGACGGCACCCTGTCCGGCGTGCCGGACGAGAACGCCCTGCGCCGAGCCCTGGCCGGGGCGAGGGCACCAGGGCCGGATGGCGGGACGTCGGACACCGGCAGGCCCCAACCGCTGGGTGCTTAGCACGTGGCGGGCCGGGCCGGTAGCGGGCGTCGCGCACCTGACGAGCGCGGCCTGCCGGTGGACCTGCAGAACCTCGGTCACTTCACCACGACCGAGGCCAACCTCGGTGCGGAGACGCTTCAGACATCCGCGGGCGGAAACAGGGGGAACAGGTTGGGGGCTGAGTTGGCTGCAAGGGATCTTCTCACCGACCGGGCTGCCGGTACGACGCACTGAGGGAGGAACCGAATGACTGTAGCCGCTGGACGTCGCCACCGATCCTCTTGTGTAGCGCCGCCAGCGTCTTTGGTTCAGCGCTGACGACCCAGCGAGAGCCAACGAGGTATGTGCCGCCGTACACCCTCGCGGTTTCCAGCCAAGTCCGCTTGTACTTCTCCTCCGGGAAGGTGGTGATGAGGTACTCGCCCTGCTCCGTGTGGCAGATCCCCTCACGCAGCTCCGTCGCCTCGACGCGGATGTTGGGCTCGCAGCCCGTCAGATTGGCGATGACCTCGACCTTGGCTGGGGCCATGGCCGCCGCGGCCGGGACCGACGTCTGCGATGGCCTGCCCGCGCCTTCGACCCGGCCGCAGGCTGCGGCCAGGGGGACGAGGGCCAAGGCCCCGGCCATAACGACGGCGGGCACTGCGAAGGTCGTGGGCACAGCAGGGCTGGTGCGTACTCGAAGCTGTGGCAGGAGCATGCGCATTCTCCGTCTCGGCTACGGTCGCCGGTACCAGCAGGACCGGTGTCCATTTGAGGTACGGGCGGACAGTGGTTGCCGTTCACTGCGGCGTCCCGTTCCGAAACCGCAGCATGAATGCCGCCTCGCTCGTGGACGCATGGGAAGAGGGGCGGCGCGCGGAGTGTTCACCCCGGCCAGTCGGCCGTCCTGGTCGCGGTGAGGCGCCCCACGTCACCCGATCTGCTGATCCTTCGTATCCGCCTGAGAGCCGGCCCAGGGCGCTTTCGTCAGCTCCTGAGGCTTGTAGCCGCGGGTTTCCGCCGACGTCAGCCCGCCGACGTCCGATGAAGGGCTCCCCCGGATGGCCATCCACTCACAAGAACTTTACGCGTCCATCCGCTTACTGTGCGTCCATGTCGATCAGTCAGCCGCCACGCGGCAGACGCTCCTCGGTGTGGACCGGGGCAGTGCTGCTGGTACTGCTGGCTGCACTGATGCATGTGCTGGGCTGCGCTCACGGGCCGGTCCCGACGTCTGCTCCGCGCGTCGACGCCGTCCCTGTCGTCTCAGCCGGCTGCGCGCATGATAGCGGGCAGCCGCAAGGCTCCGTCGGAGTGCAGGCTCCTGCCGCCCCTGACGGCACCGGGCACTGCGTGGGGCCGGACGAACCGACAGTCCAGCCACCGCGCGACATCGAACGCCCCTCGCAGGCGGATGTGATGAACCAGGCCGCGCGCACCACGGTTCCGGCACGGCCCGCACCGCGATGCGTTCGAGTGAGCACCTCGCACAGCGGCACTCTCAGCACGGCGCAGACACGAGCAAGTCTGGGCGTCTGGCGGTCCTGACCGGCGAGCCGAACCTGCCTCATCCTGGCAGGCGCGGCAGCCGGACCAAGTCCGTCCGTTCCCCCAGCACCCGGTCGGTCCTCGCGTGGCCGCCCGCAGGAGAAGCACGTGAACCACTGCACGCATCCCCCCGCGTTCACCAGCCCGGCGCAACTGCTCACCGGCACCAAGCATCCGCAGATCACCCCCGGTGGCCTCGTCGGCGACACCCCCGTTTTGTGGATCGGGGAGCCCTTCACCACCGCAGGACGAGGCTTTTGGGCCAAACTCGAAGGCCACAATCCCGGAGGCATCAAGGACCGCACCGCCCTGTACATGGTCCGCACCGCCCGGGAACGCGGACGGCTGCGCCCCGGCGCCCGCATCATCGAATCCACGTCGGGCACGCTCGGCCTCGGCCTGGCGCTCGCCGGTGCCACGTACGGCCATCCGGTTACTGTCGTCACCGACCCGGGCATGGAGCCCCTGATGACCGGTCTGCTCACGGCGTATGGAGCCGAGGTGGACCTGGTCACCGCGCCACACCCGGAGGGCGGCTGGCAGCAGGCCCGACGCGACCGAGTGGAACTATTGCTCACCGCTGACCCCGATGCCTGGTGTCCCGACCAGTACCACAATCCCGACAACGTGGCTGCCTATGCCCCGATGGCTCACGAACTAGTCGCCCAGCTAGGCCGCATCGACACGCTCGTCGTCTCCGTGGGCACCGGCGGACACTCCGCTGGCATCGGGTCCGTCCTTCGCGGCTTTTTCCCCCAGCTGAGGGTTGTCGGGGTCGACACCACCGGCTCCACGATCTTCGGTCAACCGGCCGCGTCACGACTCATGCGCGGTCTGGGCAGCAGCATCTACCCGAGCAACGTCGCCTACGAGCTCTTCGACGAGGTCCACTGGGTTGCCGCCGCCGAGGCCGTCTGGGCCGCTCGGCGCCTTGCCCGCCACCACTACGCCACCGGGGGCTGGAGCGTCGGCGCCACAGCCCTCGTCTCACGCTGGCTCGCCCGCACGCTTCCCGCCGAAGAACGGGTCGTCACCGTCTTCCCTGACGGCCCGCAACGCTACGTCGGCACCGTCTTCAACGACGCCTACGCACGCGAGAACGGCCTGCTGGGGCAGATCCCCGCAGACGAGCCGGACGAGATCGACGAACCCACCGCGCGCGTTGTCACCCGCTGGACGCGCTGCACACGCGTCCTCGACCCCGTCGCCGGTGCCCGTCTCGAAATGGCGGAGGCCGTCCAGTGAGGAACCTGTGGCAGCAGACGCGTTCCTTCCCACCTGCCGCGCGTCTCCTGATGGCCAACCAGTTCGCCATCAACCTCGCCTTCTACATGCTCATGCCCTACCTCGCAGCACACCTCGCAGGGGAACTCGGCCTCGCCGCCTGGGCGATCGGCCTCGTCCTGGGCGTGCGCAACTTCTCCCAGCAAGGCATGTTCCTCATCGGGGGCACCCTCGCAGACCGCCTCGGCTACAAGGCGCCGATCATGGCGGGCTGCCTCTTGCGCACAGCCGGCTTCGGTCTGCTTGGGTGGGTCGACAACCTGCCCGCCCTGATCGCCGCCTCGGCGGCCACCGGCTTCGCCGGCGCTCTGTTCAACCCGGCGGTCCGCGCTTACCTCGCTGCCGAAGCTGGCGATCGGCGCGTGGAAGCCTTCGCCACCTTCAACGTCTACTACCAGGCCGGCATGCTTCTCGGCCCCCTGGTCGGTCTCGCCCTCCTGGCCGCCAACTTCCGGCTCGTCTGTACCGTCGCCGCCGCCATCTTCGCCGTCCTGACTCTGCTGCAATGGCGAGCCCTGCCTGCGCGCCAGGGAACTGCTTCGGGCGGCCAGGACAGCGTGCTGACCCAGTGGCGCACGGTTGCCGCCAACCGCCCCTTCCTCCTCTTCGCGGTAGCCATGATCGGCTCGTATGTCCTGACCTTCCAGGTGTACCTGGCCCTTCCTCTGGCCGCCTCGGATGCACTGGGCACCAATGCCAAGGCAGTCACCAGTGGCCTCTTCGTCGTCTCTGCCGCCGTCGCCGTCATGGGCCAACTGCGACTCACGGACTGGGCCAAACGTAAGTGGAGCGCGCACGAGGCACTGGTACGCGGACTGGCGATTATGGGCCTGGCCTTCCTGCCCCTGGCCGTCGTCCCAGGAGGCGCGCCGGTGGGCATCGGGGCAGCCCTGGTAACGACGGTAGCGTTACTCGCTGTTGGCAGCGCAATGGTGTACCCCTTCGAAATGGACACCGTCGTGACCCTGTCCGGCAATCACCTGGTCGCCACCCACTACGGCCTTTACAACACCGTCTCCGGTCTGGGCATCACCCTCGGCAACCTCGCCACAGGGGCGCTCTGGGACTTCGCGAAGGAGCATGGCGCCCTCTGGCTGACCTGGATGGCCCTGGCTGCCACGGGACTCGCGTGCGCCGCGTCCATCGCTGCCCTGGCCCGCACCGGACAACTGTCCGCCCGACGACAACAGCCCGCCACCGCCTGAAGACCAGCACGAGGCTCGGGCGCTCAAGCACCCGAGCCGAACGCCAAGAGGGGCGTCGACATCTCGGCCCAGCCGCGAACCCAACCGGCCTGGTCACCCATGTCGTCGTGATCACTGCAGCCACCGAGCACCTGCCCGCCGGTCTGGTCCCGGGATGACGGTTTCGACGCCTTCCTGGTCATCGCCCGATACCTGGGACCTGCCCCTGGATCGGCACCCTAGCCAGTGGGTGCCGTCTCATCGTACGGCTGCGGCTGCACGGGTACCCCTGTGACCCATCGGCTTCGAAGAGAGCACCATGTCGCATAGATCGCTTTGGGAGAGGCCGTTCGAGGAGATCTGCAGCAGGTCACGGACGCTGTTGGACGGATGACGCCCCAGGGC
Organism: Streptomyces mayonensis; assembly: GCF_018982965.1. Lineage (GTDB taxonomy): Bacteria > Actinomycetota > Actinomycetes > Streptomycetales > Streptomycetaceae > Streptomyces > Streptomyces mayonensis. Next base: position 24,147 of record NZ_JACBYP010000078.1, on the reverse strand, counting down.
TACTGCGTGAAACCCTGCGGATAGCCGCATCAGGAAGCAGTGGTGGCGCTCAAACCAGACGGGGCGTCGGTGTCGTCGGGTCCGTCGACATCAGGCGGAATGGTGGACATCGCACTGAACCACAGCCCCTTCTCGACCAGGCCACGGCGACGCTGGAGAGCGGCCTTGCCGCCGGTGACGATCCTATGGCCGCCGTGCGCTGCGCCCGGACGGTGCACGCCCTGGAGGGCGAATTCTGGATCTGCCTCGCCCAGGACCTCAATTTCGGCTGAGGTCGGCCACCTTGACGGCCGGGCGGTTCGCTTGACAGGCATACCCCCCACTCCTATGTTCGCTACACCTACCCCCTAGGGGTATGCCCCCGGTGAACCGGCACCCGGACACACCTGTGTGTCATCGGGCGTCGACAATGAGAGGAGTGCCGATGTCCTCGGCAGCAAGCCCACCGCAGACACGCGCCGGGCGTAAGGAATGGACAGCGCTGGGCCTGTTAGTCCTGCCGGCCCTGCTTCTGTTCATGATGCTGACCATCCTCTTCCTGGCCAGCCCCTACCTCGCCGCAGACCTGGAGCCCACCGGCACCGAGATTCTGTGGATCCTGGACATCTATGGATTCCTCATGGCGAGCCTGCTCGTCCTGATGGGAACCGTGGCCGACCGCTACGGACACCGAAACCTACTGGTGACCGGTGCGGCTCTCTTCGGCATCTTCTCCGTAGTGGCCGCCATGACGGACTCGCCGGTGATGATGATCGTCTGGCGTGCCGTCCTCGGCATCGCGGCCGCCATGCAGATGCCCGCGACGCTCGGCCTCATCTTCTCGATGTTCCAGGACGCCAAGCAGCGCGGTGTCGCGATCGGCATCTGGGCGGCCGCGATCTCGGGCGGTGTCGCGCTTGGTCCGCTGCTCGCCGGACTGCTCCTGGAGGCCTTCTCGTGGCGGGCGACGTTCCTGGTCGCAGTCCCGGTCATGGCCGTCGTGGTGATCGGTGGGCTCCTGCTGCTGCCTGGCCATCAGGCGTCCCAGAGCACCAAGCTGGACCTGTTCAGCGCGCTGCTCCTGGTCCTCACGCTGCTGCCGTTCATCTACGGGATCAAGTCGTTCGCCACCGAGGACGAGACGGCGCGATCGATCGCCGCGGTGGTGGTTGGCCTCGCCTTCGGAGTCTGGTTCGTCCTCCGGCAACTACGCTCCTCTGCCCCTCTGCTGGACGTGCGGCTCTTCGTCAACCGCACCGTCGGCGGGGCTCTCGGTGTCTTCATCCTGGCTGCGACCGGCCTCGGCGGCGTCTACCTGATGTTCACGCAGTTCCTCCAGCAAGTGAAGGACCTGTCGCCGATCGAGACCGGGTTCGCCATTCTGCCTGCGGCCATCGTGCTGATCGTCGTCGCCACTCTCTCGCCCGTGATCGCGCGCCGGATCCGTCCGGGGTACGTCATCGCCACCGGCCTGGCCGTGCAAGTGGTCGGCTACCTGCTGTTCACGCAGATCGAGAGCACGACCGGGTTGCCGCTCGTCATCGCGGGATTCGTCGTCCTCTACCCGGCGGTGTCCCCGTCCATGGCGCTCACCACCGACTTGGTGGTGGGCTCGGTCCCGCCCGAGAAGGCCGGTGCTGCGGGTGGACTGGCCTCGACCGTCAACGACCTGGGCATCTCGCTGGGCGTCGCGATCGTCGGTACCATCGGCACGGCCGCGTACAGCAGCGGCCTCGAGAACAAGTTGCCCGATGGCCTGCCCGCGGAGGCGAAGGACGCCGCGGACGAGAGCCTCGCCGGCGCGGTGGCCGCCGCGCAGAACCTTCCCGATCACCTCGCCGATCCGCTGCTGCGCGTGGCTAAGGACGCCTTCGCGCACGGACTCAACGTCGGGTCGGGTATCGCCGCGGCCATCGCGGCGGTCGGTGCGATCATCGCCGCCGTCACGCTACGCCACGTTCCACCCACCGGCTCCGCAGCACCAGCGGAGCAGAGCGATGAGCCGGACCCGGTCCAGGTCACAGAGTTCGGCTCGAAGTAGCTACACCTTGCAGAGCAGGAAGCGGCGGCTGGGCAACTCCCGAGTTGCACCGGCCGTCGCCTTCAACGTTCCCCTCGCACCCGGCTCGGCACATGGCTCTCATCAGGAGGCGCACAGTGATCGATTTCAGCACGGCAACCACTGAGGTGATCAAGAGCGAAGGCGGCACCTGCATGTACGCACAGGTGGAACGGCTGCGAGCGTTGGGGCCGGCCGTTCCGGTAGAGCTTCCCGAAGGTGTCGGCGCCTGGTCGGTGTCACGGGGTGACGTGGTCAGGCGGCTGTTGACACACCCCGGCGTCTCCCGGAATCTCAAGGAGACGGTACCGAGCTATGTCCCCGGATCCGTGCCCTGGCTGGCCCCTTGGGTCGACGTGGACTTCATGGCCACCACGGACGGCAGTGCTCATGCACGTCTACGGAAACTGATCACCCCTGCGTTCACTCCCCGCCGTGTGGAGAGGCTCCGTGCTCAGGTCGAGGCGACCGTCACCGAGCTCCTCGACAGGCTCAGGGCCCGCACCGGTGACGAACCCGTCGACCTGCACCGAGAGTTCTCCTACGAGGTTCCGACGCGCGTGATCTGCGACCTCTTCGGCGTACCGGACGACCAACGGCCCGAGGTGCTGCGCGCCTTCCGTGTCGTCGCCACCACCGATGTGCCCGAAGAAAAGTCCGTCGCCGTCTACCAAGACCTCGAAGCGGCGATGCGCCTGCTGATCGCCACCAAGCAGACAACGCCAGGCGACGACCTCACCAGCTTTCTCATAACGACGCGCTCTTCTGGCGAGTCCCCTCTGACCAGCCATGAGTTGATATCGACGCTGCTGCTGATGATCGGCGGAGGAAGCCAGACAACCATCAACCTCATCGATCACACGATCCGCGAACTCCTCACCCGCCCGGACCAACTAGCCCGCCTCCGCAACGACCCCGCGCGCTGGGACGACGCGATCGAGGAGTCGCTGCGCGTGCACTGCCCGGTCATGCACCTGCCGATGCGCTGGGCGACGGAGGACATCGACCTCGGCGAGGGCGTAGTGATCCGCGCCGGCGACGCAATCCTGATTTGCTACGGCGCCCACGGCCGGGACCCGGGAGTACACGAGAACCCCGAGACCTACGACATAGACCGCGAGGACAAGGACCACCTGGCATTCGGGCTCGGTCCCCACTTCTGCCCGGGATCCCACCTCGCCCGACTCGAGGCCACCGTGGCGCTCCCCGCCTTGTTCGACGCCTTTCCTCGACTCGCCCTGGCCGTCGCGCCGGAGGACATCGAGCCTGGCCAGACCTTCATCGGCAATGACATCACCGCTCTGCCCGTCCTCCTGCGCCACGACATCGAGGACTCTGTACGGTGACGGCCGACGATCTACTCAAACGCTCCCGGCAGCTCTTGGACACGGCCCGCTACCTGAACCTGGCCACCGCGTCCGAGCAGGGCGATCCCTGGGTCGCCACCCTTGAGTACGCCTGGTTCGCGGCCCCATTGCGGTTCGTCTTCGGCTCGGCGACCGGGTCCCGACACAGCCGCCACGTGCAGGCCCGGCCACAGGTGAGCGGCTCGCTTTTCACTGCTGGCCGTCACGAATCGGTCGCAGACCTCACCTCGGTCGACGGCGCCCAGTTCACCGGCCGCTGCACCGAGGTTCCCCCCAATCGACTCGACACGTATTACACGGAGTTCTACGCGACAGTGTTCCCGAACCCGCACCAGCGGGCGGAGTGGCAACTGCCCCCCTCGCTGCTGCGGCACCCCGCACCGCACCGCCTCTACCTGGTGGAGGTCGACCGCTGGTGGCTGATCGACACCCGCACATGGGCCGAGGACCGCATCGACCGCCGCATCGAAGTGCCGGCGGCGCACCTGGAAAGGTAGAGGTTTGACCACTTCACACGCACAGGGCGCCACCACCTTCGCGGAGGCCTTACAGGAACGGGCGAGCAAATCCCCCGACGCCGTCGCCTTCCGTTTTGTCGCAGACGACGAGTCGGCTGAGATCATCACCTACGCCGAACTTGACGCACGGGCGCGGGCGGTGGCCGCTGGACTCATCGAGAGGGCCGATACCCGGCGCGTTCCGGTCCTGCTGCTCTTCGTGCCCGGCCTCGACTACCTGTCGGGGCTGTTCGGCTGCTTTTATGCAGGCGTCCCGGCAGTCCCGGCCTTCCCACCCGACCCGGGTCGCCTGTCGCGCACGCTGCCGCGGCTCCAGGCCATCGTCGATGACGCCGGCTCCGACGTCGTACTCACCACGTCAGACATCAAGCCGCTGATCCAACAGAGTCTTCATTCTTCGTCCGGGCGCGCTCCTCACCTGCTGGCCGTTGACCTGCTTCCGAGCGAGGACGGCGGACTCGTGCCTCGCTGCGACCACAGGACTCCTGCCCTGCTGCAGTACACCTCAGGTTCGACCTCACTCCCGCGCGGCGTCGTGCTGAGCCATGAACATCTGATGAGCAACTGCCATGACATCGTCCGCGGATTCGGCATTCACCGTGGCAGTTCGGGGGGCCTGTGGCTGCCGCCGTACCACGACATGGGACTGATTGGCGGCATCCTCACGCCGTTGTTCTCCGGCATCCCGGCGACACTCATGTCACCGATGACGTTTCTCCGCCGACCTTTGTCCTGGCTGCGTATGGTTTCGCGATACGGATCGACGATCACCGGCGGCCCGAACTTCGCGTACGAGCTATGTCTGCGGCGTGCGACGGAGGAGGAGATCGAGGGCCTCGATCTGTCCGGCATCGAACTCACCTTCACCGGTGCCGAGCCCGTGCGGGCCGAGACCATGGCACGCTTCGCCGAGCGTTTCGCTCCGACGGGATTGCGGGCCAAGTCGTTCTATCCGTGCTACGGACTCGCCGAAGCCACACTGTTCGTGACCGGCGGCACCCCACTCGACGGTTGGAGCTCGAAGCGGATCGCGAGCGAGCCCCTCGGCACCGAGGGAGTAGCCCGCCCGGCCTCTCCCGCCGAACCGTCGAAGACCCTTGTGAGCTGCGGCAGACCGGGCCCCGACACCCGGCTGCTGATCGTCGACCCTGACACCCGGGAACCCTTGATGAGTGGAAGAGTCGGGGAGATCTGGGTCGACTCCCCCAGCGTCGCCGAGGGCTATTGGCAGCGGCCCGAGGAGTCCGCCGCGACCTTCGGTGAGAAGACCGCGAGCGGGAGCGGCCCCTACCTCCGCACGGGCGACCTCGGATTCCTCATGGACGACGAGCTGTTCGTCGCGGGCCGTATCAAGGATCTGATCGTCATCAACGGCCGCAACTACCACCCCATGGACATCGAGCAGGTCTGCGAAGAGTCGGTCGCGGGAATCCGCCGGAACTGCGGCGCTGCGTTCTCCGTCGAGGACGGTACGGGCACGGACACCGAACGACTCGTTCTCGTCTACGAAACTGATCCCCGCGACGACAGGCCGTACGAGGAGATCATCGAGGGTATCCGTCGCACGGTCTCCCTCCACTTCAGCATCCCCCCGCACGCGGTCCTCCTGATTCCTCCGCGTGCGATCCACAAGACGTCGAGCGGCAAGGTCCAACGCTGGCTGACTCGACGGTCCTACCTAGCAAGGGAATTTGACGAGCTTGCCCGATGGGAGGCTGCCGGCTAGCGGGACACGAGGCGACTCGGATTCCGCCCGCTCGGCGACCCGGCCACATACCGTGTGCGGGTATCTTTCATAGGGAGGTCGACGCTGCGCTTGGCACCGACCCGGGGAGGAAGGAATTGGAGCCATGCCTGGCGAGAAGAAACAGCACAAAGAAGACGTACTGATGCGACTCCGTCGCATCGAGGGCCAGGTACGAGGCCTGCAGCGGCTGGTTGAGCAGGACACCTACTGCATCGACGTCCTCACACAGGTGTCGGCCACGACCCGCGCCCTACAGTCGTTCGCCCTGCAATTGCTCGACGAGCACATGGCCACCTGTGTGAGCGACGCCGTGGCTGAGGGCGGCGAGGAAAGGGAGAAGAAGCTCCGGGAAGCGTCCAACGCCATCGCCCGCCTGGTGCGTTCGTGAGTTGTGCTACCCCGCCTGCCGGCGGGACGGGGTAGCACGCGGTCTGTCCGACACGTCAGCGCCAGAAAGACTCAACCCGGTTGGCGCCACCTTCAGTGCTGATGCTCCTCGGACTCCTCGGCGGTGTCGCTCCCGGCAGGAGCGTTGGACGCCTCTCCGGCGTCGACCGTGAAGCTCGCGGTGTGCACCTTCCCCTCGTGCTTGAAGTCGAGGAAGAGCCGGTACGAACCAGCACTGGGTGCCGTTGCGGTGAACGAAACTGTGGGTCCGGGCTTGGTCTTGCCGTCACCCGGGGCTCCGTTGGGATGGACATGCAGGTAAGCGAGATCCCCTGAGCGCAGTGCCACCAAGTGTCCGTACGCCTCGAGGTATGGCTGAAGGTCGGTGACAGGGCGCCCGTCCTTGGCGACCGTCAGGTCAAGCCGGCCGCTCACGCCCGGGCGCAGCCCACCTTCCAGCGCGACCTTGTAGCCATCGACCTCCGCGACATTCGAGACGGAGGGCGTCGGCGCGGGGCGGTACATGCCGGAGACAGCGAGGTCCGCACCGAGGGTGAGGTCCGCAGCACCCTTCGCGGCGGGTGTGAAGTCGGCGAAGAGCCGATAGTCGCCGGCTGCGGGAAGTTCGGCGTCGACGCTCCAGGTGCCCTCGGAGGTGCGGATCGGGTGGAGGTGCCGGTAGGTCGCCAGATCTCGAGATGCAAGGATCAGGTGCAGTTCCTTGCCGTGCTCGCGCCGATAGTCGGTGACCTTGCGGCCAGCACTGTCGCGCACGGCGAAGCGGATTTCAGACTCCTTGGCCACAGGGACACTGCGGGTCTCGAGGTCAAGGCTGTAGCCCCCCTCCGAGATCTGCAGGCCACCGGGGGGAGCGCTGCCGTTCTCCTCTGCCCTCTTGTCGGCTTCTCGCTCTCCCGCGCCCCCGGCCCGGTCGTGCCCCGCGTGGGCGGCTGACTCGGCGGTGGTCCTGATCGGGTCGGCTGCTCCTCCCACACCGTATGCGGTTCCGAAGGCTGTGGCGAGCACGGCGGCGAACGCGGTGATCCGCAAAGGGGTGTTCATCAGGGCCTCCTCAGGCGCCGTTTGTTGTGCGACACGGAAATCGAGCATATACCCCCTCCGGGTATGTGCAAGAGATGCACAACCCTTGCCACAGATACCAACTGGGGGTATACATGCAAGGCACCCATACCCCCACGGGGTATCCCAGATCATCCTTCCCTGGAGGAACCATGTCCGACTGCTGCACGCCTGACGGCAGCTGCTCCACCGGTGCGGCGAAGGGCACGACGACCGCGACGGAAGACGGGATCGCGACGGTCTACACGGTGACAGGCATGACGTGTGACCACTGCAAGTCGTCAGTCACCGAGGCCGTCAGTGGGATCGGCGGCGTGCTGAGCGTCGATGTCGACGTCAAGACCGGCCGGGTCTCCGTCACCACCGCGGAGGAACCTGACGACACCGCGTTCGCGAAGGCGGTCGACGAGGCGGGCTACGAGCTCACCGGCCGCGCTGTCTAGCCCTCACCATGCCGCTGGGCCCGTCAATCCCCCGGACGGGCCCAGCTCCCTCCCTGAGGAGCAGTGATGACCAACCTCACCGACGTCGGCGAGGTCGAACTCGCCATCGGCGGCATGACCTGCGCCTCGTGCGCAGCCCGGATCGAGAAGAAGCTCAACCGCATGGACGGTGTCGAGGCGACCGTCAACTACGCGACGGAGAAGGCCAAGGTGACCTACAGCGGCAGCATCGCTGTCAGCGATCTGATTGCCACGGTGGAGGCAACCGGTTACACCGCCCAGGAGCCGACGCCCGTCGCCGCGGACAGCACCTCAGAGTCCGGAACCGTTGAAGAACCCGACCCACACCGGTCGTTGCGCCAGCGCCTTGTGACCACTGTGGTCCTCGCCGTACCGGTGATCGCGATGGCCATGGTGCCGGCATTCCAGTTCGAGTACTGGCAATGGCTCTCCCTGACCCTGACCGCACCCGTGGTCACCTACGCGGCCTGGCCCTTCCACAAGGCCGCGTGGACCAACGCCAGGCATGGCGCCGCGACGATGGACACACTCATCTCGGTCGGAACGTCCGCGGCATTCCTGTGGTCCCTGTGGGCATTGTTCTTCGGCACCGCGGGCACCCCAGGAATGACACACCCCTTCGAGCTGACCATCGGCCGGAGTGACGGTGCCGGGAACATCTACCTGGAAGCAGCGGCCGGTGTCACCGCCTTCATCCTGGCGGGCCGCTATTTCGAAGCTCGCTCCAAGCGGATGGCCGGCGCCGCGCTCAAGGCCCTTCTGGAACTCGGAGCCAAGGAAGTCACGGTCGTACGCAACGGCGTCGAATCCACAGTGCCGATTGGGGATTTGCGCACTGGTGACCGCTTCCTCGTGCGTCCGGGCGAGAAGATCGCCACGGACGGCACGGTGGTCGAGGGATCGTCCGCCGTCGACGCCTCCATGCTGACCGGAGAGTCTGTCCCGGTGGAAGTCGTCGTCGGCGACAGCGTCGCTGGCGCCACGTTGAACACCAGCGGCCGGCTCGTCGTCGAGGCCACCCGGGTCGGCGCGGACACCCAACTGGCCAGAATGGCACAGCTCGTCGAGGAGGCGCAGAACGGCAAAGCGGCCGCTCAGCGCTTGGCCGACCGCATCTCGGCCGTCTTCGTTCCAGTCGTGATCACCCTCGCGACCGGCACGTTCGGCTTCTGGCTCGGCAACGACGCAGGCCTGTCGGCGGCGTTCACCGCCGGGGTCGCCGTACTCATCATCGCCTGCCCCTGCGCCCTGGGTCTGGCCACCCCTACGGCTCTGATGGTCGGCACTGGCCGCGGCGCCCAGGTGGGAATTCTCATCAAGGGCCCAGAGGTCCTGGAGACGGCCCGTAAGGTCGACACGGTCGTCCTCGACAAGACTGGCACGGTCACAACCGGACAGATGACGCTGGTCGCCGTACGGACCGGAGTGGACGAGAACGAGGCCGACGCTCTGCGTCTCGCGGGCGCACTGGAGAACGCCTCAGAGCATCCGATCGCCCGCGCCGTGGCGGAAGGCGCGGCGCGGAAGGTCGGCACGCTCCCCGTTCCCGAGGACTTCACCAACGTGGCGGGACTCGGGGTCCAAGGCATCGTCGAGGGACATGCGGTGCTCGTGGGCCGCGGGCGGCTTCTGGACGAGTGGGAGATCCGTCTGCCGGTCGAGCTGGAGCGAGCCAAGGAAGCGGCGGAGGCCGCCGGTCGGACTGCGATCCTGGTGGCGTGGGACGGGGCGGCGCGAGCCGTGCTGGAAGTGGCCGACGCCATCAAGGAGACCAGTCCCGAAGCCGTCCGCCGCCTGCGCGTGCTCGGTCTCACCCCGATCCTGCTCACCGGGGACAATAGGACAGTGGCCGACACCGTCGCGGCGGAGGTCGGGATCACCGAGGTGATCGCCGAGGTGATGCCCGAGGACAAGGCGGACGTGGTCAAGCGGCTGCAAAGCGAGGGCCGCAGTGTCGCCATGGTCGGCGACGGCATCAACGACGCGGCCGCGCTCGCGCAAGCCGACCTGGGCCTGGCCATGGGAACCGGAACGGACGCGGCCATCGAGGCCAGCGATCTCACGCTCGTACGCGGTGACCTGCGCACGGCGGCGGATGCCATCCGGCTCTCCCGCAAGACCCTCGGGACCATCCACTCGAACCTCTTCTGGGCCTTCCTGTACAACGTGACGGCCCTACCTTTGGCTGCGGCGGGCCTGCTCAATCCCATGATCGCCGGAGCCGCGATGGCCTTCTCGTCGGTATCGGTGGTCGGCAACTCGCTCCGCCTGCGCCGTTTTTCCGCCCAGTCCTAAGGGGGTCGGACGCAGATCGTGCGCATCGCCGATGTCTTCCGCCACCGTGAGACGGTGGCGGAATCTGCGCCCAACTTGATCTGCAACGGCCGGTGTCGTGCCTCGAAGTTGATCACTCGGTTTGTATAACCGCCGTACGCCAAGGCGGCCTTCGTCTGAACATGTGCTCCGACCAAGGAACACACATCTTCAGCACGAAGGCCGTGAGGATGAGTCCGTCGCATCGCGATGCCCGACAAAAGGCATTGGCTGAACTTTCATGATTCCGGGGCGAGTTCTACTCCTGCCTCACCGCTCGTTCGGATACGTTGTTCGAGCTGGCTGACGCTGTTCTGTGCGGCGACGGGCCAGTGAGATCGCTGGCCGAGCTGTCGCTGGCCGGCGAGCACCGCCGCGGTCATGGCGGGCTATACGCCGCCGGCGCCGGTGGCCGGGTCGATACCGGCCGGCTGCGGCGGGCCCTGGCCGCGGTGCCATTGCCGCGGGCCGCCGACGGCCGACTGGTCCTGGCCATCGACATCACCTGCTGGCTACGCCCCGACGTGCACACCTCACCGCAGCGGATCCCGTGTCACACCTACGGCCGGGGAAAAGACCAGCACATCCCTGTCCCCGGCTGGCCGTACTCGATCATCTGCGCGCTCGAGCCGGTCGCAGTTCCTGGGCCGCCCCTTTGGACGTGCTTCGCCTGGCCCTCGGGGACGACACGGCCACCGTCACCGCCCGACAGCTGCGGGACCTGCTCAACCGACTGATCACCGCCGGGCAATGGCAAGAGGGCGACCGCGACGTCCCCGTCATCGCGGACGCCGGATACGACGCATTCCGCCTTGCGTTCCTCCTCAAAGACCTGCCGGTCGAAATGCTCGCCCGGATGCACTCGGACCGGGTGCTGCTCCGGGCTCTCCCACCCCGCCAGCCACACACGATGGGCCGCCCACCCCGGCACGGCGGCTAATTCGTCTTCGGCCAGCCCGACACCTGGGGCGTCCCGGACACCGAAACCGTCACCGACACACGCCTTTACGGCACCGCCAAGGCCCGCTCCTGGGACCGGCTGCACCCCAGGCTCACCCACCGCTCCTCCTGGGCCACCACCGACGGCACCCTCCCGGTCGTCGAAGGCACGGTGCTCCGCCTCGACATCGACCACCTGCCCAACGGAGCAACACCGAAGCCGGTCTGGCCGTGGTGGTCAGGCACCGACGCCCCCCGGCAGACGCCGATCGTCTCTGGCAGGCTTACCTGCGACGCTTCGACATCGAGCACACCTTCCGCCTGTTCAAACAGACCCTCGGCTGGACCTCCCCAAATATCCGCACTCCCCGAAGCCGCCGACCGCCGGACCTGGCTCATCCTCGCCGCCTACACCCAACACCGCCTCGCCCGCACACTCGCAGCCGAGCCGGACCGGCGCCGCCCCTGGGAAAACCCCAGCTCTCCAGACCGGCTCGCTCCCGCCCGCGTCCGGCCGCGACTTCCGGCACATCCGCCCACAGACCGCCTGCCCGCCCAGAGCACCAAAACCCACCCGCCCCGGCCCCGGACCGACCACCGGGCCGAAAGAACACCCATCCCGCACCGCGCCACGACTGCACACACCCAAGAAGACACAGCCAGCAGAACGACAAAAGAATGAAGTCAACCAGCCCAAAGCCCCGCCGCACAGGTTCAAGATCAAGCTAAGGGCTGTGCTGTAAATGATGTAGGGCATGCCGATTGGCCAGCGGCGCTGCCACGCACCCTCTGAAGATGAGGCGATGGAGGCTAGCGAGGCCGAGCATGGGGTGGTGAACGCCCTTGTCCTTGAGGCGGCCATCGGGCGGAGGATCATCCAGATCTTCATACGCGGAGGTACGCCCGACGCGGGCGCGGCTCTTGCGGTGGGAGGCGTGAGTCGGGCGGAACCGGCGAGGCAGCCGCGGCCCTGCCGAGATTGATCATCTGGGCCCTCCGCAGCCGCTTCTCGAGATCCCGGCATCGGCCTGGGCCTTCCTGCTGCTCAGCCTGGGACGGGGCTGCTTTCTTCATCCCCGGAACGCGCCGAGCACCAGCGCAACATCGGCCAGACCGTCGAGCACGGACTCGGCACCCGCATCCTTCAGTTCGGCCACCGAGGCCTTGCCGGTGGCGACCGCGATCGTCCGAACGCCAGCTGCACGCCCGCCCGCCACATCCGCTCGGGTATCCCCGAAGAACACGGCCTTTGGCCCAGTGACGTCCGCCCGTTGAAGAGCGATGCGCAGCAGTTCAGGGCGCTCCTCTCCGTCCTCCCCGAAGGCGCCCTCCTCAAGCCGAAGGTACGAATCCAGACCGAACGTAGCCAACTTCACCTCGGCCGCAAGCCGAACGTTGCCGGTCACAACTGACTGCCGCAAGCCCCGCTCATCGAGTGCGGCAAGAAGCGTGGCGGCACCTGGCAGTGCGTGGCCACGCTCGCGCAGGTCGGCTGCGCGCCGAACGTGCACCGTGCCAAGCGCGTCAGCGAACCGGGTGAACAGCTCCTCGTCGTAGTCGAGACCGTGGAGCCGGGCGGTCTCCCGCAGGATCACACGCTCCGTCGAGCCCGTGACCGACGCCTGCTCGCGCATCGCACATCCTGTCACCTGCTCGAATGCGTCGGCCCACAGCTCGCGGCCCAGCCCGCCTGTGGCCATGAGCGTGTGATCGATGTCCCACAGCACCAGTTCCGGCACCGGCAGCTCCCTTCTCCAGAACAGCAGGGTCCCCGTGCATCCCGCACCCTACGCTCGGAAGAAGCATCGAGGAGCGGACACATGGTGGCAGCAGACCTCCCCATCGGGGACCGCATCAGGCATTACCGCGGCGGGCGTAGGCAGGACGCCGTCGCTGGGCTGGTCGGTATCAGTCCGGACTATCTGTCGCAGATCGAGCGCGGACTGAAGGTTCCGTCGGTGCCCATGTTGTACGCCCTTGCCCAGGAGTTGGGGGTGCCAGCCGCAGCGCTGCTGTCCGAGCAAGCGCCCGTGGAAGCTGAGTCGACAGATACGGCGGAGGCCGCGGTCGGTCGTGCTTTCCTCGGGTATGGTCCGCCCCGCAGTACCGCCCCGGTTCCGGCGGCTGTACTACGGGACCGTGTGGAGGTCGCCTGGCAGTCCTGGCAGACGAGCGGCACCCGTTTCACGGAGGCTGCCGAGACGCTGCCCGACCTGGTTGGCGATGTCGAGCATGCCGTCCGGGCCGCCCGCGCCGGTAACGACCCGGCCGAACGGCGAGCCGTGCTGCGGGCAGCGGCCGACCTCTACTGTCTGCTCCGGTCGTACTTACGACGCACCGGCCGCGTGGACTTGGCCACCATCGCGGCCGACCGAGCCCAGCGCGCTGCTGAGGACGCCGACGATCCTTTGCGCATCGCCGCCGCCCAATGGAATCTAGGCCACGTCCTGCTCGCTGCCGGCCAGCCAGCAGAGGCGGAGGAGCTTGCGCTCTGCGCGGCCGAGCAGGTCGCCGCGACAACGATGCCCGAGGCCGAGCGAGTGGCGATGGGCGGCGCCCTACAGCTCGTCGCCGTGGTCGGCGCCGCACGCCGCCGCCGGTGGTGGGAAGCACGCGAGCGGCTAAGGCAATACGCTGCACCTGCAGCCCGCCGGGTGCCCGATGAGAGCAACGTGGCCTGGACCGTCTTCGGCCCGACCAATGTGGCGTTGCACTCCTTGTCCATCGACATGGAGGCGGGCGAGACCGGTGAAGCCCTACACACAGCGGACGCCATCGACAGCGACGGACTTCCGTCTGTAGAGCGGGAGTTCACGTTCGGCCTGGAGGTCGCTGCCTGCCACTCTCAACGCCGCGACGACGCAGCCACGCTGCTGACCCTGCGGGAGCTGGAGACACTCGCGCCCGAGGATCTCGCGCGCAACCCCCTCGCCCGCCAACTAGTGCTCACGGTCATCCGTAGGGCGCGGGCCATGCAAGCCCGGCAGGCAGAGAAAATGGCCGAACGGATCGGACTGGTGTGAGCGAGCCGCTGGGTCACCCGAGCTGACAGCTCGGGTGTGATCGCACCCTGTTCCCTACGGTCGTCGGTGTGAGACGGATCACCGCGACTGGGGAGGCCAGGGACATGCCTAGCGAACCCGCGAGCACGCTGTTGACAACGGCTACCGTGCGGATGCGCGAGGTATCGCGGCAAGCCTGTCTACGGGCGCTTCGACGCGTCACACCAGTAGCTTGCGAGCATCTCGCCCGGCCAGGCCGGTTGCCGGACGGCTCCTCGGGGGCCCATCTCCTGAAAGTACGGGGCCAGGTCCACGACCGGCGTCCCGTCGACCGCGTCGAGATCGGTCACCAGGAGGTCGCGGCCTTTCACGCTGAGCAGCTTCGGGTAGCTGACGGCCAACTGGTTGGGCCGTCGGTGATTCCGGTGAACGAACGTTCCGGTCGCCGGCCACTGCGGGTTGCCTCGGGGGCTGCGGGCGTGGAGTTGCACATCCTCGGGTTGTGCAAGGTGGAAGCGCCACGTCACCGTCAAGTGGGAGAACGCCTCGATGCCCTGCAGCGTTTCGAGTGGGAAGGCGTCATTCAGTCGAATGATCGATTCCGCCCCGCCCTGGTAATCGTCTTGGACGCGGGTGTGGCCTCCGACGACCGTTGCGATCGATTCAACCTCGTACGTTGCCATCGGCGCTCGTTCCTCTCCCCTGGAGTCGCGTGTACAGCAGCCACCAGCCGCAGCCGCGGACCTGCCCTGTGGTCAGCCTATGGCGCGCAGCATCTCCCGCGCCCGGCGGTCCAGTGCGGCCACGTGACGGCCCCCACGTTGCCTCACGGGCGACAGGTCGCTCTGCATACGGAGGATGATGTCGCGGGCGCGGCCGGACTGGACGCCGGCCATGGCGTCGAGGGCTTGTGCCCAGGTGCCGCATGCCTCGTCGAGACGTCCTTGCTGGACCTGGACGGCGCCCAGGTAGCCGAGGGTCACGCTGTGGGTGCGGGCGTATTGCTGTCGGCGGCGGGTGGCGACGCTGCGCTGGAAGTGGAGTTCCGCGTCGAAGGGGTTGCCCAGGTCGCGCAGAGCGCAGGCGGTCTCGTGGGCGAGGGAGGCTTCCTGGAAGAAGCCCACACGCTCGGGGGCATCCTCGTTGTCGGCTCGGGCGAGATCCCGCTCCGCCCGGCTGATGGCCGCGAGGGTGCCGGGGCGGTCGCCGTCGGCGGCCAGGGCGCGGGCGTGGACGATGGAGAGCAGGGCCTTCTCGCGCGAGCTGGCTTGGCCGTAGTGGGTGTGGGCCATGGAGGCGTCGGCCAGGTCGAGGGCCCTGCGTGGGTGCCCGAGGTCGACTGCCTGGTGGGCGAGGGCGCGCAGGATGTGGCCGCCCAGCGGTCCGTCTGCGGCTTCGGCCGCGATGCGTGCGGCGAGGGTGAGGTAGCGCTGGGCGGTGCGGTGCTCCGAGGCGTCGAACGCCATCCAGCCTGCGATGTAGGTCATCTCTGCCACGGCCGAGTATGTGTCCCGGCGGTGCCGTTCCGTTCGGAATCTGCTGCCCAGCAGTGGCACCGCTTCGTCGCGGAGGTGGCCTGCCAGGGCCGAGCGCCCCGAGGCTCCACCACGCTGCTGGTCCCGCGCCGAGTAGAAGGCTGTCAGGTTGCGGACGTCGCTGATGTCGGCCTGCGTTACCAGTCGTGGGGAGACCGCTGGGCGCGATGCTGCCGCGGCTGGGGCGGTTGTCCACCACGTGCTCTCGGGCAGTGTGAGGCCGGCGGCCGAGTACGCGGCGGTTGCCAGCAGCTTGCGTCGGTGCATGTCCAGGTCGTCGCTTCCCAGCTCGGCGAGCACGGTCAGAGGGTCGACGCTCCAGTCGGAACTGCTGTCGGGCGAGCCTGTCGGTCCGTCTTCCAGCCCGAGGTCAGCGAGGGTGAGGCGGCGGCTGAGCCTGCGGGACAGCGTCTCACGCAGGATATGGGGCGCTCGTCCGCTGGGCTTGGTGCCCTGGACCCACATGGCGATGTGCGAGCGGGAGACGGCCTCCAACTCGCGTGCACCGCTCTCCGCGGCGACACGAGCGATGGCGGCGGCTGCTTGGGGCTGGGACCAGCCCGCTTCGCGCAAGAGTGCGGCGAGGGCGATGTTTCGCTCACGGGCCATGGGGTGCCCCTCGGGTCCGAAATGATCTTTGACGCCTTTGACGGCCTTGCGGGCCGCGCAGGCATACCCCTCAGCGGGGATTCGCGGTTCGCTCAACGTAGCGGCCGGATCACTCACCTTGCACGCCGACCGACTGCGGTGCACGGCGTTTCTCACCCAACTTGGCTTGATCTACATAGGAGTTGTGTCATGCGTCTCTCGCTGGTCCCTCGCCGGGCGTTGTGCCAACGCAGTGGTCAGGACCGGAGCCTCAGTGATCCGGGTGCCGGGCGTGACCAAGCGGTGTCCGCGACGGAGACGGTGACGCTCGTGCTGGGCGAGGACTCGCCAGTGCCCGAGACCGCCGCCGATGTGGAGAACCTCGTCCTGCGGCTGCGAGGGCACGTCAACCAGCTCGGATTCCTGATGCCTTCGCAAGAGCCGGTTTTGCTCCGTGCGCAGCAACTCTGCTCGGTCGGGCTCCCGGAGGGCTATCTGCCCAGCCGGGTGCACCTCGTCAGACTCGCCGAGGCAACGCAGGAACTCATCGCGAAGATCCGGCTGGACGACGTCGGAGCGAGTCGACCGGCACGGAGGTTGGCTCGATGGACACCGCAGATCAACGTGCTGCGCGGTGCGGTCTTCGCCGTCGCCCTCACCTGCCTGGTGTGGGCCGCTTCGGTGCCCCGGACATGACCCTCACCGGAGCGCTCCTCATCGGACTGATCCTCGTCCCGATGGCGTGGCTGGTGTGCCGAGGCCCTCGTGCGACTGGCCTCGATCCCGCAGACAGGGCCTCCACGCCACCTCCGAGCGAGCCTGCGTCCCCGCGGTGACCGCTGACTCCTTGACTCCCGGCCTGTCCCCGGCCGCTTCGGCGGCCCCTATAACACCCCCAGACCAGCGGGGCTTAACGGAGATCCACACAAGATGAAACGCCTTCCACGTATTGAGCAGTACGGCCTGATTGGCGATACGCAGACCAGCGCCCACGTCTGCGACGACGGCATGATCGACTGGCTGTGCCTGCCTCGCTTCGACTCACCGGCCGTGTTTGCCGGCCTGCTCGGCACACAGAAGCACGGCACCTGGCAGATCTCCCCGGCCTCGTCCGCAGGCCGGCCCGGCTCCGGAACAGTGGCTGAGCGCCGGTACCGCGGTGACTCGCTCGTTCTCGAATCGCTGTGGCGTACCCCGACTGGTTCGGTCCGGGTCCTGGATTTCATGCCGCCGCGCGACGGGGCCCCGCAGGTGATCCGGATCGTGGAGGGCCTGTGCGGCGAGGTGGAGATGGTCTCGGCCATGCGTCCTCGGCCCGGGTACGGCAGCGTCAGCCCGTGGATCCACGAGGTCGGTGGGCGCATGGTCGCGGAGGCCGGCGCGGACGCTCTGTGGCTCGACACCTGCGTCCCGCAGGTGGAGAAGGACGGCGTCGTCGTCAGCGCCTTCACCGTCGCCGCCGGACAGAGCGTGGCGTTCGTGCTCAGCTGGTGCCCGTCCCATGCAGCCGCCCCTGACGTTGCTGCCCCTGAGACCGCCCTCGCCGAGACGCTCGCCTTCTGGCAGGACTGGACGCAGGAGTGCACCTACGACGGGCCCTATCGCGAGGCCGTGGTCCGGTCCTCGATCACGCTGAAGGCCATGACCTACGGGCCGAGCGGCGGGATCGTGGCGGCGCCGACCACGTCGCTTCCCGAGGAGATCGGCGGCGACCGGAACTGGGACTACCGCTTCACCTGGCTGCGCGACGCCGCCACGACGCTCGCCGCACTGCTGGGGACCGGATACCGGCACGAGGCACAAGCATGGCGGCGATGGCTCCTGCGGGCCGCGGCCGGGGACCCGGAGAACCTGCAGATCATGTACGGGATCACCGGGGAACGTGACCTGCGGGAGCGGGAGCTTCCCTGGCTTCCCGGGTACGAAGGCTCCTCGCCGGTGCGGGTCGGGAACGGGGCTGCGGATCAGCTGCAGCTGGACGTGTACGGCGAGGTGATCGACACCCTGTATCTCGCACACCGGAGCGGAGTCGCCCACTGCGCCGACACCGCGGTCCTGCACCAGCGGCTCATCGAGCACCTGGTCCAGCGCTGGCGGGAGCCCGACGAGGGCATCTGGGAGATCCGCGGTGCCCGCCGGCACTTCGTCCATTCCAAGGTGATGGCCTGGGTGGCGGTCGACCGCACCATCCGCCTGGTCGAAGCCGGCGCCCTCAACATCGACGTGGCCCCGCTGGTCGAGCTGCGGGCGGCGATCCACCGGGAGGTCTGTGACAAGGGTTTCGACCCGGTGCGCAATACCTTCACCCAGTCCTACGGCTCGCAGGAACTGGATGCCGCCACGCTGCTCATCCCCCGCACCGGCTTCCTGCCGCCCGATGACCCGCGCGTCATCGGCACCGTGGATGCGGTCCGTCGTGAACTCTCCACGGACGACGGGCTCGTGTACCGGTACCCGACCTGCGGTGAGGACGTCGGGGTGGACGGCTTGACCGGCGACGAGGGCGCCTTCTTCCTGTGCAACTTCTGGCTCGTCGACGGCCTCGCCCTGACCGGCCGCCCCGACGAGGCGCGCGCCTTGTTCGAACGCCTCCTGGCTCTGCGCACCGACCTCGGGCTCCTGGCGGAGGAGTACGACCCCGTCCAGCAGCGCCAGCTCGGCAACTTCCCGCAGGCGTTCAGCCACATGGGCCTGATCCAGAGCGCCCTGCTCCTTCAGCAGATGGCGACGCAGTCCTGCCCCCGCCACGCCGCGCTCGCGGTTCCCGCACCCCGGTCAACCTCCCGCAGCACGCGCCAGTCCACCGCAGACCTGACGCCGCAGCACGCATAGCCACCCCACCCCTGACGAGGATTCCCATGCCTGACAGCGCCTTCCCGGCACGGCCGGCCGCTACCGGCCACCGCAGACGGCGGCCCCCGGTCGACGCGACGACGCTGTACCTCGCCCGTCGCGCCGTGGCACTGCCCCTGGCACTCCTTGCCGCGCTGCTGCTCGCCGCCTTCGCTCTCCGGTCGGGGTCTGTCGTAGGCCCCGGCTGGGTCCTGGCCGGCCTGGTCTGCGGACTGGCGGCGGTCGTCGCGGTGGCGGCACACGGAACACGCACCGTCGCCAGTACCGTGCAGTCGGCAGTGGAGGAGTCCCAGGCAGCAGCGCTGACAGCGGTCACAGGGGCAGCGGCAGCCGTTGAGAAGTCGGTGCTGTGGTCGGCGGACGAGCTGTGCCGCGGAAAACGTCCAGCGTTGCCGGACCCGCACACCGCGCAGTCGCCCACTGCAAACGCCGGGATCGACAACACGCTGAGTGCCCTCCAGGCGCAGGCCATCATGTCGCTGATCCGCGTGCACGACGAGTCCCAGTCCGTGGTCCTCCTGGAGGTGCTTCGCCGCCTGGCCATGCGCGAGCACGCCCTGGTCAGCAAGGCACTCCAGGCACTGAGCCAGCTGGAGATGCTGACCGACGACCCGGAGCTGCTGGCCAAGATCTTCGAGATCGATCACCTCGTGACGCGGATGCGCCGCCAGGTCGAGAGCACGGCGGTCCTGGGAGGACAGTCCCTGCGCAGCGTGCGCCGGCCCGTTCCCGTCACGACGGCCCTGCGTGGCGCTGTCTCCGAGGTCGTGCAGTATCCGCGGGTGGCCGTCGCGGCCGGATCCGTGGGTGCCGAGCTGGGGCTGCCCGGCCATGTGGGGCCGGACCTGACGCACCTGCTGGCCGAGCTGATCGAGAACGCCTGCGAGTGTTCGGATCCAGAGACGCGGGTGATGGTGCGCGCGCAGCGGGTGCCACACGGGCTGGCCATCGAGGTCGAGGACCGCGCCATCCCGATGCACCCGCAGACGCGGGCACAGATGAACCACCTGCTCAAAGCCCCGGACGAGGTCGACGTCAGCGGCCAGGTCCGGGCCGGGCAGCTCGGCCTGCTGGTCGCCTCGAAGATCGCCCAGTCACACGGCCTGTCCGTCCTCCTGCAGGAGAACGCGACGGGAGGCACCACCGCCCTGGTCGTCATACCGGCACGGCTCCTGGTAGCCATTCCATCGGTCGAGGATGCGGGCGCGCCGCCGCCCCAGGAAGCCCGAACGTCCGGGCGGCAGCCGCAGCAGGTGGCCGCGGCTCGAGCCGCCTCGGGGGCGGGTCAAGCCGCACGCCCGGGCGCCGCTGGGGCGCCGACCGCAGAGGCAGGTCAGTCGGCTGACGCGCCCGCTCTGCCGACGCGCACACGCCGAACGGAACCTTTCCGTCCACCGCACGAGCGGGAGCAAGCCCCCATGGCCGCGGCGACGCCCGGACTCGCAGCCGCCTTCCGCAACGGCCTCCAGGCCGGCGGCACCGCCGATTCCCCTCCCGCCTCGGCAGAACATCCAACCCCCTGACCCGTCCGTTCCCGGTGGCCCGGCACATCCACTGGCCCTTCCCCCTTCTGGAGCGACCCCTATGAGCACCCACCACGCGATGCACAACATGACCGGCGACATGCCCGCATCCGCGACGACCACAAGCGGACAGCGGGACAGCATGGTCTGGCTGCTGCGTCAGTTCGCCTCCGAGACGCTGGGTGTCACGCACGCCGTGCTGATCTCGCGCGACGGACTGCGGCTGCTGGACAGTGACGTCGACAAGGACTGGGCGGACGAGCTGTCGGCCGCCTTCAGCGGGGTGGCCTCCCTCGCGGCGAACATCACCGGTCCGCGTGGGAAGAAGAGGCCGGCGGGCCAGGTCATCATCGAGCGATCCGACTGCCTGTTCTTCGTCCAGAGCGCCGGGCGCAGCGCGGCCTTCGACAACCACCCCGGTAACGAACGCGGTGAGGTGGACACGATCCTCGCCGTCATCGCCACCCGGGACGCCGACGTGGGCACCGTCGGCTTCGAGATGGGGCGCCTGGTCCAGAAGTTCGCCCCGTACATGGTGATCCCCGTCCGTGGCGGCACGGGCGGAGAGGTCCGGTGAGCACGTACGGCCGCGCGGCCGAGGAGTCGGCGTTCGTGCGGACCTACACCGTGACGCGCGGGCGTACCAAGCCGCGGCACCTGCTCGCTCTGGAAACCGTCCTGGAGGCTGGGCAGGGAAGGCCAGGCCCGGCGCAAGCCGAGGAGTGCGAGGAGATTCTCGCCCTGTGCCGGGAGCGCCGGCGGTCGGTGGTCGAGCTGGCGGGCCGCCTCGGCCGGCCCGTGACCGCCGTCAAGATCCTCGTTTCCGACCTCCTGGACGCCGACGCCCTCGTCGTCCCCCTGACCCATCCCTATGCCGATACCGGCGCGGGCTCCGGCCCGTCTGTCCAACTGCTGGCAGCCGTAACAGCTGGCTTGAAGAGGAAGTGGCCTGATGCCGTTGCCTACTGCCAGGCCGGATGATCCGGCCGCGGTGCTGCATAGTTCGCCGCCCCCGCGGGCCGGTGCACCGACCGTGCTGAAAATCGTGATCGCCGGCGGATTCGGCGCGGGCAAGACCACCGCCGTGGGCGCCGTCAGCGAGATCACGCCGCTGAGCACGGAGGAGTACCTGACCGAGGCGAGCGCGGACGTCGACAGCCTGGCGGGCATCGAGGCGAAGGTGACCACCACGGTCGCCTTCGACTTCGGCCGACTGAGCCTGCCCGACGCGCCGATGCCTCTGGAGCTGTTCCTGTTCGGCACGCCGGGTGAGGACCGGTTCGTCGACCTCTGGTACGACCTCTCCCGCGGCGCCGTTGGCGCGGTCGTCCTGGTCGACACCCGCCGTTTGGAGAGCAGCTTCACGCCCGTCAGCTTCTTCGAGGACATCGGCCTGCCCTTCGTCGTCGCGGTCAACCAGTTCGACGGGGCGCACCGCTACCACCCCGAGCAGGTCCGCGCCGCTCTCGAACTCCCCGCTGCCGTGCCGGTGGTCACCTGCGACGCCCGCGACACGAATCACGTCGCCGGCGTTCTGCTGGCCCTCGTCGACCACGCCGTGAATAGCGTCGCGACCATCAATCGCGCTGGTCACGCCCCTTCTACCACCTTCCAGGACGCCTGATGTCACAGCACCCCAGCGACCCCTACCGCACGCCGCAGGCCACCCCGCCCGCGCGGTCCTTGCCGCGCCGCGACATGCGGGACGCCATCGGTGGCTCAGTCGCCCAGCCCGCCGCCGCCCTCACCAGTCAGTCGCCCCAGCAGTCACTGGAGCTGGCGCAGCGCTACGAGCTGTTGCACCGCCTGGGCGTGCCCACCGTGGCCAACGAGGACTTCGACGACATGGCAAGCCACATGGCTGAGCGGGCGGGATTCCTGTACGGATTTGTCAACCTGGGCTTGGAGAAGCAGAAGTTCGTCGGACTGCACCAGCCGCCCGCGGACAGCGGGTACGTCATCGTCGGCCGCACCATGAGCCGCGACCACGGCTGGTGCCCGGAGGTCATGGCCCGCAGGAAGGCCCTGCCGCTGCACGACGTGCACGCCAGCCCGCGCTTCAGCGGCAACGCGGTCGTCGACGCCGTCGGGATCCGCTCCTACTTCGGCGCCCCGCTCATCCACGAGAGCGGTGTTGTGCTGGGCACGGTGTGCGTCATCGACCCCGAGAAGCGACCTCTGAGCGAGGCCCGACGGATCAGGGACATCACCATCAACACCGGCGCGCAGGTGATGGACCACATGTCCCGGGCTCCCCTCCGCTAGGCCATTTCACCCCCACCCGGGAGCCGTAGGCGAATCCCCGGCAGCTCCACGTTGCGACCTTCATCCAGGGAGAGGGAGACCATGTCCGCCACACCCACCACGCCTCCACCGGCGCTGCGTCCCTACCTCGGCGAGACTGACGAGGACGTCGCATGGCACGAGCTGCTCTGGCACGAGGCCGATGCCTTCGCGGTCGAGCACGCCGCGCCGCAGGCCGTGCGGATGGAGGCCGCTCCGGACAGGGTGGAGCGCAAGGTCGCCGGTCTAATGGCCGCCCGGGGCTGGTTCGCCGTCACCATCCCGGCCGCCTTCGGCGGGCTGGGTGCCGGACACGTGGCCAAGACCATCCTGGTCCACCGCATCGCACGGGTCTCGGCCGCTGCCGCCGCCATCCTGCAGGCCACCCTCATCCCCGTCGGCGCCCTGCTGCACTTCGCCACCTACGAGCAGAAGGGCCGCTGGCTTCCCCAGGTCGCGAACGGGTCACTGCTGCTGTCGATCGCCGTGACCGAACCACAAGCCGGCGGACACATCGGCGGGATCGAAGCCACCGCCGAACGCACCGGCAACGAGTGGGTGATCACCGGGAGCAAGATCCACATCGGTAACAGTCACCTCGCCGGGGCCCACCTCGTCGTCGCCCGTACCGCCGCAGCCGGAGTGAGCACCTCCCAGGCGCTGACCGCGTTCATGGTCGAAGCCGACCGCCCAGGACTCTCGCTCCCCGCCCATCGTGCCGGGCTCGGTCTGCACGGCTTCTCCGCCGGCCGCCTCGACCTCGACCACGTCCGCGTCCCCGACGACAACGTGGTCGGAGAGATCGGCCAAGGTCTGGCAGTGGCCCAGAGCAGCAGCATCATCTACGGCCGCCCCAACCTGGCCGCCCTCAGCCTCGGCATCCACGAAGCAGTCGTGGACACCACCACCAGCCGGCTCAAGACCCGCCCCCGCTACCAGGGCGCCCTGTCCGACCTGCCCGTCCTGCGGGACCGCGTCGGCGGCATGGAGGCCCGCCTGCGCGCCGGCCGGATACTCGCCTACCAGTCCGTGCACCTCCTCGACCGGGGCCTGCCCTGCGACGCCGAACTGATCAACTCGAAATACCTCGGCCACCAGTGGGCCATGCAGTCCGCCCAGGACGCCATGGAACTGCACGGCGCCCACGCCCTCGACGGTGACTACGTCCTCCAGCGCCTGTGGCGCGACATCCAGCACACCTACCCACCCGCCGGGACCGGTGAAGTCCAGCGCATACGCCTGGCGGATGCCGCCTTCGACGAGGACCACATCCAGTGGTCGGAACACCTCGCCGCCGAGGCCGCCTGGGCACGCCCGCCCCGACCGCCGCATGAGCCCCCGTGCGCGGCAGCCCGTAACTCCCCACCGCCGCGTACGGGCCCGTGCCCCCCGCCCCCCCCCCCCCCCGGGGCCCCCGGCCCCCCGCCCCCGGCCCCCCCCCCCCCGCCCCCAAAAAAACCCCCCCCCCCCCCCCGGAACGCGCCCCGCCCCCCCGCCGCCACAGACACCC
>NZ_JACBYP010000077.1 GCF_018982965.1 Streptomyces mayonensis | reverse complement strand
CGCCGCGCGCCCCCCCCCCGCCCCGGGGGGGCCCCCCGCCGGGCCCCCCCCCCCCCTCGCCGCCCCCCCCCCCGCCCCCCCCCGCCGCCCCCCGCGCGGGGCCCCCCCCCCCGGGGGGGGGGGGCCCCGTCAGCCTGCATCCCGGTGGGTCAGCTCGGACCCCGGTGGGTCAGCTCGAATCGCGGTGGACCACCGCCGCGCCCAGCACCTCGCGCCGCTCGGGCGCGCCGCCGGGGTCGTGCACGGCGCGGTCGACGAGTGCGGCGAGGTCCCGGCCCGAGGGCAGTTCCAGGTGGACGGTGCTCAGCCGGGGCCTGAGCAGACGGCCCAGCATCAGGTCGTCGGCGCCGATCACGGCGGCGTCCCCGGGAATGTCGAGGCCCTCGTCCTGCAGTGCCCGCATCAGCAGCATCGCGTACTCGTCGTTGTACGTGAACACGGCGTCGAGGCCGAGGGTCCGCCAGCGGGCGGCCAGCCGGGCGGCATCCTGTTCCTCGTGGGCCAGGGGCAGTTCGGTGACGGTGGCGCCGGTGCCGCGCACCGCACGGCGGGCGCCGGCCAGGCGGGGCGCCGAGAAGACGTCGAGGCCCTCTTCCGCGGGCACGATCACGCCGATCCGGCGGCGTCCCCGCTCGCAGAGGTGGCGGACCGCTCTGTCGCCGACACGCTCCTGGTCGACGAGCAGCGCGTGTGCCCCCTCGACGGCCTCGGGACCGAGGGTGACGACCGCCCGGGCGCCGGAGCGCTTGAGGACCTCCACCCCCTGCGGTCCCAGGTCCGCGTCGGGGGACAGGACGGCGACCGGGCGCAGCTCGGCCCAGGCGCGGGCGGCCTCGTCGCCGTGCAGGCCGACGGAGCCGTACTGGACCACGGTGTAGTCGAGACGGCCCAGGGCCCACTGGAGCTCGCTGAGGAAGTGCGCGTAGAGGGGGCCCGCGGGGAAGGGCGGCGCGGGGGTCAGCACCATCCGGCTGTACCCGGCGCGCAGGGAGCGGGCCGCGGCGTGCGGCACGTAGCCGAGTTCGCGGGCGGCCTCGCGGACGCGCCGGCGGGTGGGTTCGCTGATCCGGACGGCATCGGTGTTGTTCAGGACGTAGGAGACGGTCGCGCGGGAGACCCCGGCCAGGCGGGCCACATCCGCGCTCGTGGGCACGGAGCGCGGTAACGGCGACTCGGAGTCGGACGGATTCGGTATCTGCACCATGACGTACGGCATCTTGGCAGAAGCCGGATACGGGACAACGGGCGGGGCAACACCACCCGGGCACCGGAGAGTTCGGGCCGACGCGGGGGTGGCGTGGGCCAGGCAGCAGGCCGGGCGGGCGGCAGGACCGGCGTGGGCCGCGGGACGAGCGGACGGCAGGCCGGCGTGGGCCGCGGGACGGGTCAGGCGGCGGTGCGGGTCACCCGCGCCACGAGGTCCAGCCAGCCCGCCCGCACCCGCTCCGGGGGCAGCCCGCACTGTTCGGTGAGGTGGTGGAGCAGGGCGGCGTCGAGGTAGGCCATCAGCGTGTGGGAGAGCAGTTCACTGTCGGCGTCCGGCGCCGCCTCCCGCAGCAGCATCGCCACGTGGGAGCGCAGGAAGCGGCGTGGCGGGAAGGTGTAACGCCGTTCGGCACTGGGCTCCGCGGCCATGAGCAGGTCGAGTTCGTCGATGGAGCGGCGCAGCATCGCGCAGCCGAAGGCCCGCAGCCGGTCGACGGGCGGCGCGCCGGGGCCCAGGGGCGGCGGGCCGCTCAGGAGCGCCGCCTGGAACTTTCGCTCCGAGTGGTCCAGCAGCGCGGCGAGCAGCCCGGTGCGGTCGCCGAAGCGGCGGAAGACCGTGCCCTTGCCCACCGAGGCCGCGACGGCGACGCCCTCCATGGTGAGCGCGGCCGCGCCGTGCTGGGCGACCAGCCGCTCGGCGGCGTCCAGCAGCCGCGCGCGGTTGCGGGCGGCGTCGGCGCGCAGGCAGGGCTCGTCCACCTCGGCCCCCGCACCGAGCTGCAGCAATTCAGGTGTGTCGAGGGCCTCTTCTGATCTCGGCAGGGGCGGCAGGGCGGCGGACATGAAACCAGCGTAAAGCATCGGGAGGAAACTGGACCGCGGTCCGTTTGAGATGTTAGAAATTAAACGGACCTCGGTCCGGATCGTAACGGCAGTGTTTCGGCGCCGCCGTTCACCAGCTGTTTCCGCTTGGCCACCTGTTCCTGCATTGGGAGTACTCATGTCAGTCCGCATCCTTGCGCTCGTCGGCAGCCTTCGCGCCGGTTCGACCAACCGCCAGCTCGCCGAAGCAGCGGCCAGGCTCGCGCCGGAGGGTGCCGAGGTACAGCTGTTCGAGGGGCTCGCCGACATCCCCTTCTACAACGAGGACATCGACGTCGAGGGCGACGTGCCGGCCGCCGCCGCCAAGCTGCGGGAGGCCGCGAAGGGTGCTCAGGCGTTCCTGCTCTTCTCGCCGGAGTACAACGGCACCATCCCGGCCGTCCTGAAGAACGCCATCGACTGGCTGTCCCGCCCCTACGGCGACGGCGCCTTCACCGGCAAGCCGGTCGCCGTGGTCGGCACCGCCTTCGGCCAGTACGGCGGCGTTTGGGCGCAGGACGAGGCCCGCAAGGCCGTGGGCATCGCCGGCGGCAAGGTGATCGAGGACCTCAAGCTGTCCATCCCGGGCTCGCTGACCCGCTTCGCCGAGACCCACCCGGCGGACGACACCGAGGTCGCCGCGCAGCTGGCCGAGGTCGTCACGCGCCTGCACGGCCACGCCGACGAGGCCGTCGCCGCCTGACGCGGACCTGCCTCGAGGACGTACCAGGACGTATCTGGTGACGGGGCCGGAGCTCGGACGAGCTCCGGCCCCGTCCCACATCCGGCACGTCCCACGTCCCGCGTCCCCGCCGCCCCGTCGGACCGCCGGACCGCCGGTCACATCGGCGCGCCGGCCGCGTCAGGCCACCGCCGCCGCGGCCAGTGTGCGCAGTTCCTCCAGTGCCGCCGCGACCGCCGGACGCCGGTGGGCGCCGCTGCGGGTGCAGGTCAGCAGCTTGCGGTGGGGGCGGTCGGCGCAGGGCACCCGGACGATCGGCAGCTCGGGGGTCAGCTGGGCCAGCCGGGGGATCAGCGCGACGCCGAGCCCGTGGGCGACCAGGTGGGCGGTGACGTTCCAGTCGCAGGCGTGGTGGACCACGTCGGGGGTGAAGCCGGCGCCGCCGCACGCCGACAACACGTGCGGCCGGCAGGGGCTCTGCTGCACCGGCGCGACCCAGGGCTCGTGCGCGACGTCGGCGAGGTTCGCGCCGTCCCGTCCGGCCAGCGGGTGGCTCTCGGGCACGACCAGGTCGAACGGGTCGTCCAGCAACGGCCGCTGGTCGAAGCGCGCGTCGGCCGACGACGGGTTGGCGGGGGTCGCCTCCACCACCGCCAGGTCGCTCTCCCCCTCGAAGAGCAGGTCGAAGCTCTCCGCCACCTCCACCTCCCGGATCCGCACCGACAGCCGCGGATGGCGCTCGCGCAGCCGCGCGGCCATCGGTGCGAGGAGCACCGCGACAGCCACCGGGAACCCCGTCGCCCTGAGCGGCCCGGCGGGGTCCCCCTCCCCCGCCCGCAGGTCCTGTTCGGCCTCGTCCCAGCGGGCTTCGATGGCGTCGGCGTGGGCGAGCAGGCTCTCGGCGGCCGGGGTGAGGCGCACTCCGCGCCCCTGCGGCTCCAGCAGGTCGACGCCCAGGTCGCGGGCCAGCTGACGGATCTGCTGGGAGGCGGCGGAGGGCGTGAAGTGCAGGGCACGGGCCGCGGCGGTGACGGTGCCGTAGTGGGAGACGGCGCGGAGCACGTGCAGCCTGCGCAGATCAATCATGAAGCGCACGCTTCACGGTGAAGTCCGGAAAGTCAAACTGGACTTGAACGGATCCTCGGCCGCACTCTGTCTGTGGCGCCACGACGACACACCGTCCGTACCAGCCGTCCGACGTACCCCCGACATACCGCTCA
Source organism: Streptomyces mayonensis (assembly GCF_018982965.1). GTDB lineage: Bacteria > Actinomycetota > Actinomycetes > Streptomycetales > Streptomycetaceae > Streptomyces > Streptomyces mayonensis. Next base: position 36,409 of record NZ_JACBYP010000077.1, on the reverse strand, counting down.
CGCCCGACGTACCACTCACGCCCGAGGAGTCGCCATGCCCAGCACGACCGGTGTCGTCTGCCCGCACTGCGGGTGGCCCGACGGTGCCGAGCCCTTCCAGGTGCTGTCCGCACACCCCACGGGGGCGGGCGGCACCCTGTGGACCCGGTGTGCGTGCGGCTCGCTCCAGGCCCGGGTCGTCGACGGCGACGGCACGCGCGTCGTCTCGCGCGGCAGGCCGTCCCCGGCCGGCTGCTGACCCGCCCCGGCGGTTCCTTCCCCGGGGCGGGCCGCACCGGCCCGCCCCGGGCTACCAGGGCAGCGGGCCCGACGCGTCGAAGTAGCCCCCGGTGGGTCCGTCCGCGTCCAGCCGGGCCATCCGGACGATCACCTCGGCTCCCTCGGCCACGCTCTGCGTACCGGTGTTGCCGTTCAGGTCGGTCGCGGTGAAGCCCGGCTCGACGGCGTTGATCCGCATCCCGGGGAACGCCTTCGCGTACTGCACGGTCAGCGCGTTGACCGCGGTCTTGGACGCCGGGTAGGCGAGGCCGGGGTAGCCGTACCCGGGGCTCTCGGGAGAGGTGAGCCCGGTCAGCGAGGCCAGACCGCTGCTGACGTTGACCACGACCGGCGCGGCGGAGCCGCGCAGCAGCGGCAGGAAGGCGTGGGTCACCCGCACCAGCCCGAAGACGTTGGTCTCGAAGACGGCGCGCAGCACGTCGGCGGTCGTGCCCTCGGCGCCGGTCACGGAGTTGTCCGCGCCGCGCTGCTCGATGCCGGCGTTGTTGACCAGCACGTCGAGGCCTCCCTCGGCGGCCACCGTCTTCACCGCGGCGGCCACGGAGGCGTCGTCGGTGACGTCGAGGACGAGGGGGCGCGCGCCCAGTTCCCCGGCCGCCCGGCGGCCGCGCTCGGCGTCGCGGGCGGCGGCCCAGACGGTGTGGCCGGCGGCGACGAGGCGGCGGGCCGTTTCGAATCCGAGGCCCTTGTTGGCCCCGGTGATCAGTGTGTTCGTCATGGCTCCAGCCTGCGGCGGTGCGGTGCCGGCTGCCAGGCGTCCCGTCTTCCTGGGACCACGGGTACCAGGAAGACGGAGCGCGCCCGGTGTTCACTTGAACCATGACGGCGACGGAGTTCGGGCGCGCGTTGCGCCTGCGCAGGGACCGCGTCTCCCCCGAGGCGGCCGGGCTGCCGGCGGGCGGGCACCGGCGGGCCGCCGGGCTGCGGCGCGAGGAGCTGGCGCTGCTGGCCGGGGTCTCGGTCGACTACGTCACCCGCCTCGAACAGGGCCGGGCGGCGCACCCGTCGGCGCAGGTGGTTGAGGCGCTGGTCAGGGCGCTGAGGCTGGACCCCGAGGAGCGGGCGCATCTGTTCCGGCTGGCCGGGCTGGCACCGCCGGGTCCCGACACGGTGCCGGCGTACATCCCGCCGAGCGTCCACCGGCTGCTCGACCGGCTGGCCGGCACACCGGTGGCGGTGTACGACGCGTCCTGGACGCTGCTGCTCGCCAACCCGCCGTACGCGGCGCTGATGGGCGACCCGTCGCAGTGGCGCGGTCCGGAGCGCAACGGGGTGTGGCGCAACTTCGTCGGACCGGGCAGCCGGGCGCGGTACACGCCCGGGGAACGCCGTGCGTTCGAGGCGGCGCTCGTCTCCGACCTCCGGGCGACCAGTGCCCGCTACCCCGCCGACCGCGGGCTGGCCCGGCTGGTCGGGGAGCTGCGGGCGCGCAGCGAGCGCTTCGCCGAGCTGTGGGAGGCGGACGCGGTCGGCCGGCACGAGGCGGCCCGCAAGACCGTCGACCATCCTCGGGTGGGGCCCTTGACCCTGGACTGCGACGTGCTCGACGTGGCGGGTCACGACCTCCGGATCATGGTCTACACGGCCGAGCCGGGCACCGGGGACGCCGAGCGGCTCGCCCTCCTCACGGTCCTGGGCACCCAGGAGCTGGTGGAGTAGCCGCACGGGGCAGGGCGGAGCGGGGCGGGAGCGGGGTCAGGTTCACTCCCGCCGCCCGGACGCCCACAGACTCGTCGCCGTGGTGACCGCGAGGACCAGCACGATGAAGCCGAGCGAGAACGGGATGCCGATCTCGGGCACGTGCACACCGGACTCGTGCAGGGCGTGCAGCACCAGTTTCACGCCGATGAAGCCGAGGATCACGGACAGGCCGTAGGACAGGTGGACCAGCCGCTTCAGCAGACCGCCGATGAGGAAGTACAGCTGCCGCAGCCCCATGAGGGCGAAGGCGTTGGCCGTGAACACGATGTACGGGTCCTGGGTCAGACCGTAGATGGCGGGGATCGAGTCCAGGGCGAACAGGATGTCGGTGAAGCCGACGGCGAGCATCACGACCAGCATCGGGGTCATGACCCGCCTGCCGTTCTCCTCCACCCACAGCCTCGTGCCGTGGTAGCGGTCGGCGACGCCGAAGCGGCGTTCGATCGACTTCAGCAGCCTGCTCTCCTCGTACTCCTCGTCGTGCCCGCCCCTGCGGGCGTCCTGGATCAGCTTCCAGGCGGTCCAGACGAGGAAGGCGCCGAAGAGGTAGAACACCCAGGAGAACGCGGAGATGATCGCCGCGCCGGCCGCGATGAAGGCGGCGCGCAGCACCAGGGCCACCAGGACACCGACCATCAGCACCCGCTGCTGGTACTGCGAGGGCACCGCGAACTTGGCCATGATCAGGACGAAGACGAAGAGGTTGTCCACGCTGAGGGACTTCTCCGTGACGTAGCCGGCGAAGAACTCGCCGGCCGGAGCGCCGCCGCCGGCCAGGAACAGCCCGGCACCGAACAGACAGGCCAGGACCACCCAGACGGCGGTCCAGGTCCCGGCCTCCCGGAGCGACACGTCGTGCGGCCTGCGGCCGATGAAGAAGTCGGCGGCGACGAGGACGCACAGGCCCGCGACGGTCAGCAGCCAGGCGCTGAGGGAGACGTTCACCGGGGCTCCTCGTGGGACCGGGCGGGAAGACGGCGTACGGGTTCTCGGTCAGGGTGTTTCCGCGATCCGGCGCAGGCAACCCGGCATCCTGCGCGGCCCGCGCGCCGAGAGGGCGCGCGCCGGTCTCGCAACGACGTGACGGGAGCCCCGGATGACCACTCGGCCCTCGCATCCGCACCCCGCCCGTCCGGGCCCGCGCATCGGCGTGCTGGGTTCCTACGGCGGTTTCAACATCGGTGACGAGGCGATCCTGACCTGCGTCCTCAGCTGTCTGCGGGCGCGCAGGCCGGACGCCCACCTCGTCGTCCTGAGCCGGGACGCGGAGCACACCCGCGCCCATCACCGCGCCGCCGACGAGGTGGTCGCGTGGGAGGGGGTCACCCGCAACCACGTGCTGGACGCGCTGCCCGGACTGGACCTGCTGGTGCTGGGCGGCGGGGGCATCCTCTACGACGGCGAGGCGCGGCGCTACCTGCGGCTGGTGCGCGCCGCGCAGCTGCGGAACGTGCCCACGTTCGCCTACGCCGTCGGCGCGGGGCCCCTGACGGAGGCCGAGGACCGCGAGGCGGTGCGCACGGTGCTGGCGGAGATGGACGACGTCGTGGTGCGGGACGAGGAGTCCCGGCTGGTGCTGGAGGAGGTGGGTCTGGAACGCGAGGTCTCGGTCACCTCGGACCCGGCGCTGCTGCTGGCCCCCGAGCCGTTCACCGCGGCCATGATGCGCGACGAGGGCATCCCGTCCGGCGCCCGGCTGGTCGGGATGTCGGTGCGCGAGCCGGGGCGGGCGGCCGAGAAGCTCGACGAGGGGGACTACCACGCGCTGCTCGCCGACGTGGCGGACTTCCTGGTGCGCCGGCTGGACGCGCACGTGGTGTTCCTGCCGATGGAGCGGCACGACGTACGCCACGCGCACGCGGTGCTGTCGCACATGACGGCGCCGCACAAGGGCCGGATCCTGCACGGCGACTACAGCCCGGGGCAGGTCCTCGGCTTCATGCGTCATCTGGACGTGGCCGTCGGCATGCGGCTGCACTTCGTGATCTTCGCGGCGCTGACCGGCGTACCGGTGCTGCCGCTGCCGTACTCCGGCAAGGTCTTCGACTTCGCACGGCGGCTGGGCGCCCCGGCGCTGGTGGGGGTGGCGCGCGAGCAGGCCGGACTGCTGCTGGCGGAGGTGGACCGGCTGTGGGACGAGTATCCGCAGCGCCGGGACGATCTGCGCGCCAGGGTCCGGGAGCTGTCGGCGACCGCCCTGGGCACGTGCGCGCGCTGCGGCGCGCTGCTGGACGACATCGCGGCAGCGGGGCGCCCGGGCGCGGGGGACTCCCCGGCGACGGGCGAGGGGGACCGCCCGACCGAACCGCGGCCGCTGAACGCCTGACCCCTGGGAGAGCGATGCCGGTCCTGGAAGAGCCCCGCGAGCCCCGTTCGGTCACGCTGCCCCCGCGGCCCGCCCGGCACGGCGGCCGGTGCGACGTCCTGGTGGTGGGCGGCGGCCCCGCGGGGTTCGCCGCCGCGGTCGGTGCGGCCGACGCGGGGGCCGACGTCGTGCTGGTCGAGCGATACGGGTTCCTCGGCGGCAACGCGACCGTGGCGCTGGTGATGCCGCTGATGTCGTTCCACAACGAGCACAAGCAGGCCGCGTTCACCGAGGCCGGGGACACGTCCCGGCTGCTGCCCACCGACCACGGCGAGGGCGAACCGGTGGTCGCGGGCGTGCTGTGGCAGCTGCTCGACCGGCTCATGGGGCGCGGCGGCTGCCTGCCGCCGTCCCCGAAGACCGGCTACACGGTCCCCTTCGACCCGGAGCTGTTCAAGCTCTCGCTGCTCGAGATGATGGACGAGTCCGGTGTGCGGATGCTGTTCCACTCCTTCGCCTCCGGAGCGCTGCCGCTGGACGACGGCGACGGCTGGCGGGTGGTGTTCGAGACGAAGTCGGGGCCGGTGGTGATCGACGCCGGGGTGGTGGTGGACGGCACGGGCGACGGCGACGTCGCGACGGCCTGCGGGGCGCCGTACGAGGTGGGGCGGCCCGAGGACGGGCTGGTGCAGCCCATGACGCTGATGTTCCGCGTGGCTGACTTCGCGCGGCCCGACTTCGCCGACTACGTGCGCGCGCACCCCGACCAGTGGCGCGGTGTGCACGGCCTGTGGGACCTGATCGAGGAGGCCAGGGCGGAGGGCGAACTGCGGCTGCCGCGCGAGGACATCCTGTTCTTCGCGACGCCGCACCCGCGGGAGGTCTCCGTCAACAGCACCCGGGTCAACCGCGTCCTCGGCAGCAACGTGTGGGACCTCACCCGCGCCGAGTACACGGCCCGGCGGCAGCTGGCGCAGATCGACCGCTTCCTGCGCACCCGGGTGCCCGGTTTCGAGGAGTCGTACGTGGTGCAGAGCGGCATCCACGTCGGCGTGCGGGAGAGCCGGCGGGTGCAGGGCGACTACCGGCTGACGGGGCACGACATCCTGGCGGCGCGCACCTTCCCGGACGTGGTCGCGCACGGCGCCTACCCGGTCGACATCCACAATCCGCGGGGCTCGGGCACCGTCCTCAAGCGGGTGCCGAAGGGCAGTTTCTACGACATCCCGCTGCGCTGCCTGGTGCCCCGGGACACCGAACGGCTGCTGGTCGCGGGGCGCTGCATCTCCGGGACGCACGTCGCGCACTCCTCGTACCGCGTGATGCCCATCGCCATGGCGACCGGCCACGCGGCCGGGGTGTGCGCGGCACTGACCGTCCGGCACGGGCGCGGTCCGCGCGGTCTGCCGTACCGGCTGGTCCAGCGGGAACTGCTGCGACAGGGAGCCAGGCTGCGGACGGACGCGGACGCCTGAGGGGTGTCGTTGGGACCTTGCCGGGGTTGCGGGGCCTCAGTGCGGGGCCGGGGTGCCGCGTTCGCGGCGCAGGCGTCCGGTCACGACCAGCAGGTCGGCGAGGGCCAGCAGGGCGAACGCCGCGCACACGGCGGCGACGGCCACCAGCGTGCCGCGTCCGGGACTGTCGCCGGCGCCGGTGTCCGCCGCCCACACGCCGAAGTAGGCCGCGCCGGCGAGGAACAGCGGCAGGAACACGGCCGCCAGCAGCAGCCTGAGCCGCAGCGGGCTCTGCGCGGTGACGGGCTCGGTGCCGGTGCGCGGGAAGCGGCGGCCGATCAGGCCGGACCGTTCGCGCGGGGCCGGTTCCCCGGCCCATCGGGGGTGGCGTCGGTCGCTCATGCCGTTCCTCCCTGGCGGGCGGGGTGCGTCAGCGGTCGGGGGCGGCCCGCCCGATGTCCGCGAGCGCGGAGTGCGGGTCGTCGGCTGCGGCGAGGTCGCCGAGGGTGACCACGCCGACCGGAACGCCGCCGTGCTCGACCACCGGGATGCGGCGTACGGCGTGCTGCCGCATCAGCTCGGCGGCGCGGTCGGTGCTGTCGTCGGGGTCGAGGGTGACGACGGGCGGGGGTGTGCACACCGCGCCCACCGTGGTGGCGTCGGGGTCCCGGCCGTCGGCGATGCCGCGCAGGACGATGTCGCGGTCGGTGAGGACGCCGAACAGGTCGCGGTCGTAGGTCACCAGGACGTCACCGACGTTCTCCTCGCGCATCAGCCGGGCCGCCCGGGTCACCGTCGTCATGGGCTCGACGGCCACCGCCGCCGGTGACATCACGTCTCGGATGCGCCGTGTCATGGTCGTACCTCCCGGAGGTGTCGGGGCCCCGCTCGTCCCGGGTCGATCAGGGCGAGGCCGATGTCGGGGCGGTGGGTCTTCGCCAGCTCGGCCGGGCTGTCCCGCACCACGACCTCCAGCGTCGGCCAGACCCGGCCGGACAGCAGGTGGCCGCCGCGGGTGGAGCCGTCCGACAGGCCGAGTACGGCGTGCAGGTGCGGGGTGGGCCCGTCGTCGCCGACGGCGATGTCCCCGAGGAGCGACAGCACCTCGCACTGCTGCTCCACCGGGATGGGCCGGTAGTCCTTGGCCTGCCGGTCGAACCAGCCGACGACCGCCTGCGAGAAGGCCCCGACGGCCGTCACCTGGGACGCGCCGAGGGACCGGTCACGGGCGAAGGCGGTGAGTTCGGCGACGGGGTCCTCGCCGGGGTCGAGCACCACCACGTAGACCGCTGACGGACCGTCCTGCACCTGCTGCCACTTCATGCGCCTGCGGGTACCCGTCACGGCCCGGGACAACCTCCGGCCCCCCGCCCTCGGAGGGGGCGGGGGGCCTCGCGTGCCACGGGCTCCGTGGCACACCGCGGGGTCCGCCGGCCCGGGGCGCGGTCAGCCGAACACGAGCTCGGCCGGACGCCCGACGTACGCCCCCCGTGCCGAGGGGCCGCCGCGCCGGCCACCGCCCTGCCGGGTTCGGCACGCATCTCGCAACGCCCGCCCACCGCGACCCGCGACCCGCGACCCGCGACCGGGCACCCCCACGCAGGGCCCGTCTGCACACCCACCCCCGCTGCTCAGCGGCGCAGGGCCCCGCTGATCGCCGCGAGCCAGTCGTCGACCGGGCCGAAGGTGAGCAGCCCGCTGCCCGCGCCCGCGAGTTCGCCGGACGCGGGCAGCAGCCGTTCGTGGGCCCGCTCCAGTGCCGCCCGGTCGCCCAGTTCGAGGGCGAGGGCGGCCTCGGCGCAGCACAGCGCCTCGTACAGCAGATCGGGCGGCGGTTCGGCGAGGGCGCCGAGGGCCGTACGGGCGTCGGCGTCGCGGCCGCCGGCGAGGAGGGCGAAGGGCTCGGCCCACGGCCGGTACGGCCCCCAGTCCGCGCCCGGGTCCACGGCGGCCGGCCGGCCGTGCGCCAGCCGCAGGCCGAGCAGGGCCAGCGGCAGCAGTCCGCGCGCCAGGCCCGGCATCCCGGCCCCGTCGAGTCGTTCGGCGGCGCGGCGGTACGCGGCCTCGGCGCTGTCGTACGGGCTGCCGGTGGCGGCGGAGCGCAGCGCCAGGTACCAGTCGGTGAAGACGGCCACCAGCGGCCGTTCGTGGCGTTCGGCGAGTTCGTCCACGGCCGCGGCCTGCGCGTCGGCGGCGGTGAAGTCGCCGAGGGCCGAGCGGGCCTGGAGGCGGATCAGGCGGCCCAGCACCGTGTGGCTGACCAGGCCGTGCCGGGTGCCGAGCGCGACGATTTCGGCACCGACCTCGTCGCGCCGCGGAGCGAGTCCGGCGGCGGTGCAGGACTGCATGAAGACGCCGTTGAGGGCGAAGGCGAGCAGCGCGGGGTCGTCCAGGCGGCGGGCGATCCGTTCGGCCTCCCGCGCCGCCCGCGGGCCGCGCGGGGACCGGACGCCGCGGGACTCCAGGGCGACGGTGGCGAGCAGACGGCAGCGGGCCGCGTCGGCGGCCGGGGTGTCCGGCAGGGCGGCCAGGGTCCGTTCGGCCGCCGCGACGATCCGGCGGGCGGTCTCGGGGTCGTCGCTGCGGGTCCAGTTGGCGGGGACGTCGTAGGCGCCGATCACCCGGGCCGTCAGTTCGGCGTCGCCCGTCTCCTCCGCCGCCGCGACCACCGCCGTACGGTGTTCCCGGGCCGCCTCAAGACCGCTGCCGCCGGTGACGGCGAGGGAGCGCAGCAGGCCGACGGTCGACTCCAGGCGGACGTGGGCACCGGCGGCGACCGTGCGGTCGTACGCCTCGGTCGCCCGGGCCCACAGCCGCGCGGCTGCCTCCGCCCGTTCGCCCGGCGGGTCGAGTGCCGGGTCCTGGGCGAGGATGCCGGCCTCCAGGTGACGCAGCCGGGGGCCCGGGTCGACACCGAGGTGCGCGGCCAGCAGGGCACGGGCCCGGCGCAGCACGTCGAGGGCGTCCGCCTGGCGTCCGGTCCGGTACAGCGCCAGGGCGAGCAGTCGCCAGGCCTCCTCGCGCCAGGGGTGCCCGGCGAGGTGCGCGTCCAGGTCGGGGACCGCCTCGGCGGCGCGGCCCAGGTCGACGAGCAGCTCCGCCCGGCGTTCCACGGCGGCCAGCCGCAGCTCCGTGAGCCGGGAGCGTTCGCCGCGTGCCCAGCCGGCGTCGCCGAACTCCGCGTAGGCGGGGCCGCGCCACTCCCCCAGCGCCTCCCGGATCCGGTCCGGGGCCCTGGACGCCGGCCCCCGGGCCGCCTCGGTGACGGCCGTCTCGAAGCGCCACGCGTCCACGGCGTCCGGTGCGGCGCGCAGGGCGTAGCCGGGGCCCTCGGTGACCAGCAGTCCGGCCGGGGCGCGCGGCGGGCGGTCGGGTTCCAGGGCGCGGCGCAGGTCTCCGACGAAGGTGCGCAAGGCTCCCACGGCCCGCGGCGGCGGTTCCTCCCACAGGTCCTCGACCAGGCGGGCGACCGGGACGACCCGGCGCCGGGCCACGACCAGCCGGGCCAGGACAGCACGGTGCCGGGGGCCCTTCAGGGCGAGGGGGTCACCGCCGTGCTCGGCGGTGACCGGTCCGAGCACGCCGAACGTGACCGCTTCCATGTTCCGTCCGCTCTCCGATCCACCACCGGCCGGGGTCACCACCGGCCTGACCAGCACCGCCCGGGGCCAGCACTCCCCGGGGCCACCACGGTACGCGTGCTGTTCCTTGCCGGTCCGGACTGATCCTTGCTGGTCCGGGCTGATCCCTGCTGGTCCGGGCTGATCCCTGCTGATCCCCTGCTGATCCGGGCGGGCGAGGCTCGTGGGCGACGGCGGCGTGGCGAGCAGCGGACCGGCCGGACCGGGCCCGCCCCGCGTCCCGCGGTTGCGCGCTCCCGCTCTGCGTTCCCCACCTCGCGAGATCCTTCAGAAAGGCACGGATCAGCCATGGAACCGACCCTCCCGGGTTTCACTCACGACCGCGTCCAGGTCACCGACGGCATCGCCCTGCACGTGGCCGTCGGCGGCTCGGGCAGCCCGGTCGTGCTGCTGCACGGCTTCCCGCAGACCCATCTGATGTGGCGGCACGTCGCCGCGGACCTGGCGGCCGACCACACGGTGATCTGCCCCGACCTGCGCGGCTACGGCGCCAGCGACAAGCCGGCCGACCCGGACGGCACCGCCTACGCCAAGCGGGCCATGGCCGCCGACGTCGTGTCCCTCGCCCGGACGCTCGGGCACGAGCGGTTCGCACTGGCCGGGCACGACCGGGGCGCCCTGGTCGCGGTGCGGGCGGGACTCGACCACCCGGACGCGGTGACGCACCTGGCCGCGCTGGACGTGCTGCCGACCCTGGACATGTGGGACGTGCTGCACGGCACGACGGCGGCGGTGGGCTTCCACCTCTACCTGATGGCGCAGCCCCCGGGGCTGCCGGAGCAGTTGATCGGCGCCGCGCCCGACGCGTTCTTCGGCCACTTCCTCGATCTGTGGGCCCGGGACCCCGGCGCCCTGCCGGCCGACGTCCGCGCCGCCTACCTCCGGGCCTGCCGGGAGGCGGTGCCCTCGATCGTGGCCGACTACCGGGCCTCGGCGGGCGTCGACGTGGCCCACGACCTGGCCGACCGGGAGCGGGGCAACCGGCTGCGGATGCCGGTGACCGTGCTCCAGCAGGACTGGGGCGCGGCACTCGGCTACGACGCCGCCGCGCTGTGGCGGGCCTGGGCCCCCGACCTGCGGCACGACACCGTCGACTGCGGGCACTTCATGGCGGAGGAGGCCCCTGACGAGGTCGCCGGGGCGCTGCGGAAGCTGCTGACCCGGTAACCGGCGCACCGGCGTGGCATGGGGCACGGGCAGGACCGGTCCTGCCCGTGCCCCATGGGTGTTGCGAGGGGCCCGACGGGCTGACCGGCGGGCCTGCGCCGGTCAGCGGGCCCCGGGCACCTCCTCCGTGACGCCGTTCAGGGGCGAGGCCGGATCGCTGCCGTAGGGGCGGGTGAAGGCTTCCATCCCGTGCCCGGACGGGTCGGTGAAGTACACGCCCCGGCCGCCGTCGTTGCGGTTGATCCGGCGGGGGTGCCGCCCGTGCGGATCGGCCTGGACGGGGATCCCGCCTTCGACGAGGCGGGCGAGGACCTCGTCGAACTCGTCCTCGGAGACGAGGAACGCGTAGTGCTGGACGGGGATGTCGATGTCGACGGTGGCGAAATCGAGGGTGACGCCGTTGGCGGTCGTCACGGGCAGGAACATTCCGGCCGGTTCGCCGACCTCGAGGCCGAGGATCCCGGCGAGGAAACGGGCGGACTCCTCCCGGTCACGGGAGAGAACGATGGTGTGGTTGAACTGGACTGACACGGGTCAATGCCTCCACGGGCATCTCCGCGGCGCCTCCATGCCTCACCCGGACGGTGACCGGCACGCGATGCCGCACGACAGATGCTATGCCGTGCCCCGCTCCGGCGCCCACCCCGAGCGCCCCCTGGTCCGTCCCCCATCCGTCCCTTATCCCGCCCCTGATCGGTCCCTGATCGGTCCCTGATTCTTCCCCCGAGATGTGTCAGAAATCTTTGACAGGTGCCGCCGGCCCCTGTCAGCGTGAACTGACAGGTACGACGGGAAGGAGCAGCGATGCCCGAGGTCCCTCCTGAGGCACCGACCGGCGACGAGCTGCTCAGGGTGCTCTCCGCGCTCGGCAATCCGCACCGCATGCGGATCGTCGCGGCGCTCCTGGAGAGCCGGAACTACGTCAGCGCGCTGGCCCGGCTGATCGGCATGGGCCGTCCACTGCTGCACATGCACCTGCAGCGACTGGAGGCCGCGGGGCTGGTCGTCGGCACCCTCGAGGTCGGAGAGGACGGCAAGTCGATGAAGTACTACGACGTCACCCCGTTCTGCTACGAGCTCACCCCGCGGATCGTCGCGCAGGCGGCCGCGACGCTCACCGAGACCACCGAACCCGACCGGGCCACCGGCCGGGCCGCGAAAGAGGAAGCGAAGTGAAGGGGAAGAGGACGTGGTGACTTACGCCGCAGGAGCCGAGGAGCTGGGTGTTCTGGTCGGCGCCGTGGGCGCGGCCGGGTTCTTCGGTCTGCTGATCGTGATCGTCTGGCAGGTCGCCGCCACCTGGCGGGCCCGGATGCTGGCGGCGCGCGAGGAGCAGTACAAGGAGCTTGCCACGCGGTACGCACAACTCCTTGAGGACACCGTGGAGTTGCAGCGCCGGACGACGGAGGAGCAGCGGCAGACCCTGGACGAGCTGACCCAGACCCGGCTGGCGGTCGGTTCGATGGAGAAGATGATGCGCGAGATCGAGTAGGCGCGGCCGCAGACGTACGGCCGGGAGCGGCAACTCCCGGCCGTACCACGGCGGAACACACCGGACATCGGCCGATGTCCCCATCCGAGACACACATCCGTCCCCACACCGCGGCAGGTCACGACACCTTCGGCGCCGCGGTGCGGGTCCCGTGCGCCCCGCGCCGGTCGCCGACCGGCGGGTGCGTTTCCCCAAGAAGGAGATTACTCATGCGTGCGCTGTTGCGGCGTGTGACCCGTGCGCCCGGCGGGCGACGCGGCAAGTGGTACGTCCTGGCGGTCTGGCTGGTGGTGGCCGTCGCCCTCGGCCCGCTGGCCGGCCGCCTGGCGGACGTCGAGGACACCGGCGCCAACGCCTTCCTGCCGCGCGGCGCGGAGTCCGCGCAGGTCAACACCGAGCTGGAGAGGTTCCGTACGGACACGGTCACGCCCGCCGTCGTCGTGTACACCGGCACGGGGGCCGACGCGCAGGCGCGGGCCGACCGTCCGCTGCTCGCCCGGTACGCAGCCGCGGGCGAGAAGGTTTCGGCCCCGCTTCCGTCCGACGACGGCCGGGCGCTGATGACCGTCGTACCGTTGGACGGCGAGGACGACATCACCGGGAGGATCGACGAACTGCGGGAGTCGTTGGACGCGGGAGCGGCGCCCGGTGTCGACGTGGTCGTGGGCGGACCCGCCGGCTCCCTCACCGACCAGGTCGCCGTCTTCGACACCCTGGACAGCACACTGATGCTCGCCACGGGGCTGGTCGTGGCGGTGCTGCTGCTCATCACGTACCGCAGCCCGGTCCTGTGGCTGCTGCCGCTGCTCTCGGTCGGCTTCGCGGCCGTCCTCACCCAGGTCGGCACCTACGCGCTGGCCCGGTGGGCCGGGCTGCCGGTGGACCCGCAGAGTTCGGGTGTGCTGATGGTGCTGGTCTTCGGTGTCGGTACCGACTACGCGCTGCTGCTCATCGCCCGCTACCGCGAGGAGTTGCACCGCCACGCCGACCGCCACGAGGCGATGCGGATCGCGCTGGCGCGTTCGGGGCCCGCGGTGCTGGCCTCGGCGGGCACCGTCGCGGCGGGCCTGGCCTGCCTGGGCCTCGCCGACATCAACTCCTCGCGTTCCCTCGGGCTGGTGGGCGCCGTGGGCGTGGTCTGCGCCTTCCTCGCGATGGTCACGGTCCTGCCGGCCCTCCTCGTACTCGTCGGCCGCTGGGTGTTCTGGCCCTTCGTCCCCAGGGAGGGAACACCCGCCCGTGCGCCGCGCACCGTGTGGTCGCGCATCGGGTCCGCGGTGGCGCGGCGCCCCCGCTGGTCCTGGCTGATGTCGGTGGCCGTGACCGGTGTTCTCGCGCTGAGCACGGCCGGCGCCTCCATGGGTCTGACCCGGGCGGAGATGTTCCAGGACAAGCCGGACTCCGTCCTCGCCCAGGAGCGGATCTCGGCCCACTACCCGTCCGGTGCCTCCGACCCGGCGAAGATCGTCACCGCCACCGACCGTTCCGACGCCGTGCGGCGGGCGGCGGCGGACGTGGCGGGCGTGGCCCGTGTGGAGGCCGGTGGCGACCGCACCCCGGACGGTGCGCGCACCCTGCTCTCCGTCGTCCTGGAGGACACCCCGGACAGCGAGCGCGCCAAGGACACGGTCGATGGACTGCGGGACGCCGTGCACGAGGTGGCCGGCGCGGACGCCCTCGTCGGCGGCACCACCGCACAGACCCTGGACACGCAGCGGGCCGCGCGCAGCGACCTCACCACGGTCGTCCCGGTCGTGCTCCTGGTCGTCCTGGCCGTTCTGGTGTGGCTGTTGCGCGCCCTGGTCGCGCCCCTGCTCCTGCTGGCCACCGTGGTGCTGTCGTACCTCGGGGCGCTGGGCGCCTCCCACCTGCTCTTCGAGCACGTGCTGGGCTTCGCGGGCGTCGACTGGTCGATCCCGCTGATGGGCTTCGTGTTCCTGGTGGCCCTGGGCATCGACTACAACATCTTCCTCATGCACCGGGTGCGTGAGGAGACCGCGCGGCTCGGGCACACCCGCGGGGTGCTGGAGGGACTGACCAGCACCGGGGGTGTCATCACCTCGGCGGGCGTCGTCCTCGCCGCGACCTTCGCCGTCTTCGCGGTACTGCCGCTGGTGACCATGGCGCAGCTGGGCGTCCTGGTCGGGATCGGCGTCCTCCTGGACACCTTCCTGGTCCGCACGGTGCTGGTGCCCGCCCTCGCCCTGGACCTCGGACACCGGTTCTGGTGGCCGGCCGGACTGTCCCGCCGGCCGCCCCGGGACCCCGCGCCGCACACCGGCCCGGTGTCGCAGGCCCCGCACGAACGGGTCTGAGCGCACGCGCGCGGCGGGCGCGGGCGTGTGCACACCCTTGCCCGCCGCGTGCCTGTGCGTCAGGTGGACGGCTGGTCGCTGTCCTTCATGGAACCCCAGCCGTGCCAGCGCTCCACCTCGATCCAGGCGCTGACCCGGGGACGCTGCCGGTTGGGGTACGGCTTGCCCGTGTACTGCGTGGAGAGGCGGTCGATGCCGGCGAGGTCCTCGTCGTCGCGCATCTCGGCGACGCGGCCGATGAGCGTGACGTGCGTGTACCAGTCGTCGTCCGCGAGGACGGTGAGGGTGACCCGCGGGTCGCGGCGCAGGTGTCCCAGGCGCACCCGGCCCGCGTCGAGGTTGACCAGCACCCGGCCGTCGTCCTCCCACAGGTACCAGGTCGCGGTGGAGACGGGGGCGCCGTCCGAGCGGAGAGTGGCCATGACGCACGGGTTGGCGCGGCGCAGCAGTTCGACGGCCTCTGCGGGCAGCGGCGGCTTGGACATGAGTGCTCCTTCTGTGTTCGCTGTTTTTGCGGGTCTGTTCCGGGTTCTTGCGGGTCTGTTCCGGCTGTCCGGCTGGTCCGGCAGTCCGGCTGGTCCGGCAGTCCGGCTGGTCCGGCAGTCGGGCTGGTCCGGCTGGTCAGGGGGGCCTCGGATCCTGTGGGGTGGGCGCGGGCCCGGGTCAGCCCGACTGCTTCTCCTCGAAACTGGCGAAGTACGCCGCCGCCATGTCCTCGTCCCCGTGCCCCTGGGCGGCGGCCCGCGCCAGGCGTTCCGCACCGGCGGCCGCCACGTCCAGGCGTACGCCGTTGGCCTCGCCCGCCTCGACGATCAGCCGGGCGTCCTTCTCGGCGGTGGTGACGGCGAACTGCGCCGGCGTCAGCGCGCCGTCGCGGATCAGGCCCGCCTTGGCGCGCAGGTACCCCATGTCGAGCGACCCGCCGGAGATGGCGTCGAAGAAGGCGTCCGCCTCCACGCCCAGTGCCTTGGCCAGGGCTAGGGTCTCGCCGGCCGCGTTGGTGACGGCGAGGACCCAGCTGTTGGCGACCAGTTTCAGCCGGGTCGCGCTGCCGGCCGCGCCGTCCTCGCCGGTCCACACCGTGCGGGAGCCGACGGCGTCGAACACGGGCGCCACCGTGTCCCGGACGTCGGCGGGCCCCGCGGCGAGCACGAGCAGACTCCCCGTCTCCGCGGGCTGCCGGGTGCCGAGGACGGGCGCGTCGAGGAAGACGAGACCGTGCTCGTCGGCGAAGGCGGCCAGGTCGGCGACCGCGTCGACGCCCGCGGTGGTGGACTGCGCCCACACGGTGCCGGGGCGCAGGCCGGGCGCTGCGCGGCGCATGACGTCGAGGGCGGCCGGACCGTCGTACAGCATGGTGAGCACGACGTCCGCGTCCCGTACGGCCTCCTCCGGGTCCGCGGCGACCCGTGCGCCGTCGGCGGCCAGCGGCTCGGCCTTGTCCCGGCTGCGGTTCCAGACCCGGACGGCCAGCCCGGCGCGGGCGAGGTTGCGGGCCATCGCGGCACCCATGATGCCGGTGCCCAGGACGCTGACGGTGAGCTGGTCGGTCATGACGTCGCCTTCTGACTCGTGCGGACGGGTGGCCGCGCCCCGGCGGGATCCGGGGGCCCGGTG
The DNA here is from genome assembly GCF_018982965.1 of Streptomyces mayonensis. Classification (GTDB taxonomy): domain Bacteria; phylum Actinomycetota; class Actinomycetes; order Streptomycetales; family Streptomycetaceae; genus Streptomyces; species Streptomyces mayonensis. The sequence goes on along the minus strand of NZ_JACBYP010000077.1, from coordinate 20,438 downwards.
ATCAGCCTGCCATCCGATCGCGGGCGGCGCCGCCCCGGCACGGGTTGCCGTACGCGCCTGCGGGGCCGTCCCGTACGGTACGGCCCGTGAACGCCTTTACCGACGACACCGACAGCACCGACCACACCGGTGACGCCGTCCCCGGCCGTTACGGCCCCACCGCCACCACGGAGGCCGACCCGAAGGACGTGGGCCGGGTGCGTACCGAGTACTCCCCCGCGCACGACGGGGACCCCGACCCCGGCGAGATCGTCTGGACGTGGGTCCCCTACGAGGAGGCGGACGGCAGGGGCAAGGACCGGCCCGTGCTGGTGGTCGCCCGGGAGTCGGGCGGCACCGTGCTGGCCGTACAGCTGTCCAGCAGGCGCCACGACGGGGACCGGGAGTGGGTGCCGATCGGGAACGGCCCGTGGGACCGCTCCGGACGCGACTCGTGGGTCGACGTGGACCGGGTGCTGCGGCTGCACGACGCCGGCATGCGCCGCGAGGCCTGCGCCCTGGACCGGATGCGGTTCAACCTCGTACGGCAGCGGCTGCGCGAGCGGTACGGCTGGACCTGACCGGTTACGGCTGGACCTGACCGGTACGGCTTGATCCGACCGGTACGGCCGGAATCAACCGGCAAGCCCGGGGCCCTGGCCGCGGTGGCCGGCGGCCCGACCGCCCCGGCCGGGGACGGGCCCCGCCCGCCGGCCGCCGGGCCGCTTCAACCGCTCTCCGGGAAGGCGCGGGCGAACGCCTGCCGGACCGTGCCGCCGGGCGTGCGGTCGAGAATGCCGAAGGCCACCCGCTCGAAGGCGCCGGCGAAGCGTCCGCCGTGCCCGAGCAACGTCCGGAACGCGCCCGCGACGTGTGCCGGGTCGTTGCGGAACACTCCGCAGCCCCAGGCGCCGAGCACCAGCCGGCGGTACCCGTGGGCGGCGGCCGTCTCCAGCACCCGTTCGGCGCGCGCGGTCAGCGCGGCGGGCAGTCCGGCGGCGCGCTGTGGGGCCGTGCGGAGCACAACGCCCGCGTTCGGCGCGGCGGACGTGAGGAAACCGGCCGTGTACGGCTCGTCGAGCAGGTGGCCGCGGTCGTCGCGGAAGACGGGCACACCGGGCGAGTGGATGACGCGGTCCGTGTAGAACGGGTCGCGGTGGGCGCGGTGGTGGTCGTAGAACTCGCGGGCCCGCAGCAGGCAGGTGTAGAGGGCGGAGGCCCGGCAGAGCGCCTCCTCCTGCGCCTGGGCGCCGTTCAGGTAGCCGCCGCCCGGATTGCGGGCGGAGGCGAAGTTGAGCACCGCGACCTCGCCGCCGAGCCTGCGGGCGGCTTCCAGGCTGCTCTCGCCGGTGACCTCGTAGACGGTCCGCGCCACCGTGTACGGGCCCGGCTCCACGGGCCCCGGCCCGTACATCCGCGTGCCCTCGCGCGCCCGTTCGACCGCGGCGCCGACCGGCACCTCGCGGCCGTCCGGTGTGCGGTAGCGACCCGCCGCCACGATCTGCTCGGTCTGCTGTGCGATGCCCCGCAGGCGCGCGCTCACGGCGACACCCCCGTGGCCGCCGTGACCGCGTGCCGCGCGCTCTCCCCCGTCGTGCTCATACGGGGATCCTGGGCGATGCTGGTGATGCGTCGCAAGGGAGTTTTACCGTCGGCCGACGCCGGGGAAAGCCCCCGGGAACAGCCGGTTCACGGACATTACCGAGCCGGAACGTCCCTCTCTGCGTCCTTGTGCCGAGCGGCACGAGGGTCTTGGGTGGGACGGTGTGCCGGCCCGGATCCACCCCGTACAGGGGCCGGCGACATGGAATGGCATCTCAGGAGGATCCAGACATGTCCGATTCGGTTGGTGGCTGTTTCCGGCCACGCACCGCGGTCAGTGAGGCCGAGGTCGAGGCGCTGGTCCACGGCATCTGCTTCAAGACCGGTCCGCCCAGGCGCCTCGGCGTCGAGGTGGAATGGCTCGTCCACGAGCTGCGCGCGCCGCGGCTCCCCGTGTCACCCGAACGGCTCCGGGCGCTCTACACCGCCCTGCGGGCCGTGCCCCTCACGTCGGCGCTGACCGTCGAACCCGGTGGTCAGCTGGAGCTGAGTTCGCTCCCCGCCGCCTCCCTCATGGAGTGCGTCCGTACCGTCCGTGCCGATCTCGACGCCGTCCGCGCGGTGCTGCGCGAGGACGGGCTCGCTCTGGTCGGCCTCGGCCACGACCCCTGGCAGGAGCCGCGCCGTTTCCTGCGGCAGCCGCGCTACGACGCCATGGAGGCCTGTCTCGACCGTACCGGCCCCGGCGGCCGTTTCATGATGTGCACCTCCGCGTCCGTGCAGGTGTGCGTGGACGCCGGGCACGAGGAGCCCGGCCCGCTCGGTCATGTGCGCCGCTGGTGGCTGGCCCACCAGCTGGGCGCGGTCCTGTTGGCCGCGTTCGCCAACTCCCCGCTGGCGGGCGGCCGGCCCACCGGCTGGCGGTCCACCCGGCAGCTGCGGTGGGCGCAGATCGGCCCCGGCCGGGCGGGCGGCCCTCCGCTCGACTCCGACCCGCGCGGCGCCTGGACGCGGCACGTCCTGGACGCCGAGGTGATGTGCGTGCGCCGGGACGGCGGGCCCTGGGACGTGCCCGAGGGTCTGACCCTGCGGGAGTGGACCCGGGAGCCGGCGCCGAGGCCGCCGACCCGGGAGGACCTCGACTACCACCTCACCACGCTCTTCCCGCCCGTGCGGCCGCGCGGGCACCTGGAGCTGCGCATGATCGACGCGCAGCCCGGGGACGACGGCTGGATCGTGCCGCTGGCGGTGACGGCGGCCCTGTTCGACGACCCGGAGGCCGCCGAGACGGCCTACCGGGCCGTGAAGCCGCTCGCCGAGCGCACCCTGGGCCGGCCGGCTCCGCACAATCCGCTGTACGAGGCCGCGGCCCGGGAGGCCCTCACCGACCCCGAGCTGAGGGAGGCGGCCGTCACCTGCTTCACGGCGGCGCTCGCCGCGCTGCCCCGGCTCGGTGCGACGGCCGAGGTGACGGACTCCGTCGCCGGGTACGTGGAGCGTTACGTCCTGCGGGGCCGCTGCCCCGCCGACGATCTGCTGGACACGCCGGGCGGCACCGGCCGTGGCCCGCACGGGAGGGAGACCGACTCATGACCGACCGCACCGACCACAGCGCCCGTACCGACCGCACCGGGAAACCCGACCGGACGGAAGGCACCGAAGGCACCGACCGCACCGCCGCGGCCGCGCCCGCCACCGCCGGGACCGCTCCCGCCGCCTCCGACGCCACCGCCCTGCGCGAGCGCGCGCTGGCCACGCTGCTCACCGCGCGGGAACGCACGACGCTGCTGACCAGTTGCGTGGAGGGCCCCGACCTCACCGCGCAGGTGTCGCCGCTGATGTCTCCACTGGTGTGGGACCTGGCGCACATCGGCAACCAGGAGGAGCAGTGGCTCCTGCGCGCGGTCGCCGGGCACGAGGCGATACGCCCGGAGATCGACACCCTGTACGACGCCTTCGAGCACCCCCGCTCGGAGCGGCCGAGCCTGCCCCTGCTGGCGCCCGACGAGGCCCGGCGGTACGCGGCGGACGTGCGCAGACGGGCCCTGGACGTGCTGGAGTCCACCGCGTTCGACGGCAGCCGCCTCACGGAGGCGGGCTTCGCCTTCGGCATGATCGCCCAGCACGAGCAGCAGCACGACGAGACCATGCTGATCACCCACCAGCTCCGCCGTGGCCCGCAGGCCCTGACCGCGCCCGACCCCGACCCCGTCCCCCTGTTCACCGGACCGGCCGAAGTACTGGTGCCGGGCGGGCCGTTCACCATGGGCACCTCGGCCGAGCCGTGGGCCCTGGACAACGAACGCCCCGCGCACCGGCGCGAGGTGGCGCCGTACTTCATCGACACCGTCCCGGTGACCAACGGCGCCTACCTGGCCTTCGTCGACGACGGCGGCTACGACGACCCGCGCTGGTGGACGCCGGACGGCTGGGACCACATCCGCCGGCACTCCGTCACCGCCCCGCTGTTCTGGCGCCGGGACGGCGGACAGTGGCTGCGGCGCCGCTTCGGTGTCACGGAAGCGGTGCCGGCCGACGAGCCGGTGCTGCACGTGTGCTGGTACGAGGCCGACGCGTACGCCCGCTGGGCAGGGCGCCGGCTGCCCACCGAGGCCGAGTGGGAGAAGGCCGCCCGGTACGACCCGGTCACCGGCGGCGCCAGGCGCTACCCGTGGGGCGACGCCGATCCGGGCCCGGAACACGCCAACCTCGGCCAGCGGCACCTGCGTCCGGCCCCCGCGGGCAGCTACCCGGCCGGTGAGTCACCGCTCGGCGTACGGCAGTTGATCGGCGACGTCTGGGAGTGGACGTCGAGCGACTTCGCCCCGTACCCGGGCTTCAGGGCGTTCCCGTACCGGGAGTACTCGGAAGTGTTCTTCGGTCCCGACCACAAGGTGCTGCGCGGCGGTTCCTTCGCCGTCGACGCGGTGGCCTGCCGCGGCACGTTCCGCAACTGGGACTACCCGGTCCGCCGGCAGATCTTCTCCGGCTTCCGCACCGCCCGGTCGGCGGAGTCCGCCTGATGTGCCGTCACCTCGCCTACGTGGGCCCCGCCGAGCCGCTCGGCGGGCTCCTCGTGGCCCCGCCGCACGCCCTGTACCGCCAGTCCTGGGCCCCCCGGTACCAGCGGTACGGCACGGTCAACGCCGACGGGTTCGGCGTCGGCTGGTACGCCGAGGGCGACCCCGTCCCGGCCCGCTACCGCAGGGCCGGGCCCATCTGGGCCGACCAGTCCTTCGCCGACCTGGCCCGGGTGGTGCGCACCGGCGCCCTGCTCGCGGCCGTACGGGACGCGACGCTCGCGGGCGCCGACGCCGAGGCCGCGGCGGCCCCGTTCGCCGCCGGGCCCTGGCTGTTCAGCCACAACGGCGCCGTCGGGGGCTGGCCCGGGTCGCTGGCGCCGGTGGCCGCGACACTGTCGCCCGGACAGCTGCTGGCGCTGGAGGCCCGCAACGACTCCGCTCTCGTGTGGGCGCTGGTGCTGGCCCGGCTGCGCGCCGGGGACGACGAGGGCCGGGCGCTCGCCGAGACGGTGCTGGAGGTCGCGGCCACGGCCCCCGGCTCCCGGCTCAACCTCCTGCTCGGCAACGGCACCACGGTCACCGCCACCACCTGGGGCGACACCCTGTGGTACCTGACCCGTCCCGGTGACCGCGGAACGGTCGTCGCCTCCGAACCCTACGACGACGACCCCGCCTGGCAGCAGGTCCCCGACCGCACCCTCCTCACCGCCACCCGCACCGACGTGCTGCTCACCCCGCTCAAGGACCCGGGCGATCCCGCCCCGGCAGACGCCTCCGCCACCGAGAAGGAGCCCCGTACGTGAGCCGGTTCCGACTGACCCGCACGCTGCCCGAGGACGCCACGGACGCCGCACTGCGCGCCGACGTCCTGGCGGGGCTGACGAGCACGCCCAAGTGGCTGCCGCCGAAGTGGTTCTACGACGCTCGGGGCAGCGAGCTCTTCGAGGAGATCACCGCGCTGGCCGAGTACTACCCGACCCGGGCCGAGCGGGAGATCCTTCTCGGCCGGGCCGGTGACATCGCCGCCGCGACCGGCGCGCAGACCTTGGTGGAACTGGGCTCCGGCTCGTCGGAGAAGACCCGGGTCCTGCTCGACGCGCTGACCGGGCTGCGGGCCTACGTGCCGGTCGACGTGAGCGAGAGCGCCCTCACCGGGGCCGGGCAGGCGCTCGTGGCCGAGCGGCCCGGTCTCCGGGTGCACGCCCTGATCGCCGACTTCACCGGTGGGCTGACGCTGCCCGACACGCCGGGCCCCCGCCTGGTGGCGTTCCTCGGCGGCACGATCGGCAACCTGCTTCCGGAGGAGCGCGCCGCGTTCCTGTCCGGCGTGCGGGCCCTGCTCGCCCCGGGCGACGCCCTGCTGCTCGGCACGGACCTGGTCAAGGACGAGGAGGTGCTGGTCCGGGCGTACGACGACGCGGCCGGGGTGACCGCAGAGTTCAACAAGAACGTGCTGTCGGTGGTCAACCGGGAGCTGGCGGCCGACTTCGCGCCGGCGGCGTTCGAGCACGTGGCGCTGTGGAACGCCGAACGGGAGTGGATCGAGATGCGGCTGCGTGCGCGCACCGCCCAGACGGTCAAGGTCCAGGCGCTGGACCTGGCCGTGGACTTCGCGGACGGGGAGGAGTTGCGTACCGAGGTGTCCGCGAAGTTCCGGCGGGAGGGTGTGCGGGCCGAACTGGCCGCGGCCGGGCTGGAGCTGGCGCACTGGTGGACGGACGGTGCGGACCGGTTCGCCCTGTCGCTGAGCGTACTGCGCTGAGCCTTCCCCGAGCCGGAGTGCGCCGCTCCCCTCTGCGGTTCAGCGGGTGTTGACGTCGAGGAGGTCGGTGACGCGGTCGGAGGCCCGGCGGGCCTCCGACTTCGCGTCCGCGCCGGTGAGCACCTTCGTCATGTACTCCTTGATCGGGTTGTCCGCCTCGACGGCGGCCCAGCGGGGCGTGCCGGGGGTCGCCCGGCCCTGTGCCGCGCCCGCGGCCATGGCGGCGGCCCCCTCCTCTCCCGCGACGGCCTTGGCGAGGGACGTCTTGTTGGGGACGTAGTTCATGGTGCGGGCGAGGTCGGTGTTCCACTTCTCCCCGGCGAGCGCGTCGACCACCGCCAGGGCGCCGTCCCGTTCGCCCGCGTTCTTCGGGACGACCAGGTCGGAGCCGCCGGTGAAGACGGCGCCGGGCTTGCCGGCCTTCTTGCCGGGCACCGGGAAGAAACCCACTTTGCCCTTGAGTCCGGGGTTCTCGCGGACGATGGACTGAGCGAGACCGGGCACCGCGACGATCTGCGCGACCCCGCCCTTGGCGAAGACACCGGCCTGCGGCGGGTGTTCCTCGTCGGCGTCGGCCGGTCCGTCGCCCAGCGCCTGCAGTTCCTGGTAGAAGTCCATGCCGCGCAGGGCCGCCTCGGAGTGGAGCGCGCCGGTCCAGCTGCCGCCCTCCCCGTCCTGGGTGGCCAGCTCTCCGCCTTCGTCCCAGATGAAGCCGGCCAGTGTGTACCAGTCCTGGCCGGCCAGGTAGATGCCCTGGCTGCCGCCCGCGTCGAGCTTCTCGGTCGCGCTCAGCCACTCCTCGCGGGTGCGCGGCGGCTCGGCTGCGCCGGCCTGTTCGAAGAGGTCCTTGCGGTAGATGACGACGCGGTTGGCGGCGTACCAGGGGATGCCGAACTGCTGGGACAGGTACTGACCGGGCTCGGCGAGGCCGGGCAGCCAGTCGCGGATGCCCCAGTCCCGCATCGACTCCAGGGTCAGGTCCTGCAGTTGGCCGCCCTCCGCGTACTGCGGGACCTGGGTGTTGCCGACCTCGATGACGTCGGGACCGTCCGTGCCGTCCCCCTTCAGCGCGTCCTGCACCTTCTCGCCGATGCCGGTCCACTCCTGGATGCGGATGTCGAGGGCGAGGCCGGGGTGTTCGCGCTCGAAGCCCTCGGTGAAGCGGCGCAGGAAGTCCTGGGAGGCGCTGTCCTTCATCAGCCACACGGTCACGGTGCTCCGCTCGCCCCCGCCGTCCTGCGGGATCAGGCCGCAGCCTCCGGCCAGGGAGGCGGACACACAGACAAGGGCGAGGAGGCGACGTCTCACGAAGGGGTCCTTCTGTCTCACGGACGGACAGGGGCGGAGCGGACAGGGATGGATGTCCTGCGCACGCGGAAAGGAGACCCGACATGGGGGGACGAGCCCATAGCTCGAACGGGTGTCTGAGATTTTGGTATGTACCAATAGGAAGGTCAAGGGGTGACGAAGGGTTGCCTCGCGGTCCGCAGCGACGTGCGGCACGGTGGAGTGACGCAGGGCACACCACCGTGGAAGGAGCACCCGCATGTCGAACCACACCTACCGGGTCACCGAGATCGTCGGCACCTCGCCCGACGGCGTCGACCAGGCGGTCCGCAACGGCATCACCCGCGCCACGCAGACCTTGCGCAACCTGGACTGGTTCGAGGTGACCCAGGTGCGCGGCCAGATCGAGGACGGTGAGGTCGCCCACTGGCAGGTCGGCCTGAAGGTCGGCTTCCGCCTGGACGGACAGGACTGACGGGCCGGACCTGCGGCCGGAGGACCGACGCGCAGAGGACCGACGCACAGAGGACCGACGACCCGGACCGACGACCCGGACCGACGTGCCGGACTCACCGGACGTTCAGGTGCGCCCCTCGCGCTCCTGCGCCACGCGCAGCTCGGCCGACCGGTCCGCCCAGCGGGCCCGCACGACACGGAAGCCGGCCCGTTCGGCGTCGTCGCAGACCAGCTCGTCGTCGTCGACGAGGACCCGCACCTCACGGGTCCGGGACAGCCGCCGCAGGATCTCCAGCTTGGTGCGCCGGGCGGGCCGCCGGTCGGCGTTGCCCCTCATGTGCAGCGGCCCGTCCGGAAGACCGTGCGCGGCGAGCCAGTCCAGCGTGTCGCGGCGGCAGCGCTCGGGCCGCCCGGTCAGATAGACGATCTCGCACTCCGCGGCGCTCGCGCGCACCAGCTCGACCCCCGGAGCGAGCGGCGGATCGTGCGGCGCGGCCGCGAAGAAGGCGTCCCAGTCACGGGGCCGCCGCTCCAGGAACCGCTGCCGGTGCGCCGTGTCGGCGAGGGTGTTGTCCAGGTCGAACACGGCCACCGGGGTCCGGGTGCTGTCACTCACCCGGCCACCCTAGGACGCGGCCCGGGAATCTGGGCGGCGTACGAGCGTTGAACCGGGTGTGACCTCAGCGACCACCACCACCCGCTTCTCCGTTCTCGACCGCTCGCGCATCCGGGCGGGCCGCACCGCCGGTGAGGCGTTGCGCGACACCGTGGAGCTGGCGCGGGAGGCGGAGCGGCTGGGCTACCACCGGTTCTGGGTGGCGGAGCACCACGGTGTGCCCGGAGTGGCGGGCTCGGCGCCGACCGTGCTGGCGGCGGCCGTGGCCGGTGCCACCACCCGCATCCGCGTGGGCACCGGCGGTGTGATGCTGCCGAACCACCGGCCGCTGGTCGTCGCCGAGCAGTTCGGCGTGCTGGAGTCGCTCTTCCCCGGCCGGATCGACATGGGCCTCGGCCGCTCGGTGGGCTTCACCGACGGCGTGCGCCGGGCACTGGGCCGGGACAAGGACGACGCCGACGACTTCGACGCCCAGCTCGCGGAGCTGCTCGGCTGGTTCCGCGGCACCTCTCCCACGGGCGTGCACGCGCGCCCCTCGGAGGGGCTGACCGTCCCGCCGTTCGTGCTGGCCATGGGCGAGGGCGCGGCGGTCGCCGCCCGCGCGGGGCTGCCGGTGGTCGTCGGGGACCTGCGCGACCGCGACCGCATGCGGCGTGCCGTCGACCGCTACCGCGAGGGGTTCCGCCCCTCCGAGTGGGGTACGGAGCCGTACGTCGTCGTGTCCGGCACGGTCGCGGTGGCCGCCACGCCCGACGCCGCCCGGCGGCTGCTGGTGCCGGAGGCCTGGTCGATGGCGGAGGCCCGCACGCGCGGCGCCTTCCCTCCCCTGCCCCCGGCCGAGGAGGTCGAGGCCCGGACGATGACCGTCAGGGAGCGCGGCCTGTACGAGTCCGGCCTCGCCGGGCACGTCGCCGGGACCGAGGAGCAGGTCGCCGACGCGCTGGAGTCCCTCGTGCGCGACACGGGCGCGCAGGAGGTCCTCGTCACCACCAGCACCTACGACCGCGCGGCGCTGCTCGACTCGTACCGGCGGCTCGCGCGCGTCGTCGGCGCGGGGACGTCCACCGTACGGGCGTAGAATCACGGGGTTTGTCCCGCCGTCCCCCTGCCCTCCGCGCCCTCGGTGCCTTCGACGCCTTACGCACCCCACACCCTCCACACCCCACGTCCCCACGGTCGCAGCGGCGGCCGGAATCCGTACGGAGCCCTTCTCGATGCACAGCCCCCACGACCCGTACGTCCGGGTGCGCGACGCCCGTGAGCACAATCTGCGGGGTGTGGACGTGGACGTCCCCCGGGACGTGCTCGCCGTGTTCACGGGGGTGTCCGGCTCGGGCAAGTCCTCGCTGGCCTTCGGGACCGTCTACGCGGAGGCCCAGCGGCGCTACTTCGAGTCGGTCGCGCCGTACGCGCGCCGGCTCATCCACCAGGTCGGCGCCCCGAAAGTGGGCGGGATCACCGGCCTGCCGCCCGCCGTGTCGCTCCAGCAGCGCCGCGCGGCGCCGACGTCCCGCTCCTCGGTGGGCACGGTCACCAGTCTCTCCAACTCCCTGCGGATGCTCTTCTCCCGGGCCGGTGACTACCCGCCGGGCGCGGAGCGGCTCGACTCCGACGCCTTCTCACCGAACACGGCGGCCGGGGCGTGCCCCGAGTGCCACGGGCTGGGCCGCGTGCACCGGACGACCGAGGAACTGCTGGTCCCGGACCCCTCCCTGTCGATCAGGGACGGCGCGATCGCCGCGTGGCCGGGCGCCTGGCAGGGCAAGAACCTGCGGGACGTCCTGGACGCGCTGGGGTACGACGTGGACCGGCCCTGGCGCGCGCTGCCCGCCGGGCAGCGGGAGTGGATCCTGTTCACGGACGAGCAGCCGGTGGTCACGGTCCACCCGGTGCGGGAGGCGGGCCGGATCCAGCGGCCGTACCGGGGCACGTACACGAGCGCCCGGCGGTACGTGCTGAAGACGTTCTCCGACTCGAAGAGTCCGGCCCTGCGGGCGAGGGCGGAGGGCTTCCTGACCAGTGCCCCGTGCCCGCTGTGCGGCGGCGGGCGGCTGCGCCGGGAGGCCCTCGCGGTGACCGTCGGCGGCCGCACCATCGCCGAGCTGGCCGCGCTGCCGCTGACCGAACTCGCCGGACTGCTGCCGGCCGGGGACGAGACGGCCGAGGTGCTCACCGGCGACCTCACGGCACGGATCGCGCCGGTCCTGGAGCTGGGGCTCGGCTATCTGAGCCTGGACCGCGCCACGCCCACCCTGTCGGCGGGCGAGCTGCAGCGGCTGCGGCTGGCGACGCAGCTGCGGTCCGGCCTGTTCGGCGTCGTGTACGTCCTGGACGAGCCGTCGGCGGGACTGCATCCGGCGGACACGGAGGCCCTGCTGGCGGTCCTGGAGCGGCTGAAGGCGGCGGGCAACTCGGTGTTCGTGGTGGAGCACCACCTCGGCGTGGTGCGCGCGGCCGACTGGATCGTGGACGTCGGTCCACGGGCGGGCGAGCACGGCGGGCGGGTGCTCTACAGCGGTCCCGTCGACGGGCTGGCCGGCGTCGCGGAGTCCGCCACCGCCCGTCACCTCTTCGACCGCTCCCCCGCCCCGGTCCGCGAGGTGCGCCCGCCGAAGGGCACCGTCACGGTCGGCCCGGTCGAACGGCACAACCTGCGCGGGGTCACCGCCCGGTTCCCGCTCGGTGTGCTCACGGCCGTCACGGGCGTGTCCGGGTCCGGGAAGTCGACGCTGGTCGACGGGATCACGCGGGAACTGCCGGGCGTGGACCGGCTGGTCCGCGTCGACCAGCGGCCGATCGGCCGCACCCCGCGCTCCAACCTGGCCACGTACACGGGCCTGTTCGACACCGTGCGCAAGGTCTTCGCCGCCACCGGGCAGGCCCGCGAGCGGGGGTACGGCGTGGGCCGGTTCTCGTTCAACGTGCCGGGAGGACGTTGCGAGACCTGCCAGGGCGAGGGTTTCGTCAGCGTCGAGCTGCTGTTCCTGCCGAGTACGTACGCGCCGTGTCCCGACTGCGGCGGGGCGCGCTACAACCCGGCGACGCTCGAAGTGGCGTACCGGGGGCGGAACATCGCCGAGGTGCTGGACCTGACCGTGGAGGGTGCGGCGGAGTTCTTCGCGGACACGCCGGCGGTGGCCCGCAGCCTGGCGGCGCTGCTGGACGTCGGTCTGGGCTATCTGCGGCTCGGGCAGCCCGCCACGGAGCTGTCGGGCGGGGAGGCGCAGCGCATCAAGCTGGCGAGCGAGCTGCAGCGCGGGCGGCGGGGCCACACGCTGTACCTGCTCGACGAGCCGACGACCGGTCTGCACCCGGCCGACGTGGAGGTGCTCGTGGGCCGGCTGCACGAGCTGGTCGACGCCGGTCACACGGTGGTCGTGGTCGAGCACGACATGAGCGTGGTGGCGGGCGCCGACCACGTGATCGATCTCGGGCCGGGCGGCGGCGACGCCGGCGGACGGATCGTCGCTGCGGGATCACCGGCCGAGGTGGCGGAGGCTGCCGGGAGCGCCACCGCACCCCATCTGGCCCGGGCGCTGGGCGCGGGGACACGCCGGTGAACGGGGTTCACCGGCGCGTGGTCCCACGACGACGGAGGGGTTCGGTCACTCGCGGCCCCGCCGCATCTCGTCGTCCTCGGTGAAGGACTCGGTCTCGGCCTCGATCCGTTCCTTGCGGACCTGGCCGCGTACGGTCTCGTTCTCGGTGTGCTCCTCCGTGGTCATCCGGACGCGCTCCACCGGAACCGTCTCCGTCTCCACGACGGGGCGTTCCGCGTACAGCGTGACCTCGTGCTCGGCCTCGCTGATCTCGGGGCCGGCCAGAGCCTCGTCGCGGTTGGCGTCCGTGATGGGCTCGCGCACCACCCGCACTTCCTCGTGGGTCACCGGAACGGTCTGCTGGACGTCCTCGGTGACCACGTACTTGCGCAGCGTGGCCCGGCCGGCCTCGCGCCGTTCGACGCCGATGTGCATCTGCTCCTCGGAGCGGGTCATGGCGTTCTCGTCGGTCATGTCCGCCCGGTCCCGGGCGTCCTGCCGACCGGTCGTGCCGCGGGCCGTACCGGCCTGTTCGGTGCCGGCCAGACCGGCCGCGCCCGCGGCACCCGCCGTGCCCGGACCCGCGGCCCAGCGGCCGTCGTCCGTCCGCTCGGCCTCGGACAGCACGCTGTCGAAGTTGATGCCGTAGTAGTCGTAGAGGCGGTGCTCCTCGCTCTCCGACAGATGGCCGCCCGCGTCGACCTCGACACTGGGCGCGCCCTTGACCTGGTCCTTGCCGTAGGGAACCTCGAGGTGGTCCTGCACCATCGCGGCGTCGCGTACGGGCACGAAGGACTCGCTGGAGCCGATCATTCCCGTCTTGACGCTCACCCACTCGGGGCGCCCGGTCATGTCGTCGAAGAAGACATGCTTCGCGTCGCCGATCTTGTTGCCGTCCCCGTCGTAGACCGGTTGGTCCAGGACGTTGGCGATCTCCTCACGGGTGATCATCTGCCATCACCCTCCTTTCGAGTGCCTGCCTTCCGGTTGTCCGCATCCGACGGCGCGGAAACGGAACAAACTTCACAAAGCACACATACTTTTCGAAGGTGCTTCCCCACAGCGGCCGTGAACACCGGACCGGCCCCGGCCGGGAACACCGTCGTGGACGCCGCTGTGGACCGCCTGCTCGGCCGCCTCGGCGAGGCTTCGGCGGTCGCCGTGCCGGCCGGGCGGCACGGCCGGACACACGTCGACCTCGGCGGTCAGCCCCCGTGCCGACACCACCCGCCACACGGAGGCGAGCAGCGTGTCCGGCCCGACGAAGGCGGGGGTCGTGCTCACCTCCCCCTCTCCGGACCGGTAGCGGATCCGGACCGGCTGGACCGGCGCCCCGGCGTCCAGGGCGGCCTGGAACACCGCCCGGCGGAAGGGCCCCCGGGCACGACCGCACCAGGTGCTGCCCTCGGGGAAGACGGCCACCGCGGCGCCCGCGCGCAGCGCCCGCGCCACCGCGTCGACCGTGGCCGGCAGCGCCCGCAGCCGGTCCCGTTCGATGAACAGCACTCCGGCGCGTGCGGCGGGCGCGCCCGCCACCGGCCAGCGCCGGACCTCGCTCTTGGCCAGCATCCTGGCGGGGCGTACGGCGGCCAGCAGCGGGATGTCGAGCCAGGAGACGTGCGGGGCGACGAGCAGCAGCCCGCCCTCGGACGCGGCGGCCCCCGTGACACGGACCCGGACGCCCGCCGCCCGCACGACCCACCGGCACCAGCGCCTGACCAGGGCCGCGGGCAGCCTGTGCCGCAGGCCGGACGGCACGCACACGACCGCGATCCCGGCGAGGAGGAGCGCGGCGACCGCCGTGAGCCGCAGCACGGCACGCGGTACGGCCGCCGCGCGCCGGGACGCTTCCACGCAGGCCCCCGGCGTGCAGGGCGCCGTCGGCAGCCAGGCGCTCATCACGCCGGGACGAGCGAGAGGAAGTGCCGCAGGTAGCGCGGGTCGACCCGGCTCATCGGCAGCAGCACGTACAGGTCGGCGACGCCGAAGTCCACGTCGTGCGCGGGCTCGCCGCAGACCCAGGCGCCGAGCCGCAGGTAGCCGCGCAGCAGCGCCGGCAGTCCGGTGCGCGCGGCGGGCGCCGCCGGGCGCGGGACCCACGGCAGCAGCGGCCGCACCCGGTACTCCTCGGGCGCCAGGTGCTTGGCCCGCACCCGGTCCCAGGTGGCGGAGGCGAGGGTTCCGCCGTCGGCGAGCGGGAGCGAGCAGCAGCCGGCCAGCCACTCGTGGCCCCCGTCGGTCATGTAGCGGGCGATGCCGGCCCAGATGAGCCCGATGACGGCGCCGTCGCGGTGGTCGGGGTGCACGCAGGAGCGGCCGACCTCGACGAGCCCGGGCCGGATGGCGTCCAGGGGCGTGAGGTCGAACTCGTTCTCGGCGTAGAGCCGCCCGGCGACCGCCGCGCGCTCGGGCGGCAGCAGCCGGTAGGTTCCGACGACCTGGCCGGTCGTCTCCTCGCGCACGAGCAGGTGGTCGCAGTACGCGTCGAAGGGGTCGACGTCGTGCCCGGGGTGCGGGCTCGCCAGCAGCGCGCCCATCTCCCCGGCGAAGACGTCGTGGCGCAGCCGCTGCGCGGCCCGTACGTCCTCCTCGTCGCGGGCGAGGGCGATCGTGTAGCGGCGGGGCGCGGCGGGCTTCTGGGGGCGGTCAGCGGTCAGTACGCCGGTCATGGGTGCTCTCCTGGGCCGGGGACGGGTCCGCCCCAGTTCTTCCGACGCCGGCTGTACTGCACATGACGACTGCCGGGAAAGCGGATGTGCGCTTCCTGAATGCCGGTCGCCTGCACAGCGAAACGGGGCCGGGATGAGCACCTCTCCCGGCCCCGTCCGTCCGCACCTGTCGGCGAACGTCTGGTGGAGCGTCAGCGCTTGGCCGCCCTGCGGGTCGCGCGGAGCCACTCCTTGTTCATGCCGGTGATGGAGACCAGGGGGATGCCCTTGGGGCACGCCGTCGCGCACTCGCCGGCCAGGGTGCAGCCGCCGAAGCCCTCCGCGTCCATCTGCCCGACCATGTCGAGCACCCGGGTCTCCCGCTCGGGCGCGCCCTGCGGCAGGACGTTCAGGTGGTTGACCTTCGCGGAGGTGAAGAGCATCGCCGCGCCGTTCGGGCAGGCGGCGACGCAGGCCCCGCAGCCGATGCACTCCGCGTGCTCGAAGGCGAGGTCGGCGTCGGGCTTCGGCACCGGCGTGGCGTGCGCCTCCGGCGCGGCGCCGGTCGGCGCGGTGATGTAGCCGCCCGCCTCGATGATCCGGTCGAAGGCCGAGCGGTCGACGACCAGGTCCTTCACGACCGGGAAGGCGGAGGCCCGCCACGGCTCGATGTCGATGGTGTCGCCGTCCCGGAAGGACCGCATGTGCAGCTGGCAGGTGGTGGTCCGCTCGGGGCCGTGGGCGTCGCCGTTGATGACCAGCGAGCAGGCGCCGCAGATGCCCTCGCGGCAGTCGTGGTCGAAGGCGACGGGGTCCTCGCCCTTGAGGATGAGTTCCTCGTTGAGGGTGTCGAGCATCTCGAGGAACGACATGTCCTGGGAGATCCCGTCCACCTCGTACGTGGACATGGCGCCTTCGGCGTCGGCGCTCTGCTGCCGCCAGACGCGCAGGGTGAGCTTCATGCGTAGCTCCGCTGGGTGGGGTGGACGTACTCGAAGACCAGGTCTTCCTTGTGCAGGGTGGGGGCGTCGCCGGTGCCGGTGAACTCCCAGGCGGCCGCGTAGCCGAACTCGTCGTCCTTGCGGGCCGCTTCACCGTCCGGGGTCTGGGACTCCTCGCGGAAGTGGCCGCCGCAGGACTCGGCGCGGTGCAGCGCGTCGAGGCACATCAGCTCGGCGAGCTCCAGGTAGTCGACGATGCGGTTGGCCTTCTCCAGGGACTGGTTGAACTCCTCGCCGGTGCCCGGGACCTTGATGCGCCGCCAGAACTCCTCGCGGATCTGCGGGATGCGCTCCAGGGCCTTGCGCAGGCCGGAGTCGGTGCGGGCCATGCCGCAGAACTCCCACATGACTTCGCCCAGTTCGCGGTGGAAGGAGTCCGGAGTGCGGTCGCCGTCGACGGAGAGGAGCAGGTTGAGCCGGTCCTCGGTCTCGGCCAGCACCTCCTGCACCTCGGGGTGGCCGTCGTCGACCTCGTCGCCGAGCGGGTTGCGGGCGAGGTAGTCGTTGATGGTGGCCGGCAGCACGAAGTAGCCGTCGGCCAGGCCCTGCATCAGTGCGGAGGCGCCGAGCCGGTTGGCGCCGTGGTCGGAGAAGTTGGCCTCGCCGATCGCGAACAGGCCGGGGACGGTGGTCTGGAGGTCGTAGTCGACCCACAGTCCGCCCATCGTGTAGTGCACGGCGGGGTAGATCCGCATCGGCACCCGGTACGGGTCCTCGTCGGTGATCCGCTGGTACATGTCGAAGAGGTTGCCGTACTTGGCCTCGACGGCCTCCCGGCCCATGCGCTCGACGGCGTCGGCGAAGTCCAGGTAGACCCCCTGGCCGCCGGGGCCCACTCCCCTGCCCTCGTCGCAGACGTTCTTCGCGGCCCGGGAGGCGATGTCGCGGGGGACGAGGTTGCCGAAGGACGGGTAGATGCGCTCCAGGTAGTAGTCGCGCTCGTCCTCGGGGATCCTGTTCGGCGGCCGGTCGTCGCCCTTGGCCTTCGGCACCCAGATCCGGCCGTCGTTGCGCAGCGACTCGCTCATCAGCGTCAGCTTGGACTGGTGGTCACCGGTGCGCGGGATGCAGGTGGGGTGGATCTGCGTGAAGCAGGGGTTGGCGAAGTACGCGCCGCGCCGGTGCGCCCGCCAGATCGCGGTCGCGTTGGAGTTCATGGCGTTGGTCGAGAGGTAGAAGACGTTGCCGTAGCCGCCGCTCGCCAGGACCACGGCGTCGGCGAAGTACGTGTCGATCCTCCCGGTGATCAGGTCCCGGGCGACGATGCCCCGGGCCCGGCCGTCGACGACGACCAGGTCGAGCATCTCGGTGCGCGGGTGCATCTCGACGTTGCCGGCCGCGACCTGCCGGCTGAGCGCCTGGTAGGCGCCGAGCAGCAGCTGCTGGCCCGTCTGGCCGCGGGCGTAGAAGGTGCGGGAGACCTGGACGCCGCCGAAGGAGCGGGTGTCGAGCAGTCCGCCGTACTCGCGGGCGAAGGGCACGCCCTGCGCCACGCACTGGTCGATGATCTCGACGGAGATCTGCGTGAGCCGGTGCACGTTGGACTCGCGGGAGCGGAAGTCGCCGCCCTTGACGGTGTCGTAGAAGAGGCGGTGGACGGAGTCGCCGTCGTTGCGGTAGTTCTTCGCGGCGTTGATGCCGCCCTGCGCGGCGATGGAGTGGGCGCGGCGCGGGGAGTCCTGGTAGCAGAACTGGACGACGTGGTAGCCCTGTTCGGCCAGCGTCGCGCCGGCGGAGCCGCCCGCGAGGCCGGTGCCGACGACGATGACGGTCTTCCCGCGCCGGTTGGCGGGGTTGACCAGCTTGGCCTCGAAACGGCGCGTGTCCCAGCGCTCGGCCACGGGCCCGGCGGGGGCTTTGGTGTCGGCGACGGGCTCGCCGGTCGTGTAGTCGGCGTAGGTTGTCATGTCAGCTCACCACTCCGGTCATGACGCCCACGGGTACGGCGACGAAGCCGATCGTGAGCAGCAGCGCGAGGATGTTCGCGGTCGTCTTCAGGGCACGGTCGCGGGTACGGCTGCCGGCGCCGAGGGTCTGGGCGGCGCTCCAGAAGCCGTGCCGGATGTGCAGGCCGAGGGCGAGCATCGCGACGAGGTAGATGACGTTGCCGTACCAGGTGGAGAAGGTGTCCACGACGTTCTGGTAGGGCTTGCCGGACTCGAAGCCGCCGGAGTGCACGGTGCCCGTGGTCAGGTCGAGGACGTGCCACACGATGAACAGGCCGAGGATGACCCCGCCCCAGCGCATGGTGCGCGTGGCGTAACTCGCGCGCCTCTTCTTGTGCACGTACTTGCTGGGCCGGGCCCTGATGTCGCGGCGGCTGAGCTGGTACGCGGAGACGGCGTGGGCCACGACGGCGACGACGAGCACGACGCGGATCAGCCAGAGCGTCCACTCGTAGTGCATGAACGGCTCGCCGACCGTGCGCAGCCAGTGGGCGTAGTGGTTGAACTCCTCGGTCCCGAAGAAGATCTTCAGGTTCCCGATCATGTGGGCGACCAGGTAGAGCAGCATGACGAGACCGCTGACCGCCATCACTGTCTTCTTGCCGACGGTCGAGTCCCACACGGTGCGCGCCATGGACGTCCGTCGGTCCGTCCGCGTTGCCAGAGCCATGTCACGGACGGTACGGGGCGTGAGGGCAATCGGTCCAAGACATGGTCCACCTCGTTTCCATAGGATGCGCCTATCGTTCGCCTATGCTCGCCTCATGCAGTTGCAGCAGCTCCAGTACTTCGTGGCCGTCGCCGAGACCCGGCACTTCACCCGGGCCGCCGAGGTGGTCCACGTGGCGCAGCCGTCGCTGTCGCAGCAGGTCAAGGCGCTGGAGCGGGAGCTGGGCGCTGACCTGTTCCTGCGGGCGCGCGGCAACATCACGCTCACCGACGCCGGGGAGGCGCTGCTGCCGCTGGCCCGGCGCATCCTCGCCGACGCCGACACCGCCCGGCACGAGGTCCTCGAGCTGGTGCAGCTGCGGCGCGGCCGGGTCCGGCTGGGCGCCACCCCGAGCCTGTGCACCGGCCTGCTGCCCGACGTGCTGCGCGCCTTCCACGACCGCTACCCCGGCATCCGGTTGCTGATCGAGGAGGGCGGCTCGCACGACCTGGTGCGGGAGCTGGCGCGCGGCGCGCTCGACCTCGCCCTGGTGGTGCTGCCGCTGCCCACCGCGTCGCCCGCGCTGACCACGGTGGAGCTGCTGCGGGAGGACCTGGTGGTGGTGTCGTCCCCGGAGTCGCCCCGGCCGGGCGGCGGACGCCGGGCCGTGCGCGTCGCGGACCTGGAGGGCGAGCGCCTGGTGATGTTCCGGCACGGCTACGACCTGCGGGAGCTGACGGTGGCCGCGTGCCGCTCGGCCGGGTTCGAGCCGGACTTCGCCGTCGAGGGCGGGGAGATGGACGCGGTGCTGGGCTTCGTACGGGCGGGCCTGGGCATGGCGGTCGTCCCCCGGATGGTGGCGGCCCGCTCCGGCCGCGGACTGCGGGTGACCCCCTTGGCCCGCCCCGGCCTGCACCGCACCATCGCCCTGGCCCACCGCAGCGACGTGGCCCCGCCGCGCGCCGCGCGGGAGCTGCAGCGGATGCTGCTGGAGCGGTGACGGGGCCCGCGGGTCAGGAGAGCGCGGCCGGCCGCAGGACCTCCTCGCACCAGCGGCGGAAGCCGGTGGGCGCGGTGTCGGGGGTGCCGGGCTCGGTCTCGCCGTAGAAGCCCTGGGTACTCATCGCCGAGGCCATGTCGGCGTAGCTCCGGGCGACGTCCTCGCTCGCACCGAAGCCGAGGAGGGAGACCCGGTACTCCTCGGGTGTGGACTCCCGCACGCGCACCGGCCGCTCCAGTACGCCGGACAGGACCTCCGCCATGCCCTCGGGGGTCAGGTCGTCGGGGGCCACGAACGGGACGTCGGCGCGGCCGGTCCAGGAGGCGTCGAGCAACAGCCGGGCCGCCGTCACGGCGATGTCGGCGGTGGCGCAGGTCCGCAGCACGCGGTCCGCGGGGTAGGCCATGCGAAGCTCCCCCGTGGAGCGCAGGGCCTTCGCCTGGCCGAGCAGGTTCTCCATCAGGAAGGGCGGACACAGCGCCCGGTAGTGCACGCCGGTGGCGGCGATCCGGTCGTCCATGGCGAGCGAGGCGGAGACCTGGCCGGCGTTCTCGGCGACGCCGCGGCCCAGGGTGGAGACGGCGACGACGCGTGCGACGCCCTGCCGCGCGACGGCCTCGCACAGCGGCAGCGAGAAGGCGCGGAAGTGGGCGTCCACACTTTCGGCGCGGGGATCCGGCGGGACCAGCCAGAACACCTGGTCGGCACCCTCGCAGGCGGCTCCGAGGACGTCGGCGTCGGCGTGCGAGCCCTGGAGGACCTCCGCCCGCTCGCGGGCCCGGGCGGTGAGGCGGCCGGGGTCCCGGGCGATCACGCGGACCGCGGTCCCGCCCCCGCGGGCGTCGAGGGAGTCCAGGACGTTGTCGAGGACCTGTCGGCCGATGCCGCCGGTCGGGGTGGTGATGACGATCACGAGTACAACTCCGGTTCGCAGAGGGAGAAGAGGGAGGGAGAAGAGGGAGAGGGAAGGGGGCGGACGAGGGAGGGAAG
>NZ_JACBYP010000076.1 GCF_018982965.1 Streptomyces mayonensis | reverse complement strand
GGATGTAGGGGCGGGCGCCGCTGCCTGCCCCCGGGACCGCCGCCCGCCCCTACATCCGGCTCAGGCCCGCCGCGGCGAACAGCACGTCCCGGATCGCCTCCCGGTCCCCGACCTGGCCCGCCGCTGCCTCCGCCGGAGGCACGTGGCCCGCGGCCAGTCGGCAGAACTCCACGCCGTCCAGGGCGACATGGGCCACCTCGTGCTCGACGGAACCCACCGCGCCGGGGGAGTCGAGCGGGATGAGCCACTCCCCGCCGCCCGAGCCCTCGATCTCCAGCCGCAGGCTGCGCCCGGGCTCGCCCGCGGGCACCAGGTGCGGACGCCCGCCGGGGGCCGCCAGTCCGGCCCGGCGGCGGGCCGCCAGGACGCCCGGCAGCATCCGGGCCGCGAGGTCGATCATGCCGTTGAGATGGCGGGCCGAGGGCGGTTCGTACGGGTAGTCCACCGCGTCGGCGATGTCCTCCGCGTGCACCCAGCACTCGAAGGCCCGGTCCAGCATGGCGTCCCGCAGCGGCAGCTCGAAGTCGCCGTACGACACCGGCATCCCGCCCGCGTCGCCGGTGAACGACACGGTCCGGACGATGTCGTGGCTCTGCTCCCGCCAGGGCCCCCGCACCAGCCGGGTGGGCGGCGTGCGCGAGGCCCGCCAGTACGCCTCGGTGCGGACGGCCGGGGCCCGGGTGGGCGCGGTGGTGCCGCCCAGCGGGTCGGTGAGGCCCAGCGTGAGGGCGACCGCGCCGTCCACGGCCAGCAGGTGGGCGATGACCCCGGCGACGGTGGTCCGGCGGCTCGCGGGACCGTCCTCCTCGAACCAGCGCAGGCGCACCGGCGTGTGCCAGTCGGAGTCCCCGATGTCCTGGAGCAGGGCGTCCAGACGGGCCGTCTCCGCGTCGTACGGGGTGGCCCACTCGGGTACCGGGATACGGGGCGGGCGGCGCTCCAGGCAACCGTCCAGGACGCGGGTGCGCAGGCCGGGGTCCAGGTCGAGGCTCTCCGGGCGCTGGAGCAGCGTGACCGCCTCGCGCAGGCGCGACGCCTCGTCGGCGCAGGCGTCGCACTCACCGAGGTGGTCCTCCACGGCCGCGGCCTCCGGTGCCGAGCAGGCGGCCAGGGCCCACGCCCCGAGCAGTGAGGTCAGCACGTGATGCTCCAGCGCGGCCGGCGCGATCTCGGGCAGCGGCCGTCCACTGTCCTCGACGGAGACCCGGGGCAGCGGTATGCGCGGCCCGCCGAAGGCCCCCGGCGGGGTGTCGAAGTCTCCCGGCGGGGTGCCGCCGGGCCCGCCTGCCGGGCCGCGGGCGCCGTCGTCCTCGCACGTGTTCCCGGTCCCGCTCGCGTTCCCGGTCCCGCCGTCGGCACCGTTGTCGCCGTTGGTACCGGTGTCGGCGTTGTCGTCGTGGCCGTCCTCGTCGTACGCCGTCACGCCGCACCCCCGTATCCGGGCGGCGCCCCGGGGGCCTCCGGAGCGGCGGTGCCGGCGTCGCGGGCGGTGGACAGGAGCTGCAGGCCCAGGCGGAGCCGGCGGCGGGCCTCGTCCTCCGTGACGCCCAGGTCGGCGGCGGTCTGGCGGTAGTCGCGGCGCTGGAAGTAGGCCAGTTCCAGCGCGGCGCGCAGCGGGGCCGGCATGGACTGGACGATGTAGTCGGCGCGGGCGGCGACCGAGGCGTGGCGCACCCTGGTCTCCAGTTCCTCGGCGGTGCCCGGGCCGCCGCGGGCGAGGGCGGCCGTCTCGGTGGCGCGCAGCCGCTGGACGGCGAACCGGTGGGTGAGCGTGGCGATCCAGGTGCGCATCGGGCCCTGGCGCGGGTCGTAGGCGTCGGGATGCTCCCAGACGTGCGCGAAGACGTCGCGCGTGAGGTGGTCGGCGGCGCGCTCCTCGCCCAGCACGCGGTGTGCCAGCCCGTGCACGAGCGAGGCGTACCGGTCGTACAGCTCGCCCAGGGCGGCTGCCTCGCCGCGTGCGAGCCGCTGCTGCATCTTGCGGTCCCAGCGCAGCGGCATGTCCCTCTTCGCCATGCGGCCCTCCACCCCCTGTTCGGTCCCTGGTCCGTCCCTGCCCGGTACCTGTCTGCTCCCTCTGTTCCGTCCGCGCGCCCGGTGCACCAGCCTGCGGGCGTCCACTCCCCGAATGTAGTCCGCACGCCGTACAACGCACGCCCCTTTGTTCCAAAGCGCGCCCCCGGCGCTCCGGAGGTGATATGGCCCTCCAGAAGTGATATGCGCCTCCACTACCCTCGATCGTGCGATCAAATTCGATCGAACAGGATCGAAACAGTCTGAAACAAGCCTCTTCTGACTGGGGACGGTTTCCGGGCAGGTGTTTGCGGGAACCGCCGGTGGGCAGGCGCGCCGCCAAGAAGCGTAAGCAGGTCTTCCGTTTTTGGCTGAATCCAGGAGAACTCAGGCGTTCCGACGAGGGAAGGGCATGGTGGTGACGTTCAACGTGACCGGCGGTGAGCAGGGCCGGTGGGCCGTGCTCCAGGTGTCGGGCGAGCTTGACCTGGTGACGTCACCGGTGCTGCGGCAGCGCGTGCACGACGAGGTGGCCGAGGGCCGGCACAGCCTCGTCCTCGATCTCTCCGAGGTCCTCTTCTGCGACTCGAGCGGCGTCGGGGTGCTCATCGCCTCCCGGCGGCTCATCCGTTCCTGCCAGGGCCGCCTGCGCCTGATACTGCCCGCGCAGGGCGCCGCCGACGGCTCCCACGTCAACCGCGTCCTCGGTGCGCTGGGCGTGCGCCGGCTCTTCGACTGCCACCCCGACCTCGCCTCGGCGACCGGGGACGAGCCCCGGCCCCTGTCCGCATGACCGCCCCGCGCGCTTAACCGCGCCCCATCCGCGCAACCGCGCCCCACTCGCGTCGTCGCGCCCCGTCCGCGTCACCGCGCCCCCTGCTCGCGCCCCTGCCCACGGAGACGCCCGCCGACGTACGCTCCGGGGCCAGACGTATTCCAGACACCGACATGAGGCGGCCGGAGACAATCATGGTCAACAGCGAGTACGAGCGCAGGATCGCCGCGCGGTTCGCCGTCTTCGACCAGGACGGCAACGGTCACATCGACCGCTCGGACTTCAGCGCGGCCGCCAAGGCGCTGCTCACCGAGTTCGGCGTGGCAGCCCGGTCCGACAAGGGGCAGGCCCTGTACGGCGGCGCGGAGGCGCTGTGGCAGGGGCTGGCGGGCATCGCCGACCGCGACGGCGACCAGCGCATCACCCGTGAGGAGTTCGTGACCGGCGCGGTCAAGCGGCTGCGGGACCGGCCGGAACGGTTCGCCGAGATCGCCCGCCCCTTTCTGCACGCCGCACTGGACCTCGCCGATCCCGACGGTGCCGGCGCCCCCGTCGTCGCGGACGCCGCGCGCGTGCTCACGGTGCTCGGGGTGCCCGGCGACACCGCCCGGCAGATCGCGGCCGGGCTCGACGCGGACAGCGACGGCAGGGTGGGGGAGGCGGAGGTCGTCCCGGCCTTCGCCCGGTACTTCACCGTGCCCGAGTAGCGGGCTCACCGCGCGCGAGCGGCGGCTCTCCGCCCCCGCGGTCACGGCCGTCGGCCCGCACCGGGTCGTGTCGCTGATCGTGGCGCGGTGTCGTCACGGAGCGTCGACACCGGGGCGCGGCCGTCGAGTGTCCCGTCACGGTCCGGAGTCGATGCCACGGTCCGGTACGTTGTGGCGGGTGTGCGTGGCCGTGGGCGCCGACCGTACGGGGGCCGTTCCCGGGCCCGTTCCGGAACCGGCGGCGTACGCCTTGCCCTGCCGGGCGAAAAGGCCGTCGGCGACCGTCTGTTCGAGTCCCTGGAAAGTGCGTCGCACAGTATGCCGCACGGGTACTCCTTCGCGCTGGAATATGCCCGAAGCGCTTGTTGGCGTGACTGTACGTCAACCAAGCTGTCCTTCACGGGATTCACGTTCCGTGATCCCCGCCCCGGCCATTGTTCTGGTCATGCTCGAAATGGCTACGATCGTGGCCCTCATGAGGCGTGAGCCTTTGTGTCCGCCTGTTCGGATGGTGTGAGCGGTGCAGGTGCTTCAAGTGCAGCTGGAGGTCCGTCCCGACCCCTCGGAAGTGGGGCGTGCCCGGCGCTGGGCGCGCTCGCGCCTGGCGGGGACGGGGATACGGGCCGACGAACCACTCGCCGAGACGTTGATCCTGCTCGTCTCGGAACTGGTGACCAACGCCGTCGTCCACACCGGCTGTTCGGCCGTGCTGCGGCTGGTGCTGCCGGGGCCGGGAACGGGACCGGGAGCGGGGCCGGCGGGGACCGCGGGAGCCGGAACGGGGGCGGGAGGGGCCGAGGAGGCCACCGTTCGCCTGGAGGTGGAGGACGCCAGCGACCGCGCGCCCGTTCCCCGTTGGGTGGACGGCGACGCGACCGGCGGTCGGGGCCTCGCCCTCGTCGACGGGCTCGCCGACCGCTGGGGCTGGAGCCGGGAGGGCGCCGGCAAGCGCATCTGGTGCGAACTGGACCGCGGCGCCGTGCGCGAGGACCCCGCGCCGGCCGGCGGCGGCTGCGACGCTGAGGGCGACGGCGACGGCGACGGCGACAGCGACGGCGACGGCGACGGCACGGTGGCGTACGACGGATTCGCCTACGAGGCGGTGTGACCGCCCCGCATCGCGCCCCAGTGAACGCAGGCCCCGCGCTCCCGTGAACGCAGGCCCTGCGCCCTGCGCGTTGCGGGTGCCATTGCTGGTGCCGGTGCGTGCGCCGGGTGTGCTTCCGTGCGCGTCTTCGCGAAACGGGATGCAAGGAGCGAAACGGTATGCGCCGGTTGACGGATCGTGACCGCTTCATCACGCTTGTAGGCATCGATTCGCCGCGAGGGGACGACGAGGGTTCGGTGACGGATCCCTCGGCGAGTGTGGGTCGAGATTCGGCGGCGGTTCCCCCGGGGGCGACGGGAGCCGGGCGGGAGCGCCGGAGTCGGGTGGCGGCGCGTGATGCCATGTCCGGGGCGGCCGGTGCCGCGCCGCCGGCCGACGAATCCGGGGACCTCCGGCACCCTACGACCCCTGAAGCTCCACACTTTCTCCACAGGTTGTGGAAAACTCCGAGCGGAAGGTCCGCCGGTACCCGGTGGGCGTGACCCCGAGCGCCGCCTGAAGGTGCTGCCGCATCGACTGGGCGGTGCCGAAACCCGCGTCGCGGGCCACCTGGTCGACGCTGAGGGCGGTGGACTCCAGCAGGTGCCGGGCCCGTTCGACGCGCTGCCGGGTGAGCCACTGGCCCGGACTGACGCCCACCTCCTCGCGGAAGCGGCGCGTGAAGGTCCGTACCGACATCGACTCCCGGGCGGCCATGTCCCGCAGCTGGATCGGTTCGTGGAGGCGGCCGAGTGCCCAGGCGCGGGCGGCCGTCGTGGAGGACTGCTGCGGATCGGGCACCGGCCGCTCGATGTACTGCGCCTGGCCGCCGTCCCGGTGGGGCGGCACGACCGTGCGGCGCGCCACCTCGTTGGCCACGGCCGTGCCGTGGTCGCGGCGCACGATGTGCACGCACAGGTCGATGCCGGCCGCGACCCCGGCGGACGTGAGCACGTCGCCGTCGTCGACGAAAAGCACGTCGGCGTCCACCCGGACCTTCGGGAACAGCCGCTGGAAGTGCTCGGCGGACGCCCAGTGGGTGGTCGCCGGACGGCCGTCCAGGAGTCCGGCGGCGGCCAGGACGTACCCGCCCGTGCAGATCGCGACGAGCCGGGCGCCCGGCCGTACGCGAGCCAGTGCGGCGGCCAGCTCCCCGGTCAGCACCCCCTCGTCGTGCACCGGGCCCAGCTCGTAGGAGGCGGGGATCACGACCGTGTCGGCGGTGGCGAGCGCCTCGGGGCCGTTGCCCACCAGGATCGCGAAATCGGCGTCGGTGGCCACCGGCCCGGGCGGCCGGACCGAGCAGGTGACGACCTCGTACAGCGGACGCCGCTGCTCGTCGCGGGCGAGGCCGAAGATGCGCTGCGCGATGCCCAGCTCGAAGGGCAGGATCCCGTCGAGCGCCAGGACGACGACACGGTGCGGGCGGTCGGCGTCGGCAGGGTGCGGGCGCTCGACGTGGTACGAACCGTCCCCGTCGGCAGGGTGCGGGCGGTCCCCGTCGGCACGGTGCGGGCGGTCGGAGTGGTGTGGATGGTCCGCGCGGGGCGGAGGGCCGGTGCGGGGCGCGGGTGCGGACGTCATGGCCCGATCCTAGCGAACACTGTCCTTCGGGCCACTCGATGGCGCCGCCCCGGTGCCGGAAGCTCAGTGACGTGACCCAGACAACCGACGCCACCGCAGTACCCGGAAACCGGCGGGAGCCGTTCCCGGGTCCCCGCCGGCGCGTGCACCGCGCCTGGTGGGTCGCCGCAGTCACCTTCGTGACGATCATCGGCGCCGCGGCCTTCCGTTCCCTGCCCGGCATCCTCATCGACCCGCTCCACGACGAGTTCGGCTGGTCGCGCGGCACGATCGGCGCCGCCGTCTCCGTCAACCTCGCGCTCTACGGCCTCACCGCCCCCTTCGCCGCCGCGCTGATGGACCGCTTCGGCATCCGGCGGGTGGTCGCCGTCGCCCTCGCCGTGATCGCGCTCGGCTCCGGACTGACGGTGTGGATGAACTCCGCCTGGCAGCTCATCCTGTGCTGGGGCCTGCTGGTCGGCCTCGGGTCCGGTTCGATGGCCCTGGCCTTCGCCGCCACCGTCACCAACCGCTGGTTCACCGAGCGGCGCGGCCTGGTCACCGGCGTCCTCACCGCCGCCTCCGCCTCCGGCCAGCTGATCTTCCTGCCGCTGCTCTCCTGGATCGTCCAGCGGCACGACTGGCGCCCCGCGGCCGTCACCGTCGCCCTCGCCGCCCTCGCGGTCATCCCGTTCGTCTGGCTGCTCCTGCACGACCACCCGGCCGACGTCGGCCAGAAGCCCTACGGCGCGCGGCAGTTCGTACCCAAGCCCGCCCCCGTGCCCGGCGCTGCCCGCCGAGCGCTCACGGTCCTGTTCTCCGCCGCCCGCACCGGCCCCTTCTGGCTCCTCGCGGGCACCTTCGCGATCTGCGGCGCCTCCACCAACGGCCTGGTCCAGACCCACTTCGTGCCCGCCGCCCACGACCACGGCATGCCGATCACCGCCGCCGCCTCGCTGCTCGCCGTGATCGGGGTGTTCGACGTGGTCGGCACGGTCGCCTCCGGCTGGTTCACCGACCGCTTCGAACCGCGCCGCCTCCTCGCCGTCTACTACGCCCTGCGCGGTGTGTCGCTGCTCTTCCTCCCCATGCTGCTCGCGCCCAGCGTGCACCCGCCGATGGTCTTCTTCATCGTCTTCTACGGACTCGACTGGGTCGCCACCGTCCCGCCCACCCTCGCCCTGTGCCGCGAGCAGTACGGCGAGGACAGTGCGATCGTCTTCGGCTGGGTCCTCGCCTCGCACCAGGTGGGCGCCGCCCTCGTCGCCTTCCTCGGCGGTGTGGCCCGCGACCGCTTCGGCTCCTACGACGTGGTCTGGGTCGCCTCCGGCGCCCTGTGCGCGGCGGCGGCGCTGATGGCCCTGGTGATCCGCCGGCGGCCCGTCGCGGCGGGCCTCCCCTCAGCCGGGCAGGCGTGACACCCGCCCGGCCTGGCGCCTCGCGACCGCCTTGGCGATGCGTTCGGCGTCGAGGGCGAGTTCGCGGAGCATGCCGCTGACGGGGTTGGTGAAGCCGGTGAAGTACAGGCCCGCGGCGTCGCGCGGATTGCGGGCGCCGTGCACGACCGGCCTGCCCCTCGCGTCGAGCACGCCGAGGTCCCCGACCAGCCCCTCCAGGCCCCGCCGGTAGCCCGTGGCCGCGAGCACCGCGTCGGGGGCGACGCGGGTGCCGTCGGCGAGCAGGACCTTGCCGTCCTCGAAGCCGTCCACCGCGGCGACGATCTCCACCCGGCCGTCGCGCACCGCGTCGAGCAGGCCGACGTCCTGGACCGGGATGGCGCCCTCCCTGACCCGGCTGTAGAGCCCGGTGGCGGGGCGCGGCAGGCCCTGTGCCGACAGGTCGGGCACGCTGATCCGGGCCAGCGGACGGGCCAGCCGGTCGACCAGGGCGACCGGGAGCCGCCGGCACAGGATCCCGGTGTACTGGGCGGCCCAGCCGGCGGTGGAGCGGCGGACCACGTGAGGCACCGTGCGCACGGCCAGCCGGACCCGGGCGGCGCCGCCCTCCACCAGGTCCACGGCGATCTCGGCGCCGGTGTTGCCGACCCCGACGACCAGCACGTCGCGGCCCGCGTACGGAGCGGCGCTGCGGTAGTCGGACGCGTGCCGGAACTCGCCGGCGTACGTGTCCCGGCCGGGCCACTCCGGTATGCGCGGGGTGTGGTTGAAGCCGGTGGCGACCACGACGGCGGCGCCGGTCAGCTCGCGGCCCCCGGAAGCGTGCAGCAGCCAGCCGGCGCCGTCGGACGCCCGCTGGACGCGGAAGACCTCGACGCCCGTGACGATCTCCAGTTTGTGGTGCTCGGCGTACTTCTCCAGGTACCGCACCACGTCGTCCCGGGCCACCCACCGCCCGAAGCGGCGCGGCATCGGCAGGCCGGGCAGCGCCGACAGCCGGCGGGTGGTGTGCAGGTGCAGCCGGTCGTAGTGGTGCCGCCAGGAGTCGCCGACGTGCCCGGCCCGCTCCAGGACGACGGCCCGCAGCCCGCGGGCCCGCAGCGCGTGGGCGACGGCGAGGCCGCCGGGACCGGCGCCTATGACGTACACGGGACGGTCCGCGGGGTGTGCGGGCAGCGGTTCAGCGGACGCGGTGGAGTCGGCCATGCCGCGAGCGTAATCGGGCTGCTGCTTGATGGGTCTCGGTCAAGACCGAAATCGGTTGCGGATCGGTCACGACTGCCGCCGGTCGGCTTGAATGGCCCGATGGCCCACATACACGCACACACCACTCACGCCGGCGACACCCCCGCCCCTTCCCGCGCCGAGCCCCGCGGCCACGGGCTCCGCCTGCGCTCCTGGGACCCGGACGACGACGCCGACGCCGAGGCATGGCTGCGCGGCATCCTGGACCCCGAGTTCCAGCGCTGGAACACGCCGCTCACGCTGTGGACCGACCTCGCGGGCGCCCGCGAGTCGCTGCGCGCGCGGGCGCGGGAAGCGGCGGACGGCAGGGCGGTCTCGTTCCGCGTCACGGACGACGGCATCGGTACGGCGGGCCCCCGCGGCACGACGGGCAGCGCCACGGCGGCCAGCGGCACGGCGGGCAGGGGTCCGACGGGCAGGGGTACGACGCTGGGGCACGTCGGCGTCAACGAGATCAGCCTGACGATGAAGGTGGCCCGGGTCGGCTACTGGGTGCTGCCCGAGGCCCGCGGCCGGGGCGTCGCGGGCCGCGCCCTGCTCCTCGCCTCCCGCTGGGCCTTCGCGGAACTCGGCCTGCACCGCCTGGAACTGGGGCACGCCGTGGGCCACGAGGTTTCCTGCCGGGTCGCCGAACGGTGCGGCTACCGCGCCGAGGGGACGCTGCGCGGGGCCATGTTCGAGTCCGGCCGCCACGACGCGTTCCGCGACGTGCACCTGCACGCCCGGCTGTCGACGGACACGGAGCCCGCGACGCCGGACGCACGGTGAGCCCGGGGCGCCGGGGCACGCCGGGTGCCGGGGGCTGCCGGCGCCGGCAGCCCGGTCGTGCCACTCAAGGTCACTGAAGGCCGTTCAGGGCCGCGCAGGGCTGTTCCAGGCCGTTCAGGGCCACAGCAGCCGCCGCTCCCAGCCGCGCCCGGCATGCCCGTCGCGCCCGGCACGCCCGGCACGCCCGTCGCGCCCGCCGTCCTCCGGGCCGTCGGCTCCGCCGTGCACCGGGACGTCGCCCCGCGGCCGTCGGTAGGCCAGCCGTACGTGGCGTCGGCGGGCGTCCCCCTGGAAGAACTCCACCTCCTCGGGGAGCAGCCGGTACAGCGTCCAGGTCGGCACGGGCGCGTCCGGCTCCCGGCCGGCCCGCTCCCAGGCCGCCTCGGACGCGCGGGCCAGCTCCGCGACCGACCCCAGCTCCGCGCTCTGCCGGCCGGTCAGTGCCGCCGCCAGCGCACCGGCCGACCGTGCGTGCAGGTCGGCCTGCGCATCCTCGGCGGGAGCGACGGTGACCGGGCCGCGCAGGCGTACCTGGCGGCCAAGCACCGGCCAGTAGAACAGCAGCGCGGCGTACGGGCGGGCGGCCAGGTGACGGCCCTTGCGGCTGTCGGCGTGCGTGGCGAAGGACCAGCCGTCCGCGTCGGCGCCGTGGAGCATCACGACGCGTACGTCCGGCAGGCCCTCGGAGTCGGCGGTCGCCAGCGACACCGTGTGCGGTTCGCTCTGTCCGGCCGCCACCGTCTCGCCGAACCACTGTGTGAACAGGGCCAGCGGGTCGCCCGGCGCGTCGGCCGGGTCGAAGGGCGGCAGGTCGGTGACCGCCGGGTCCCAGACGCGCAGCGACCTCAGATGCTCGTCGAGGCTCCTCACAACCCGCCGAGGTCGGAGGAGACCCAGCGCTCGGGCCGCATACGCAGGACGACGCCCGCGCCGTGGTTGGCCAGGGAGAAGTCGACGTATCCGTCCACCTTCTCGGCGGGGAGGTAGCGGGCGGCCATCTCCCGCAGGTGCTCCTCGGTGGCGTCGACCGTCTCGACGACCGGTCCCTCGACCGACACGTACCGGATGGTGGGCTCCAGCCTGTCGACCATCAGCGAGAACCTGCCCTCCTTCTGGATCAGCCGGCTCTTGCGGCTGTCGAGACCGGTCAGGATCCACGGGTCGCCGCCGGGTGCGTACTGGTACCAGATCGGCACGGTCAGCGGGGCGCGGCCCGCCTCCGCGGCCACCGCGAGCGCGGCGATGTGCGGCTCGGCCAGGAACGTCTCACGCTCTTCGCGGGTCAGGGGCACTGCGGTCTCCTCCAGCGGTTGCGGACGTACGTGATGGGTTCAACGTAGGCCGGGTGTACGGCTGTTCCCGTCTGCGGACACCAATGGGCCGGACTTCGAGGCGCCGGTCCACGGGCCGGAGGCCGGTACGGCCGGGCAGTACACGGGCGCAGGGCACGGGCGCCGGGTTCGAGCGGGCGCGCGGCGGAGATGACAGGCGGCCGCGTCGGGCGCCGACCGGTGCTGCCGGGTGGGCGTGCTACTTGGTGGGCTTCTTGCCCGTGACACCCAGGTACGTCAACAGAGCCAGACTGGGCTTGAGTTCGGCCTGCTTGACGCCCCAGGAGGTGAAGCCCTTCTGGTGCGAGGCGGCGGCCGCGAGCATGACGACCAGGGACCCGGCGATCGCCGCGGGGTTCACGTCCTTGTCGACCCGGCCCTTGGCCTGAAGCTCGGCCACGGAGTCCGAGAGGGCGGAGTTCACCGAGTTGAGGATCTTCATACGGATCTTGAAGAACCGTTTATCCCCTTCCGCCGCACCGAGATCGACGACGCGGAGAATCGCGTCGTTCTTCCTCCAGAACTCCAGGAAACCGTCGACGAGTTCCTGTGCCGTCTGCCAGCCGGCCTTGCCGACCCACGAGCGGCCCGCCGCCAGCCCGGCCAGCGAGGAACTCTCGGCGGCCGTGCGCTCGGCGATCTCCAGGACGGCACCCTCGACGTCCGGAAAGTACTGGTAGAAGGTCGCGGGCGAGGTACCGGCCCGGCGGGCGACATCGATGACTTTGACATCGCGATAGGGGGAGGAATTGAGCATGTCGCTGAGGCAGTCGAGCAGTTTCTCCCGGGTCGCCTGCCCACGTCGACCGGCCACGCGGCCATCGACGGTACGCACTTGTCCTGTCATGCCGGTCAGCTTACCGACGGGGGGTCCGAGCGCGATTCGGCCGACTGCAAATGGGGTGCGGGCGCGGAAGGAGGCTGGTGTGCCTGGTCTGCGCGGTACGGGTCGGGCGGTTACTTTGACGGCATGGCTGAAAACGGGGCAGCAAACGGGGAGACCGGGGAAACCGGAAACGCAACGCCCGGACGTACGTCCGAGAGCCCGCCCGAACCCCCATCCGGAGGTCCCCCCGGAGGCCCGGCCGGAGGTCCCTCCGGGGGCCTGCCCGAGAGCCCGCCCGCACCCCCGGCCTACCGGGAAGGCACCCCCTGCTGGGTGGAGGCGCAGCTCTCCGACGTCGAGGCGGGCCGCCGCTTCTACGGCGAGCTGTTCGGCTGGACCTTCGAGGAGGCGGCCGGCGAGGGCACGGCGGGCGGACCCGGCGAAACGGGAAAGCCGCCCGGAACGGGAACGGGAGAACTGCCCGGAGCGGGAACGGGGACGGGAACGGGAGCCGGGACCCCGGGCGAGCCCGCCGGCCCCCTGCGCGCGTACCTCGACGGCGAGCCCGTCGCCGCCCTGGTCCGCAAGACGGACGGCCGCATGCCCACCGTGTGGTCCGTGTACTTCCACACTCCGGACGCCCGCGCCCTCGCCGAGCGGA
The DNA here is from genome assembly GCF_018982965.1 of Streptomyces mayonensis. Taxonomy (GTDB): domain Bacteria; phylum Actinomycetota; class Actinomycetes; order Streptomycetales; family Streptomycetaceae; genus Streptomyces; species Streptomyces mayonensis. The sequence goes on along the minus strand of NZ_JACBYP010000076.1, from coordinate 29,481 downwards.
TCCGGGCGGGCGGCGGCCAGGTCCTCACCCCGCCCCACCCGGTCGGTGAGCTGGGGACCAGCGCCCTCGCCGCCGACCCCGAGGGCGCCGTCTTCGCGCTCTGGCAGCCCGGCAGCCGCCCCGGTTTCGGGCGCCGGCACGAGCCGGGCACCTTCGCCTGGGCCGAGCTGTACACCCGCGACACCGAGGCCGCCAACGCCTTCTACGGCGACCTCTTCCACGACGCCCTCTTCGGCCCGGACGCCGACCCCGACGTCGGCCGCGCCCCGGTCTCGGACGTCTTCCCGGCCGAGATGCCGCCGCACTTCCTCGTCCACTTCCTGGTCCGGGACGTGGAGGCCGCCCTCGGCGCGGTGGCCCGGCTCGGCGGCAGGGTGCGGGTCCCGCCCTTCGAGACGTCGTACGGGCGGGCGGCCGTGGTCTCGGACGGCCAGGGAGCGTCGTTCGCGCTGCTCCAGCGCTGACCGGAGACGCCCGGACGGCACCAGGCGCCCGGGATGGGACGAGACACCCTGATTGTCCCGAGGTTCGCCACCAGCGCCTCGGGCAGGAAGAATCGGGGTGCGTGGCGCCACACAGGGGCGGTGGTGAGACGCTGCACTTCGGTCGCGTGCATAAGTGGGTGGCGCGGCCCGTACGGGGAGGTGGCAGGCAAGTGGTGGATCAGCTGACACAGCACGATCCGCGGCGGATCGGGCCGTTCGAGGTGCTGGGGCGGCTCGGCGCCGGCGGCATGGGGCTGGTCTATCTCGCGCGCTCGGCGTCCGGGCGGCGCGTGGCGATCAAGACGGTGCGCACGGAACTCGCGGAGGACCAGCTCTTCCGCGTCCGCTTCACGCGGGAGGTGGAGGCGGCCCGAGCGGTCTCGGGCTTCTACACGGCGGCGGTGGTCGACGCCGACCCGCGTGCCGCGGTGCCGTGGCTGGCCACGGCGTACGTACCCGCACCCTCCCTCGAGGAGATAGTGAACGAGTGCGGGCCGCTCCCGGCCCAGGCGGTGCGCTGGCTGGCGGCGGGCGTCGCGGAGGCGCTCCAGTCGATCCACGGGGCGGGTCTGGTCCACCGCGACCTGAAACCCTCCAACGTCCTCGTGGTGGAGGACGGGCCCCGAGTGATCGACTTCGGTATCGCGTCCGGGGTTTCGAACACCCGTCTGACCATGACGAACGTCGCGGTCGGCACCCCCGCCTACATGTCGCCGGAGCAGGCGAAGGACTCCCGCAGCGTCACCGGCGCCAGCGACGTGTTCTCGCTCGGCTCCATGCTGGTCTTCGCCGCCACGGGGCACCCGCCCTTCCACGGCGCCAACCCGGTCGAGACGGTCTTCATGCTGCTGCGCGAGGGCCCCGACCTGGAAGGCCTCCCGGACGAGCTGCGTCCGCTCATCGAGGCCTGTATGCAGATGGAGGCCACCGGCCGCCCCAACCCGGCCGACCTCCAGTCCCAGCTCGCCCCGCACCTCTTCGGCTCCGGCTCCGACGACAGCGGTACGGCGTCGGCGTGGCTGCCCGAGCGGGCGGTGAGCCTGATCGAGGGCCGCCGCAACGGCCGCCCCGCCCCGAAGCCGGCCGCGTCCGGCAGCCGCGGTCCGGGCCCGGGCGGTGCCCGTCCCCCCGTACCGGCATCGCCGCCGGCGCCGCCCCCGCCCCCGCACGACCCCGCCGTGCCGGCGCCGCCCGCGCGCGGGCCGGCGATTCCCGCGCCCGTCGGCGCCCCCGACGCCGGGCCGGTGCGGCTGGCCGGCGCCGCGGTGCCGATCGGGCCCGGCCCGCGCGTCGCCGACGTACGCGCGTCCGCCGTCGCCGCGCCCCGGCCGGAGACCGCGCTCTCCGCGTCCTGGGCCCGGCCGCGCCCCGGCGTCAACGGCGCCGACCCCGCCGTACCGGCCGCGCCGCCCGTGCCTCCCGAGGCGTCCCCGGCGGGCTGGCGGCCCTGGCGGTTCCGCATGTCCAACGACGTGTGGGGCACGCCCCGGGTCGCCGAGGACCTCGTCTACGTCACCTCCTTCGAGGTGCACGCCCTGGACGTGGCCACCGGGCGCCGGCGCTTCAAGACCCGGGACGTCGCCTGGTCGATGGCGGTCGCGGACGGCCGGGTCCACGCCTCCGACGGCCCCACCCTCTTCGCGCTGAACGCCCGCGAGGGCGCCGACCTGTGGCGGGTCCAGACGGACGCCTGGGTGTACTCCCTCCAGGCCGACCGCGGCACGGTCCTCACCGCCACCCGCGGCGGCGGCGTCCAGGCCTGGGAGGCGTCCAGCGGGCAGAAGCTGTGGGAACTCACCGGCGCGCAGACCGACTTCGAGTCCGCCGAGGCGGGCGCCGCGCTCCACGACGGCACGGCGTACGTCTGGCAGGACGCCAGGCTCCGCGCCCTGGACGCCCGCACGGGCGACGAGAGGTGGTCGTACCCGATCGGCGACGCCGCCTCCTGCGGCGGGGTCCCGGTCCGCCTGACCCGGGCCCCCGACGGCTACGTGTACGTCGCGGCGGGCACCCGCGTCCTCGCCCTGGAGGTCGCCTCGGGCCACGTCCGCTGGCACTTCGAGGCCCCGGCGGTCTTCCTGGCCCCGCCCACCTTCGTGCCGGGCCCGGCCGTGACCGGCGGCGGGGTCTACCTGGCCGACTACCTCGGCACCGTCTACGCCCTCGACGCGACCGACGGCCGCGACCGCTGGCGCATCGCGACCGAGGCCCGCTCCTCGACCGACCCGGTCCTGGTCGCCGCCGGCCACGTCCACGTGGGCAGCGGCAAGGGCCTCTACACGCTGGACGCGGTGACCGGCACTCCCAAGTGGCGCTTCCAGGCGGGCGGCGACATCGTGGGCGCGCCGACGGTCGCCGAGGGCCGCATCCACTTCGGCTCGACGGACCACCTGCTCTACACCCTCAAGTCCGACGACGGCCGCCTGCGCTGGAAGCTGGCCACCGGCGGAGAGATCACCGGCTCCCCGGTCGTGAGGGACGGCATCGTCTACGCGTGCAGCAAGGACCGCTGCGTGTACGCGCTGGACGCGGAGAAGGGCACGGGAACGGCCCGTACGGCGTGAGGCCCCGTGTCCACCTGGTGACGTGTCCGTGACACCCGCGGGCTAATGTGATCACCATGACAACACGGGGGCGAGCACTCAGACTCACGGCGATCTCGACACTGGTGGTTCTCAGCCTGACCGGCTTCTCCACCAGCCGTCACGGCCACGGCCACGGCGGCGACGGGGGCGGCGGCTGCAGCAGTTCCAGCCAGGACCACGACAGTTCGTCGTCCACGTCGGGCGGCGGCGACGCGTACAAGGACGACGACGACTACTACGGCACCGGCCGCCACGACTACGACGACGACTCCTACGACGACGATGACACGGGCGGCGGCGGCAGCGACTCCACCGCCACCCCGCAGCCGGCCACCGTGGAACTCCTCACCTGCGCAACGAAGTCCGCCCCGTACGCCACCGTCGAGATCACCAACCCGAACGCACGCGAGTACACGTTCCCGGTCACGGTCCTCTTCAAGGACACGGCCGGCACGACGACCGCGGACAACCGCGAGGAAACCACGGTCCCACCCGGCGGCACGAAGAAGCTCCGCATCCCCCTCGACACCACGCCCACCCCCGACCACTGCGAACTGGACGACCCGGAACCACTCCCCGTCCCGTAGCCGGCCGAACGACCGCTGACGGAAGGGGACGGGACGCAGCATGGACCCGACAGCCGCCCTGCGCCTGAGGCAGGCGATCACCCGCACGGAAGAAGCCACCCGGGGACGCGCTCCCACCGGCCGCCCTCCGGAGGAGGCCGACGCCCTCCACGGCACCTTCGCCACCGACGGGGCGCTCGGCTTCGACCCCTTCCCCTTCCTCCGGGCGCTCGACGAAGCCCGTTCGCGCGCCGTGGTCATCGGCCAGGTCGCCGGCATCATGCACGGCTCGACCGAGCTGACGGGAGACCTCGACCTGCTCTGGGACGGCACCCCCGCGGAAGCACAGGCCCTGCACGCGGCCCTCACCCGCGTCGGCTGCCCAGCGCCGCCCGACCTGACCCGCGCGCAGGTGCCCTACCGGGTGACCGGTGCCGTCGGCGACCTCTGCACCCCCGCCCTCCCCTGGGGCGCCATGAACGTCGCCCCCTGCCTGCCCCGGGCCGACACCACGCGCGACCCGGCGGGCTTCACCATCCGCTACGCCGCCCTCGACGACCTCATCCGCATGCGCCGCGCCCTGGGCCGCCCGAAGGACCACCGCCGGGCAGCCGAACTGACCCGGCTGGCCCTGCACCGGCCGCGGTCAGGAACCTTCGACTCCGCTGACGGGTTCCCGCGGTGAGCGAGCAACCGCCCGGCGGCGGCACCGAGCTGTCACCCGACGAGATCGAAGCCCTCCCCGCCAGGTGGTCGTCCTGCTGGACCCCGAGTGAGGTCGCGCAGCGGCTGGCCGGGATCAGCACGCCCTGGTGTGTGGCCGCGGGCTGGGCACTGGACCTGTTCCGCGGCAGGCAGACACGCGCTCACGGGGACATCGAGATCGCGATTCCGGCCGCGAGCTTCCCCGAGGTCCGTCACCGCTTCCCCGGATACGTCTTCGACGCGGCAGGCGGCGGCCGGATCTGGGAGGACGCCGCACCGGAGGCGCTGGCCGCCGTACATCAGACATGGCTCCGCGATCCGGCCACCGGAAACTACCTGCTCGACGTGTTCCGCGAACCACACGACGGCGACACCTGGATCTGCCGACGCGACGACAGCATCCGGCTGCCCTACGGCGACATCGTCCACCACACCCGGGACGGCATCCCGTATCTGGCCCCCGAACTGGTCCTGCTGTTCAAGGCCAAGCACGTCCGCCCAAAGGACCAGGCAGACTTCGACTCGACCGTCCCGCACCTGACCTCGCCCCAACGCGGAACCCTGACCGAGCTCCTCACCCGCACACACCCGGGCCACCCCTGGCTCGCGAGCCTGTGACCAACGGTGAACGACGAGGCCGGGATTGGACACTTTGTCCCGCGTGAGTGATGGATTCACCAGGGGTTTTGGCGGGTGGAGGTGGGACGGATTGTCCAATCTCCCCCTCACCCACCGGAGAGGGCCCGGTGGATGTCCTGGGGGACACAAGTCGGCCGCGGCGGCTCCCCTCCGCGCCGCCGCGGCCGATCCCCGTGTGGAGAAGGTCTACTTGCCGTCGCCGTCCCGGTCCAGGGCGGGCGGGGCCGGCATGTGGCTGTCCAGCGTGGTGATTCCGTCCTCGCTCGGCGGGGCCGGCATGTGGCTGTCCTGGGTCGTGGCCGTGCCGTCCTTCGGCGGGGCCGGCATGTGGCTGTCCTGCGTGGTGACGGTGCCGGAGCCGCTCTTCGCGTCTTCGTTGCTGTTCGTGGCGTCGCTCATAGTCCTTGACCCCCATGAAATCAATGGAACATCGGGTTGCGGCGCCCGTTCAGCGGCTCCCCCGAGACCGCCGAACGGGCGTTCCAGGGTCGTTCACCCTACAGATGAAGCCCCGGGCGACCCGCCTGCCCCCCGACGCGACGGATCGATGCCAGGATCGTGACAGCACCCCATAAACGTTCGATGAACGGCCCCGTGGACCGCTCGCTCAGGCTGCTTCGACGGGGCGCAGGAGTGCGCGCAACTCCGCCGTCTGCGGCGCTCCGGATTCCTCGTGGATGGACAGCGCGTCGCGCCAGCAGGCGCGTGCACGGTCGGTCTGTCCGAGGCTGCTGAGCGAACGTCCCAGGAGCGTCAGGATGTTGGCGCGCATCCAGTCGCCGCCGATGCTCCCCGTCGTCAGTGCCTGTTCGGCGTGCTGGGCCGCCTGGGCGGGGCGCTGGGCGGCGAGGTGGACCTGGGCGATACGGAAGTGTGTCGCACCCTCCCACAGCCGTTGCCGGTTCGCCGCGAAGGTCTGCAACGCGGTGGACAGTTCACTGAGCGCCTCGGTGTGCCGTGAGGCGTGGCTGAGGGCGATGCCCAGTGCGTACCGGGCGTTGGCCAGGCGGAAGGTCAGGCCGAGTTCGTCGTAGAGAGCGATTCCCTGACGCACCAGGTCTATCGCCGCGGTCGCGCGCCCCAGGGACACGAGGACGCGTGACAGGTTGCACAGAGCGCTGGCCTCACCGGCACGGTTGCCGTCCGCCCGGAACGCCTCCACGGCCTCACAGAGGTGAGCCTCGCTCACGCCGTGCCGGTTCTTGCAGTTGGCGATGATGCCCTGCTCGTTGTGGGCGTTCCCCGTGATCCAGGGGTCCGCGGTCCGATTCCCGAGCTCGATGGCGAGCTCGGCCTCCGTGCCCGCCTCGTCGAAGCGGCCGGCGCGGCTGAGGACTTGCGCCAGCGTCGTGCGCGCCCGGCCCTCGGCCTGGGGGTCACCGGACACGGACGTGGCGTCGCGTACCGCGAAGGCGGCCGCTTCGTAACTGAGTGAGCTCGCTCCGGACTCCGCCAGGTCCTTCGACGCCAGCAGGAGGTCGACGGCTCGACGGAGTGTGCTCGCTCCGAGTGACTGCCGGACACACGCCAGGATGCAAGCGGCCTCGGAATGCAGCCAGTCCAGGGCGTCGGTGTCCTCCCTGAACTCCATGCCCGCGCACTCGGTACGCTCCAGGTGGTCCACCGTCCGGTCCCCCGGCCGTTCGATCGCGTAGACCTCCGTCGCCGTGGCCAGGTAGAAGTCCAGCAACCGGGAGAGCGCGGCACCCCGTTCGGACGGTGGGTGCTCGTCGCGTTCCGCGCATGCGCGCGCGTAGAGGCGGACGAGGTCGTGGAAGCGGTAGCGGCCCGGCGCCGCCGACTCGAGGAGCGACGTGTCCACCAGGGACTCCAGGAGGTCCTCCGTCTCCTGCGCCGGGAGGTCGAGGACCGCCCCCGCGGCCGCCAGGGAGATGTCCGGGCCGTCCGCCAGGCCGAGGAGGCGGAAGGCGCGGGCCTGGGCCGCCTCCAGCTGGCCGTAGCCCAGTTCGAAGGTGGCCTCGACGGCCAGGTCGCCGGCCTGCAGCTCGTCCAGGCGGCGGCGCTCGTCCGACAGCTTCGCCGCGAGGACGGAGACCGTCCACGTGCGGCGCGCCGCCAGCCGGGACGCGGCGATGCGGATGGCGAGCGGCAGGAAACCGCACGCGCCGACCACGTCCAGGGCCGCCTCCCGTTCCGAGGCGACCCGCTCCTCGCCCACGATCCTCGTGAAGAGGGCCAGCGCCTCCTCCGGCGCCATCACGTCCAGGTCGACCAGGTGCGCCCCGGCGAGGTCCACCATCCGCACCCGCGCCGTCACCAGCGCGGCGCAGCCGTCCGTACCCGGCAGCAGCGGCCGTACCTGGGCGGCGTCCCGGGCGTTGTCGAGGAGGACGAGGACGCGGCGGCCGTCCAGCACGGAACGGTAGAGGGCGGCCCGTTCCTCCAGGGAGTCCGGGATCGCCGAGTCGGCCGTGCCGAGGGCGCGCAGGAACGAGCCCAGCACCGTCTCCGGCTCCGCGGGCCGCGCACCGGCGCCCTGCAGGTCGACGTAGAGCTGCCCGTCCGGGAACGCGGCCCGCGCCCGGTGGGCGACGTGCACCGCGAGGGTGGTCTTGCCGACGCCGCCGATGCCGGCCAGCGCGGAGACCGCCATCACGCGGCCGCCGGGTCCGGGCCCGTCCCCGGGCCCGTCCCCGGACGCCGCCGACAGTACGTCGCTCAGCTCGCGCACGAAGGACGCGCGGCCCGTGAAGTCGGGCACGGTGGCGGGCAGTTGCGCCGGGCGGACCGCGGGCGCCGTCGTCTCCGTGTCCGGCGGCGCCGACGGCTCGGCCAGGGCGGGGTCGGCACGCAGGATGCGCTGCTGGAGTTCCTGGAGGCCGGTGCGCGGGTCGACGCCCAGCTCGTCGGCGAGCAGGCGCCGCGTGTCCGCGTACACCGCGAGGGCCTCCGCCTGGCGTCCGCTGCGGTACAGGGCCAGCATCAGCAGCTCGCGCAGGCGTTCGCGCAGGGGGTGCGCCGCCGTCAGCGCCGTCAGTTCCGAGACCGCCTCGGCGTGGCCGCCCTGCTCCAGGTCCAGTTCCAGGCAGGTTTCCAGGAGTTGGAGCCGCCACTCGTCCAGGCGGACGCGCTGCGCCTCCGCGTACGGTCCCGGCACGCCGGCCAGCGCCTCGCCGTCCCACAGGGCCAGCGCACGGCGCAGGGCGTCACGGGCCCGGGCGAAGTCCCCGGCGCCGCGCGCCTTCTCCGCCCCGGCGACCAGGTCCTGGGCCGCCGCCAGGTCCAGCGCCCCGTCGGCGAGACCCCGTACGGCGTACCCGCCCGACTCGCTGACCAGCACCCCGGGATCCAGGGCCTTCCGCAGCCGGGACGCGTACGTCCGGACCGCGGCCAGCGCCTGCGACGGCGGCTCCTCGCCCCACAGGGCGTCGATCAGTTCGGCCGCCGTGGCCGTACGGCCCTCGCGCAGCAGCAGGGCGGCCAGCAGTGCCCGCTGCTGGGGCGAGCCGGTGGCCAGTGACTGTTCGCCGCGCCAGGCACGCACCGGTCCGAGCACGCCGAAGCGGAGCGCGGCCGACCCGTCCGGTTCTGCCGGGGATCCGGGACGCCGCTGCTCCGGAACCCGCGGTCCACCGTCCATGCCGTCCCCCTAGACATCCTGAGCAACCAGGCCAGTTTGCCTTGTTCATGCTGATCACGTCAGCCGTGGGAGACGCCGATCACAGGTTCCTCACCTGCTCCCTTACCCATCCAGCTCCACCCGTACCGTCAGTAGCTGCGCCCCGACGCCCATCACCCGCACCGCCGTGCTGTTGAAGCGGGGGAGGCGGCGCAGGCGTGCCCGCGGGTCGTCGTCGGGCACGAGATGGGCGGTGCCCGGGTGCCAGCGTCCCCGGATGCGGACGCGGACGCGGGGGTCGGCGCGGATGTTGCGGACGTACTGGGAGCGTTCGCCGAACTCCGACACCAGCCAGAAGGAGTCGCCCACCCGGCGTCCGCCCACCGGCGTGCGGCGGGGGAGGCCCGAGACGCGGCCGGTGGTCTCCAGGAGGGTCTGGCCCGGCAGGCGGCGCACGACGGCGTTCAGTCGGCGCTGGAAGGCCGTGACGTACCGGTACTTCTTCTCGGGGCCGGGGGACGACTTCGGTCCCGGTTCAGGATTCGGTTCCGGTTCCGGTCCCGGTTTCGGGTCCGGTCCCCGTCCCGGTTCCGGTTCCGGTTCCGGTTCCGGTCCCCGTCCCGGGTTCGGCTGCGGCTGTGACTTCGACATGGTTCGTTCACGCTCCCGTCTCTCCGGTCTCCATGGTCCCGGAAAACGCCGGGGAGCGGGGCGGGACGGGACCAGACGGACGGCCCAGGGGGCCAGCCGGTTCCGCCGGGGTCCGGCGGAACCGGCCGGCCCCCGGCGTGGCGGCTGTCGCCGGCTACCGCCCCAGGAACACCGGGTTGGTGAATGCCGCCAGGGCCCCCGGCAGGGGACCCGCCGCCGTCTCGTGGCGGAGTTCCGCGCGGACGTACGCCGCGTACGACGCGGTCGTCCGCCACTCCACGACGCCCTCCCCGGACACCGGCAGCGGATCGCCGGTGACCAGGACGCCCTGGTCGGTCACGAGACGCACCGTGCAGCGCGGGGCGCCCGTCACCTCCAGGCGGACGGTGACCGGCGTGTCGTCCGCCACGCGCAGCCGCTCGCCGATGCCCGCGTGCTCGCCCCGGCCGCCGGACGCGGTGAAGGACAGCGACACCTTCGACGACTCGGCGACGTACGACCGTCCCGCGCGGATGCCCTCCTGGATCGCCTCGCGGGTCAGGTCGTCGGCGAGGACGACGGTCTGCGGGCGGCCGATCACGTCGGGGGAGCGGTGGGAGTCGCTGCTGCCCATCGCCGGAATCCAGCCCTGGCCGGCCGAGCCGGCCCGCCCGCCCCCGTCCCGCCCCTCGCGCACGGACGCGACCAGCATGCCGTCCCAGTCGGCCAGCGCCACCTCGTCGTCGGGCGTGTACGCGCCGTTCCACACCTCGACGGCGTCCGCCTCCCCGAACCCGAACTTCCAGTTGCAGCCGATGCAGGTGGCGTGCGGGTGGGCCGGCACGACCAGGCCACCGGCGCGGCGGATCTGCCGGGCGAAGCGGCCGAAGCGGTTGTCCCGGGCCCGGTAGCGCCAGTCGACGAAGGTGCCGGGGTCGGTGCCGAGGGCGACGACGTGACCGTTGCGGGTCGTCACCTCCTCGCCGAGCAGGATCAGCAGGTCGTCCCCGGCCAGGTCTGCCCAGTGCGCGTGCGCGGAGTGGGTGTTGTGCTCGGAGGAGTTGATGAAGTCCAGGCCCGCCGCCCGCGCCAGCTCCGCGATCTCGGCGAGGGTGTAGCGGCCGTCGGAGTACTCGGAGTGCAGGTGGCAGTCGCCCCGGTACCAGGCCCGGCCCCGCCCCTTGGCGCGCTCGGGCGGGTACGCCGGGCGCGGGGTCTCGCCCTGCTCGCCGTAGGTCAGCGTGATCGTGATCTCGTACGACAGGCCCTGCGGCGCCACCGTGTACGGGCCGAGCGCGATGTGCCAGGTGCCCGGACGCACCGGTCCGGGGACGTAGCCGGGCGTGGCGGCGTCCGCGCGGACGTACAACTCGGTGCGCGCTCCGCCCGACCAGCCGCGGAAGCCCCGGCCGCCCAGGTCGGTGCCGCGCTCGTCGAAGAGGCCGATGTCGAGCGCGTTGCCCTGGGTGCCGGCGGGGACGGTGGGGCGGTCGTAGGTGTAGGCGACGTGGATCTCGCGCACGCCCCGGGGGATTTCGACCGGGACGTACACGAAGTCGGGGGAACCGGGCGGCAGCGTGCCGCGCACGGTTCTCGTCCGCCGTTGCCGGGGTGCCGCCGAGGCGAAGCTCACGCTTCCCAACGTAAGCGCGGCGGCGGCTCCCGTCACGAACACCGCGCGCCTGCCGATCCCGGCGCGGTCGCGGTCGCGGTCGCGGTCGCGGGCGGGGGCGGGTGCGTGCCCGTGGTCCTGGTCGTTGCCGCGCGCGGTGCCGTGCTCGTCCTCGTGCCCGTGCTCGTGCCCGTGGTGGGCCTCTTCGTGCCCGTGGTGGTCCTCGCACATGCTGCTGCTCCCGGGTGTCGTCAGTCGCATGACATCGGTGGTGCAGGGGGTGGTGCGTGCAACCCTCGTATTGAGCCGTGAACTCCGGTGCAAGAAAAGGGGTGTGGCACATTGCGGCCCCTTGAGGGCCGGAAACCGCGCGGTGGGTCACACGGACGGGACGCCCGTGCTGATCACGGCGCTCGTATGCTCGAAGGATGACGACTTCCGCGACCTCCGGAACCGGACCCGCCGACCCCGCAGGGCCCACCGAGAACTCCATGCGTCGCGCCCTCAAACGGGCCAGGGACGGCGTCGCCCTGGACGTCTCCGAGGCCGCCGTGCTGCTCCAGGCGCGCGCCGAGCACCTCGACGCGCTCACCGCGTCCGCCGCCCGGGTCCGGGACGCGGGCCTGGAGGCGGCCGGGCGCCCCGGCGTCATCACCTACTCCAAGAGCGTCTTCGTTCCGCTGACCCGGCTGTGCCGGGACAAGTGCCACTACTGCACCTTCGTCACCGTCCCCGGCAAACTGCGCCGCGCCGGGCACGGGATGTTCATGTCGCCGGACGAGGTGCTCGACATCGCGCGCAAGGGCGCCGCCCTCGGCTGCAAGGAAGCCCTCATCACCCTCGGCGACAAGCCCGAGGACCGCTGGCCGGAGGCCAGGGAGTGGCTCGACGCGCACGGGTACGACGACACGATCGCCTACGTCCGCGCCATCTCGGTCCGCATCCTGGAGGAGACGGGCCTGCTCCCGCACCTCAACCCGGGCGTCATGAGCTGGACGGACTTCCAGCGGCTCAAGCCGGTCGCGCCGTCCATGGGCATGATGCTGGAGACCACCGCGAGGCGCCTGTGGTCCGAGCCCGGCGGCCCGCACCACGGCTCGCCCGACAAGGAGCCCGCCGTACGGCTGCGCGTCCTGGAGGACGCCGGACGCTCCTCGGTCCCCTTCACCTCGGGCATCCTCATCGGCATCGGCGAGACCTACGAGGAGCGCGCCCAGTCGCTGTTCGCGCTGCGGAAGGTCTCCCGCGCCTACCACGGCGTCCAGGAACTCATCATCCAGAACTTCCGGGCCAAGCCGGACACCGCGATGCGCGGCATGCCGGACGCGGAGCTGGACGAGCTGGTCGCCACGGTCGCCGTCGCCCGGCACATCATGGGCCCCTCCGCCTGCCTCCAGGCCCCGCCGAACCTGGTGGACGCCGAGTACGAGCGGCTGATCGGCGCGGGCATCGACGACTGGGGCGGCGTCTCCCCGCTCACCATCGACCACGTCAACCCCGAGCGCCCCTGGCCGCAGATCGACGAACTCGCCGCGAAGTCCCGGGCGGTCGGCTTCGAGCTGCGCGAACGCCTGTGCGTGTACCCGGAGTTCGTCCAGCGCGGCGAGCCCTGGCTGGACCCGCGGCTGCGCCCGCACGTGGCGGCCCTCGCGGACCCGGCGACGGGCCTGGCGCGCGCGGACGCGGTGGTCGAGGGCCGCCCGTGGCAGGAGCCGGACGAGGCGTTCACCGCGAGCGGCCGCACCGACCTGCACACCACCATCGACACCGAGGGCCGTACGTCGGACCGCCGCGACGACTTCGACGAGGTGTACGGCGACTGGGGCGCCCTGCGCGAGGCCGCCGCCCCCGGCATGGCGCCCGAGCGCATCGACACCGACGTACGCGCCGCCCTCGCCACCGCGGCCGACGACCCGACCCGGCTCACGGACGACGAGGCCCTCGCCCTGCTGCACGCCGACGGCCCGGCCCTCGACGCGCTGTGCGGCATCGCGGACGACGTCCGCAGGAGCGTCGTCGGCGACGACGTGACGTACATCGTCACCCGCAACATCAACTTCACCAACGTCTGCTACACCGGCTGCCGTTTCTGCGCCTTCGCCCAGCGCCGCACGGACGCCGACGCCTACACGCTCTCCCTGGACCAGGTCGCCGACCGTGCGCAGCAGGCCTGGGACGTGGGAGCGGTCGAGGTCTGCATGCAGGGCGGCATCCACCCCGACCTGCCCGGCACGGCGTACTTCGACATCGCGCGGGCCGTGAAGGAGCGCGTACCCGGCATGCACGTGCACGCCTTCTCGCCGATGGAGGTGGTCAACGGCGCGACCCGCACCGGGATGTCGGTCCGCGAGTGGCTGGCCGCGGCCAAGGAGGCGGGCCTGGACTCGATCCCGGGCACGGCCGCGGAGATCCTGGACGACGAGGTCCGCTGGATCCTGACCAAGGGCAAGCTGCCGGCGGCCACCTGGATCGAGGTGGTCGAGACGGCCCACGAGCTGGGCCTCCGGTCGAGCTCCACGATGATGTACGGCCACGTCGACCAGCCCCGCCACTGGCTCGGCCACCTGCGCACCCTCGCCGGGATCCAGCAGCGCACGGGCGGCTTCACGGAGTTCGTGACGCTGCCCTTCATCCACACCAACGCACCGGTCTACCTGGCGGGCATCGCGCGGCCCGGCCCGTCCGTGCGGGACAACCGCGCGGTGACGGCCATGGCCCGGCTGCTCCTGCACCCGCACATCCCCAACATCCAGACGAGCTGGGTGAAACTGGGCACGGAGGGCGCGGCGGAGATGCTCCGCTCCGGCGCGAACGACCTGGGCGGCACCCTCATGGAGGAGACGATCTCGCGGATGGCGGGCTCGTCGTACGGGTCGTACAAGTCGGTCAAGGACCTGATCGCGGTCGCGGACGCGGCGGGCCGCCCGGCACGGCCGCGGACGACGCTGTACGGCCCGGTGAGCGAGGAGCGGCAGCGGGCCGCGGGGGAGTCGGACGGGCACCTGCCCGAGCTGCTGCCGGTGCTGGAGTGAGCCCTTCCGGCGCGCCGGGGCAGGGACCGCTCGCAGTAAGATGATCGGACCCCCGGTGTGTCGGGGTTCTCACAGCTGAGGAGATGCGTGCCCGTGCCTGCCCGACTTCCCTCATGGGCGTGGGTCTCCGGTCTGACCGTGGGCGCGCTCGCGGCGGTGACCGTCCTGGCCGTGCAGGCGGACCAGGGACCCCATCCCACCGCCGCGGCGACGAAGCCGAACCCTTCGGCGTCGGCGGACGCGCAGCCCACGCCGAAGGAGACCGCGCCCGCCCCGGTGCCGGCGGACTCGGGAACCGGGCGGCGCGTCGTCTACTCGCTCGGACAGGACCGGGTGTGGCTGGTCGACGCCAGCGACACCACCCGGCGGACCTTCGAGGCGTGGCCGGGGACGGTCGACCCCGACCCCGGCGAGTACAGCATCGGCACCCGCCGTCCGGAGCCGACCACCGGCTCCGACGGGGTGCGGATCGAGCAGATCATGTACTTCACCCAGGAGGGCGGCGTCTGGGTCGCCTTCTCCAACGCCGTGGACGGCTCCTCGCCGCCCCCGGCGGCCGACGGCGCCAAGACGGGCGGCATACGGCTGCCCAAGGCGGACGGCGACGCGCTCTGGGAGTTCGGCAGCTCCGGGACGACGGTCACCGTGGTCGGCTGATCCCTGCCGGCCACGGTCACGGCCACCGTCACGGTCACCGGCACCGGCCGATCCCCGCCTGCTGCGGTCACTGCGGACGGTCGGCCCCGCGGTCACTGCGGACGGTCGGCCTCCGCCCGGTCGGACGGCAGGTGCGTGACGATCAGCACGACGCCGCTGAACAGGAACACCCGCGTCGCCGCCTCCAGCCCGTTCCAGTCCCCGGACTGCCACATCGAGAACCACTCGCCGCCGATCCCGATGAACCCGGCGCCGAAGAGCAGCATCAGCATCAGGGTGCCGTACGTGGTCAGGCGCCGCGCGCCCGCCGTGTCCCGGCGTATCCACAGCCAGGTCGCGGCGATCAGCACCAGCGCGGAGACCGTCTCCCAGACGATGATCGCCACGTAGGCGGTGTCCTGGAGGCCCTTGCTCGTGATCGCCCGCCACATCAGGTCGTCGTCCTTGAACGTCGTGTCCATCGCCAGGACGTGCCGTACGAAGTCCCGGTTCGTGCCGAAGTCGGTGATGTTGCCGAAGGCGACGAGGGCGATGTAAAGGGCGAGGACGGCGGTCAGCACGGTGGCCGCGAGGGAAAGGGTGCTGTTTCGTGAAGTGTTGGCCATGGGAGCGATGTTCCCAGGTCCGCCATGCCCCACGTGGCCCGGTTCGCGGATCGTGATCACGCCGTCCCGCCCTCCCCCTCCCGGTGCCTGCCTTCCCCTCCCCGGGGGCCGGCAACGACTGCTGACGACTGCTACCGGCAGACGGCCGTGTCCACCAGGTCGTAGACGTGCTGGTGGGCCGCCATCATGTCCTCGGGGTCCGCCGCCACCGAGCTGGAGAGCGCCGTGGTCGCCACGGTCGCCGCGCGGCCGTCCTCCGTGGCGCCGCCGTAGGTCTCGTAGCCGTGGATCGAGCCGCCGTGGCCCCACAGCTCGCCGCCGCAGGACAGGGGAGTGCTGAACAGGCCCAGTCCGTATCCGGTGCCGGGCGCGGGGGCGCCCTCGGTCACCGGGACCGTGGTCGTCATCTCCTTCAGCTCGGCGGCTCCCAGCACGTCGCCGTCGAGCAGGGCCGAGAAGAAGCGGTTGAGGTCGCGCGGGGTGGTGACGAGCTGCCCGGCGGCCCAGGCCTGGGACGGGTCGAGGCGCGTGATGTCCTCCAGGGGAGCGCCGGGAGTGGCGGCGGCGTAGCCCTTGGGGTGCTCGCCCCGGATGCCGCGCTCGCCCGTGCCCGGCCAGTACGTGTCCTTCAGGCCGAGCGGCTCGATGATCCGGTGGGTGATCTCCTCGCCGAAGGGGCGGCCGGTGACCTTCTCGACGAGCAGGCCCGCCAGGACGTAGTTGGTGTTGCTGTACTGCCACTGCGCGCCCGGCTCGAACGCGGCCTTCTGGCTCAGCGCGAGGTCGAGCACGTCGCGCGGGTTGTAGTACGTGTCGCGGATGTCGAACGGGTCGGCGCCCAGCGCCTGGACGTAGTCGGGCAGGCCGCTGGTGTGCTGGAGCAGGTTGCGCACCGTGATCCGGTTGCCGTCGATGCCGTCGCCGCGCACCAGACCCGGCAGGTACGTCTCGATCGGCTCGTCCAGCTTCACCTTGCCCTCGCCGACCAGCTGGAGCACGACCGCCGCGGTGAAGGACTTGGTGTTGCTGCCTGCCCGGACCTGGCCGTTCACCGGCACGGAGGCGCCGGTCTCCAGGTCGCCCGCGCCCGCCGTGTAGTCCCGGACGTGTCCGTCCCGGCCCTCGACGGCGGCGAGCGCGGCGGGGAAGCCGTCCTCGCGCACCAGGTCCTTCGCGCCCTCGCTGACGGCGTCGCGGTGACCGGCGCCGTCCGGGGAGCCGTAGGCCAGGGAACCGCTCACCGCGAGGCCGCCGCCCAGGACCGCCAGCGCGGCGACCACGGACAGCACGCGCCCGCGCTGCTTCTTCGGCTTGTCCTTGCCCGGGGCGCTGTGCACGTCCTGTGTGCCGGGGACGGAGGAGGTGTGGAGACGAGCGGACACGGGGATTTCCTTCCAACAGGAGCAACAGGACTGTTCTCGCGACTCCTTGAGCCTTTCGCAGTCCCGCCGTCCGTTCGATGGTGTCAGGCGGCGGACACGGGGTGTACCTGGCACCACCCCCGCCGTGAGCGTTTCCACACCGTTGTGGTCCGTTCCGGCCCTGAACTGACCGCCCCCGTTCGCATACAGTGCTGGGCGTCGCACGTACGACAGTCGTACGTACGGACAGTGACGTGGACAGCAGCCGTGTGGACGGCGGTGACGTCGGACAGCGCTGTGGACAGTGCCGAAGGGAGGTCCTGGTGGGCGCGACAGCGGGTGCCGTCTGGGGGCGTACCGAGCAGCAGGACTTCCGCAGCCGGGTGCGCGGGACGCTCCTCGGCGTGGCCGTGGGGGACGCGCTCGGCGCCCCCGTCGACGGCCTCGGCCTCGACGGGATCCGGGAGGCGCACGGCGCGGAGGGGCTGACCGACCTGGCCCCCGCCTATGGACGGCGCGGCGCGGTCACCCACCTCACGCAGCTCAGCCTGTTCTCCGTGGACGGGCTGATCCGCGCCCAGGTACGGCGCGACACCGGCGCCTGGCACCCGCCGACCGACCTGCACCGGGCCTACCGGCGCTGGGCCGCGACCCAGCGCGACTGGGGGCCCGACCTGCGGCGCAAGGACGACGGCTGGCTGGCCCACGAGGAGTGGCTGTACGTCCGCCGGGACGCGCCGCGCGCGCTGCTGCTGGGCCTCGGCGACGAGACGATGGGTACGCCCGAGGCGCCCAAGAACCCCGACGAGCGCGGCCCCGAGGCCGCCGCCCGCTCGGCGCCGTTCGGGCTCCTGGTCGGCTGGGAGCCGCAACTGGTCGCCCAGCTCGCCGTCGAGTGCGCCGCCCAGACCCACGGCCACCCCACCGGCTACCTGGCCGCGGGCGCGTACGCCGTGATCGTGCACGGGCTGGCGCGCGGGGAGAGCCTGGACGCCGCGGTGCAGAAGGGGCTGGCCCTGCTCGCCGCACGCCCCGGCCACCAGGCCGTGACGGACGCCCTCCAGCACGCCCTGGGCACGGTGCGGCAGGGCATGCCGGCGCCGGGCCGGGTGACCGCGCTGATCGGCGAGGGCACGGCGGAGGGCCTGGTCGCCGCCGCCGTGTACTGCGCCCTCGTCGGCGAGGACGTACGGCACGGACTGCGGCTCGCCGTCAACCACGACGGCCCCTCCGCGGCGACCGGCGCCCTCACCGGCGGCCTGCTCGGCGCCCTGCACGGCGAGACGGCCCTGCCACCGGCCTGGCTGGCCGAACTGGAGGGCCGCCCGACCGTCCTGGAACTGGCCGACGACTTCGCGATGGAGATGACCCAGGGCCCCGCCCTGCACGGCCCGGCGGGCTCCTCCCCGGGCTGGCTGACCCGCTACCCGCGGGGATAGGGCCTGTCTCCTCCCATCCTCTTGTCCTGCTCCTCCTGTCCTGCGGTCCTCCGGTCGTCCTGCGGTCCTCCGGTCGTCCTGCGGTCCTCCGGTCGTCCTGCGGTCCTCCGGTCGCCCACGCGTGGTCGTTCTCTAGTCGCCCACGCGGCTGCCCCGCCCGACCACGCCGTCCGCGCCGTCCGCGGGTGTCGGGATCGCGGCCGCCGCTCCGGAGGCGTCGCCGTCCCCGTCGGTGTTGACGCGCTCGATGATCGCGAGTCGCTCCGGGGTGTCCTCCGGCTTCAGGTAGCCGATCAGGACGTACAGGACGAGCGAGACCGCCAGCGGGACGGAGACCTGGTACTCCAGCGGCACCCCGCCGTCCACGTTCCAGTTGATCGGGTAGTTGACCAGCCAGAACGCGACCAGCCCCAGCCCCCAGCTGGTGAGCGCGGCCGTCGGGCCGGAGCGGCGGAAGGGCCGCAGCAGACCGAGCATCATCGGGATCGCGATCGGGCCCATCAGCCCGGCGACCCACTTGATCACGACGGTGATGATGTCCTTGAACGTCGGCGAATCCACCTGCGTCGCCACCGCCATCGACAAGCCGAGGAAGACCACCGTCGTCAGCCGCGCCGCCAGCAGCCCCGACCGCTGCCCCCAGCCCCGCGCCCGCTTCGACAGCACCGGTGCCACGTCACGGGTGAAGACGGCCGCGATGGCGTTGGCGTCCGAGGAGCACATGGCCATGGTGTGCGAGAAGAAGCCGACGATCACCAGGCCGAGCAGCCCGTGCGGCAGCAGCTGCTCGGTCATCAGGGCGTAGGAGTCGGAGCCGTCCGCCTTCTGGGACTCCACCAGCAGCGGCGACATCCACATGGGGAAGAACAGCACCAGCGGCCACACCAGCCACAGCACCGCCGACAGCCGCGCCGACCGGGTGGCCTCGTGGGCGTTCTTCGTGGCCATGTAGCGCTGGGCCTGGTTGAGCATGCCGCCGTTGTACTCGAAGAGCTTGATGAAGAGGAAGGCGAGCAGGAACACCGTTCCGTACGGGCCGACCAGCGGCTTCTCGTGTCCTTGGAGGGCGGGCTCGTCCCAGACGCCGAAGAAGCCGCCGTGGTCGCCGAGCTCCAGCACCACGGCCACGAACATCGCGACACCGGCCAGCAGCTGGATGACGAACTGGCCCAGCTCCGTCAGCGCGTCCGCCCACAGGCCGCCGATCGTGCAGTAGATGCCCGTGATGACGCCGGTGATGAGGATGCCCTGGTTGAGGGTGATGCCGGTGAAGACCGACAGGAGCGTGGCGATGGCCGCCCACTTCGCGGCCACGTCCACGATCTTCAGCAGCATGCCGGACCAGGCCAGGGCCTGCTGGGTGGGCAGGTTGTACCGGTTCTTCAGGTACTCGAGCGGCGAGGCGACGTGCAGCCGCGAGCGCAGCCGGTTGATGCGCGGCGCGAACAGCTTGGAGCCGATGGCGATGCCGAGCGCGATGGGGAACGACCACGTCACGAAGGAGGTGACGCCGTAGGTGTAGGCGATGCCGGCGTAGCCGGTGAACATCACCGCGCTGTAGCCGGACATGTGGTGCGAGATGCCGGACAGCCACCAGGGCATCTTGCCGCCGGCCGTGAAGAAGTCGCTGACGGTGCCCACACGTTTGTGGGACCAGACGCCGATCGCCACCATGACCGCGAAGTAGCCGATGAGCACGGACCAGTCGAGACCGTTCATGTGCCCCCCTTCCGGGGTCCGCCTTGTGAACTCCGCTCAGCTGGTTGGCACTTCGCACGAGCGGGGTAGGGGCGAGGCAGGCCGCGAAGTGCCCGCTCATCGTGGTTGCGTCGACGCGGGCACGACAAGAAAGCGGAAGGTCAAGAGGAGGTAAAAAGGTTCGGCGGACTGTTCCTGGTTCACCTACATGAACCGCCGCCGCGAGCGCGTCGCCGCGGCGGATCACGGAGGTGCCGCGGCGGATCGCGGACGTGCCGTGGCAGGTCGCGGAGGTGCTGCGGGCGGGTCGCGGAGGTGCTGCGGGCGGGTCGCGGGCGGGTCGAGCGCCGCCGTCGGCATCGGTCGTCGAGCGCCGCCGTCGGCATCGGTCTCGGCGTCGGTGGACGCCGTCACGAGGGGCGGCTCACTCCAGCGTCGGACGCATCTCCTCCGGGCACGGCGTGCCCCGCTTCAGCCCGTACGGCGCGGCCAGCCGGTAGGTGCCCTCCCTGGGAGCCTCCAGCCACGTCCACCGGTCGCCCTCGGCGGTCTCCTCCGTCTCCGTCACACAGCCGTTCACGTTCTTGTACGTCTTCGGCGTGCCCTCCGGGGCGTTCTTGGAGGCCTCCGTCTCCTCCGGCGGCTCGAGCTTGTTGCCCTCGGCGTCGACCAGGCTCAGCCACGGCGAGTACGGCACCCGGACGAGGACGCGCCCCGGCTTCTTCACATCGATGGTCCACTCGCCCTGCTCGGCGCGCCGGACCTCCGCGTCGGGCTCGGCGAGCGGGGTCGGGTTCGTCACCTGGAACAGCTGCCAGTTGGCGTCGCCCCAGATCTGCTTCAGGAACGGCAGCCCCCGCTGCACCAGCTCCCGCTCGCGCTCACCGCCGTCGCCGTCCGGCTCGTCCTTGGGCAGCACCACGAAGTGCACGGCCCAGCGGCGCAGCCACTCGTGGTAGTTCGCCGAGTTGAGCGTGTCGTCGTAGAAGAGCGGGTTGCGCTCCATGTCGGCCTGGCGGTTCCAGCCGCGCGCCAGGTTGACGTACGGCGCGAGCGCCGACGCCTCCCGGTGCGAGCGGGCCGGCACGACCTCCACCCGGCCGCGCCCGGCACCGACCTGCTGGAGCTCGTTGACCAGCGGCGCCAGCTCGCGCGCCCAGGACGCGGCGGGCGTGGTGTGGACGATGTCGTTGGCCGACGCGGCGCCGATCCAGGTCACGAAGCCGACGACCGACACCACCAGCGCGTACCACTTGCGTGTCTTGCGCACCGTGAACGGCAGCGCCGCCACCAGCGCCACGCCCGCGAAGAGCATCGCCAGGCGCGTGATGTTGGAGCCGATCTGTGAGCTGATCAGCCAGACCAGCAGCACGGACAGGCCGTAGACCGCCGAGGTGATCCGTACGGTCACCCAGTCCCGGGGCACGAGCGCGTACACCAGCCCCGAGAACACCACCGGCAGGATCGCCGAGCCGATGGACATCGGCTGCGTGCCCGAGAAGGGGAACAGCCACGCCGAGAGCGCGACGACGGCGGCCGGCGCCAGGCCCAGCGACCAGGCGCCCGGGCGGCGCTTCTGGAGGAACAGCGCGACCGCCACCAGACCGACGAAGAGCCCCGCGACCGGCGAGGCCATCGTGGACAGCGCGGCCAGCGGTGCCGCGCACAGCCCCTTGGCCCAGCGTTCGTGCCGCCAGCGGTGCGGCCAGCAGAACACCGCGGCGACCGCGCCGAGCCCGAACATCATGCCGAGCCCGAACGTCACCCGCCCCGACGCGGCGTTGCCCAGCAGTGCGAACAGGCCGGCCAGTGACGCCCACAGCGGATTGCGCACCACCCGGCTGCGGATCAGGATCATCGTCAGCAGCCCGGCCGACAGCGTCCCCGCGATCATCATCGTGGTCCGCACGCCGAGCACCGACATCAGGTACGGCGAGACCACGCTGTACGACACCGGGTGCATGCCGCCGTACCAGGCGAGGTTGTACGCCGAGTCCGGGTGCCGGCCGACGAACTCCGCCCACGCGTCCTGCGCCGCCAGGTCGCCGCCGCTGTTCGCGAACGTGAAGAACCAGACGATGTGGAGGGCTCCGGCCAGAGCGGTCACGGAGAGCACCGGGTGGCGCAGCATGCGCTCGCGCAGCGCGAGGAACGCGGTTCTCATCGCCGAGGGCGCTTCCGTCTCGGCACGCTCCGGTTCACCGTCGCCCGCCCGTTCGCCGTCCGACCGTACGGTGCCCGCCTGATCGCCGTCCGCCTGATCGCCGTCCGACCGTGCGGCGTCCGACCGTGCGGGGTTCGCGTCGTCCCTGCGGGGCGCGGGCACGTGCGGGCGCGCATCGGCTCCCGGGTCGGCACCCGGGCCCGGATCGGCGTCGTCGGCGCGTGTCGGCTCCGCAGTGGCCACCTGAAGGCACTCCCCGTGTCCCGTCTTCTGCTGTGGGCCGTGTCCCGTTCCGCGACCGGCGACTGCCCCGTTTCGTGACGCTAGCACGCACCCGCACGCCGTGGCTTCCTCCCTTTCGGCTACCCCGCAGGGGCGTCACACGCCCTCCAGAGGTCCTCCGGAGGTCCTCCGGAACGTTCCGCGACGGGCGCCGACGGGCTTCCGGGACGCTTCCGGCGCGCGCGAACGCCCCCGCGGTCGGGTGACCGCGGGGGCGCGGGGCCTGCGGACGCGGGCGTGCGGCGCGTGGCGCGTGGCGTGCGGGCGGGTGGCGCGTGCGGGGCCGGCCGTCAGCCCAGGCGGGTCAGCTTGGCGGCGAACCCGGGCTCGACCAGCTCCTCCTGCAGCGCGACCGGCACCTTGACCGCGCCGCTCGTGCCGCCGTCACCGACCGCGAGGCTGCCGACCTTGGTGCCGGCCGCGGCCGTGTGGGGCACCTCGTCCGCGTCGAACGTCAGCTTCACGGTCAGTCCGGCCCAGCCGGCGGCCTTGACGTCCTGCGTGGTGACGACCGGCGTACGGCCGCCGAGGCCGTCGTCCACGTACCCGACGACGGTGCCCTTCTTCACGATCGTCGACGACTCGAGAGCGTCCTGCGCGGCCCGGATCAGCTTGTCGCTGGAGTCCAGGGCGGCACCGAGGATGGTGTTGTCCGCGCCGCCCGCCGGCTGCCGCACCACGGCTCCGACGACCGTCCGGGTCTCGCCGTCGACCTCCTTCTTCGCCGCGAAGACGAGGTTGCCGAGGGCGGAGGTGGTGGTGCCGGTCTTGATGCCGACCACGTCGTTGTGACCGACCAGCTGGTTCCAGTTGGAGTGGTTGGTGCCCTTGTAGTCGTCGTACGACATCATCGCGGCGACCTCGCGGAACGCGGGCTGCTTCATCGCGTCCTTGGCCAGTTTGACCTGGTCCACGGCCGTGGACACCGTCGTGTTGTTGAGCCCTGAGGGGTCGGTGTACGTCGTGTTGCTCATGCCGAGGTCCTCGGCGGCGGCGTTCATCTTCTCCACGAACGCCTTCTCGGACCCCGCGTCCCAGCGGGCCAGCAGCCGCGCCACGTTGTTCGCGGACGCGATCAGGATGCTCTGCAGGGCCTCGCGCTGTGTGATCGAGTCGCCCGCGGTGACGTCGACCGTGGACTCCTGGCCGGCGTCCGACTGGTCCTCCGCCGACTGGTCGATCTTGATCTTCGGGCCGTCGGCGCCGCTCTTGAGCGGGTGGTCGCGCAGGACGACGTACGCGGTCATGACCTTGGCCACGCTCGCGATCGGCACCGGCTTCTGGTCGCCGGAGGAGCCGAACGTGCCGATTCCCTGCACGTCGAGCGCGGCCTGCCCGCTGGACGGCCACGGGATCTGGGGCTTGCCGCCCTCGAACGTGAAGCTCTCCTGCGCCGTCAGGTCGAGCGTCGGCTGGGGCAGCGAGCGCATCGACTGCACGACGGCGAAGACGATCAGCAGCAGGACGACCAGCGGGGTCCAGATCTTGACCCGGCGCACCGTCGTACGCAGCGCGGTCTCCGGCGGCGGCGGGGTGTTCGTCAGCTCCGCCAGCAGGTCCAGCGGCGGCTTCGGCGGCACCGGCTGCTGCGTGGTCCGCTCGGGCCCGACATGCGGTACGGCGGTGGTGGTCCCGGTACGGGGCGCCCCGGACGGCGGCTTCGGGGGCGCCGGGGGCTTGCGCGTCGCGAGGTCGTCCGGCTGCCGCAACGCCACGAACTTGCTGGTCCGCTCGACATCCCGGGGCTGACCGGGCTGCTTCCCGGGCTTTTCGGGCTTCCCGGGCCGGTCGGTCGTCTTGCCGGTCGTCTTGTCGGTCGTCTTGTCGGTCGTCTTGGAGGGGGTGGGGGTGTCGCCCAGCTTCAGCATCGTCGTCGGCTGGTCGACGGCGGGCTTGTCGGGCCGGGGCGCCTTGAACACGGCGGTGGGCTGGTCGACGGGCCGGTCGGAGCCCGCGACGGAGTCCTCGTCGGATCCGGGGGCGTCGGAGGCGTCGGAGGCGTCGGAGGGGGCGTCCGGGTCCGCGTCGCCGTCGCTGTCGGCCTCCGCGGGCTGCTCGCGCTTGTCGCCGTCCTCGGCGCCGCCGTCGGCCGTGTCGCTGCCCGGCGCGCCCTCGCCGGCACCGGCGCCCTCGGCGGCCTTCCCGGTGTCTCCTGCGCGCTTCTCGGCGGCTTCCTCGCCCTGCTCGTCCTCGTCCTGTGCGTCCTTGAGCTGTGCGTTGGCTGCGGCACGCTCGTCCGCGGTGGCCACCCAGGCGGCCACGGCATCCCGCAGCCGACCGTTGTTGCCACCGGCGGACTCGGACGCGTCGGGTGTATCAGAGGTATCGGACGTATCGGATGTGTCAGGCGCGTCAGGCCTGTCGGCGGTATCCGAGTCGTCGGCTGTCTCGGGCCTGTCGCCCGCCTTGGAGGTCTCCGCCGTGTCCGAGGCGTCCGAGGCGTCTGTGGCGTCTGTGGCGTCTGCGGGGGCTGAGCTGACCGCCGTATCCGTCTCGGCCGTCTCGGTCGCCCCGGTGGAGTCCTCCGAGGGGGAGCCCGATGCCTCCGCGTCGGCCTCGGTCCGGTTCTCGGTCCCGGCCTCGCCCCGGCCCCCGGCACCGGTCCCGGGCCCTTCCTCGGTTTCCGTCTCCGTTTCCGTTTCCGTGTCCGTCTCGCGCACCGACAGCACGCGCGTGGCCGTGTCGACGCCGCCCCCGGACCCCGCCGTCACGCTGGAGGCCGAAGACGTCGACCCCGCGGAGCGCTCCGTGTCCTCCCGGTCCTCCCGTGCGACCGACAGCCGCGGATCGCGCGCCTCACTCGTCCCGGTCCTGGCTTCGGGAACCGGACCCGCGCTCCCCGACGTCGGTTCTTCCGACGACTCGCGCTGTTTCGACCTGTCGGGGGACTCGCCCGCCACCGATGCCTCCTCCATGCGCCGCACGACCTGTGCGCGCTACCGAACCCGTACCGAAACCATCTACCAGTGTCCTGCGTACGGGGGGAACCCACGCGGTAGACGAGAACGACATACCTACTGGTTCCACTACGAACCGGTCACGCACCCTCGACAGACCAATGTGAGAGGGGTCACCCTGTCTGTCATCCACGCGGGGAGGCATGGATGGGCAGGAGCCGCAGAACACTTCCGGAGGAGCTTCTGTTGCTGGCGCTGGACCCGACCACGGGTACCACCGCACAGCCGCAGTCGCTCGACCTCGGTCTGGCCGGAGCACAGCTGGTGGAGCTGGCGCTGGCCGGACGGATAGCCCCAGACGGGGATCGTATCGCCGTGGTGGCCCCACGGCCGACAGGAGATCCAACACTGGACTGCGCGTTGGAGTTGCTGCGAAGGCGCGGCGCTCCCGTACGGGCGGTCAACTGGATTGGCGGACCCCGCCTGGGGCTGCGCCAGACCTACCTCTCGCACCTGGAGCGATGCGGCATGGTGCATGCCGTGGAGGGCCAGATGTGCGGGGTGCTGCCGACGACTCGCTACCAGGCGACGGACACGGCGATCAGCAGGGAGATCAAGGCCCGTCTCGACTCGGCGATCCGCACCGGCGTCCCGCCGGATCCGCGGACCGCGGCGCTCGCCGCGCTGGCCCACGCGGTCGGTCTCGGCAAGCACCTCTACCCGGGCAACGAAGGACGCTCGTCGCGGTCCCGGCTGCGGGACCTCATCAGGCACGACCCCATGGGCGGCCTGGTGGCGCACGCGGTGATGGACGTCCAGAACGGCGCGGCGGCCCAGCCACGCCGCGCTCCGGCCCCGGCGGCCGGCCGCCAGGCCGCCGGACCGGCGGCGAGGCCCGCCCCGGAGCCCGCCCGCGGCGTTCCGGCGCAACCGCGCCACGGATCCATGGCGCGCGCGGCGGTCCACTGAGCCGCACCGGGCCGCAGTACGGCACGACCGGAACACCGCAACAACAGCATCGCCGCACCGTCAGTCCCCAGGCCCGGTCACGGGAGCCGCAGGTTCGCGCGGGGCGGCGGGACCGACCGTACGTCCGGCACGCCCGGACTTGCGGAAAGGTTCCGCCGCCCCACGCGGGCCACATGAACGAGTGGCTCCCCGAACTGGCGTGTACGCGGCGCATATCGACCGTTTCCCAGCGGTAGTAAGCACCTTGGTGGCAGTCTGCTCAGCAGCAGATACACAAAGTGGCAAGTATGAGTCACGCAGCCGGAGGTGCACGTCCCGTGGCGTCGAGTGTCAATCCCACCGTAAGGCGGCGTCGGCTGGGCCAGGAGCTGCGCCGGCTCCGTGAGCTCAAGGGCATGACGGCCGAGGAGGTCGCCGAGCGGCTGCTGGTCTCGCAGTCGAAGATCAGCCGTCTGGAGAACGGGCGGCGCAGCATCAGTCAGCGTGACGTGCGCGACCTGTGCGGGGTGTACGAGGTCGAGGACCAGCGGGTCGTCGACTCGCTGATGCAGATGGCCAAGGACTCGCGCCAGCAGGGCTGGTGGCACGCCTTCGGCGACATCCCGTACAGCGTCTACATCGGCCTGGAGACGGACGCGGAGTCACTGCGTACCTACGAACCCCAGATCATCACCGGCCTGTTGCAGACCAGCGCGTACGCCGAGGCCCTCATCCAGGGTGCGTTGCCGGAGACGTCGGTCGCGGACGTCGAGAAGCGCGTGCGGGTCCGGATACGGCGGCAGGAGCGGATCTCCGCGGAGAACAACCCGCTGCGCCTGTGGGTGGTCCTCGACGAGGCCAGCCTGCGCCGGGTGGTGGGCAGCAGGCAGGTGATGCGGGAGCAGCTGGAGCACGTCGCCGAGATGTCGCAGCTGCCGCACATCACGGTGCAGGTGCTGCCGTTCGACGTCGGGGCGCACCCCGGCATCAACGGCCAGTACTCCATCCTGGAGTTCGCCGACGCGGCCGACTCCAGCGTGGTCTACATCGAGGGCGTCACCAGTGACCTGTACCTGGAGAAGGCGCCGGACGTGCAGAAGTACACGGTGATGTACGAGCACCTGCGGGCGCAGGCCCTGAACGTGGAGCAGTCGCGGCAGCGCATCGAGGACGTCGCGAAGGAGTACGCGCGCTAGCGGACCGTAACCGTAAGAACCGTAAAGGCGGCCAGGGCGGGCGCGGGCGGCAGAGTACACCCCTGCCGCGACGTACTGGAAGAGTCGCCTGGAATATGCCACTCGGTCGGGTGAATGGCTGCTCCGTACGGGGAGGTCAGCGAGTAGCGTCGATCACGCCAAAGATCACACGTCATTGGCGTATACCGCACTCAGCATCTCGCCATCGGAGCAGACATGGCAATTCTTCAGGGCGCCCAGTCATCGTGGACCAAGTCCTCCTACTCCGGAGGGAACGGCGCGTGCGTCGAGGTCAGGTCACCGCTCGTGGCGGCACTCGCCGTCCGTGACTCGAAGGTCCCCGCGGGCCCGGTCCTGGCCTTCCCCGCGGACGCGTGGAACGCCTTCGTGACCTCGGTCAAGAAGTAGCCCACCGCACACCGTCCCACCCGTACCGCTGACCACCAGACAGCACCACAGCACCACAGCTCTCATCACCATCACGAGTGCCGCCGACGGAGCCCTCTCGACCAGTTCGCCGACCTTGCCGAGGGGGCTCCGTCACGTCACCTCACCGCACCACCGGAAAGGCGACGCAGCTCCGCGCGATCAGCCCGCCAGCCGGCTCTCCACGGCCGTCACGACCTCGTCGGACTCCGGCTCCGTCTGCGGTGCGAACCGGGCGGCGACCTTCCCGTCCCGGCCGATCAGGAACTTCTCGAAGTTCCAGCGCATGTCCCCGCTGTGGCCCTCGGCGTCCGCGAAGCCGGTCAGCCGGTCGTACAGCGGATGCCGGCCCTCCCCGTTCACCTCGACCTTCTCGGTCATCGGGAAGGTGACCCCGTACGTCGCCGAGCAGAACTCCGCGATCTCGTCGGCGCTGCCCGGCTCCTGGCCCATGAACTGGTTGCAGGGCACGCCCAGCACGGTGAACCCCTGCTCCGCGTACCGCTCGTGCAGGCGCTCCAGGCCGGAGTACTGCGGGGTGAGCCCGCACTTGGAGGCCACGTTGACCACCAGCACGACCTGACCCGCGTACTGGGCGAGGTCCGCGCTTCCGCCCTGCAGGGCGCCGATCTCCACGTCGAGGGGGAGGCTGTCGTCGTTCCGCGTGTTCGGTGAGCTCGTCATGGAACGGATGCTAGTCCGGCGCCCCCGCGCCCCGGCCTCCGCCGGCCGCCTCGGCGAGCACCTCCCCGGCGGGCGTGCGGGAGTACAGCACCGACCGCCCCGCCCGCCGCCGCTGCACCAGCCCCGCGTCGAGGAGCACCCGCAGGTGCCGGCCGACCGAGCCGAGCCCCTGACCGGTCACCCCGACCAGCTGGCTGGTGCTCATGGGGGTGGCGAGCAGCGTCAGCACGGCCGCGCGGGCCGGCCCGAGCAGGGCGCCGAGGGCGGCGGGCACGCGCCGGGCGCCGCCGTCCGCGAGGGTGCCCGAGCAGGGGTAGACCACCGCGTACCGCTCGGGCTCCTCCCACGCCACCCAGCCGTGCCGCTGCGGAGTGATCGGTACGAGGATCAGCTCGGCGCCGGACAGGTCGCGGGGCGGGTAGGGGTTCAGGTTGATCTGGAGCCGGCTGTCGCCGAGCCAGCGGGTGCCGGGCCGCAGGGCGTCCAGTGCGGCCGCCCAGCCGCCCCGGCTCACCTGCGCGACCCGTGCGACGACATCCGCCTCCAGGACCCGGCGGCGCCGGTCCCAGTCCGGTCGTACCGCCTCGGCCCAGACGTCCTCCAGCACCGTGGCGGCCCGCTCGGGCAGGTCGTCGCGGTCCAGGGCGGCGGGCAGCGTGCCCCCGAGGGAGACGGCCAGGTCGGCGCGGGCCGCGTCGGGGCCGGTGGCCCGGATCCGGGCGATGCCGTCCGCGAAGCTCTGGCCCTCGGCCGGGGTGGGGGTGAGGAAGTCGGCGTTCCACTCCCTGCCCAGGCCCGCGGCGACGAGCAGCGCCGTCACCGGGTCGGCCGCCATGCGGCGCAGGTGGGCGGGGCGGTGGGCGTCGAGCCAGGCCCGCTCGCCCGGGTGCCCGGCCACGCCGAAGTACAGCATCTTCAGACAGGCCAGGGTCTCGTCGAGCGGTGAGATCACGAACCGGCTGCGGGCGAGGGTGTCGGTGTCGATCTGCCACCAGCCCATACGACGACCACCACCTTCCCGGACACGCGGACACGGACGAGGAGAACCCGCCGGTGCCGGACGGCGCTGGACGGCGCCGGACGGCCTGGCGGCACCGGACGGCACCGGACGGCGCCGGACGGGCTGGGCGGCGCCGGACGGGTCGGGTGGCCCCTATCCCTATGTCGGCACCGGACGGGCTGGGCGGCGTCTGTCGGCCGGACGCGCTGTCGTTTCGCCTCCACGCGAAACAATAACGGCGGCACTCCGCACCGCCCCACACTCCCCGCATGCCGGACACCCCCCAGCCC
>NZ_JACBYP010000075.1 GCF_018982965.1 Streptomyces mayonensis | reverse complement strand
CGCGCCGCCCCGGCCCCCCCCCCCCCCCCCCCGCCGGCGCCGCCCGCCCCCCCCCCGCCCGGCGCCCCCCCCCGCCCCCCCCCCCCCCCCCCCCCCCCGCGGCGCCCCCCCCCCCCCCCCGGCGGGCCCCCGGCGGCTGCCCCGGACCCGTAGGAGGCACACCGTGGCCGGTGAGATCCCCCCGGCTCAGCCACCGCCCGCCGTACCCGAGCCCGAACCCGACCCGGGGCGGGACCCGTACCTCCTGCTGTGGCGGTGGCGGCGCAACCCGCTGCGGCGGCGCAGCGACCGGCTCCGCGCCTGGATCGCGCTCGGACTCGCGGTCGCGGTCCTGGTGGTCGCCCCGATCGCGATGTTCGCGATCGGCGACGGCGCCCACCGCCACTACCGCGACACCGCCGAGCACGAGCGGCGGACCCGCGACCACCGCCCCGCCGTCCTCGTCCACGACGCCCCCCGCCACCCCGAGCCGGGGTCCGACGAGTCGAAGAAGGTCCGCTACCCGGTCACGGTCCGCTTCACCGGCCCCGACGGAACCACCCGGACCGGCAGCGCCGAGGTCGAGCCCGGACTGTCCGCGGGCAGCACCGTCCGGGTCTGGGTCGACGCCGACGGCGCGATCACCGGGCCGCCGCTGGCCGCGGAGGAGATCCGCAGCCGCACGATGGGCTGGGCCGTCCTCGCCTTCCTCGGCGTGGTCCTGGCCGGCATCGCGGCCCACGCTGTCACGGGCCTGGTGCTCCACCGCCGCAACCTCGCCCAGTGGGACGAGGCGTGGGCGTCCACGGCCCCCCGCTGGAGCAGATCCCCGTGAGCGCCGCCACCCAGCGACGAGCCGGCCCCGAGAGGCCGGGGGCGGGCGGACTCGGCGGCGGCAGACCGGGCAGCGGGGGACTGGGCGGCGGCGGACCGGGTGACGGCGGACTGGGCGGCGGCAGACCCGGCGGCGACAGACCGGGCAGCGGCAGACCGTGCAGCGACGCGCCGGGTGCCCACGCGCCGGGCGCCCACGCATCGAGCACCCCCGCGCACCAGAAGCCACCTGCCGGGCGGTCCCGGGCCGCTCACGCCGTGGCCGCGCCCGTCGCCGGAGGCGTCAGCTGCCGTGCCAGCCACGTCGGTACTCCGCCCAGCAGCCGGAACAGCCGTCGTGCCTCCTCCCGCAGCCGGGACGCCTCCGGCTCGCTCTCCGCGTCGGCCAGCGAGGCCAGCGCCGGTGCCGTGCCGACGAGGTACCCCAGCTCCTCGCGGATCCGCAGCGACTCGGCGAAGCCGTGCCGTGCCTCGGTCAACTCGCCCTCACGCAGAGCCAGTCCGGCCAGATGCCGCCAGGTGAAGGACAACAGCAGCGGCTCGGTGTGGGCCGTGGCGCCGGCGTGCGCGCGCCGGTACGCCGCGCGGGCGGCCTGCGGCGACCGGGTGAGGTTCTCCGCGAGGAGCCCGCGCCGGAAGTCCAGCAGCGCCCGCCCCTGCGCGCCGGGCGCGATCAGTGCCGCCGCCCGCCCCAGCGCGGCCCGCGCCTCGTCGGCCCGGTCGCGCACCCCGTGCACCGTGGCGGCGTACGCGAGCTGCCCCCGTTCACAGGCGGCGGCCCCGCGCTCCTCGTCGGTGTGGGCCAGCGCCTCCGCGGTGCGCAGTGCCTCCTCGGCCTGGGCCCAGCCCTGTTCGGTGTAGAGGCACCGCTCCACCAGCAGTGCCGTCCGCTGCAACGCGGTGTCCGCGGTGACCGGCTCCAGCAGCGCCGCCGCGTCGGCCCAGCAGGCGCGCGAGCGCAGCCGCCACACCGCGGTCTGGAGCGGATCGTCACCCTCGGTCGTCCCCCAGCCAGAACCAGCCATGGCGGAATGCGCCACGTCGCCCTCCCCTTAGCACACCATTGAGCTCTTGAGTGGTGGGCGCATCTCAGCACGGATCCGGCGGCCCGGCCAAGAGGATGGGTGAAAGATTTCACAAAGTCGTGGACTTCGTGCCGCCGAGGTTTGGGAGCGTTCCGGTTCGTACCGGGTCTCAGCTCATCCGCAGCGCAAGGAAGAAGTCGAGCTTGTCCTCCAGCCGCGACAGGTCACGCCCCGTCAACTGCTCGATCCGCCCGACGCGGTAGCGCAACGTGTTGACGTGCAGGTGCAGCCGGTTCGCGCACCGCGTCCAGGAACCGTCGCTGTCGAGGAACGCCTCCAGCGTCGGGACCAGCTCGGCCCGGTGGCGCCGGTCGTAGTCCCGCAGCGGGTCGAGCAGCCGGGCGGTGAAGGCGCGGCGGACGTCGTCGGGCACGAAGGGCAGCAGGAGCACGTGCGAGGCCAGCTCCTGGTGGCCGGCCGCGCAGACCCGCCCGGGCCGTGCCGCGGCGACCCGGCGCGCGTGCCGGGCCTCCTCCAGCGCCCCGCGCAGCCCCTCGGCCGAGTGCACGGCCGCGCTGACGCCGAGGGTGACGCGCCCGTCGCCGTCGAGACCCGCCGACAGCGGTTCGCGCACGGACTCCAGCAGCGCCTCCGCGAGGACGCCGGCCTCGGAGCCGTCGTGCTCGCTGGAGACCGCGGGCAGCGGTACGAGGGCCACCGCCTCGTCGCCGGTGTGCGCGACGGCGATCCGGTCGGACTGCTCGGGGCCCGCGGCGTGCGGGTCGACGAGGATCTCCTCCAGCAGGGACTGCGCGACGCGGCCGGTCTCCTCGCCGCCGTCCGCCCACTCCACGCGGGCCACCACGACCTGCCAGTGCGGGGCCGCGCCGAGGCCCGGCAGCAGCACCGGTGCCGCCACCCGCAGCCGGGCCGCGATCTCGGCGGGCGCGGCGCCCGTCTGGACCAGTTCCAGCACCTCCTGGGCGAGCCGCCGCCGCACCGTGCGCGCCGCCTCCCGCCGGTCGCGCTCGACCGCGATCAGCTGCGTGACCCCGTACAGCAGGTCGAGGCGTTCCCCGGCCCAGTCCCCGGCGTCCGCCTCCACCACGAGGAGCCAGTCGGACAGCACGGTCTCGCGCACGTCCGGACCCGCCCCCGCACCCTGCGCGGCCCGTGCCCCCGCCGCACCCGCCGGGAGCTGCCCCCGGCCGCGCACCGGGAAGAGGCTGTACGCCGTGGAGTCCACGGTCACCCGGTGCGGGGCCCGCCGGCCCGCGCGGGTCGCCGCGAGGTGCTCCGCCGCCAGCCTCGCGCACACCTCGGCGGTGGGTGCGGGGCCCGAGTCCTTCGGCCCGGCGACCGGCCGCCCGGTGGGGGACAGCACCCAGGCCCGCAGGTCCAGGTCGGAGCCGAGCAGGTCCAGGACCACGTCGGGGCCGCCGCCCGCGGGTCCCGAGGTCATCATCCGGCGGTGCCGGTCCACGACGGCAGCGAGGTCACCGGCGCGTTCGCCGGAGACCTGGCGCACGACGTGCTCGGTGATGGTCGCGAAGGCCACCGACTCGTGCACCGCGAACAGCGGCAGCCGGTGGCGCAGGCACGCCGCCACCAGGTCCTCCGGCACCCTTCCCAGCTCCGCCTCACCCGCGGCCAGCGCCGTCACCCCGGCCTGCACGAGGAGGCGCACGAAAGGATCCGAGTCCGTCGCGTCCCGGCGCCAGGCCAGGCCCGTCAGCACCAGCTCGCCGCCCGAGAGGTAGCGGCTGGGGTCCCGCAGGTCGGTGGTCATCACGCCGCGGACCGTGCGGTCCAGCTCGTCCTCGCCGCCGAGCAGATCGAGGCCCAGCGCATCGGTGTCCAGCAGTGCGCGCAGCCGCATTCTCGTCGCCGCCGTTCTCTGTCTCGCAGTGTTCCAGGTCACGCGGCTGTGGCGCGCGGTTCCGGAGGAAAACGAAGAGGTTGTCGAAAACCTCCGTTCATACGAATCTACAAGATGACCTCGCTGGCCAGCCAACTCCTTCATGGTTTCTGCGACTGACTCCGGTGGAGCACAGGACGGTGTACTGAGCCCACTCCCCGTGAACACCACATGAACGAGCCGGGCCCGCCGCACACGGATTGGCTCAATCTGTACGCCCCCAAGTAGCCGAAGAAGAGAGCCGGTCATGGACTTCCTTCGCCCCGCCAGCTGGGAGGAGGCGCTCGCCGCCAAGGCCGAGCACCCCGCCGCTGTGCCGATCGCGGGCGGCACCGACGTGATGGTCGAGATCAACTTCGACCACCGCAGGCCCGAGTACCTCATGGACCTGGGCCGCATCGCCGACCTCACCGAGTGGGAGGTCGGCGCGGACTCGGTCCGGCTCGGCGCCTCCGTGCCCTACTCCCGGATCATGGAGCATTTGCGCACCGAACTGCCGGGTCTCGCCCTCGCCTCGCACACGGTCGCCTCACCGCAGATCCGCAACCGCGGCGGCGTCGGCGGCAACCTCGGCACCGCGTCCCCGGCAGGCGACGCGCACCCGGCGCTGCTCGCCGCCGGAGCCGAGGTGGAGGCCGAGTCGGTGCGCGGGACGCGCCGCATCCCGATCGACGCGTTCTACACGGGCGTGAAGCGCAACGCCCTGGAGCCCGACGAGCTGATCCGCGCCGTGCACGTCAGGAAGGCGGACGGCCCGCAGCAGTTCTCCAAGGTCGGCACCCGCAACGCCATGGTCATCGCCGTCTGCGCCTTCGGCCTCGCCCTGCATCCGGCGACCCGCACCGTCCGCACCGGCATCGGCTCGGCCGCGCCGACCCCGATCCGGGCGACGGCCGCCGAGGAGTTCCTGAACGCGGCGCTGGAGGAGGGCGGCTTCTGGGACAACGGGAAGACCGTCACCCCGTCGGCCGCCAAGCAGTTCGCCGACCTGTGCGCCGCCGCCTGCAACCCGATCGACGACGTCCGGGGCACCGCGGACTACCGCCGCCACGCGGTCGGCGTCATGGCCCGCCGGACGCTCACCTGGACCTGGGAGTCGTACCGCGGCACCCGCCGCGCCACGGAGGGAGCCGCGTAATGCGCGTCAACTTCACTGTCAACGGACGTCCGCAGGAGGCCGACGACGTGTGGGAGGGCGAGTCCCTGCTGTACGTGCTGCGCGAGCGGATGGGCCTGCCGGGTTCCAAGAACGCCTGCGAGCAGGGCGAGTGCGGATCCTGTACGGTCCGCCTGGACGGCGTGCCGGTCTGCTCCTGCCTGGTCGCCGCCGGACAGGCCGAGGGCCGCGAGGTCGTCACCGTCGAGGGCCTGGCCGAGTTCGCCGAGGACCGCGCCAAGGATCGCGCAAAGAACGGCGCCGAGGAGCGCGCCGAGGACCGTACCGAGGGCTGCTCCGGCACGGTGCGCGGCTCCGGCGGCGCGAGCGCCTCGCTCGACGCGGCCCAGCGGTGGCGGGCGCACGGCACCGACTCGCAGACCGGCGAGGGCCTCGAACTGGCCCCCATCCAGCAGGCGTTCATCGACGCGGGCGCCGTCCAGTGCGGCTTCTGCACGCCGGGCCTGCTCGTCGCCGCCGACGAGATGCTGGAGCGCAACCCCGACCCGACCGACGCGGACATCCGCGAGGCGCTGTCCGGCAACCTGTGCCGCTGCACGGGCTACGAGAAGATCATGGACGCGGTCCGCCTCGCGGCCGCCCGCCAGTCCGAGGGGGTCTGAGCATGGCTGCCAACGGCGCACCCACCACCATCACCCAGGGATCGCAGACCAGGGGCGGCATCGGCGAGTCCACGCTCCGCCCGGACGGCACCCTCAAGGTCACCGGCGAGTTCGCGTACTCCTCCGACATGTGGCACGAGGACATGCTGTGGGGCCAGATCCTGCGCTCCACCGTCGCGCACGCCGAGATCGTCTCCCTCGACACGAGCGAGGCCCTCGCCACGCCCGGCGTGTACGCCGTCATGACGTACGACGACCTGCCCACCGACGTACGCACCTACGGCCTGGAGATCCGGGACACGCCGGTCCTCGCCCACGGCAAGGTCCGCCACCACGGCGAACCGGTCGCCGTCGTCGCCGCCGACCACCCCGAGACCGCGCGCCGCGCCGCCGCCAAGATCAAGGTGGAGTACAAGGAACTGCCCGTCGTCACCGACGAGGCCTCCGCGACCGCACCCGACGCCGTCCTCGTCCACGAGAACCGCGACGACCACCACATCAGCCACGTCCCGCACCCCAACATCGTGCACCGCCAGCCCATCGTGCGCGGCGACGCCGGCGCGGCGGCCGCGCGGGCCGACGTGATCGTCAGGGGCGACTACTACTTCGGCATGCAGGACCAGGCCTTCCTCGGCCCCGAGTCCGGCCTCGCGGTGCCCGCCGAGGACGGCGGCGTGGACCTCTACATCGCCACCCAGTGGCTGCACTCCGACCTGAAGCAGATCGCCCCCGTGCTCGGCCTGCCCGAGGACAAGGTGCGCATGACCCTCTCCGGCGTCGGCGGCGCCTTCGGCGGGCGCGAGGACCTGTCGATGCAGATCCACGCGTGCCTGCTGGCGATGCGCACCGGAAAACCGGTGAAGATCGTCTACAACCGCTTCGAGTCCTTCTTCGGCCACGTCCACCGCCACCCGGCCCGCCTCTCCTACGAGCACGGCGCCACCCGCGACGGCAAGCTGACGCACATGAAGTGCCGCATCGTCCTCGACGGCGGGGCCTACGCCTCCGCCTCCCCGGCGGTCGTCGGCAACGCCTCCTCGCTCGCGGTGGGCCCGTACGCCGTCGACGACGTGGACATCGAGGCGCTCGCCCTCTACTCCAACAACCCGCCCTGCGGCGCCATGCGCGGCTTCGGCGCGGTCCAGGCCTGCTTCGCCTACGAGGCGCAGATGGACAAGGTCGCGAAGGAACTCGGCATGGACCCGGTGGAGTTCCGCCGGATCAACGCCATGGAGCAGGGCACCCTCCTGCCCACCGGCCAGCCCGTCGACTCCCCGGCGCCGGTCGCCGAACTCCTGCGCCGCGTCAAGGCGATGCCGATGCCGCCCGAGCGCCAGTGGGAGTCCAGCGAGGGCGCCGACGTACGGCAGCTGCCCGGCGGCCTGTCCAACACCACGCACGGCGAGGGCGTCGTCCGCGGGGTCGGCTACGCGGTCGGCATCAAGAACGTCGGCTTCTCCGAGGGCTTCGACGACTACTCCACCGCCAAGGTCCGCCTGGAGGCCGTCGGCGGAGTGCCGGTGGTCACCGTGCACACCGCGATGGCGGAGGTCGGCCAGGGCGGCGTCACCGTCCACGCGCAGATCGCCCGCACCGAACTGGGCGTCACCCAGGTCACCATCCAGCCCGCCGACACGCAGGTCGGCTCGGCCGGCTCCACCTCCGCCTCCCGCCAGACGTACGTCACCGGCGGCGCCGTCAAGAACGCCTGCGAGCTGGTGCGCGAGAAGGTCCTGGAGATCGGGCGCCGCAGGTTCGGCTCCCACCACCCGGCCTGGGCCACCGCCGAACTCCTCCTGGAAGGCGGCAAGGTCGTCACCGACGGCGGCGAGGTCCTCACCGACCTGGTGGACGTCCTGGAGGACGAGGCCGTCGAGGTCGAGGAGGAGTGGCGGCACCGGCCGACCGAGCCCTTCGACCTGCGCACCGGCCAGGGCAACGGCCACGTCCAGTACTCCTTCGCCGCGCACCGCGCCGTCGTCGAGGTCGACACCGAGCTGGGCCTGGTCAAGGTCGTCGAACTGGCCTGCGCGCAGGACGTCGGCAAGGCGCTGAACCCGCTGTCCGTCGTCGGCCAGATCCAGGGCGGCACCACCCAGGGCCTGGGCATCGCGATCATGGAGGAGATCGTCGTCGACCCGAAGACCGCGAAGGTCCAGAACCCGTCCTTCACGGACTACCTGCTCCCCACCATCCTCGACACGCCGACCATCCCGGTCGACGTGCTCGAACTCGCCGACGACCACGCGCCGTACGGGCTGCGCGGCATCGGCGAGGCCCCCACCCTGTCCTCGACCCCGGCGGTCCTCGCGGCCATCCGCAACGCGACGGGCCTCACCCTGGACCGCACCCCGGTCCGCCCGGAACACCTCACGGGCACGGCGTAACCCGCCGGGCTGCCGTTGCGGTCCGGGGTGCCGCCGTCGCCGGGCAACGGCCCACCCCACGGCCACCGACCCGGCGCCGGGCACTCTCCGAAACCCCGGTACCGGAGACCCCGGCATCGAACACCCGGCACCGAACACCGGCGCCGGAAACCCCAAGGTGCAGTACCGGGCCGTCCCCCGAGCTGACACCTCCCAAATCCCGGCCCCTTCGCCGAAGGCAGAGGCACGGGTGCCCCTATGAACCTTGGGAGACGGCCCATGACCCAGCAGTCAGTGGAGCCCGGGACCACCGCCGAGGACGCGGGCGCGGGTTCCCGCGTTCCCGCCGGACGGTCCTGGCTCGACCGGTACTTTCACATCACCCACCGAGGCTCCACCGTCGCGCGCGAGGTGCGCGGCGGCATCACCACCTTCATGGCGATGGCCTACATCGTCCTCCTGAACCCCGTGATCCTGTCCGGCAAGGACGCCGCGGGGGACACCCTGGGCCAGAAGGCCCTGATCACCGCGACGGCGCTGGCCGCGGCGGTCACCACGCTCCTGATGGGCTTCGTCGGCAGGGTGCCGCTGGCCCTGGCCGCCGGACTCTCGGTCTCCGGTGTGATCGCCGGCCAGGTCGTCCCCCAGCTGACCTGGCCGCAGGCCATGGGCATGTGTGTGATGTACGGCGTGGTGATCATGCTGCTCGTGGTCACCGGGCTGCGCGAGATGATCATGAACGCGATACCGCTCGCGCTCAAGCACGCCATCACCATGGGAATCGGCCTGTTCATCGCCATCATCGGCCTGGTCAAGGGCGGTTTCGTCCACCCGGGCGAGGCCACCCCGCTCACCCTCGGCCCCGCCGGTGAACTCGCCGGCTGGCCGGTGCTGCTCTTCGCCGGCACCCTGCTGCTGATCTTCATGCTCCAGGCGCGCAACACGCCCGGCGCCATCCTGATCGGCATCGTCACCGGCACGGTCGTCGCGGCGATCCTGAACGCCACCGGGGTCATCGACCCCAAGCAGTGGGCCAACGGCGCCCCCGAACTGCACGGCAGCGCGGTCTCCATGCCCGACTTCTCGCTCTTCGGCAACCTGGAGTTCGGCGGCTGGGGCGAGGTCGGCGCGATGACGGTCGGCATGATCGTCTTCACCCTCGTCCTGGCCGGGTTCTTCGACGCGATGGCCACCATCATCGGCGTCGGCACCGAGGCGAAGCTCGCCGACGACAAGGGCCGGATGCCGGGCCTGTCGAAGGCCCTGTTCATCGACGGCGCCGGCGGCGCGATCGGCGGCGTCGCGGGCGGCTCGGGACAGACCGTGTTCGTCGAGTCCGCGACCGGCGTCGGCGAGGGCGCCCGCACCGGGCTCGCCTCGGTCGTCACCGGCGCGTTCTTCGCGGCCTGCCTCTTCTTCACGCCGATCACCGCG
Source organism: Streptomyces mayonensis (assembly GCF_018982965.1). Classification (GTDB taxonomy): domain Bacteria; phylum Actinomycetota; class Actinomycetes; order Streptomycetales; family Streptomycetaceae; genus Streptomyces; species Streptomyces mayonensis. Next base: position 33,113 of record NZ_JACBYP010000075.1, on the reverse strand, counting down.
ATCGTGCCGCAGGAGGTGGCGTCCGCGGCGCTGGTCGTCATCGGCGCCATGATGATGACGAACGCCCGGCACGTGGACTGGGCCGACCGGGCCACCGCGATCCCGGTCTTCCTGACCGTCGTCCTCATGCCGTTCACGTACTCCATCACGGCGGGCGTCGCCGCCGGTGTCATCTCCTACGTCGCCATCAAGACCGCCCAGGGCAGGCCCCGCGAGGTCGGCGCGTTCATGTGGGCCCTGACGGCGGTCTTCGTCGTCTACTTCGCCCTCAACCCGATCGAGAGCTGGCTGGGCGTGCACTAGCCGCCGCGACGGGAACCCTTCACACACCCCCCTTGTCACAGGAGGACCGACAGATGCTGGACATCGCCGAAGAACTCAGCCGGTGGGTCGAGCAGGGACGCGACTTCGCCGTGGCCACCGTCGTGGCCGTCAGCGGCAGCGCGCCCCGCCCGCCCGGCGCCGCCCTCGCGGTGAACGCCGACGGCACGGCGATCGGCTCGGTCTCCGGCGGCTGTGTGGAGGGGGCCGTGTACGAGCTGTGCCGGCAGGCGCTCCAGGACGGCGAAACCGTCGTCGAGCGCTTCGGCTACAGCGACGAGGACGCCTTCGCCGTCGGCCTGACCTGCGGCGGGATCCTCGACGTCATGGTCACGCCGGTGCGGGCGGCCGACCCCGCCCGCCCGGCGCTGGCCGCCGCGCTCGCCGCCGCCGCGCACGGCCGGGCGGCCGCGGTGGCCCGGATCGTGCGCGGACCGGCGGAACTGACCGGCCGCGCGCTCGTCGTCCACCCGGACGGCACCCGCACGGGCGGCTTCGGCGCCCACCCGGAACTGGACCGCACGGTGGCCGCCGAGGCGGGCGCCTTCCTGGACGCCGGCCGCACCGGCACCCTGGGGATCGGCGAACAGGGCTCGCGCTGCGGAGCGCCCCTCACCCTGCTCGTCGAGTCCTCCGTACCGCCGCCCCGCATGATCGTCTTCGGTGCCGTCGACTTCGCCTCGGCACTGGTACGGGCCGGGAAGTTCCTCGGCCACCACGTCACGGTGTGCGACGCCCGCCCCGTCTTCGCGACCCCGGCCCGCTTCCCGGACGCGGACGAGATCGTCGTCGAGTGGCCCCACGAGTACCTGCGGCGCACCGCGACCGACGCGCGCACCGTGCTGTGCGTCCTGACCCACGACGCCAAGTTCGACATCCCGCTGCTGCAGCTGGCGCTGCGGCTGCCGGTGGCGTACGTCGGGGCGATGGGCTCCCGCCGCACCCACCTGGACCGCAACGCCCGTCTGCGCGAGGCGGGCGTCAGCGACCTGGAGCTGGCCCGCCTCAGGTCGCCCATCGGCCTCGACCTGGGCGCCCGTACTCCGGAGGAGACGGCGCTGTCCATCGCCGCCGAGATCGTCGCCGTCCGGCGCGGCGGCACGGGCGCCTCCCTGACCGGCGCCCACACCCCCATCCACCACGACGGCCCCACGACACCGGCCGGGCGGCTCGGCTCGGTGGCCTGAGCGCCGTACCGCTGACGCCGCCACTGCCACCGCCACCGCCACTGCCACCGCTATCGCTATCGCTATCGCTGCCGCGGGCCGGGTCCGGTCCGCGGCAGCGACAGCTCCGCGAGTACCGGCCGGTGGTCCGAGGCGACGGCCTCCTCCGGCACGGAGACGCCGCGCACCCGCACCCCCTCGCCCACGGCGACGTAGTCGATCCGCTTCACGGGTTCGGCGGCCGGATAGGTGCCCGGGGCGCCCGCACCGGCGTCGCGCAGCTCCTTCCACAGCGGGCCCAGCTCCGGCGCCGGGGGCTCGGCGTTGAAGTCGCCCAGCAGGACCTGGCGCGCCCCCGGCAGCGCCGCCCGCTCCCGCGCCATGATCCGGCGGGTGTCGGCGACCTGCGCGACGCGGACCGCCGGGTCCGCCCGGTAGTCGAGGTGCGTCACGAAGACCTGCACCGGCACGCCCCGCACCGCGAGCGTCACCTCCCCGAACCCGGGCGCCGGTGCCGGCACCGGATCCTCGTCCTGCGTGGACAGGCGCGTGATCTCGTGGTTCGCCGCCGCACGCACCGGGAAGCGGGACAGCACCGCCACGCCGTACTCGCGCCGCGGGCCCTGCGCCGTCACCGGGTCGAGGCTATAGATCGGCGCGAACGACACCCGCATGTGGAGGCGCCGCGCCAGTTCCCCGGCGACGTCGAGGTCGTGGCTGCGCGCGCCCCAGTGCACGTCGACCTCCTGGAGGCCGATCACGTCGGCGTCCAGGGCGCGCAGCGCGGCGGCCTGCCGGCCGAGGTCGAAGACGCCGTCCGAACCCGTGCCGGCGTGGATGTTGTAGGTGGCGACACGGAGCGGGACCGAGGGGCGGTTCTGGCCCGCGGCAGCGGGCGGTGCCGCCACGGCGAGGGTCAACACGGCTCCGGTGACGGACAGTTGCACGAGGACGCGCGCTCTGACAGACATGCCGGCACGGTACGCGGGAAACGGCCGCGCACAGGTGCGCGGCGCGAACCGGCCTCTGGAGATTGCCCCGTTCGCAACCCGTTGTTCAGGGCTGCCGCAGCAGATGGTTGACGGCGCGTCCGAAGACGTACCGCCCGGAGCGCCCGAGGACGCCGTCGAAGGCGGCGGGCAGGAGCGGGACGTCCAGTTCCTCGCGCCACTCGACGCGGGCGCGTCCGCCGGGCCCTGGCCGTACCTCGATCTCGGCCCAGCCCCGCACGACCCGGCCGCGCTTCTCCAGCCGGCACAGACCGGGGGTGTCGTCCAGCGGCGGCTGCCAGACGGTCACCTCCATGCGGTCGTCGAAGGCGAGCGGACCGGCACCGGTGCGGGCGACGACCACCGTGCCCCGGCCCGAGGGCCCCGGCGGGTCGGCGAAGACCCGGGTCAGCGGCACGGTGTCGCCGTGCCGCTCCCAGCGGGTGAGGCGGCGCCAGGCCTCGTCCGGGGAGAGCGGGGCGGTGCGTTCGAGCGAGAAGGTGGCCACCGGACGATCGTAGGCAACCGGCCCGTCGGCCGGCCGGCCGGCAAGGACCGTGTCGCCGGCAGCCGGCAGCCGGCAGCCGGCTGCTGACGGCGGCCGGCCGGCGACGCCCGGCGCATGGCCGGAGGCCGACCTCCCCTCTCATGCATGCAAGCATGCATGCATCGGCTAGGATGCCTCGCATGCCAGTCAGGACCACGCAGACGGCGGCCGAGCGCGCCTACACGCACACCAAGCACCGGATCATCCGAGGCGACCTCGCGGGAGGGGACCGGCTCAGCGAGGGCCAGATCTGCAGCGAACTGCAACTGAGCCGGACCCCCGTGCACGAGGCGTTCCTCCGGTTGGAGGCCGAGCGGCTCATCAAGCTCTCCTCGCGGCAGGGCGCCACGGTGACCCCGATCCCGCTGAGCGAGGCCGCCGACGTCCTGGAGATGCGCGACGTCCTGGAGCGCACCGCCGCCGCGCGGATCGCGGCACGCCGGCGGGACCCGGCCGAGGTGGCGGCGGCGCTGAGTGATTCACTGCGGCGCCAGGAGGCGGCCATGGCCGCGGGAGAGGTCGGCGCCTTCGTCGAGGCCGACGCGGACTTCCACGCCGCGGTGATCGACCTGGCCGGCAACCCGATCGCCGCGCACTTCTTCGAGCTGCTGCGCGACCGGCAGCTCCGGCTCGCCTACGTGGTGCTGACCAGCACCGATCTCGCCCAGGCCGAGGCGCTCGGCGACCACCGCGAACTCGCCGCCCGCCTGGGTGCGCACGACGCCGCCGGGTACGGCGCGGTGCTCGACCGCCACCTCGCCCGCCACCAGGGGCTGCTGTGAACGCGGCGGTGGCCCCGCCCGCGGCGCCGGCCGCCACCCGAGCCCGGCCCTGGGCGTCGGTGTTCGCCGTCATGTTCTTCAGCACCTGGGCCGGCAACCAGTTCAGCCCGCTGCTGCTGCTCTACCAGGAGCGGCAGCACTACTCCACGACCGCGGTCAACGGCTTCCTCGGTGTCTACGTACTCGGCCTGGTGCCCGCGTTCCTGCTCAGCGGCGCGCTGAGCGACCGGTACGGCCGGCGCCCGCTGATGTTCGCCGGCGTCCTCGCCGCCGTGGCCACCAGCGCGGCCCTCGCCTTCGGCGAAGCCGGGCCCCTGGTGATCTGCCTGGGACGCTTCCTGGCCGGAGTCGCGGTCGGCACGGCCACCTGCGTCGGCACCAGCTGGCTGAAGGAGCTCTCCCAGCCGCCCTACGACCTCCGCGCCGACCCGGGCGCGGGGGCGCGCCGTGCCGCCCTGTCCTTCTCCCTCGGCTCGGCCACCGGCGCCGTCGTCGCCGGGCTGATAGCCCAGTGGGGGCCGTGGCCCGAGCAACTGCCGTTCGTGCTCCACATCCTCCTCACGCTGCCGTTCGCGTGGCTGGTGCTGCGGGCGCCCGAGACGGGACTGACCGGGGGAGTGCCGGGTCCGCTGCGCAACCAGCTCCGGGTTCCTGCCGCCGGGCACCGCCGGTTCACCCGTGTCGTGGTCGTCGTCGCGCCCTGGATCTTCGCGTCGGCCGCCCTCGGCTACGGCTACCTGCCGGTCCTGCTGGCGCCCGCCACCGCCGGGCTCGGCATCGCCTACGCGACGCTGCTCACCGCCGTCGCCCTCGGCGCCTCGGCGCTCGTCCAGCCCTGGGCCAAGCGCCTCGACTCGCGCGACAGCGCCCGGGGCCTGCTGACCGGACTCGCGGTCATCACGGCCGGGATCGCGCTGGTGGCAGTCGCCGACCAGGCGCAATCCTGGGTCCTGGGCATTCTGGCCGCCGCGGTCTCCGGCTCGGGCATGGGCGTCGGCATGGTGTCCGGAGTCCTGGAGGTCCAGCGGATCGCCCGCCCGGCCGACCTGGCGGGGCTCACCGGAGTGTTCTACGCGATCGCCTACAGCGGTTTCCTGCTGCCCACGGGTCTCGCCGCGGTCGCCGGTCACGGCGGCCCGTCGGTTCCCCTGCTCCTCGTGGCGGTCACCGCCGTCGCCGCGGCGTGCGGCTGCGTCGTCCTGCGCTCCTACCGACGGCACCTGCCCATGCGCTGATGCCGACGCACCTGCCCGTGCGCTGAGCGCTTCAGCGGCGGCAGCGACCGGCCGTCGTGTCGAATGCGCGTTCGGGGTAGGGGAGGGGTTCGCCGGGTTACTCAGCCGACACGTCACTCGACGGCAAGAGCGAGGAGGACCCCGTGAGCGAGAGCCCTGAGGGCATGCGTCCCGTGACCGCAGGCGCCTGGCGCCGGGCCCTGGTGACCGGCGGAGCCGGGTTCGTGGGGTCCCACCTGTGCGGCCGTCTGCTCGGCTCCGGCACCGACGTCGTCTGCCTCGACAACCTGGCCACCGGCTCCCGCGCCAACGTGGCCGACCTGGAACGGCGGCGCGGCTTCCGGTTCGTCCGCGCCGACGCCACCGACCCCAGGGCGCTGCGCGGCCTGCCCGGCCGGTTCGACCTCGTGCTGCACTTCGCGTGCCCCGCCTCGCCCGTCGACTACCTGCGACTGCCCCTGGAGACCCTCGACGTGGGCAGCACCGGCACCCGCAACGCGCTCGAGCGCGCCCACGCCGACGGCGCCCGCTTCCTGCTCGCCTCCACGTCCGAGGTCTACGGCGACCCGCTGGAGCACCCGCAGCACGAGACCTACTGGGGCAACGTCAACCCGATCGGTCCGCGCAGCGTGTACGACGAGTCCAAGCGCTTCGCCGAGGCCCTGGTCACCGCCCACCGCCAGGTGCACGGCACCGACGCCGCCATCGTCCGCATCTTCAACACCTACGGGCCCCGCATGCGCACCGGTGACGGCCGCGCCGTACCCACCTTCATCGCGCAGGCCCTGGACGGCATGCCCCTCACCGTCGCCGGGGACGGCGGCCAGACCCGCTCCCTGTGCTACGTCGACGACACCGTGCGGGGCGTCCTGGCGCTCGCCGCGTCCGGCGAGAGCGGGCCCGTGAACATCGGCGGCGCCGACGAGATCACCGTGCTGGAACTCGCCCGCCGGATCGTCGAGCTCACCGGCTCCGGCTCCCGCATCCGCTTCGTCGAACGCCCCGTCGACGACCCGGCCCGGCGCAGGCCCGACACCGGCCTGGCCCGGGAGCGGCTGGGCTGGCGGCCCGAGGTGAGCTGGAACGAGGGGCTGGAGCGGACTATCGGCTGGTTCGCGCACGCCGTCGCCGCCTGACCCGGAACCTGACCCGGAACCTGTACCGGAACCTGACCCGGAAGAGGGGCCGAAAAAGTCACTTACGGTGACAAATCCTCCCTTGTCAGGAACTGGCCTGTCTCCAAGTGTTTGAGGCAGCCGGGCCGCGGCACCCGCGACGCCGAGAGAGGAGCACACCCCATGCGCATCCTTGGTATCAACGCACTGTTCCACGACCCGGCCGCCGCGCTCGTCGTCGACGGCCGGACCGTTGCGGCCGCCGAGGAAGAACGCTTCAGCCGGCGCAAGCACGGAAAGCGCCCGGTGCCCTTCTCCGCCTGGGAAATGCCGGAACTGTCGGCACGCTGGTGCCTGGAGCACGCCGGAATCCGGCCCGAGGAACTGGACGCCGTCGCCTACTCCTTCGATCCCAGGCTCGCCCGCCCGGCCCGCGACATGGGCCTGGACGACCCGTGGGACCCGCTGCGGCTCGAGTACGCCCGCCGGGCCCCCGAGTTCCTGGCCGAAGCACTGCCCGGACTCGACCCCGACCAGGTCGTCTCCGTCCCCCACCACGTCGCGCACGCCGCCTCCGCCGGACCGGCCTCGCCCCACCCCGACAACGACGTCCTCGTCCTCGACGGACGCGGCGAGTGCGCCTCCCACCTGGCCGGACGCTACCGCGACGGCAAACTCGACACCCTCGCCACCCAGGCACTGCCGCACTCGCTGGGCCTCGTCTACGAGGAACTGACCGAGCACCTGGGCTTCCTGCGCAGCAGCGACGAGTACAAGGTGATGGCCCTCGCCTCCTACGGCACCCCCCGCCACCTCGACCGGCTGCGCGAGCACATCCACGCCACCGGCGACGGCGGCTTCCGCGCCCACGGCGTCGACTGGGCCGCCCTGGCACCGCCCCGCGCGGGGGGCGAGGACTGGACGCGGGACCACGCCGACCTGGCCGCGAGCACCCAGGCCGTCCTGGAGGAACTGCTCCTCGAACTCGTCCACTGGCTGCACGGCGAGGCCCAGGGAGAGGCCCTCACCATGGCGGGCGGCGTCGCGCTGAACTGCGTCGCCAACTCGAAGATCGCCGCGCGCGGCCCCTACCGGCACGTGTGGGTGCAGCCCGCCGCTGGTGACGCCGGCACCGCCCTCGGCGGCGCCCTGCACCTGGCCGCCGCGCAGGAGGGCACCGCTCCCGAGCCCCTGCCCGGCGCCGACCTCGGCCGCGGCTGGAGCGACGACGAGATCCGCGCCTGGCTGGAGACGGCCGCGATCCCCTACGAGGAACCGGACGACATCGCCGAGACCGTCGCCGGGGAACTCGCCCGGGACGGCATCGTCGCCTGGTTCCAGGGCCGCAGCGAGTTCGGGCCGCGCGCCCTCGGGCACCGCTCCCTGATGGCCCACCCCGGCCGCGCGGAGAACCTGGAACGCCTCAACCACGTCAAGGGCCGCGAGGAGTTCCGCCCCGTCGCGCCGATGGTGCTCGCCGACCGCGCCCCCGACATCTTCACCGGTCCGGTCCCGAGCCCGTACATGCTCTTCGTGCACGACGTCGCCGCCGCCTGGCGCGACCGCATCCCGGCCGTCGTCCACGTCGACGGCACCGCCCGCATCCAGACCGTCGAGGAGCGCCGCGAGCCGCTCGTCGCCCGGATGCTGGCCGCCTTCGAACGCCGCACCGGGCTGCCCGTCGTCGTCAACACCAGCCTCAACACCGCGGGCCGGCCCATGGTCGACGACCCGCGCGACGCCCTGGAGTGCTTCGGTTCCGCGCCCGTCGACCTGCTGGCCATCGGCCCCTTCGCGGTGCGCCGGGGACGGATGTTCGCGTGACCGCCGCGGCCGGGACCGGCGGTACCGGGACGGGGTCGGGATACGCCGTCGTCGTCCCCACCCTCGTGCGCGACACGCTGGCCGACTGCCTGGCCGCGCTCGCCGCCGCGACCGGCCCGGACCCGGACGAGATCGTGCTCGTCGACGACCGGCCCGGGTCCGACGCCGACCCCGGCGCACTCGAGCACCCCCTGAGCGTCCTCGGCGACCTGCGCGAGCGCACGGTGGTGCTGCGCAGCGGGGGCCGCGGCCCCGCCGCCGCCCGCAACACCGGCATCCAGGCCGTCGGCTCGCCCTGGACCGCGTTCCTCGACGACGACGTCCAGGTCGGCCCGCACTGGTGCGACCAGCTGGTGCAGGACCTCGCCGAGGCGGCCCCCGACACCGGGGCCGTGCAGGGCGTGATCGCCGTGCCGCTGCCGGGAGAGCGCCGCCCCACCGACTGGGAGCGCGGCACCGCGGGCCTCGCCCGGGCCCGGTGGATCACCGCCGACATGGCCTACCGCACCGACGTGCTCAAACAGGTCGCCGGCTTCGACGAACGCTTCACCCGCGCCTTCCGCGAGGACGCCGACCTCGCGCTGCGGGTCCTCGACGCGGGCTGGCGCATCCGGCGCGGCCGCCGCACCACCCGCCACCCCGTACGCCCCGCCGCCCGCTGGGTCTCCCTGAAGCAGCAGCGCGGCAACGCCGACGACGCCCTGATGCGGCGGCTGCACGGCCCCGACTGGTGGGCCAAGGCGGTCGCCCCCCGGGGCCGGATCCGGCGCCACGCGGCGATCACCGCGGCCGGCGCCGCCGCCCTCGCCCTCGCCGCGGCCGGACGCCCCCGGGCCGCCGCCCTCGCCGGGGCCGGCTGGGCCGCGGGCACCGCCGAGTTCGCCTGGGCCCGCATCGCCCCCGGGCCGCGCACCCGGCACGAGGTCACGACCATGCTGGTCACCAGCGCGCTCATCCCGCCCGCCGCCACCTGGCACCGGCTCAGCGGCCTGTGGCGCCACCGCGCCGCCCCCGCCTGGCGGGAGGTGGCCGCATGAACACCGCCGGGCAGGTCAGGGCCGTCCTCTTCGACCGCGACGGCACCCTCGTCCACGACGTCCCGTACAACGGCGACCCCGCCCGCGTACGGCCCGTCGACGGCGCCCGCGAGGCGGTGGCCCTGCTGCGCGCCCGGGGCGTCCGCGTCGGCGTCGTCACCAACCAGTCCGGCGTCGCCCGCGGCCTCATCAGCGCCACCGACGTCCAGCGCGTCAACCGGCGGATCGACGACCTCGTCGGCCCCTTCGACGTCTGGGCCATCTGCCCGCACGGTCCCGACGACGGCTGCCACTGCCGCAAGCCGCGGCCCGGCCTGGTCCTGTGGGCCGCGGGCCGCCTGTGCACCGACCCCGCCGACTGCGCGGTCGTCGGCGACATCGGCGCCGACACGGAGGCCGCCGCCCGCGCCGGCGCCCACGGCATCCTCGTCCCCAACGCCCGCACCCGCCCCGAGGAGACGGAGGCGGCCGCCCACACGGCACCCGACCTCCTGACGGCCGTACGGTCGCTGCTCGACGGCCCGCCCGGCGGTGGCTCGTCCGACGGCGGCAGGCCCGACGGGGGCCTGTCCGGTGACGGCTCGTCCGGCGTCGACCGGTCCCGCATCGGCTGCACCCCCCGTACTGGCCCGTCCGGTGACGGCTCGTCTCGTACCGGTCCGTTCGGTGGCGTCTGGTCCCGTGTCGGCCCGGCCGGCGACGGGTCGTCCCCTGCCGGCCCGTCGCGAGACGGTTCGTCGGGTGGCGGCTGGTCCCGTACTCGTCCGTCCGGTGACGGCTGGTCCCGTACCGGTCCGTTCGGTGGCGTCTGGTCCCGTGTCGGCCCGGCCGGCGACCCCTCGTCCACCGCCGGCCCGGCGCGCGACCGCTTGTCCCCCGTCGGCCCGTCCCCGGACGGTTCGTCCCCCGCCGGCCCGCACGAAGGCCGGGTCCGCGTCGGCGGGTGCCCCGCGGCCGCGGCCCCCGTACCGACCGGTGAAGCCCCCGACCCGTGCCGGAGGTCGTCATGAAGGCGCTCGTCACCCGGCTCGACAGCTTCGGCGACGTGCTGCTCGCCGGACCCGCCGTGCGCGCCGTCGCCGCCCGCGCCGACCACGTCACCCTGCTGTGCGGCACCCGCGGCGCGCCCGCCGCCCGGCTGCTGCCCGGCGTCGACGAGGTACTGGTGTGGGACGCGCCGTGGGGCGGCTTCGACCCGCCCGCGGTGAACCGCGCGGACATCGACGCCCTCGCCGACCGCATCGACGCCGACACGGCGCTGATCCTCACCTCCTTCCACCAGTCCCCGCTGCCCACCGCCCTGGTCCTGCGCCTGGCCGGCGTCCGGTACATCGCCGCGGACAGCGTGGACTACCCCGGCTCCCTGCTCGACCTGCGCCACCGGCGCGATCCGCACGCCCACGAGGCCGAGGCCGCCCTCGACCTCGCCGCCGCGGCCGGGTTCCCCGGCACCGACGACGGGCGGCTGCGCGTGCACACGCCGCCGCCCGCCGACGCGCTCACCGGACCCGGCCCCTACGTCGTCCTCCACCCCGGCGCCAGCGTCCCCGCCCGCGCCTGGAGCCCCGACCGCGCCGCCGAGGCCGTGCGCGAACTCGCCGCCGCCGGACACCGGGTCCTGGTCACCGGCGGCCCCGACGAGCGCGCCCTCACCGCACACGCCGCCGGCGCGCACGGCACCGACCTCGGCGGCCGCACCGGCGCCCCCGAACTGGCCGGCGTCCTCGCGGGCGCCCGCGTCGTCGTCACCGGCAACACGGCCCCCGCCCACCTCGCCGCCGCCGTCGGCACCCCCGTCGTCTCCCTGTTCGCCCCCGTCGTCCCCGCCGAGCGCTGGCGCCCCCACGGCGTCCCCTACGTCCTGCTGGGCGACCAGGACGCACCCTGCGCCGGCAGCAGGGCCCGCGACTGCCCCGTCCCCGGCCATCCCTGCCTGAACACGGTCACGGCCACCGACGTGACCACCGCCGTCGAGAAACTGATGGGGGAGACATGAGGATCCTGATCTGGCACGTGCACGGGTCGTGGACCACGTCCTTCGTGCAGGGCCCGCACACCTACCTCGTCCCCGTCACCCCGGACCGCGGCCCCGACGGCCTCGGCCGCGCCCGCACCTGGGACTGGCCCGACTCCGTCGTCGAAGTACCGCCGGAGCGGCTGCGGGACGAGGACGTCGACCTCGTGATCCTCCAGCGCCCGCACGAACTCGACCTCGTCGACCGCTGGCTGGGCCGCCGCCCCCCGCTGGTGTACCTGGAGCACAACGCCCCCGACGGCGACGTGCCGCACACCCGCCACCCCGCCGCGGACCTCCCCGGCGTCACCCTCGTCCACGTCACCCACTTCAACCGCCTGATGTGGGACGCGGGCCGGGCCCCGACCGCCGTCGTCGAACACGGCATCGTCGACCCCGGCCACCGCTGGACCGGCGAACTGGACCGCGCCGCCGTCGTCGTCAACGAGCCCGTCCGGCGCGGCCGCACCACCGGCACGGACCTGCTCCCGGCCTTCGCACGGGCCGCCCCGCTCGACGTGTTCGGCATGCGCACCGGGCAACTGGCCGAGCACATCGGCGTCGACCCCGGCCGCTGCCGCACGCGGGACGTCCCGCAGGGCGACCTGCACACCGAACTCGCCCGCCGCCGCGTCTACGTCCACCCCGTCCGCTGGACCTCCCTCGGCCTGTCCCTGCTCGAGGCCATGCACCTGGGCATGCCCGTGGTCGCCCTCGCCACCACCGAGGTGACCGAGGCCGTGCCCCCGGGTGCCGGTGTGGTCTCCAACCGCATCGACGTACTGACCGACGCCGTACGCGACTTCCTCGCCGACCCGCTGCACGCGCGGACGGTCGGCGACGGGGCCCGTGCGGCGGCCCTGGCCCGCTACGGGCTGCCCCGCTTTCTGGACGACTGGGAGCGGCTGCTCAAGGAGGTGACCCGATGAGGATCGCCATGGTGTCCGAGCACGCGAGCCCGCTCGCCGCCCTCGGCGGCGTCGACGCCGGCGGACAGAACGTCTACGTGGCCCGCCTCACCGAGGAGTTGGCCGCCCGCGGTCACGACGTCACGGTCTACACCCGCCGGGACGCCGCCGACCTGCCCGACCGGGTGGCCCTGCCCGGCGGCGCGGTCGTCGAGCACGTCCCGGCCGGGCCGCCGCGCTCCGTCCCCAAGGACGAACTCTTCCCGCACATGCCCGCGTTCGGCGCCCACCTGGCCCGCGCCTTCGCCCGCGAGCAGCCCCACGTGGTGCACGCCCACTTCTGGATGTCCGGCATGGCCTCCCGGATCGGCGTACGCCCGCACGGCATCCCCCTCGTGCAGACCTTCCACGCCCTCGGCACCGTCAAGCGGCGCCACCAGGGCATGCGGGACACCAGCCCGTACGAGCGCATCGGCATCGAACGCCAACTCGGCCGCGGCTGCGCACGGGTCCTCGCCACCTGCACCGACGAGGTCGTGGAACTCGGCGACATGGGCGTCCCCGCCCGCCAGGTCTCCATCGTGCCCTGCGGCGTGGACGCCGAGCACTTCCACCCCGCCGCCGACACCGGCCGAACCCCCGAACGGCACCGCCGCCACCGGCTGCTGTCCTGCGGCCGGCTCGTCCCCCGCAAGGGATACGACCAGGCCGTCCGCGCCCTCGCGCACATCCCCGACGCCGAACTCCTCGTCGCGGGCGGCCCGCCCGCCGGCGCCGTGGAGGCCGAACCCGAGGCCCGGCGCCTGCTCGCCCTGGCCCGCCGCACCGGCGTCGCCGACCGGGTCCGGCTCCTCGGCGCCGTCCACCCCGACGACATGCCCGCGCTGATGCGCAGCGCCGACCTGGTGCTGTGCACCCCGGTCTACGAGCCCTTCGGCATCGTGCCGCTGGAGGCGATGGCGTGCGGCGTGCCCGTCCTCGCCACCGACGTCGGCGGCCACCGCGACTCGGTGGCCGACGGCGGCACCGGCCGCCTGGTCACCCCGCAGGACCCCGGTGCCGTCGCGGACGCCGCCCGCGAACTCCTCGCCGACGAACGGCTGCGCCGCCAGTACGGCAGGAACGGCCGCGCACGCGTCCTGCGGCACTACACCTGGGCGCGGGTCGCCGACGGCGCGGAACAGGTGTACCGCCTCACCCTCGCCGACCACCAGGTAGCGACGGAGGTCGCCTCATGACCGTGCATCCGCCCGTCGTCGGGCACTGCGACGAACTCCTGGACGCGCTGGGGGCGTTCCGCGCCTCGGCGCACACCACCCAGCGCTGGGGCGAGCGGCTCGCGGCCGTGCTGGGCGGCGGCGGCCGGCTGCTCGCCGCGGGCAACGGCGGCAGCGCCGCCCAGGCACAGCACCTGACCGCCGAACTCGTCGGCCGCTACCAGGACGACCGCCCGCCGTTCTCCGCGATCGCGCTGCACGCCGACACCTCCAGCACCACCGCCATCGCCAACGACTACGGCGTCGACGAGGTGTTCGCCCGGCAGGTCCGCGCCCACGGCCGCGCCGGCGACGTCCTGATGCTGCTGTCCACCAGCGGCGCCAGCGCCAACCTGCTGTCCGCCGCGGACGCCGCCCGCGCCGCCGGGGTCCGGGTGTGGGCGCTCACCGGCTGCGCCCCCAACCCGCTGATGGCGGGCAGCGACGAGTCCCTGTGCGTGGACGCCCCCTCGACCGCCACCGTCCAGGAGATCCACCTGGTCGCCGTCCACATGATCTGCGCGGCCTTCGACACGGCCCTGGCCCGGTCCGCTGCCGCGGGTGCGGACCGGGGGAGCGGTGCGCGCCAGAACGGCGCCCGCCAGAACGGCGTACGAGGGGGCGGTGCGCGTCAGAACGGTGCGCATCCGGACGGCGTACGTCGAGAGGGAGTACGTCGGGACGGCGTACGGCCGGACGGTGCGCCCGGTAACGGGGCCCGGGGCAGCGGCGCAACGGGCAACGGAGCGCCCGGTAACGGCACACGCGGCACCGGCACCCGTGACGACGCCCGAGGCAATGGAGCCCGGGGTGACGGCGCCCGAGGCGACGGGGTCCGAGGCGACGGCGCCCGAGGGAAGGGGACGCGGCGGTGACCCGGCGGACGGGAGGGCGGGCGCCGCTCGTCGTGGTCGGCGACGCGCTCCTCGACCGCGACCTGACCGGCTCCGCCGACCGGCTCGCCCCGGACGCGCCGGTCCCGGTCGTGTCCGAGTGCGCGGAACGCCTCCGCCCCGGAGGCGCCGCCCTCACCGCGTACCTCGCCGCCCGCGACGGCCGCGACGTCACACTGATCACCGGCGTGGGCGACGGACCGGCCGGTGCCGCCCTGCGCGAACTGCTCGCACCCTGGGTGAGGTTGATCGCACTGCCGCTCACCGGCGAGCTGCCCGAGAAGACCCGCGTCCTGGCCCAGGACCGGCCCGTCGTCCGCCTGGACCGCGGTGTCGGCCGGGCCGGTGAGGCCACGGACGAGGCCCGCGCCGCGCTGCGCTCCGCCCGGGCCGTCCTGGTATCCGACTACGGCCGGGGAGCGGCCGACGCCCTGCGCGACGTGCTCGCCGAACGCCCCCCGCTGGTCTGGGACCCGCACCCGCGCGGAGGCCCGCCGGTCCCCGGCACCCGGCTGGTGACGCCCGCCGAGAAGGAGGCCCACGCCTTCGCAGAGCACACCGCGAGGCCCTCCGGCGGCCTGCGCGCCGCCGCGCTGGACGCCGCCGCCCTGGTCCGCGACTGGCGGGTGTCCGCGGTGGCCGTGACCCTCGGACCGCGCGGCGCCCTCCTCTCCTACGGCGAGCATCCGCTGCTCGTCCCCGCACCCGCCGCCCACCACGGCGACTCCTGCGGTGCGGGCGACCGCTTCGCCGCCACCGCCGCCGGGCTGCTCGCCGACGGGGCACTGGTGGGGGAGGCCGTCGAAGGCGCGGTGCGCGCGGCGACCACGTTCGTCGCCGCGGGCGGGGCGGGAGCCCTGCCACCCGCCGAGTCCGGCCCTCCGGCCGACCCGCCGCCCGACACCGACGACCCCCGCGCCCTGGCCACCCGGGTCCGCGCCGAGCACGGCACGGTCGTCGCCGCAGGCGGCTGCTTCGACCTGCTCCACGCCGGACACGTCGGCCTCCTCCAGGCCGCCCGGCGGCTCGGCGACTGCCTGGTCGTCTGCGTCAACTCCGACGCGTCCGTCCGGCGCCGCAAGGGCGACGGACGCCCCGTCAACTCCCTGGCCGACCGGGTCCGCGTGCTGCGCGCCCTCGCCTGCGTCGATGCGGTCGCCGTCTTCGACGAGGACACCCCCGAACGCCTCCTCGGCGACCTGCGCCCCGACGTCTGGGTGAAGGGCGGCGACTACGCGGGCGCCGACCTTCCCGAGGCGGCCCTCCTCCAGGAGTGGGGCGGCCAGGCGGTCCTCCTGCCCTACCTCGACGGCCACTCCTCCACGGCCCTGCTGGCCCGCGCGGCGGAGGGCGCCCGATGACCGCCCCCCGCCCGTGCGCGGGCGGCCCGGCGACGGGCGACCCGGTGCATCCGCCGCGGAGCGTGGCGCCGGCCGGTGCCGGACGGCCGGCGGGCCGGGTGCTCGTGCTGCGGGCGCTCGGGCTCGGGGACCTGCTGGCCGGGGTGCCCGCGCTACGGGCACTGCGGCGGGCCCACCCCCGGCACGAACTGGTGCTGGCCGGGCCGGCCGGGCTGGCCCCCGTCGCCGCCGCGACCGGCGCCGTGGACCGGGTCCTGCCCGCCGAGGAACCCGGCCGCGCCGTCCCGCGTGCCCTGGACTGGACCGGACCGCCCCCGGACGTCGCCGTCGACCTGCACGGCAACGGCCCGCCCAGCCACCGCCTCCTGGCCCGCCTGCGCCCACGCAGGCTGCTGGCCTTCGCACACCCCGCCACCCCGGAGGTCGAAGGGCCGCCCTGGTACCCGGAGGAACACGAACGCGACCGCTGGTGCCGGCTGCTGCGCGCGTACGGCATCGAAGCCGACCCCGCCGACCTGCGACTGCCGCACCCGGACGCACCCTCGCCCGCCCCCGGCGCCGTCGTCCTGCACCCCGGTGCAGGCGCCCCCTCCCGGTGCTGGCCCGTGGCCCGGTACGCGGCCGTCGCCGAGGCACTGCGCGTCCGCGGACACCGGGTCGTCGTCACCGGGGGAGCGGACGAGGGGGACCTGGTGGCCCGGCTGGCCAAGCTCGCCGACCTGCCCGACACGGACGTCTTCGGCGGCGGCCCGCCCTACGAACGGCTCTCCGCCCTGGTCGCCGAAGCCCACGCCGTCGTCAGCGGCGACACCGGCATCGCCCACCTCGCCGTCGCCCACGGCACCCCCTCCGTGACCCTCTTCGGCCCCGTCCCGCCCAGCCGCTGGGGCCCGCCGCCCGATCCCCGGCACCGCGCCCTGTGGCACCCGGGCCCCGACGGCGACCCGCACGGCCACGAGACCGACCCCGCACTGCTGCGGATCACCCCCGACGAGGTCCTGGACGCACTCGACGCACTCGACGCGCTCGGCCCCCTCGACGCACCCGATGCCCCGAACCCGACCGACGCCCCGGAAGAGGCACCATGAACCACGGTGTGCACGGCACGGCGGCCCTCCGCGACCGGACCCGTCCCGACCCGGTCGGACCCGCCACCGTCGGTGTCGTCATCGCCACCCGCGACCGGTCCGCGAGCCTCGCCGTGACCGTACGGAACCTGCTCGCCCTGCCCGAGCGGCCCGAGGTCCTCGTCGTCGACAACGCCTCCACCGACGACACCCGCGCCATGCTGGCCCGCGACTTCCCGCAGGTCCGTGTCCTCGCGCTGCCGGCCAACCGGGGCGCCCTCGCCCGTACCCACGGAGTCCGCGCGCTCAGAACCCCGTACGTCGCGTTCAGCGACGACGACTCCTGGTGGGCGCCCGGCGCACTCTCCACCGCCGCCCGGCACTTCGAGCGGCATCGCCGCCTCGGCCTGCTCGCCGCCCGCACCCTCGTGGGACCCGCCGACACCGCGGACCCCCTCAACGACCTGCTCGCCCGTTCCCCGCTCGGCACGGCCACCGACCTCCCCGGCACCCAGGTGCTCGGCTTCCTCGGCTGCGCCGCCGTCGCCCGCCGCGAGGCCTACCTCGACGCCGGGGGCTACCACCCGCTGCTCTTCTTCGGCGCCGAGGAGACCCTGCTCGCCTACGACCTCGCCGCCCGCGGCTGGGGCGTCACGCACTGCCCCGACGTGACCGCCCACCACCACCCCGACCCGGGCCCCCGCACCGGCAGGTCCGCCGTCGTACGCCGCAACGAACTCCTCACCGCCTGGCTGCGCCGCCCCCTGCCGCACACGCTCGCCCGCACCCGCGCCCTCGCCGCCGAGGCCCGCCGCGACCCGTCCGCCCGGCAGGCCCTGCGCGAGACACTGCTCCGGCTGCCCGCCGCCCTGCGCGCCCGCAGACCCCTGCCCCCGCACGTGGAACGCGCCGCCCGCCTCCTGGACGAGGCCGCCGAGGCCGCCGGAGCCGACGGGGCAGCCGGAGCAACCGGAACGGCCGGGGCCGCCGAAGCCGCCGAAGGCGCCCAAGCCGACCGGCCCGCGGCGGCGACCGACGGAGCCACGCCATGACCGACACCCGGACCACCGTCGTCGTCATCACCCACAACCGGTGCCCCGAACTCCTGCACACCCTGGACCGCCTGGCCGAACTCCCGGAACGCCCCCCGGCGATCGTCACCGACAACGCCTCCACCGACGGCACGGCCGACGCCGTCGCCCGTCTCCACCCGCGGGTACGGCTCCTGCGACCGGGCCGCAACCTCGGCGCCGTGGGCCGCAACCTCGCGGTCCGCCACGTCCGCACGCCCTACGTGGCGTTCTGCGACGACGACTCCTGGTGGGGCCCGGGCTCCCTGTCCGCGGCCGCCGACCTGCTCGACCGGCACCCGGCCGTCGGCACGGTCACCGCCCGCATCATGGTCGAACCGGACGGCACCGAGGACCCGATCGTCCGGGAACTGCGCGACTCGCCCGTACCCCGCCCCGACTGGCTCCCCGGACCGGCGCTCGGTTCCTTCCTCGCCGCCGCGACCGTGCTGCGCACCGACGCCTTCCGCGCCGCGGGCGGCTTCCACCCCCGGCTGTGGCTGGGCGGTGAGGAGGAGCTGCTCGCGGCCGACCTGGCGGCGAACGGCTGGTGGCTGACGTACGCCGACCACCTGACCATCCACCACCGGCCGTCCCGGGTGCGGGACGCGACCCTGCGGCGGGCGCACGGGATCCGCAACACCCTGTGGTTCACCTGGCTGCGCCGTCCCGCCGGTCCCGCCCTGCGCCGTACCCTCCACCTGGCCCGCACCGTCCCCCGCGACGCCGCGTCGCTGCGCGCCTTCGCCGAGGCGACGGCCGCCCTGCCGTGGGTGCTGCGCGAACGCCGGGTGCTGCCGCCGGAGGTCGAGGCCCGCCTGCGCTCACTGGAGCCGGCCCAGCGCGACTCGACGGCCCGCAGCTACACCGGCTGAGCGGGCATCTGCACCGGCTGACCGGGCCTGGGACCTGAGCCCCGGGACCAGGGCTCCCTAACCCTCCGTCCACCGGCACAGTAGCCGGAACACCGCGTACAGCGTCACCGGCCACACGGCGGCGAAGGACCAGAGCACGCCGGGCTCGGACGTGACGACGCCGACGGCCATCAGGGTGACGGAGAGGGCGAGCAGCAGGAGCACGGTCGGGGTGCGCGGGCGGTAGGCCGCGACGCGGGTGAGGTCGGGACGGCGGCCGAGCCGCAGCGTGCGCAGGCGCCGGTCGAGCCGGCGATCGCGGCGCAGCGCCCGCTCGACCTCGTCGAGTATGCGTTGCTCGTGATCGGGGAGTCGGCCGATGGACACGTTGTCTCCTCCCGGGAGCGAACCACCGGTCGCCCGAGTGCCCGCCCCTCCCCGGCTCAACCGGTCCGGTCCCCTCGGCAGCCCACACCCGCGGCCGCCGTCGCGCGCCCTTCACGCCTCCGGCCGCCGATCGGTCCCGCCCGCCGCCGCCCCCGCCCCCGCCCCCGCGCCCAGCACCGCCACCAGCCCGTCCGCGGCGTCCGCCACCGCGTCGGCCGCCCGGAACCCGGCGCCGATCCGCGCCGCCTCGTCACGGCCGTCGGCCAGACACCACCGCCACCAGCGCTCCAGCTCCCCGTACTCCGGCTCTCGGTACTCCGGCTCCCCGTACTCCAGCTCCCCGTATCCCGGCTCCCCGTATCCCGGCTCCCCGTACTCCGCCTCCCCGGTCACCCGCCGACCGACCAGCCGCTCGGCGGCCACCACGGCAGGCCAGCCGCAGGCGTGCGCCTGGGCCGTCACCTTCGCGCCGCCCGTGACCGGGTCCACCACCAGCGCCGGAACACCGGCTCGCAACGCGAGGACCAGGCCGTGCAGCCGGTCGGTGACGACCAGGTCGAGGCGGGCCAGCACCGACTCCAGCTGGGCCGGGGTGCCGCACAGCCGCCAGTCGTGGGCGTCGAGCCGCGTCTCCAGCTCCAGCCGGGCACAGTCCTTGCCGGCCAGCCAGCGGGTCAGCCCCGCGGCCACCTCGGCGTGCCGACGCCGACCTCCGTACTCGTGCTGTCCGTGGGTGAGCACCACCCCGACCACCGGCACGCGCGGCAGCCCGGGTGCGCGGGCCGACAGGTCCAGGCCCGGCCCGCTGCCGCTGCCGTCGCGGGCGAGTACGCGGTCGAAGCCGGTGACGGCCGGGGAGGCGGGGTCGACGACCGAGACGCCGACGGCGATCCGCACACAGTGCGCGAACCGCCGGTGCAACTCCTCCACCTGGGGCCCGTGCACCGGCCCGCACACGAAGAGCAACCGGGAGTACGCCGCCGGATCCACCTCCGAGAAGTGCGTGCCGTCCGCACGGAACCCGGGGCTCCACACGACGTCGTGGGCGAGCCCCGCGCCCCGCAGCACCTCTTCCACCCGGTGCAGCGCCAGCACGTCGCCGGCCGTCGCCTCCCCGTGCAGGAAGCTGAACCAGCCGGTCACCAGGATCCTGTCCCGTCCGTGGGCCATGCTCCTGGGTGCCCCGCCGGCGGCCCGGCAACCGCCCGGCCCGGTGACGCGCCGCCGTCAGCGCCCGATCACCGGCCCGAAGGCGTCACGCACGTCCGCGTCCGAGGGTGTGGCGGCCATCTGCGACGGCAGTTCGCCGAAGTACCGGAGGACACCGGGGCAGCTCTCGCCGTTCATCTGCACCGTCCGGTCGGTCACCAGCTTCCCGGTCCGCAGCGCGTACGCCTTGACCCGTACCGCCAGCTTGTTGAACCGGACACTGCCGATCCGTCCGTCGTGGCCCCGGTACTGGCACGTCTCGATGGCGTCCCCCGACTTCGCCTCGCCCGTGCACACCACCAGGGCGGCAGCGGCGGTGCCCGCCAGCCACTTCTCGGGCAGCTTGTCGGTGTACTCGGTGTCGCCGGCGAACACGACGCCGCTCTTGCCCTTGCGATAGGCCGGGGCCGCCGAGTACTTCGCCGGTTTCCCGCAGTATCCGGAGCCCATGCTGTCCGCCGCCGTGACCAGGTTCTCGACCCGGTTCAGTTCGATCGCGAGGCCCGCCTTCCGTACGCCCTCGCGTGCGTCGTCCGCGCGTGCGTCGCCCGGGTGGTCGTCGAGCAGCCGCTGGTAGCGGTCCTGCGCGTCCGCCCACCGGTTGTCCGCCAGGAGGGCGTCGCCGCACTTCACCAGTGCCCCGGGGGTTATCCGGGCCGCGGTGGCCGCGGCGGGGCCGGTCAGGTCCCGCGGTCCGTCCTCGCGCTTCCGCAGCCAGTCCGCGATGCTCATGGTCACGCAGCCGTCGTCGGTGGGCAGCTGCCCGAGGAAGTCCTTCAGGGCGGCCTCGACGGTCCGCTCGTTGCCGGGTTCGCCGAGGACCCCGCCGAGCCGGGCGAAGCCGGTCTCCAGCGAGTCCAGGTCACCGGTCAGCGCGGTGCTCAGGTAGCCCTCGGCCGTGTCCAGCCGCTCGCACGTGACGACCACCGCGTCACCCCGGGCGGCCGCCGGCGCGGCGAGGAGCCGGTGCCGGAACCGCACCCCGTCCTGGGCGTCCACCGCGGCCCCGCAGTCGCCGTCCGCGCGGGCGCCGGCGACGGCGTCCTCGATCCCGTACGCGTCGGCCCGCACCCACCCGGCGGCCGCCAGCACCGGGACGGTCAGCGCGAGTGCCAGCACCCGCTGCCCGCGGCGCGGGCCCGCCGACGGGTGCCGCCGCGCCAGCCACAGGCCGTGCGCGACGACCGCCGCCCACCACAGGACCAGGAGCACTTCGGACCACGTCGCGGCGGTCGCGTACGTCAGCCACCACACCGCCACCGTGACCGGCGCGGCGGACCAGAACAGCCCGCGACGGTTCATGAGCAGGTAGCCGATCCCGAGCAGCGAGGCGTTGCCGACGGCGACGGCGAGCGGATCGGGCACGCGCGGCTCGGGCGGCGCGGGCCGCCCGTAACCGGGTGCGGGATTCCAGACGCCGGGACCGCCGGTATCACCGAGACCGCCGTGACCGTCGGTATCACCGGGACCGCCGTGACCCTCGCGACCACCAGGACCACCAGGACCACCAGGACTGCGGAGTCCCAGACGCTCGGCCTCCGGATCGTCCGGTCCCTGCCACTCGTCCCCCTCGTACTCGTACGGCGGACGCGTCATCCCTCGACACCCTCGGCGTTCTCGGCGTGCTCCCCGCTGCGGGCCCGGAGGTACGCGTCGGCGTCCGGCAGGTACAGCAGGACCACGCCCGGCACCGCGAGGACGGCGGCCAGCAGCAGCGTGGCGCCTCCGTACAGCGGATCGTCGAGCGCGAACGGCGCGCAGAGGACGAGGATCCCCGCGGTCAGGCAGGTCACCGCGGTCCGGGCGCCGCGCCGGCCGCGGCCCGCCCGCACCGCGAACCAGAAGCAGACCGCCACCAGCAGGAGCACCAGGGTTGCCGCCTGCTGCGGGCCGGCCGCCGTGGTCGCCGCGACCAGGGTTCCCAGCATCACCAGCACCACCGCCGGAGTCACGCTCCGCGGGCGGCGGCTCCCCTCGACGATCATCGGATCACTCCCTCATGTCTGGGTGCGGGGTGGCGCCCGGCCCGGACGGACCGGGAAACACGCCGCCCCGCACTCCCCCGAAGCACCGATTCCACCGCGGGGCCCCGTTGTTCAGCAGCCCGGAACCCGGCGCTGAACAATGCGGAACGGCGCGGACGGCGCGAAACACCCCGGCCGGCCGCCGCAAGTGCGTAACCGGAGTGAAGGGAGCGTGAACTCCGCGTGCGCCGCGCGCCGCCGCGCCCCCGTCGGCTTGCCGCCCCACCCGCGCCTCCCTACCGTGGGCGCCCGGACGGGGACCGGGAGCGACGGCGGGGGCGGGGACACGTGGGCGGAAGCGGAGTGGGACGCCGGGAGCGGGGGCTCGACCCCTCGGCCGGACCGGTGCAGCGCTTCGCCGCGGAACTCCGCGCGCTGCGCGAGTCGGTGGGACGCCCGACGTACCGGACGATGGCGGACAAGGTCCCCTTCTCGGTGACCGCCCTGTCGCAGGCGGCCGCCGGACGGCAACTGCCCACCCTCGCGGTCACCCTGGCGTACGTCGACGTCTGCGGCGGCGACCCGGAGGAGTGGGAGCGGCGCTGGCGGGAGGCGAGTGCCGAGGCCGCCGCCCTCGCCACCGCAGGCCAGGAGGGACGACCGCCGTACCGGGGCCTGACCCGCTACGAACCGGACGACGCCGCCCTCTTCTTCGGCCGCGACGCCCTGGTGGACCGGCTGGCCGGACTCACCCGAGCACACCGCTTCACGGCCGTCTTCGGCCCCTCCGGAAGCGGCAAGTCCAGCCTCCTGCGGGCCGGTCTGATCCCGCGCCTGCGCACCCCGCAGACCGGCCCCGACGCACCCGCCGCCCCCGCGGCCGTACGCGTCCTCACCCCCGGCGCCACCCCGCTGCGCACCCACGCCGACCGGCTGGACCCCGTACCGGACGCGCAGCCCGGCGCGGACACCTGGCTGATCGTCGACCAGTTCGAGGAGCTGTACACCCTCTGCACCGACCCGGCCGAGCGGGACGCCTTCGTCGACCGCCTCCTCACCGCCGCCCGGCCCGGCGGCGCCCTGCGCGTCGTCGTCGCCGTACGCGCCGACTTCCTCGGCCGCTGCGCCGAACACCCGGCGCTCACCGCCGCGTTGCAGGACGCGACGCTGCTCGCCGGTCCGATGAGTCGCGAGGAGCTGCGCCAGGCCGTCGTCCGCCCGGCCGCCGCCGAGGGACTGGTCGTCGAACGCGCCCTGACCGCGCGGCTCCTGGACGAGGTCGAGGACGCGCCCGGCGGACTGCCGCTGATGTCGCACGCGCTCCTCGAGACCTGGCGCCACCGCACCGGCCGCACCCTGACCGAGTCCGCCTACGAGACGGCCGGCGGACTGCGCGGCGCCGTCGTCCGCACCGCCGAGGAGGTGTACGGCGAACTCACCGCGCCCCAGGCCGAACTGGCCCGCCTGATCCTGCTGCGGCTGGTCGCCCCCGGTGACGGCACCCCCGACACCCGGCGCCCCGCCGAGCACGCGGAACTCGACCTCGGCGACCCGGACGGCACCCGCGCCGTCCTGGACCGGCTGGTCGCCGCCCGGCTGCTCACCCTCGACGACGGCACCGTCGAACTCGCCCACGAGGCCCTCATCACCGCCTGGCCGCGCCTGCGCGGCTGGATCGACGCCGAACGCGACCGGCTCCGCGTCCACCGGGCACTCTCCGAGGCCGCCCGCACCTGGCTGGACCTGGGCCGGGAGAACGCCGCGCTCTACGCGGGCTCACGCCTGGCCGCAGCCCGCGACGCCTTCCCGGACGACCGGCGCGACGAGGAACTCACCCCGGCGGAACGCGAGTTCCTGGCCGCCTCCGTCGGCCGCCGCAGACGCGCGCTGTGGCGGCGGCGCGCACTGTCGGCGACCCTCGCCCTGCTGGTACTGGTCGCCTCGGCCACCGCGGTCGTCGCCCTGCGCCTGCGGGACACCGCACAGACCGAACGGGACGAGGCCGTCTTCGGCCGGATCACCGCCGAGGCCGACCGGCTGCGCGGCACCAACGCCGCCCTGTCCGCCCGTCTCGACGTGGCCGCGTCCGGCATGCGCGGCACACCCGAAGTGCGCACCGCGCTCACCACCGACGTGGGCCGGGTCCTGTCCACCCGGCTGCCCGGACACGGCGACATCGGCAGCGCCGTCGCGTTCGCCCCCGACGGCCGCACCCTCGCCAGCGGCGGCCACGACGGCACCGTACGGCTGTGGGACACCGCCGGGAACGGCCCGGACGAGCAACTCGGCGCCTCGCTGCGGATCGCGGGCGGGCCGGTGGGAGCCGTGGCGTTCTCCCCGGACGGCACCGTGCTGGCGGCGGCCGGACACGACGGCGGCATCCGGCTGTGGGACGCCCGGGACCGCACCCGGCCGAAGCCGCTGGGCCCGCCCCTGGTGAGCCACGACGGCGAGTCCGTCACCTCCGTGGCCTTCGCCCCCGACGGCCGCACCCTCGCCACCTCGGGGGACGACGGCACCCTCCGCCTGTGGGACCTGGGCCACCCGGCCGCGCCCGCACCCCTCGGCAAGCCCGCCCGCGCCGACGCGCGCAGCGTCCGCGACGTCGCCTTCGCGCCGGACGGCCGCACCCTGGCCACCGCCGGACACACCGGCACCGTACGGCTGTGGCGGGCCGACCGCTCCGCCGGACCGACCGCTCTCGGCGAGCCACGGCACGCCCACGACGAGGCGGTCTGGTCGGTGGCGTTCTCCCCGGACGGCGACACCCTCGCCAGCGCCGGCTACGACGACACGGTGCGCCTGTGGGAGGTGCGGGGCGACTCCGGCGGGACGGACGGCGGCGACTCCGGCGGGTCGGGCGGTGGTGACTCTGCCGGGTCGGACGGTGGTGACCTCGGCGGGTCGGACGGCGGCGGCCTGCGCCCGCTGGGGGAACCGCTGACCGCGCACACCGGTGCCGTGTGGTCCGTGGCGTTCTCCCCGGACGGACACACCCTGGCCAGCGCGGCACAGGACGACACCGTGATCCTCTGGAACGTCGCCAACCCCGCCTACCCGCACCAGATCGGCGAACCGCTGACCGGGCACACGGAGGGACTGTGGGACCTCGCCTACGGCCCGGACGGCCGCACCCTCGCCACCACCGGCGCCGACCGCAGCGTCCGCCTGTGGCACCTGCCGGACACCGTCCTCACCGACTTCACCAACCCGGTCACCTCCGTGGCCCACGACCCCACGGGCAGGCTGCTGGCCGCCGCCAGCACGGACGACGGACTGGTCAGGCTCTGGGACGTCCGCCGGCCCGGCCGGCCGCGCCCCCTGCCCCGGCCCCTCGCCGGTCACGGTGCGCCCGTCCTCGCCGTGGCCTTCGCCCCCGACGGCCGCACCGTCGCGTCGGGCGCCGAGGACGGCACCCTGCGGCTGTGGGACGTCTCCGACCCGGCCCGCCCCGTGGCCGCCGCCACCCTGCCGGACGCCCACCACGGCGGCGTCCTCGCCGCAGCCTTCGCACCGGACGGCAGGACCCTCGCCACCGGCGGCGTGGACGAGCGGGTACGCCTGTGGGACGTACGCGATCCCCACGACGTGCGTTCCGTGGGCGACCCCCTGACCGGGCACACCGACTGGGTCGGCTCCGTGGCCTTCGACCCCGGCGGGCACACCCTCGCCACCGGCAGCCAGGACAAGACGGCCCGGCTGTGGGACGTGCGCGACCGGGAGCGCGCCCGCCCCCTCGGCGAACCCCTGACCGCCCACGGGGACTGGGTCAACTCGGTCGCCTTCGCGCCGAAGGGACACGTCCTCGCCACCGGCGGCCGGGACCGCACGGTACGGCTCTGGGACGTCACCGACCCCGGCCGGGCCCGGCCCCTGGGCGGGGAGCTGACCGGGCACCGCGGCGGCGTCACCTCCGTGTCCTTCGCGCCGGACGGCCGCACCCTCGCCAGCGGCGGCGAGGACCACGCGGTGCGCCTGTGGGACGTGGCCGACCCCGCCCGCGCCGCGGCCCACGGCAACGCCCTCACCGGCCATCAGGACACGGTCACCTCGGTCGCGTTCGCGCCGGACGGCGAGACCCTGGCCTCGGCGGGCAACGACCTCACGGCCAGGATCTGGACACTGGACCCCGACCGGGCACTCCGTCAGGTCTGCGCCCGCACCGGCGGCGACCTCACACCCGCCCGCTGGCGGGAACTCCTGCCCCGGCTGCCCTACCGGAAGACCTGCTGACCGTCCCGCACACCGGTACCGCGACGGCCCCACACCGCGCGTGCCCTCACACCGCGTTGGCCACGGTCACCGTCACCTGCGCGCCGGGCGCCGTGGCGGCCAGTGCCTCGGTCACGGCGTCGCGCACGGCGCGGGCGACGGTCAGGGCCCGGTGGTCGCGGCGGACGACGATCTGGACGTCCACCTCCCACGGCCCCGACCCCGAGGCCCGGCTCACCCGCACCCCCGCGGCCTGCCGCCGCCCGCCCGCACCCGGCGGCCCGCTGCGGGCGGAGGAGCGGAACAGGCCGGCGAGGCCGGGCCGGAGGAAGGCGACGCCCGGGACGTCGGCGGCGACCCGCGCGACGGTGCCGGCGAGCGCGTCACGGCCGGTGGCGGCAGCGGTCACGACTGGTTCCCCTCTTCGGCGTCTTGCGCGTCCTGCACACCTCGCGCAACTCGCACACCTCGCGCTTCCCGCGTCGTGTGCGTTCTCTCGGTCTCGTCCGACCCGGCCGGGTCCGTCACGTCGGTGATGTGCACGTCCACGTCGGCCACCGGCAGCCCCAGGGCCTCGTCCGCCGCCCCGGCGACCCGGCGCCGGACCTCCTCGGCGACGTCCCGCAGCGGCGGCGTGAGCGGTACGACGACCTCCAGCCGCACCCGCACCGGACCCCGCGCGGGGGAGCCGCCGGACTCGGCGGGCCGGATCCGGCAGGAACCGGCCCGCACCCCCGGCACGGTCTCGGCGGCGGCCCGCAACGCCTTGGCCGCCATCGCCTCCCGCACCCACAGGTCCTCCTCCCGCTCCCCGAGGGGCAGCGGCCTGCCGGGCCGCAGTTCGAGCCGGACGACGTCCATGACCCGTTCGGTCAGCGCCCCCGCGTCCCACTCCTGCTCCCGCCCGCCGCCCGCCTCGCGCACCGCGGCGCCGAGCAGGTCCAGTTGCCGTACGGCCGCCGAGCAGTACGGGCACGCACGCACGTGCGGATCGTCCGCACCGTCCTCCCGGGACTCCCACACCTCGGACAGCAGCCGCCCGCAGGCCAGCCGTTCGTCGTCGACGGGCTCCTCGGCGCCGCCGGCCCCGGTCCCGGGCCCGGGCAGCTCCGCGCCGGTGTTCATCGCCATGCGGTCATCGCCTCCGTCAGGGAGCGTCGTGCGCGGAACACCCGGCCACGGGCAGCCTCCGGGCTGATCCCCACCGTCTCCGCGATCGTTTCGTACGACTGGCCCTCCAGCTCTCTGAGCACCCAGCACACCCGCTGCTCGGGGGACAGCTCGGACAGCGACCGGCCCAGCGCCACCGCGGCCGCGTGCGACTCGGCGGCCCGCGCGGGGGAGACCGCGTGGTCCGGCGCCTCCGGCTCGGGCACGCTGTCGAGGTCCGTCACGGGGCGCCGGGAACGCAGCATGTTCAGGCACCGGTTCGCGACGATGCGGTGCATCCAGGTCGTGAAGGCCGACTGCCCGCGGAACTCCGGGAGCCTGCGCCAGGCGCTGACGAACGCGTCCTGCACCGCGTCCTCCGCCTCCGAGGGGCTGCCCAGCATGCTCGCCGCCAGCCGCAGCAGCCCCGGCGCGTGCCGGCGCACGAGCACCTCGAAGGCGTCCTCGTCGCCCTCGGCGGCCCGCACCGCGAGCAGTCCGTCGTCCCCCGGCACGTGCGCTCCCTTCCGTCGTTCCCGCAGCTCTTACGAGTGGGTCTCCCAGGTTGGACACCCCGACCGTCCCCGGCGTTACGCGGGGGCCGGAAAACGGCTCGGGAAAAAGAAATTCCCCGGAACCGCGTAACGCCGTACCGCCACCCGTGTCCAACGTCCGAAGCACCAAACGACCACGGTTGACGGAGGACACCATGACGACCGCACCGCAGACGGCCACGATCGGCACGAAGACCGAGAAGAAGAACGGCGGCACGGGCACGACCGGCGGCACCGGCCGCACCCCGCAGGGCGGTGCGACGACCGTGAGCGGTGGCGCGACCGGCGCCACCGAACCGGCCGCGACGCGGGGCCGTACGTCCATCGCCGACGTCGTCGTCGTCAAGATCGCGGGCATGGCCGCGCGCGAGATCCCCGGCGTCCACGACATGGGCGGCGGCCTGTCCCGCACCATCGGCGCCGTCCGCGACCGGGTGCCGGGCGGCCGGCCCAACGTGGGCCGCGGCGTGAAGGTCGAGGTCGGCGAGCGCCAGACCGCCATCGACCTGGACCTCGTCGTCGAGTACGGGGTGCCCATCGCCGACCTCGCCCGTGACGTGCGCGAGAACGTGATCGACGCGGTCGAGCGGATCTCCGGCCTGGAGGTCGTCGAGGTCAACATCACGATCAACGACGTGCACCTGCCGGACGAGGAGGACCCGGAGCGCCCGGTTGAGGCGCGCGTGGAGTGACGTACCGGGGTGACGCAGGGATCCCCGCACCGGCGTGACGCAGGGGATCCGGAGCAGGTGACGAGGCGGAGGTGAGTGATGAGCAGAGCGACGATCGGCATGCTGGTGGGCATGGCGCTGGCCTTCGCGGGATGGTTCGGCGGCTTCGGGGCCTTCCTGCTGGTCGCGGCGCTGGGAGCGGTCGGCGGTGTGCTGGGGCGCCTGGTGGACAACGGCACGGACTGGCGTGAGTTCCTGGCACTCGGCGACCGGAGGACGCGGTGACGGGAACGCCGGCCACCGGCCGGCCCGCCCGCACGGCACCGGCCGAGCGCGGACGGACGGTCGTCGCCGACCGCGCCGTGCGCCGGATCGCGGAACGCGCCGCGACCGAGGCCGACCTGGCTGGGCGGCGGGCCCGGGTGACCCACGGCACGGCGGCCGTGCACGGGCGCCGTGCCGACGTCTCGGTCGACGTGCGGCTGCCGTACCCGGCGGCCCTCGGAGAGGCGGGAGAGCAGGTCCGCGGCCGGATGGCGGAGCGGGTGGCCGAACTGAGCGGCCTCACCGTGCGGGCGGCGACCGTCCGCGTCCAGGCGCTGACCCCGGACCGTTCACTCACCCCCGTGGGCCCGCCCGAGGACGACAGTCCCTCCGGCGGCCGGTCCCGGCGCCCCTGGTCGGCGCGCCGGACCCCGGCCGCGCTGGTGGCCCTGGCGGGGGCGGCGGGGTGCGCCGTACTCCTGTACGACGTCCTGTCGGTGCACCTCGCCGACCGGCGTCCGGCGTCCTGGCGCACCGCGGCGGTCGACTGGCTCGCCACGCACGGTCCCGGGGACGCCCCGGTCGTCGCGGGCGGTGCCGCTGCCGCGGTCCTGGGCACCTGGCTGCTGTGCCTCGCCCTCACGCCGGGCCTGCGCGGCGTCCTGCCGATGGCCCCGGTGCCGGGACACCGCCGGCAGCGGGCCGTACTGGACCGCACGGCCGCGGCCGAACTCGTACGGGACGCCGCGTCGGCCGTCCCCGGTGTGACGCGCGTCCGTGTCCGCTGCGGCCGGCGTCGCCTGCGCCTGCGCGCCCACCTCGCCTTCGGCGACCGCGCCACGACACGGACGGCCCTGCGCACCACGGCCGACGCGACGCTCGCGGACCTGGGCCTGGCCCGCCGCCCCGCACTCCGCGTCACCCTGCGCACGGAACCCCACTGGCGCCCACCGGGGCGTGCCGACGGTTCGGGTCCGGGTCCCGGCGAGGGGCGGGCCGAGATGCGGGGTCCGGGCTCCGCACCCGGGCGAGCCGATGCGCCGGGCCCGGCCCCGGGCGCGGAAGCGACGGACGCACAGGCCGACGCCGGTCCGGCGGCCCCGGCGCGTGGGGCTGCGAGGACGGACGGCCCCGAGGCTCCCGCCGGACCCGCCGGACCCGCCGGACCCGCCGGACCCGCCGGAAAGCCGGAGCGACGCGACGGCGCGGGCTCTGCGGGCTCTGCGGGCTCTGCGGGCTCTGCGGGCTCTGCGGGCTCTGCGGGCTCTGCGGGCTCTGCGGGCGAGGAGCCGGAGCCGCCCCGCCCCGCGACCTCCGCCGCGCCCACGTCCCCGCCGGCGAGCGCCCCCGCGTCGCCCGACACGGCGGGGACCTCCCCGGCCGGTCCGGGCTCGGACCAGGGTGCCGATCCGGGCCTGAATGCGGGCGCCGGGCCTGGTTCCGGTGCGCGTCCCGCCCCCAAGGCGCCGTACGAACCGACGTCCGCCGAGGAGACCGACTCGTGAACCCGATGCGCAACGCCGTCAACCGGACGCTGCTCGCACTGACCGGCGCGGCCCTGCTGGCCGGTGGCGGGTGGCTCGCCCTCACCGGGGGAGCGGTCGCCGAGCGGCTGCCCGGCTGGTGGCCCGCCCCCGGTACGGGGACGGTGCTGCTGGACCGCGCCGCCCTCGCCGACCTGCGCGGCACCGGCTGGTGGACGCCCGTCCTCGTCGCGGGCACGGCCAGTGCACTGCTGCTGTGCCTCGCCTGGTTCCTGGCCCAGCCGCGCCGGGGCGGCGCCCGTCGGCTGCCGCTCGCCGGCCCGCCCCTCACCCTGCGTTCGCGCGCGCTGGCCGCTGCCGTCGCCCGGCGCGCGGAGGCGACCGACGGCGTCGAACGCGCCCACGTACACCTGCCCGCGGGGAACAAGCGGTCACGGGCCCGCGTACGGCTGCTGCTCGAACCCGGCGCCGGCCCCGGCCCGGTGCTGGACCGGGTCACCCGCGGCCCCCTCGACGAGGTCCGCGACTCCCTGGCGCCGCACCCGCTCCGGATCCACGTCCACCTGGGCGTACGGTCCGCCCGCGAGCGGTGTGCGCGGTGACGGCGTACCCGGAGGGACACCTGACCCGGCTCCGGGAACGCTCGGTGCCGTGGACCGGAGCGCTGCGCCGGGTGCCGCGCGCCATGTGGGACGACAACGTCTCCGACTGGGCCGCCGCCCTCACCTACTACGCCGTCCTGGCACTCGTGCCCGCCCTCGTCGTCACGGCGTCCGTCATCGGCCTCGTCGCACCGGACCTGACGGACCGTCTCATCGCGGACGTCACCTCCTGGGCGCCCGCCCAGTCCGGCGCCGAACTGCACCGCACCCTGCACGAGATGGCCGGGGAACGCTCCGCCGCCCTGACCGTGGCCGTCGCGGGCGGCGTCGGGTCGCTGTGGTCCGCCTCCAGCTACCTGGCGGTCTTCCGGCGCGCCCTGCACGAGATGCACGGCGTGCCCGACCGCCGTCCCCTGTGGCACCGGCTGCACCGCATCGTCCTGACCGCACTGAGCCTGCTCGGCCTGCTCGTCGCCAGCGCGCTGGTGCTGCTCCTGACGGGGCCGCTGGCCAAGGCCCTCGGCGGCAGGCTGGGCATCGGCTCCACGGCCACCACCGCCTGGTCCCTGCTGCGCTGGCCGGTGCTGCTGTGCCTGGTCGCGCTGCTGGTCCTCGTCCTCTTCCGCACCGGTCCCGCCGCGGCCCGCCGCACCCGGCAGGCGGTCCCCGGCGGCGCGCTCGCGGCCCTGCTGTGGCTGACCTCCTCGGCCGCCTTCTCCCTCTACGCCTCCGGCATCGGCACCTACGGCCGGCTGTACGGCTCCCTGGCGGGCGTCGTCGTCTTCCTGGTGTGGCTGTGGGTCTCGCACCTGTCCCTGCTGGCCGGCGCCCGCTTCGCCGTGGAACTGGGCCGCGCGGAGGACTGAGGGCGACCGGACCGGTCGCGGTGCCGACACGGCGAGCGACAGGGACGGTGAGCGACAGGCTGAGCGACACGGCGAGCGACAGACTGAGCGACGCAGCCGGCGACACGGAGCATGGAGGACACGGAGCATGGAGAGGGGGCGCTGCGGGCCGCTCGTGGAGGCCCGCAACGCCCCCTGGTCTGAGGGGTGCCGGTACTACGAGGTGACCTGCTCGGTCACCAGGTCCGAGAACGCGGTCAGCCGGGAGTACACCCCGGGGTAGCCGGCCCGGGCGCAGCCTTCGCCCCAGGAGGTGATCCCCGCGAGGACGCCCTCGACGAGCAGGGGCCCGCCGCTGTCGCCCTGGCAGGCGTCCACGCCGCCCTCGGGAAGCCCCGCGCACACCATGTCGCCCGCGACGTAGTCGGAGCCGTAGGAGGCGCCGCAGTCCGTGTCCGAGACCACCGGCACCGTCGCGGTCCGCAGCTGGTCGGAGGAGCTGCCGTTCTCCCGGGTCGTGCCCCAGCCGAGCACACGGGTCTCGGTGCCGGGCGCGTACACCGAGGTGTCCGCGGCGGAGACGTACTCGGCCGGGGTGTACGGCATCTCCGAGGACAGGGTCAGCACGGCCACGTCGCTGCCGTCGGTGACGTCGGTGTAGTCGGGGTGCGTCCAGATCCGGCTGACCTCGGCCACCGTCCCGTCGGAGCCGCTGAGGAGAGTGCGTCCGCCGACCACCCGGACGCCGCGCGGACTCTCGCCGACCATGCAGTGGGCGGCGGTGACGACCTTGGTCGGCGCGACGAGGGTGCCGCCGCAGAACTGGTTCTGCGAGGCGTCGGTGATCTGCATGACGAACGGGTACGCGTCCGTCGTGGTGGTGGAGCCGCCGACGATCGGCTGCGGCGCGGCGACGGCGGAGGGAGCGGCCAGCAGCGCGGCGGCGCCGGCGGCGGCCAGCGCGGCGGCCGTCGATCTGGCACGGTTGAGCCCGAACATTGAGTCTCCTCACGGGTGTTGCCGGTGGGGGGTCGCCCGGGCGTGGGGGGTACACGGGAGTCTCGGGACAGACGCCGTGTGCCCGGGCGAGCGGCACGTCTTCACGCTAGAACCGGCGCTCGCGGCGTCCCAATGAGGGAACCCCCTAAGGGCACCGGGCAGGGTTAACCCTCGGTGCGCGGCCGGTAAACCCTCGCGGTTACCAGTCGGTACGCGCGCTGGTCCCGGCGCCGCCGCCGGGCCCTGCCCACGGCCTGCCACACCCGTCCCAGGGGCAACCCGTGGATCCTCTCAGCCCGTTCGCCAGCCCAGGGGCAATCCGCGGGCCTTCTCG